>JBKQOZ010000019.1:0-173833 GCA_052326345.1 Steroidobacteraceae bacterium | reverse complement strand
CCGCCTCATGCGGATGGCCGAGGCCCATCGCGTGAGCCGCGAGGACTTCCTCAAGAACTACCAGAATTCGGAGCTCGATCCGAAATGGCTCTTGCGCATCTCGAAGCTGACGACGCGCGGCTGGAAGGAGTTCGTCGCCGCCGACAAGACCCCGGTCAAGGAGATCCGCAGCGAAATCCAGTCGCTCGCGACCGAGACGGGACTCGAGATCCCGGAATTCCGCAAGCTCGTCCAGATGGTGCAGAAGGGCGAGCGCGAGGCGCGGCAGGCGAAGAAGGAAATGGTCGAGGCGAATCTGCGCCTCGTCATCTCGATCGCCAAGAAATACACCAATCGCGGCCTGCAGTTCCTCGACCTGATCCAGGAAGGCAACATCGGCCTGATGAAAGCCGTCGACAAATTCGAGTATCGCCGCGGCTACAAGTTCTCCACCTACGCGACCTGGTGGATTCGCCAGGCCATTACGCGCTCCATTGCCGACCAGGCGCGGACCATCCGCATCCCGGTGCACATGATCGAGACGATCAACAAGCTGAATCGGATTTCACGGCAGATGCTGCAGGAAATGGGCCGTGAACCGACGCCCGAGGAGCTGGCCGTGCGCATGGAAATGCCGGAGGACAAGGTGCGCAAGGTGCTCAAGATCGCGAAGGAGCCCATTTCGATGGAGACTCCGATCGGCGACGACGAGGATTCGCACTTGGGCGACTTCATCGAAGACACGTCCGTGTCCTCCCCGATCGACTCGGCTACCACCGAGTCCCTGCGCGAAACCACCCACTCGGTGCTGGCGCAGCTCACTCCGCGCGAGGCGAAGGTACTGCGCATGCGCTTCGGCATCGACATGAATACCGACCACACGCTCGAGGAGGTCGGCAAGCAGTTCGACGTGACCCGTGAGCGCATCAGGCAGATAGAAGCCAAGGCGCTGCGTAAGCTGCGCCACCCGAGCCGCAGCGAGCAGCTGCGCAGCTTCCTGATGGACGACTAGCCAGACTAATCGTGCGCTTCGCGCAACTTCAACGGGGTCGTTCCGACCCCGACTTTAGGGGCGGGGCCGCCGCGGCGGCCCCGTTAGATTCGGCGCGAAGCGCCTGGGAATAGACTCCGTCCCTGAGCCGCTCGCTGCGCGAGCGCTAGCAGGCGACGACCTCCACCGTGAGAAGGCGCTCGCTGCTGAGAGAGTTGGCGACCAGGCACGTCTGTTCGGCTTTCTCGAGCAGCCTGCGCGCCCGTTCGACATCCGCGCCGGCCGGCACGTGAAGCCTGGCATTCGTCACGAAGCGCGTGAAGCGCATCTTGCCCTCGATGCGGTCCAGCGTGCCATGGGTGCTCGACTCGAGGCTGACCCACGCATACTTGGATGCGGCAGCTATCGCGCGAAATCCGAGCGCAAAGCAATCCGCCACCGCCGCGGTCAGCAGCCCTTCGGGCGACCACTGATTGCCGGGGCCGTCGAATTCCTTGGGAGGCGCCGATTCGATGACCCGCACCCCTTCGCAGGAGAGCGGCACATCCCCATCGGGGCGTACTGAGGCGTTGACTACGTAATGGTGCGGAAATGGGTGCATGGGGTGGCTCCGGGAGGTTCAATCGCTGGCTCGCCTCGAGAATACCAGCAGTTCCGGTAGAGCCGCCCCCCTTTTCATCCGGGCTCCGGGGCCGCCGCCGGACCGTACATCATGAGCTCCGGGCTGTGCTCCGAGAGCCTGATCGCGCGCTCGAATTTCAGTCCGATTTTCTCGAGCACAGCGATCGAAGCGTGATTGTCGGCAGCGGTGATCGCCACGATGCGCCGCAAATGCAATTGCCGCCTGCCGTACGCCAATACCGCTGCGGCGGATTCGGCGGCGTAGCCTTTCGAGCAGAACTGAGACAGAAACGCGAAGCCGACGTCGACGTCGTCGAGCGCATCGCGCTTCACCAGGCCGCAGATGCCGATGGGAAGGCCGCTGTCGAGCAGACTCGCCAGGTACAGCCCGAAGCCGAAGCGCCGGTAGCTGTCCATGGGACCCTTCAAAATGTATTCGCGGGCGTCGGCGAGCGATCTTACGCCCTTGTCGCCGATGAAGCGCAGAAACGAGTCCTCATTCAACAGCCGCAATATGAATTCGTCGTCCGCCAACTCGAGTTTGCGCAGCTGCAGACGCTCGGACCGGATGACGCTCACGGTGCCGGCGCTGCGCGGTGCAGACCAAAAGCACGCGCCAGCAGCGCATAGCAGTGCCGCCGCGCCTCCGGATCGAAGGTCCACGTGTTGATCACGATTTCCTCGAGCTGCAGCCGCAGCGCAAGCTCGTGCAGCCGATCTGCCACCTGGCCCGCGGTGCCTACCAAGGCGGCGGCGCGCAGCTTGTCGATCATGGCCTGCTCCGCGGGCGTGTAAGGATAAGCAGCGGCCTGTTCCGGCGATGCCAGCGGCAGCCGCAATCCCTTCTCGAAGCCCACCCGCCAATGCTCGCGCGCCGTCAGCAATCGCTGCGCCTCGCGGGCGGTTTCCGCGGCCAGGGCCCAGACGCAGATCGTCGCGCAGGGCTTCGGATACCGCTCGCTGGGCCGGTAGTTGCGGCGATACAAGCCGAGCGCTTCGTCTACGCCAGCGCCGTCGCTGAAGAAGTACGCGAACGCGTAAGGCAGGCCAAAATGTGCGGCTAATTGCGCGCCGTAGCCGGAACTGCCCAGGATCCACAGCTGCGGGCTGGTGGGGCCCGTGGGGTGCGCGACGATGTTGCGGTAGGGATAGCCTTCCGGGAAGGTAGTGCCGCAAACCCAGTGCTGTAATTCCTGCACCTGTCGCGCAAAATCGTCGGCGCTCGAATGTGGATTCAAGGCGCGCGCGGTCAGCCCGTCCGATCCGGGTGCGCGGCCTACCCCTAAGTCGATGCGCCCCGGTGCAATGGCCTCCAGCACACGAAACTGTTCAGCGACTTTGAGCGCTGAATAATGCGGCAGCATCACTCCTGCGCTGCCGACTCGAATGCGCCTCGTGGTGGCCGCGATGGCCGCCGCGAGGACCTCCGGCGCCGTGCCGACGATGCTCGCGGCATTGTGATGCTCGGACACCCAGAAGCGCTCGTATCCCAAGGCATCGCAGTCTCGTGCCAGTACGAGCGAATCGCGTATCGCGGCCTCTTCCAAGCGACCCGCAGATGCAGGGGATTGATCGAGCACTGACCACTTCATGAGGCGAGCGGCCTTCGGGAGGGGCTTCAGCGAGCGGCGGTTCCGCCGCCGCGCGACTCGAGCATGTCCGCAATCTCGCGGGATTGCGCATCGCCGGCCGCGCGCAAGCCCTCGACCACGCCCTGCCGATCCGCCGGGTTGCGGTTCTGGCTGACTTTCCACTTGCCGGTCAAGGCGCTGATCGAAAACTCGAATCCCACGATGGCGCAGAGCATGCGATCGAGGTAGTCGGTGGGTGCGTCGTCAATGTGCCAGGGCGCCGTTCGCGCCGCTTCGTGCGCCTCGGTGAGCCCCGCCACCAGCGCACGCAGCCATGCGGCGTCCTGCACGAATCGCACGCTGCCGCGCGCGTGCACCACGGCATAATCCCAAGTCGGAACCACCTCGCCGGTCGCACGCTTCGTCGGGTACAGCGACGGCGAGATATAGGTCTGCGGACCCTGAAAGATCGCGAGCGCCGGATCGCCTTCGCGGTGCCGGCGCCAGAGCGGATTGGCGCGCGCGACATGGCCTCTCAGCAGTCCATACGGCGCCGGAGACGCCAGGGTCGCCACCGGTATGTGGTTGGCGACGATGCCGTCCTCGCCCACGGTGATCAACGCAGCGAGCGGGTGGGCACGCATCAACGCCTGCATGACCTCGACGCGCCCTTCCTCGAAATGCGGCGGCAAATACACGGCGGTCCTTCGGCAAACAGATTTGCAAATATCTAGCCTAATGCTTCCGCCGGGACAGCGCCAGTTTGCGCATCACAAAACGCTTGACCGTCGATCGCGTGGTGTCGTGTACTTCTCGGTTTAATTCGACCGTTCGCCTACCAACAAAGAGATCATTTGAGCATCGTGGCATCATGGATCAAGAGCTCCTGCCGTCCGCTCGCGCTGGCCTGCCTGCTGCTCGCGGCCGTCAAACCGGCATCGGCTGACGGGGTCAGCGCCTACCTCCCGCTCAATCTCGAGCCGGAAATCGAGCGGCAGGTCGAGCGCGTGCTGATCCTCGCCGACGAGCCGGTGCTCAAGAGGCCGATTGCCGTCGAATTGGTGAAATTGGCGCTGCCGCAGGCCTGCAAAGTCGACAAGCCGCTATGCACGAAGGTGCAGCGGTATCTGGAGCGCTACTCGCGCGACTATGGCGTGACGCACGCCAGCGCGACCGTGACGCGCGAACATGGCGCCGACGTGGTCGTACCCAACGAGTACGGACTGCCCTCGACCAGCGACTGGGAGGTCTCTACGCGTGCGTACGTGCAGCCCAGCGACTACCTGCTCGCCAGCGGCGGAGTGGTCGCCTACTCGGGACGCACCAATGCGACCGGCAGCGCGCTGAGCCTCGGCTTCAGTGGGGCCCAGCTCGATGCCGGCTACCTGCCTCACTGGCTGTCGCCCCTGACCGACAGCAGCGCGCTCATCAGCACCGAAGCGCCGACCATGCCGTCGGTGACGCTGTCGAATTGGGAACCGCTGACCCGGCTCGGCTTCCTGTATCAGTTCTCCTTGGCGCGCGAGTCGCAGACCGGCAGCAACAGCGGCGACAGCCTGCCCGGCGACAACATTCTCTACAACGGCATCGCGAGCAGGGGCAATCCCAAGCTGTTCCTCACGCAATTGTCGATCGAGCCCTATCCCGGCTGGTCGTTCGGCGTCAACCGCCTGCTGCAATACGGCGGCGGCAGCGGCCTGCCCGATTCGGCGAGCTTTCTGCTGCGCGATTTCTGGAAGCCGAGCGGCGCGTCGCAGAACGAGGGAAATCAACAAGCGTCCTACATCGGTCGCTTCATTTATCCCGGCAAGACCCCGTTCGCCGTGTATTTCCAGTATGGCGGCGAAAATACTTCCGACGGCGGCAGCTACCTGCTCGGCGACGTCATGACATCGGTGGGCATCGATTTCCCCCGCATCTGGCGCCACTTCGACCTCACCTACGAAGTGTCGGAGTGGCAGAACCAATGGTACGTGCACTATATTTTTCTGGACGGCACGACCAATGACGGCATCGTGGAGGGCAACTGGGGCGCCCAGGAGCGCAACTTCGGCGACGGCTTGGGCGCGCGCAGCCAGATGCTGCGCATCGGCTGGGAGCCGCCGTTCGGCGGCTACCTGCAGGAGCGGGTGCGCACGGTGGTCAATCAGAATTACTACGGCGGCGACGAACGCGTATTCAACCCGGGCGCGCCCCCCGCCTTTCCGTACCATCATTATTATGATTTCACGCTGACCTACTCGCGGCCGTGGAACGGCGTGACGGTGGGCGGCGAGGTACTCGCGGGGCGCGATGTTTACGGGGAGTCCTTCTCGCGGCTGTCGGGATTCGTGCGCTACGGCGGCGATGAGCACACTCGCGACGACGGGACGGTGGAAGACGAATCGTACAGCGGCGGCCCGAACGAGCATGGCGCCGAAGTGTTCGTCGATGCGGGCGCGAACGTGAACGAAGTGCGCTACAGCCCGGGGCCGCCCATACCGAACACCAAGACCTCGCTCCAGCCCGATCCGCATTTCGCCGTGGGCGCGCGCCGCGCCGTGACCGAAAAAGGCGACCTTGGCGTGCGCCTGGAGTTCGACGAGGTCAACGGCGGTTCGCTGATCGGCTTTCGCGCCGTCGATTACCGCCACCGCTACAGCGATTCATTCGCTCTCGGCCTGTTCGCCGGGGTCGACCGCTACAATCTGGCAACGCCGGCGTATTCGATCTATGGCGGGGCGGGGGTGCAGTGGCGCAGTTTCCTTCCCCGCTGGCTTCCGAAATGGGATCTGGATTTCGACTTGCGCTACGCGCAGAACGTCGCGCGCGATCACATCCTCGCAACCGACGTGCAGACGTCGAGGCCCGACAGCTTCTACAAGATCGAAAGCGCCGTGCTGTATCTCGAGCGGCGGTTCTAGATATTCTCGCCGCCGCCGCTCAGCAGCTGATCCACCTCGGCTTCCGCCGCGAGCCAGTCCTCGCCCTCGTGCCCGGGCTCGAAGCCACGGCGCTCGGCCCTGAAGTATGCGCGCTCCGCGATCAGCGCTTCGCGCGGCCTGGCCGGGACGATGGTCTCCACGAACCGCAGAGGATTGAATGCGGAGGAGCGATTCATAAGTGCTAGTTTATAGCGCATTGGTCTCGCGCTCGCCACCATGGCGCAAAGCACAAGCGTCGAATTGGTGGGCCCGCTCGGACTCGAACCGAGGACCAAGGGATTCACTCGATCCCACCGTTTCCGGAGGGAGTGGACTATCTCTTCACCCGTATAGGGTGCGGGACGCTCGTGCCTGTCATTAAGCGCACTGTAGCGCTCAGGTAGTCTCTGCACCTTCCGGCGGTGTACCGCCGGCTTGGCTCAGGGTTGCCATCAGCTCGAAGCTGTCGAGGTTTCCCTGAATTCATCCCGTCCACTTCACACCTTACGATGTGAAGGCACCATTAACTGATGAGTCCCCTGCTCTAACCAACTGAGCTACAGGCCCGACGCTCGGCATCCTACCATGGGGTATCTTAGCGGGCACATGCACTATCCAAGATTGCCGGTCCTTCCGATCAACGATGCGCTGCGTCCGCTGGCCGAGGCGCTGGCAGCGCACAATCGTGTGCTGCTTCAAGCTCCGCCGGGCGCGGGCAAGAGCACCGTGGTCCCGCTTGCCTTGTTGGACAACGAGTGGCTGGGTGAAGGCAAGATCTTGATGCTGGAACCGCGCCGCATCGCGGCGCGCGCCGTGGCGCAGCGCATGGCGCATCTGCTGGGCGAACCCGTCGGTAAAACCGTGGGGTACCGCACCCGGCTCGATACGCGGGTGGGCCGGGACACGCGCATCGAGGTCGTGACCGAAGGCATTCTCACCCGCATGCTGCAGGCCGATGCGGAGCTGTCCGGCATCGACTGCGTCATCTTCGACGAATTTCACGAGCGCAGCCTCAATGCCGATCTCGGTCTCGCGCTGTGCATCGAGACTCAGGAAACGCTGCGCGAGAAGCTGCGCCTTTTGGTGATGTCGGCCACCCTCGACCTGCAGCCGCTCGCGCGCCTGCTCGATCAGGCGCCCGTAGTCGCCGCCGAGGCCCGCAGCTTCGAGGTCGAGACCCACCATATCGCGCGCCGCGCCGAGATCTCAATCGAGGCGCAGACCGCACTGGCGCTTCGCATGGCGTTCGAGCGGCACGGCGGCGACATCCTCTGCTTCCTGCCGGGCGCCGCCGAGATCGGCCGCGTGCAGCGCGCGCTGCAAGAATCGCATCTCGATCGCGTCTGCGTGCTGCCGCTGTACGGCGAACTGTCGGCCGCCGCCCAGGACGCGGCGCTTGAGCCGGCGCCCGCCGGACAGCGAAAAATAGTCCTCGCGACCTCCATTGCCGAAACCAGCCTGACCATCGAGGGCATTCGAGTCGTGGTCGACTCGGGATTGCGCCGCTACGCAGAGTTCGACCCTGCGACCGGGATGAGCCGGCTGGTAACCGGGAAAGTCTCGCAGGCGGCGGCGGATCAGCGCCGCGGCCGCGCCGGCCGCTTGAGCGCGGGCCACTGCTACCGGCTCTGGTCCGAAGGGACGCACGCCTCCCTCGCGCCGCAGACGGCGCCCGAGATTCTGCACGCCGATCTCGCTCCCCTCGCACTCGAACTTTGCTGCTGGGGCGCCGGCGACGCCGCCCGCTTGCGCTGGCTGGACCCGCCGCCCGCCGCGCACCTTGCTCAGGCGCGCGATTTGCTGCGGCGACTCGAGGCGGTCGACGATGCCGCACGGATCACGCCGCATGGCCGCACTCTGGCCATGGCGGGAGCCCACCCCCGCCTGGCCCACATGCTGGTCAAAGCGCGCGAGATGGGAGCGGCCCGATTGGCCTGCGATCTTGCTGCGCTGTTGAGCGAACGGGATGTGCTGCGGGCCGCGCCGGGCGCGCGCGATGTGGATTTGCGGCTTCGGGTGAGCGCACTGCGGAGCCGCGTGCGGGCTTTGCCCGCGGGACTCCGCATCGATGCGCGCGCCTTGCAGCAGGCCGCTCGCAGCTCGACGATCTGGCAGCGCGAGTTCAGCAACGGCTCTCGCGAAGCGGCGGACGCGGATGAATGGACCGGGCTGCTCGTCGGCCTGGCATACCCGGATCGCATCGGCCGCGCGCGCGACACGGGCGGCAGGTACCTGCTGGCAAACGGCCGGGGCGCCCGATTTGCGGAGCCTCAGGCGCTCGCCAAATCCGAGTTCATCGTTGCCGCGGAACTCGACGGCGCGGAGCGCGAAGCGCGGATATTTCTGGCCGCTCCCATCCAGGCGGCCGATCTCGAGAGGCACTTCGCCGCCCATATCTCGGAGCACCGCGAAATCGCCTGGGATGAGCGCGAGCAGGCGGTGCGGGCACGCTGCGAGCGGCGTCTGGGCGCGCTCGTACTCGAATCGAGCGAGATCCGCCGGCCGGATCCGCTCGAGGTGCAGAAAGCTGCGCTCAGCGGCCTGCGTCAAATGGGGCTGGCAGCCCTTCCTTGGTCTAAGGAACTTCGCCAATGGCAGGCGCGCGTTGGGCTGATGCTCAAAATGTCGGTACCCGCGCCGGATCCGTGGCCCGACCTCTGCGACGCCGCTCTCACCGCGACGCTCGAGGATTGGGCGGCGCCATGGATCACGGGGCTGGTTCGCCGCGACCATTTTGCGCGGCTGGATTTGGCGAGCGCGCTGCGCTCGCGCTTATCCTATGCGCAAGGCGCGATACTGGAGCGCGAGGCTCCGACGCATTTCGCCGTGCCGAGCGGCTCGCGAATTCCCATCGATTATCTTGACGGCGAGGCGCCGACGCTGTCGGTGCGGCTGCAGGAGATGTTCGGACTGCGCGCGACACCGAGCGTGGCGAGCGGCCGACTGCCCCTGCTCTTGAAGCTGCTCTCGCCGGCCGGGCGACCCGTGCAGATCACGCGCGATCTGGTGAGCTTTTGGAATCGTGGGTACCACGACGTAAAGAAGGATCTCAAGGGCCGATACCCCAAGCATTACTGGCCCGAGGATCCTTTCACGGCGGAGCCGACGCGGCGCGCGCGCCCGCGGCCGGCGACGCATCGCTCGTGAAAGGCGGGCTGCGAGGCCGGATCCGGGATCCGCTGCGGAGGCTGCTGCAGCAAGGCGTGTCGGCGGAGCGGCTGGCATTGTGCGTCGCCATCGGCGTGGTCGTCGGCAATATCCCGATTCTGGGCACCTCGACGCTTCTTTGCGCGGCCATCGCGCTGCTGTTCCGATTGAATCTGGCGGCCATGCAGGTCGTGCAGGCGGCGATGGCACCCGCCCAGCTTCTGCTGATCATTCCCTTCGTGCGGCTGGGCGAATGGCTGCTGCGCGCGCCGCGTCAGCCCGCCTCCCTCGAGGCGGTGCTGGCGCCCATCGCGCAGGGCGGCGCGCGAACCGTCGCTCTGTGGGACGCCGCCATGGACGCGGCTTTTGCATGGATGCTGGTCGCGCCGGCGGCAACTTTTCTGATTTACAAGATGCTGGCGCCGGCATTTGATCGCGCCGCCCGGCGGATCACCGGCGGCGTCCCGCCTCAGGATTAGGAGCCTGTCTCCTAGCAGCCGTGATCACAGCGGTCCCGCTCGATCTGCAGGGTGGTGTGATCGATTCGAAAGCGCTTCTTTAGGCCCGGCGCCAACGAGCCCAACAGCGCGTCTTCCGCCTCGCGGTCGGGTACCACCAGATGCGCGGTCAGCGCGACACTGGTCGTGCTGAGCGCCCAAATGTGCAGGTCATGAACGTCCGTGACGCCGCGCTGACCGGCAAGATAGGACAGCACGGCGCTGGAGTTCACGCCCGCGGGCACTCCGTCGAGCGACAGATGCACCGAATCCCGCAGCAGCCCCCATGTGCTCACCAAAATGACCGCGACGATCAGCAGGCTCACGGCCGGATCCAGCCAGGTCCAGCCCGTGACGAAGATCAGTACGCCCGACACCAGCACGCCGGCCGATACGGCGGCATCGCCCAGCATGTGGAGGAATGCGCTGCGCCGGTTCAAGTCATCGTGACTTCCGCTGTGCAGCAGCCAGGCGCTGATGCCGTTGAGAACAATGCCGATGGCCGCAACGCCGGCAACCGTCGCGCCGGCCACGGCCGGTGGTGCGGCAATGCGACCCGCCGCTTCCCAAGCGATGGCGCCGCAGGCCAACAGCAGCAGCACTGCGTTCGTGAGCGCGGCCAGTACCGAGGAGCGTCCGAGACCGTAGGTAAAATTGCCTCCCGGCGGCCGGCGCGCCAGATACATCGCGGTCCAGGCGCAGACCAACCCGAGCACGTCGCCCAAGTTATGACCGGCATCGGCAATCAGCGCGACCGAATTCGATAAAAATCCAAAACAACCTTCGATGACGACGAAGAGCAAATTGAGGGCCACCGCGATCCCCATGCGGATGTTCACCTCTTGGGCAGCCGCTCCGTGCGCGTGACCGTGCGAATGGCGGTGCGAATGCGCCGGCGCATGATCGTGCGCCTCGCCGGCGGCCCCATGGCCATGTTCGTGGTCATGGTCATGGTCATGGTCGTGATGTTCCATATCAGAGCCCGAGCGCGCTCAACGACGCATGATCATCGGGTCGGCGCCCCAAAGGCCACCGGTACTTGCGCTCGGCCTCCGCGATCGGCAAATCATTGATGCTCGCGATCCGCCATCGCATCAGGCCGTGCTCGTCGAATTCCCAATTTTCATTGCCGTAGCTGCGAAACCAATGGCCGCTGTCGTCATGCCACTCATAGGCGAATCTCACGGCGATTCGATTTTCCGTGAATGCCCACAGCTCCTTGATCAGGCGGTAGTCGAGTTCACGCGACCATTTGCGCACGAGAAACGCTTGGATGGCGTCGCGTCCCTGGAGGAACTCGACGCGGTTTCTCCAGCGGCTGTCCGCCGTATAGGCAAGCGCGACGCGCGCAGGATCGCGGGTGTTCCACGCGTCTTCGGCCAGCCGCACTTTTTGAGCGGCGGTGCCCGCATCGAACGGCGGCAGGGGAGGTCGATTCATGATGGTTGCTCGCGGATTTGGCTCGTGGCGATAGTATGCCGGTAAGCTCAGCCGCCGGCGCGCGGCGATTGCGCCGCCTGGCGCAGGTGCCAGTCGCTGCGAATGTTCTTCGATGTCGGCCCGCGGCCGCCGGGCCTCCAGCCGGGCGGGCCAAAAACGACGCCGATGGATTCGCGCCAGGAATGCGCGGCGATGAGATCGCGCACGATGGCCTCACCTGGCGAGGGCCGCCTCGAGCGCAATCAGGCCGAGCGAAATCGCGAGAAACAGATCCGGCAGATTCAGCCCCCGGTGCACGCGCTACAACGCCTCCGTTTTGCGGATCAAATCGTAAGGTAACGGCGCCGATCTGTCGACGATCGGCGTCGCAACGACGCTACCCGCCGGGCGATTGGCTGGATTCGAGGTGGACCGCGATTCCGCGCCCGTATTTTCGCATCAGCAGCCCCGTGGCGCGGAGGCCCAGATCGAGGTTTCCTCGGGCGCTCGAAAACTCCGTGCCCACGGCAGTGTCGACCGATGCGAGGGGCTCGTCGGCGATTTCTTGAAGCAAAATGCCGTTGGCGCCTAATTTTGCGGCCTCCGCCTTGAGACGGCGGATGACCACTTCGGCCTTTCCTTCTGCGGACAGCGCGAAGGAATACCGGCTCGATGCATCGACGATCGCAATTTCCTGGTATTCGCGCGCCGGCGGCTCCAGGTACAGCTGCACTTGCTCCGGCAGGATGGGTGGACGCGCATTGCCGACCAGGACGTGCGAGGCGACGCACGCCGCTGCCGATAGGGCGGCGATGACGCTAGCGAGCGGCCTCATGATTTTGTGCGTAGCTGAATGAAGCCGCCGGCTGCGGGCATCGACAGGAGACTCGCATCCCGCCCTGTCTTCTTCGCTCGATGGACAAGCGGCCGTGCACGGCCTCGGACCGCAGTGCGAGCGATCGCAGCCCGAGTCCGCTTGAGCGGCCGGCTGCCGGATCGAAGCCGGCCCCGTTATCCTCGACTGCGAGCGTGATGTATTCCGGCGTGATCGCCGCGGATACGCGTATGCTCGTCGCACCCGAATGTTTCAGCGCGTTGTTCACGCACTCTCGGGCAATGTGGTAGAGGTGTTCGCGCGTCGGCAGCGCAACCGTGAGCGCGCTCTCGGCGCTGATATCCACGCGCAACTTGCTGCGTGATCCCGGTGGCACGCGCATCGGCAGATTTCGCAGCGCGGCCAGCAGATCGCCGCCACCCGCCTCGAGCGGCGACAATCCGTGCAGGATCCGATCGCAGGATCGTCTGGCTTCACCGATCGCTTCGGCCAGGAATTGGGCCGCCTCGACGCTGGGTGTTCCGCCGCGTTCCGTAATCCGTCGCAGGGTCGTGATGCCGAGGCTCATGCCGGTGAGAATCTGGCCGAGTTCATCGTGCAGATCATGGGCGAGCCGACGGCGCTCGACGTCGGATGCTTCGAGCAGGCGCCGGCGCAGGTCGTTGCGCTCGGTCACGTCGATCACGAAGCAGAGATATTCCATCCGGCCGCCGACATTGACGGGCGTCGCGGTCTGCTCAACCTCGAATTTCACTCCGGATCGGGCGCGGTGAACGCTCGGCGTCGCCACCCGCTCGGTCAGAGCGGTTGCCGCCGTCGGCGCATCCGGCGCCATGGCATCGGCGATGAGTGCGCGGCGGTTCATGCCGAGGAATTCGGCCCGCGAATAGCCGTACTTGCGGATCGCTGCGGCGTTCACCATCGTGATCCTGCCGGTCGCCTCCTCGAAGACGAAAAGCGGCATGGGAACCGCCTCGAAGAACGCCTCGAAGCGCGCCTGCAGAGCCTTCAGATCGCCCAGAGTCCTTTGGTAGTCCGCGACGACGGTGGTCAGGAAGAGCCCCGTCGCTGCGAGCAGCCCGATGAAGGCCCAGACGATGCCGGCGCCCTCCGCGGCGCCCACCGCCGCCAGAGGCCCCCGGCCGATGCTGTAGCCCAGTACCGCGGCCAGCGACAGCACGAGCGTGGCCGCCGAGGCGAGTGCGACTCCGAATCGGACCGCCGGCCACGCGACGATCACGACCGACAGCGCAAGCACCAGCAGGCGCCAGTTCGACGAAGGCCCGAATGCGACCGTCACTGCCCCGAGACCGAGAATCAACGCGAACAGGGCTGCTTCCTGCCAGCGCTCCACGAGCGTCCGCCGCAGCTTGCTCGAGACCGATACGACGATGGGCACGAACAGCGTGATACCGGCGAAGCCGTTCATCCACCAGCGCAGGACGGACTCCATCTCCTGCCGGGGCAATTGGAAGTTCGCCCCCGGGATCGGCGAATTGCCAAGGAGCATGGCGGGCGTGAGCGCGGCCGGTGTCAGCACGATGGTCAGCTGCAGGGCGAGGACGTCCGCCGCCGCTGCAACGGTCCGGCCAGCCGCCGCCGCGGCCACCAGCACGATGAGATCGCGCAGCCGATCGAAGTCGCGGTGAAAGTCCCAGCGTACCAGCAGGCGCACGATGAGAATGGCGCACAGCATCTCGCCTGTCCCGTCGATGAGTACCGTGATCCAGGGGTCATGGGCAAGCCCGCGCCAGAGTGCGACGGATCCGACGAGCACGGCGGGAGCCAGGCGCTGGCCGCCGAGCAGCAGACCCGCCACCGCCACGCCGTTCGCCAGCCACGGCAGCGCCAGCGACGGCGGCTCGAACGACACATGCCGAGTGTCGATATACTGCATGAAGCGCAGGCCGAGCGCGCCGACGGCAACGTAGGCGAACGCCAGCAGCAAACCACTCAGCCAACTGCTCGCGTCGTTGACCGCAGGGCGCCGTGCGGCGGCGGCGGGCGCCGATGACCGGTACAGCTCGACCGCTGCGGCGGTGGAGCGCTCCATCGGGACGATCGGCGGCAGGTCGACAGCTTGGCGGCACTCGACCTTGACTCGATTTCCGCCGGCCGGAGAGGCTCCGACTTCGAGCCGTGCTTGGGCAGCCGACGCACGCACGCCCATCGCGAAGGCTTCAGAGATGTCCGGGTCTTGCCCATCCTCGGCCGGCGTGCCGTCGTCCTCGATGCTCATCTCGATCGCTGCGCTCGTGACGTCCACCGCCACGCGCACCGATCGCACGTTTGGTCGCAGCGATGCCGCGCGCACCGCGTCGCGCGCGAGCCCGTAGATGTGCTCGCAGCGCTCGAGCGGCAGGCGCAGCGGAGCGAATGAGTGCACCGATACTTGAATCTCGGGGCCGCCGTCCACCGCCAGTTCCTCCGATAGTCTGCGCAGCGCCTCGATGAGGTCTCCCGACACGAAGTGGATCAGGGATGCACCGCGGCTCAGCTGGCGGCACATCTTGGTCGCGGCGACCGAGTCCTGTTCTATGGAGAGCAGCCGGTCTCGGCGGACCGGTATGCCGCGACCAACCGCTTCCAGCAGTTCACCAATGCTCGATCCGAGGCGCGCGAGCGTCGGGCCGAGGCCCTCCCGAACCTGGTCGCCGAGCCGCTGCCGCACCAGATCGGTGGCCTTCAGGACGGCCAGACGCAGGTCTTCCCGCTCGCCGACCACGTCGATCAAGCAAACACGAAGCGCGGTCCCGTCCAACTCAACGGGAACCGACGTCATTTCGACGTCGAGTTCCCGCCCGGACGCGATCCGGTGGGTCGCGGTACACACGTGCACCGCGTCCGCCGCGGCCTGTGCGGACCCGTCTGCCGGCGGCCTGTCCGCAACGTACAGATCGTGACGGCTCAGCCGCAAAAAAGTCTCTTCCGTATGGCCGTACGCCGCAACGGCGGCCGCATTGACGGCCACGATCCGGCCCGTGGCGAGTTCGTAAGCCCAGATGGGGGTCGGATTGGCGAAGAACAGTCGCCGATAGCGCTCGACCGATGCGCCCGACTGCCGCTGGACACGCTCGAGGCCGGACAGCAGAGCGGTCAGGAACAATCCCGCCCCGGTCAGCAGCCCGATGAAGCCCCACACGACCTCCACACCCTCGCGGCCCCGGATACCCGCGAACGTTCCGAGTTGGAGGCCGAAGCCGACCGCCGCGCACATCGAGAACACCAGGGTTCCGACCGAAGCGACTGCAACGCCAAGACGCAGTGCCGCCCACACCACGAGCACCAGCGCACCGGCGAGCAGGGCGAAGCGCGGCGCGAAGCCCGGGAGCGTCAACGCCGCCGCCAGCCAGCCGCATACCGCCAGCGCCCATGCCCCGAGCTCCTGGCGCGTGGCCGGTCGGCGCCGTTCGCCGGCCGGAACGAGAAATGCCAGCAGAGGGACCACGAGGACCACGCCGACCGTCGAGTTGGCCCACCAGCGCAGCGCAAAGGCGAACAATGCGGGGTGCACGACCAGCAGCTCGCCGCTGCGGCCGACTCCCGCCGCTGCCTCAACCACCCCGGCGTTCGGCCGGGTGTCCATCCACACGGCCGCAATCGAAGCGAGAATGTCGAAGCTGGATGAAACGATCCGCCCCAGAGCCACCGCCGCCACCAGAATGAGCGCATCCTGATAGCGTTCGAGCGACGGCCGGTAATCCCAAATGCGGAACAACCAGACGATCAGCACGATGCTCACCGTTTCGCCCGCGGCATCCATCAGCACGGCGCTCCACAGGTCGTGTTGGATGACGCCCCACGTGATGCACGACCCGGCGAATACGCCCGGCCATGCTCGCGTGCCGAAAATCATCAGCCCCGCGACGCCGGCGCCGACGGCGAGCCACGGGACGCCCAGCGTCGGAGCCACGCCTGCGATGTCCGGCCTCAGAATGAGGTGCAGCAGCCAGACGCCCACTGCGCCGGCCAGCGTATAGCCGGCGCATACCGCGATGCACGCCGTGAGCGTCGATGGCGTTCGGCCAGATTGTTGGGCTAGCAGGGGTGGCGGCACGTTCTGGTGCACTCGCAATGAGCGCACTCCCGAGGATGGAAGACGCATCAGAGTATGCGCGCCCCAGAGCATGGTCAAATCATGCAACTCGGCTAATATCGCCGGATGCGCACCATGAAAGCGGTCTTGCTGAAGGGCCACGGCGGATTCGATCAACTCGAATATCGCGACGATGTGCCGGTGCCGGTGCCGCGGGCGGACGAGGTGCTGATCCGGGTGCTCGCCGCCGGAGTCAACAATACCGACATCAATACGCGAACGGCGTGGTATTCGCGCTCGGTGCTCGAAGGCACCACCGCGGCCGGCGGTGCGGCGGGATTTGCCGGCGCCAAAGGCGAGGACGCGGGATGGACGGGCGCGGCGCCGAAATTCCCGAGAATCCAGGGAGCCGACGCCTGCGGCACTGTCGTGGCGGTCGGCAGTGAAGTCGACGCCGCGCGCATCGGCGAGCGCGTGCTGATCGAGCCGGTGTTTCGCGCCACGCGCGGCGGCATCGCGGGAATCACATATTTCGGTTCGGAATGCGACGGCGCCTTCGCGGAGTATGCCCGAGCGCCCGCCGCGCATGCGCATTCGATCGCGAGCACGCTCTCCGACGCGGAGCTTGCCTGCTTTCCGTGTGCTTATTCCGCCGCTTTGAACATGCTCACTCGTTCGAACGTGGCGGCGGGCGAGAGCGTCCTCATCACCGGCGCATCCGGCGGCGTGGGGAGCGCGGCCGTGCAGCTCGCGCGGCGTCGCGGAGCGACCGTTCTCGCGATTGCGGGCAGCGCGAAAGCAGCAGCGCTGGGCTCTCTAGGCGCGGCGAAGGTCTATCCTCGCGACGCCGACTTGGTCGCAACGCTCGGTCACGAATCGGTCGATGTGGTCATCGATGTGGTGGGTGGGGAGCAATTTCCCGCGCTGCTCGAGGTGCTGCGTCGCGGCGGACGATACGCAGTGGCGGGCGCCATCGCCGGACCGACCGTGCAGCTGGATTTGCGCACTTTGTACCTCAAGGATTTGCGGTTCTACGGTTGTACCGTGCTGGAGCCGGGTGTTTTTGCAGAACTCGTCCGCTACATCGAAAGCGGCGAAATCAAGCCCTTGATTGCCGGTATCCATCCGCTCGGCGCCATCGTCGAAGCGCAGCGGGAATTCCTGGAAAAGCGCCACACGGGGAAAATCGTGCTGATCCCCGAACTCAAGCGGGCAGATGCCGATTGAGGAGTTCAGCCATCCGATCCGTCGCCGAGTGAAACAAATCCGCGCCCAAATCGGGCAGGTCGACGTACACGTCGCCGGTCTTCAACAAAGGCTTCACGCGCTGGGTTTGCTCGATGAGCTCATCGTGCGGCGCGAACACCGTGAGCGGGGTCTTGAGACTCTTGAGCTTTTTCTCGATCGCATAGCCGCTCGCCGCACGAAAGGCCGCGCCCGGGTTGGCAGCCAGCACGTGCTCGACGAAGCGGCGATGCGCATCGCCGAGATTGTACGGCGGTTGGCGAAACGCGAAGCAGCCGCGCCAAGCGCCCAGCACGTGCCCCCCTTCGGCCGCCGGCTTCAGCGGCTGTTCGCTATATTTCTCCATCTGCCGCTGCTGTTCCTCCGCTGTGAACAGCGGCATGCCCACCGCGAGCAGCGCCCGTACCTGGTTCGGGAGCTGGTGTGCGATTTCGATCGCCTCGATGGAACCTACGCGCAGTCCGAGTAGGTCGAACGGGCCGTGCAGTCCCGCGCCCTTGAGCGCGTCGATGGTGCTCTGGGCATATTGCTCCAGCGACAGCGCCCAAGGCGGCGCATCGGAGAAGCCGTACCCCAGGCGATCCGGCGCATGGGCAGGCCTCGCGAGCCGCTCCTGCAGAGGCTCCCACATTTCACCGGAACGCGGCGAAGGATGCAGCATGACCAGCGGCACGCCCTTGCCGTTGCTGCTGCGAAGATGCAGCTGACCGAAGCGTGTGGGGTAGATGCGCCGGATCGAGGACATTTCAGTGAGCGCTCAAGAAGTTCTCGACCAGCGGGGCGACCAGCCGGGGCTCTTCAATATGCAGCATGTGACCCGCCCCGGCGACACGAACAATCTGGATGCCGGCGATCAGCGATCGAAACACGGCATCCGTACCATCGATACCCAGCTTTTGCAGATACTCGGACTTCTCGCCCAACAGCATCAGCATCGGCGCCTTGATTGCCCGCCAGCACGCCTCGGCCTCCTCGCGCCTGTAGATGACGGGATTGACCCACCGGTGGCGGGAATCGCCCAGCAGGTGCACGCGGCCGTCGGCCTCGAGTCTGCCCCAGGCCCGGGCCACGAATCCCGATTGTACTTCTGAGAAGAGCGGATAGCGGTGTCGGATGATGGAGGCGAGCTGCTCGAACGACTCATAATCTTTGAGCGCAGGAACGGACTTGACCTGATCCAGCCACTTGCGCAATTGCGCGGGCGCCCGGTCCGGTGCGGTCCGCGGCAGCCCGAATCCCTCGAGATTGACGACGCATCGCACTCGCTCCGGCCGCAGTCCCGCATACAAGCTGGCGATGTTGCCGCCCATGCTGTGCCCGACGATGCGCGCCGGACGATCCATGCCGAGCTCATCCAACAGCGCGTCGAGATCCGCCAGGTAATCGGGAAACCAATACCCGTCCCGCCCCCATTCGCTGCGGCCGAAACCGCGCCAATCGAGCGCCGCCAGCGGCCAGTCCCGCTCGAAGGCATCCACCATGAACTGAAAAGTGTCGCCGGTATCCTGCCAACCGTGCAGCAAGAACACGGGCGGCGCCGAACCGGTGGGCGCCGGCCCCCACCGCCTCAGGTGGATGTCGAGCCCCCGTACTCGCAGAGTTTCGCGCCGCGGTACGCGCCGCGCCTGGTATTCGCTCACCGCTCAGGCAGTTTCAGTTCTGCGGCGGCTTGTCATTGTCCTGCGGAGTCACGCCGCCGCCCGAGCCGGTCGCTTTGCCCTTGTTGGTGCGCTTGCGGGCGCCGGCCTTCGGGGCCGCACCCTTGCTGGCGCCTTTTGCGGTTCCTGATGCGCTGCCGGGTCCCTTGGATCCTGCGGGGTTGCCGGGCTGATGTCCGTTTGGCATGTGAATCGAGCTCCTCGGTTTTTCCATCAAGCGCCATCTCATACACGCAGGTCGTGCAACGCTGCAATGTCCGCCGAGGTTTGCGATTCGCCCGAACCTGAGCGCATGCTCTACAGTCATGATCGCAGACCGCATCGGGCCATACCGCATCCTCTGCACCCTCGGTGTCGGCGGCATGGGTGAAGTGTACCTTGCGGAGCGGGCCGACGCGGAGTTCGAGCACAAGGTCGCGATCAAGGTGGTGCACAGCGGCGCACTCGCGCGGGGTGTGCAGTCGCGCCTCAAGATCGAGCGGCAGATCCTCGCCCAGCTCGACCACCCGAACATCGCCCATCTTTTGGATGGAGGAACGCTGGCGGACGGCACCGCCTATATCGTCATGGAATACGTCGACGGCATACCCATCGACACCCATTGCGACACTCATCATCTCGACATCCCCGCGCGCCTGCGCTTGTTTCAAGTCGTGTGCGCCGCGGTGCATTACGCCCACCAAAACCTCATTGTGCACCGCGACCTCAAGCCCTCGAATATCCTGGTGACGAAGGCGGGCGTGCCCAAGCTGCTCGATTTCGGCATCGCAAAGCTGCTCGACGACCGGCAATTGGGGCGCCACACGCTGGCGGTCACCCACGCCGACTTGCGGATCATGACCCCGGAGCACGCAAGTCCGGAACAGGTGATGGGCCATGCCATCACGACCGCGAGCGACGTCTATGTATTGGGGGTGCTTCTGTACAAATTGCTCGCCGGGGTGGGCCCTTATGTCATTGCGACAGCGCGGCTGACGGATATTGAGCGTGCGATTTGCGAGAAGGTTCCGCCGCTGCTCAGCCAGGCGGTCGGCCGCGAGGATTCGGCGGAGGCTCGCGGCGTGGCGGAGGCGCGCAGCACTACGCCCAACCGCTTGCGGCGCACGCTTCAGGGCGACCTGGACAACATCGTCTTGATGGCCATGCGCAAGGAGCCGGAGCGCCGCTACGGTTCTGCGCAGCAGATGGCGGGCGATATTCAGCGCTATCTGGACGGCAAACCCGTCATCGCCCGCCGCGACACGCTGTCGTATCGCAGCGCCAAGTTCGTGCAGCGCCATTGGCTGCCAGTCGCCGCCGGCGCCAGCGTGTTCGCTCTGATCCTCGCGTTCGCCGCCACGACCTACGTGCAATCCCGGCGCATCGTCGCAGAGCGCGACCGGGTGGCCGAGCAGCGGGAGCGCGCTGAGCGCGAGCGCGAGCGCGCGCAGGAGGTATCGAGCTTCCTGGTCGATCTTTTCAAGCTTTCGGATCCGGAAGTGAACCGCGGCAATCAGGTCACGGCCCGCGAGCTGTTGGACTCGAGCGCGAAGCGGCTGCAGGATGCGCTGCAGGATCAGCCGGCGACCAAGGCCGCTCTGTTGACGACGGTCGGCGCGGTATACGACAGTTTGGGACAGTATCGGGACGCGCTGCCGGTGTTGAACGAATCGCTCGCGCTGCAGCCGCAATCCCACGACAAAGCGCACATCGATACGCTGCTCGAGCTGAGTCGCGCACTGGCCGGAGCCGGCGAATTGAGCCGCGCCGAGCCGCCCCTGCAAGAGGCCTTGCGCTTGGCGCAAGGCGAATACGGCGCGGCAAGCCAGGAAGCGGGACGCGCGCTTTGGGCGCTGGGGCGGCTGCGCTTTCAACAGGGTCGATTCGCCGACGCCAAAGATCTCTACAAACGGGGCCTCGAGATTCTCGAAACGACGCAGGCTCCTCCAACCGACGTTTCTGCGGCGCTCGATGACCTCGCGAAGGTCTATGGGCGCGAACTGCAGTGGGGACTCGCGAAGCAGACCTATGAACGGGCGCTCGCCATCGATCGCAAAGTGCTCGGCGACGACCATCCCCGGGTCGCATCGCATCTGCATAATCTTGCGGTCGTTGCGCAAAACATGGGCGACTTGAAGCGCGCGGAGACCCTGTACCGCGACGCGATTTATCGCGAGGAGCGCGTACTCGGCAGCCAGCACCCGGAAACCGCTGCGGCGATCGGCAATTACGGGTTTCTTCTGCAGCGCGAAGGCCGGCTCGCCGAGGCAGAGCCCCTGTTGCGCAAGGCCCTCGAGGTGACACTCAAAGTCTACGGTTCGGACAATTTCAATGTCGGCTATGCGCGCGTCAGTCTCGCGATGCTGCTGCACGATGAGGGATCAGTGGGCGAAGCCGAGGAGGAATACCGCCGGGCGCTCGCAATCTACGACAGGTCGCTGCCGGCCAATCATCCCTGGCGCGCCGCGGCGCTCATGCAGCTCGCGCGTCTTCTCGTCGACATTGGCAAGCCCGCGGAAGCTGTGGACGCGAGCGAGCAATCACTGCGGATCTGGAGCGCAAGCTCGACGGGATCGAGCGCTTGGACGGCGCAAGCGCATACCGTTCACGCCTACGCCCTCGCCCATATGGGCCGCGCGCAGGAAGCCGTCGATGAGCTCACCACCGCGGTGCCGCTGCTGCTTGGCGCCCGCGGGCCGGACGATCCGGCCGTGCGCCGCGCGCAGGAATGGCTGAGGAGCCTGCGCGCCGGGCCCCCGCCGACTGCCAGCCGCTCGAACTAGTTGCCGAGGAAGATTTTATAGGCCGGATTGTCGGTCTCCTCGGTGAACGCATACTGCAGCTCGTTGAGGTGCAGGAAAAAATCGGTAAGCGTATCCGGGGGCACCTGGATGCCGGCAAGGACGCGCCCATGGTCCGACCCGTGGTTTCGGTAGTGGAAGAGGCTGATGTTCCAGCCGGAACCGACCGCCCGCAGAAACCTGAGCAGCGCACCGGGCCGCTCCGGAAACTCGAATCGGTACAGCCGCTCGTCCGTCAGTCCGCGCGCTTGGCCGCCGACCATGTAGCGCACGTGCAGCTTGGCCATCTCGTTGTCGGTCATGTCGCGCACCGCGAAGCCAGCGGACGCGATGGCGTCGATGAGCGCGGCACGCTCGGATTTGCCCTGCGTGAGCGCCAGGCCGACGAATATCTGCGCGGCCGCCTGCGCGTCGCGGTAGCGATAATTGAATTCCGTGACGCTGCGCTTGCCCAGCAATTCGCAGAAGCGCAGAAAGGAACCGGGCGCTTCGGGCATCTCGACCGCCAGCAGCGCTTCGCGCTGCGCTCCCAAGTCCGCGCGCTCGGCCACGTAGCGCAGCCGGTCGAAATTCATGTTCGCGCCGCCATTGATCGCAATGAGCGTGCGCTCCGCGCACGCCTCGCGAGCCACGTACTTCTTGATGCCCGCAACCGCCAGCGCACCGGCCGGCTCCGCAATGGACCGGGTGTCCTCGAAAATGTCCTGGATCGCCGCGCAGATCTGGTCCGTGGTCACCAGAATGATTTCGTCCACGTACTGCCGGGCGAGCCTGAAGGTTTCCTCGCCCACGCGCCGCACTGCGACGCCGTCCGCGAACAGGCCGACGCGCTCCAGAGTCACACGCTTGCCCGCGCGCAGCGACTCGAGCATTCCGGCCGCGTCTTCGGGCTCGACGCCTATGATCTTGATGCGCGGGTACAGTGATTTCGCATAGGCCGCGATCCCGCCGATCAATCCCCCGCCGCCCACGGGCACGAAGATCGCATCGATACCATCGCCGTGGGCTTGGCGGAGGATCTCCATGGCGATCGTGCCCTGGCCGGCGATCACGTCCGGATCATCGAACGGGTGCACAAAGACCAGCCCGCGTTCGCGCGCAAGCTCCATGGCGCGCTCATAGGCCTGGTCGTACTCATCGCCGTGCAGCACGATTTCGGCCCCCAAATCGGCGACTGCCTGCACCTTGATCTCGGGCGTAGTCAGCGGCATGACAATGACGGCCCGAATCCCGCGGGTACGCGCGCCGAGGGCCACTCCCTGGGCATGGTTGCCGGCTGACGCGCAGATTACCCCGCGCTGCGCACTGATCGGCGACAGTTGGGCGATCTTGTTGTATGCGCCGCGAATTTTGAACGAAAACACCGGCTGGAGGTCTTCACGCTTGAAGAGCACGCGATTGTTGAGCCGGCGGGAGAGGCGGGGCGCCGCGTCGAGCGGGGTCTCGATGGCGATGTCGTATACCTTGGCTTTGAGTATTCGCTCTACGTAATTTTCTTGCACGCCGACTACCTTAGCTTAAGCGACTGCCCGAGGATATGTTTGCCTGAAACTGTGAGACGGTCCACAGGCAGTCGCGTGCCTTTTGGGCTCGGGCCGTCGAGTAATTGGGTAACATACGGGTCATGCGCACATTGCAATGGTGGCTCCTCGGTTTGGGGCTGGCTTTGGGTTCGCCGGCGGTCTATCCGCTTTCCGGCAGTGTGGTTGCGAGCGACAATGTCAAAGCCCGGTTGATCAGCGAGACCGATGGCATCGCTGCGGGCCAATCGATTTGGGTGGCTCTCGAATTCGATATTCGGGACGGCTGGCACACATATTGGCGCAACCCCGGGGATTCGGGCCAGGCGACCAAGCTCAAGTGGACCTTGCCCGCCGGTGTGACGGCGGGAGACATCGTCTGGACGACCCCGCATCGCTTCGAAATTCCCCCGCTGGTCAATTACGGCTACGCCAGACACGCGATGCACCTGGTGCAGATCACGGCGGCGCCCGACCTCAAGGTCGGCGCTGCACTCGCGCTGCAGGCAAAGGCGAGCTGGCTGGTGTGTGCCGATGTCTGCATTCCCGAAAATGCCGACCTGCAGTTGCGGCTGCCCGTGAAGCCCTCGGCCGGCGCCATCGACTCAGGCGTCGCGCCACTGTTTGCCGCTGCGCGCAGCGAGCTGCCGTCCGCGCAGCTGGCCGCGACCAGCGCGCGTATTCGCGACGGCCGGCTGGTGCTCACCCTCGGCAAAGATTGGGGCGCGACGCTGTCGCAGATCCAGTCGCTGGCGTTCTATCCGTATGACGACGGCAGCATCGAATACGGCGCGCCGCAAACGCTGACCCGCACGGGCGATTCCGTCGAGCTCGCGATGAAGGTCGGCTATCAGCCGCCGCAGGCCGGCACGATTCGCGGCGTGCTGCTCGCGACCGAGCAGAGCGGCAAGGATACGATCTCCGTGCCGATGCAGATCGAGGCGGCGTTCGCCGGCGCCGGCGGCGCTCCGGTCACGCCGGGCTCGCGGTTCGCGACGGGCGTCGCTACGCCGGTCGCCGCAACTCGCGGCGTCCCGGCGGCCGGCGCCGCCCCCGCACTGCCCGTTCTCGTGTTGTTGGCCATCCTCGGCGGACTCATTCTGAATCTGATGCCGTGCGTGTTTCCGGTGCTGTCAATCAAGGCCATCGGCCTGGTCGAACAGGCTAAAAAGCACCCTGCGGCGGTGCGCACCAAGGGGCTCGTATTTGCGGCCGGAGTGATCAGCTCCATGCTCTGTCTGGCGGCGGTGCTGCTCGCGCTGCGCGCCGGCGGCGAGCAGATCGGCTGGGGCTTTCAGCTTCAATCGCCGCTGTTCGTCACCCTGATGATTTATCTGCTGCTCGCCGTGGGTCTGAACCTGTCGGGCGTCTTCGAGGTGGGCGGCGGCCTCGCCGGCGTCGGCGACGGCCTGACGCAAGGCGACAGCTATCGCTCGGCATTCTTCACCGGAGTGCTGACCACTCTGGTCGCAACGCCGTGCACTGCGCCTTTCATGGCTGCCGCCGTCGGCGCCGCGCTGACCCAGTCCCCGGTCATTGCCTTAGGTATCTTCGCCGCCCTGGGAGCCGGCCTCGCGCTGCCCTATCTGCTGCTGTCGTTCGCTCCCTGGATGCGCCGCGCGCTGCCGAAACCCGGCGCTTGGATGGACACACTGAAGCAGATATTCGCGTTTCCGATGTATGCATCGGCG
The DNA here is from genome assembly GCA_052326345.1 of Steroidobacteraceae bacterium. Taxonomy (GTDB): domain Bacteria; phylum Pseudomonadota; class Gammaproteobacteria; order Steroidobacterales; family Steroidobacteraceae; genus Bog-1198. The sequence continues at coordinate 148,940 of JBKQOZ010000019.1, read as the reverse complement.
GCGTGGCTGCTGTGGGTCCTGGCGCAGCAGACCTCGTCGATCGGTTTGGGGGCCGCGTTGGCCGGTGCGATTCTCGTCGCGCTGGCGGCGTGGGCGTACCAGAAATCCAAGTGGAGCTCCACCGGAGGCCGAATGGCCGCGCTGCTCACGGCGATGGCGGCCGTGCTCCTCGCCATCGTGCTGCCGGTGCGGTTTGCAGCGGTCGCGGCGGTTTCACCCAATGGCACCTCAGCGGATGCCGAAGCGGTCGATGCGTGGCAGCCCTACGACGCCGCCCGAGTCGCGCAACTCAATGCGCGAGGTCAGCCGCTGCTGGTCAATTTCACCGCAAGCTGGTGCTTGACGTGCCTGGTGAACGAGCGCAATGCGTTCGCCGACGCCGCTGTACAGAAGATATTCCTCGGCAAGGGCGTCACGCTGATGAAAGGCGATTGGACCAACCGCGATCCTGCCATCACGAAGGCGCTGGCCGACTTCGGACGCGCCGGTGTGCCGCTGTACGTCGTTTACAACTCGAAACCCGGCTCCACAGCACCGGTCGTGCTCCCGCAGCTGCTGACCGCGAACATTGTACAAAGCGTATTCGCCGACTTGCCCGATCGCGAGTCGAAATAGCGCCTCACGGGCGCATGCTGCTCCATGCCATCGGATAATAGCCGGACCGTCTCGGTCATCGATTTTCGCCGCCAGAGCATGATTCTGCAGTGGCACATCTTGGGAGGCACATGGAGCGCATATGACGTGCCGCCATCACTGGTGCACGGTGTCGCGCTGATCCGCGCCTCTCAACCCAACATTTGTGTGTACGGCCAGGACGGCCGCCTGCGGCTGCAGGTAGGAGCGGATCATTTTGAATTATCGGAAAACTCCCCGCGCATCAAGTGCACGCGCGCCTTGGCAAGTTTCGGTCTTTTCAGGCGCTTCACCGTCGAATCCGGCGGCGAGGTGCTGTTCAGCCAGGCATATTGGACCGGTCAGGGTGACGATTTCTTCCGCTGGCTCGCAGCCCGAGCCCAGCACAAGGACTGGGGAGCGAAGATCGGGCGTCAGTGGTCCGAAGGCCTCGCAGCGGCAGTACTGCGTTCGGGTTGAACCGTCACACCCGTGCGGCACCGGTCCATGCCCACGCCCGCACGCGCCAGTCCCGCCATTTCAGAGTCGGTCAGGTACCGCCATTGGCCTGACCCCAGGGTACCGAGCTCAATGTTGATGACGCGCACGCGCCGCAGCTGCTGCACCCGGTAACCGAGCGCCGAGCACATTCGGCGAATCTGCCGGTTCAACCCCTGCGTGAGCGTCAAGCGAAAAGTGTCGCTGTCGACCCTGGTCACCCCGCAGGGCTTGGTCGTCGCGCCCATGATCCTCACGCCGCTCGCCATCATGGACAGCGCAACATCCGTGATCGGGCGATTCACGGTCACCACGTATTCCTTCTCGTGATTGTTTTCGGAACGCAGGATTTCGTTGACGATATCGCCGTTGTTGGTGAGCAATATCAGTCCCTCGGAATCCTTGTCCAGACGGCCGATCGGGAAGATCCGCTCGCTGTGCCCGATGAACTCGATGATGTTGTCCTCGATCTTAAGGTCGGTGGTGCAGGTGATTCCCGCCGGCTTGTTGAGCGCCATGTAAATCTGCTTTTTTTTCGCGCCGATGAGCTCGCCGTCCAGGCGCACCTCGTCGCCTGCCGCAACTTGCGTGCCGAGGACGGCGCGAACTCCGTTGCAGGTGACGCGTCCCGCTTCGATCCACTTGTCGGCTTCGCGCCGTGAACACGCTCCGGTTTCGCTGATGTACTTGTTGAGCCTCATGCCTCACCCCCGCCTCATCGGTCGAGGAAGGCGCCGATCTGCTTCGCCAACTCCTTCGGCGCCGCCTCGAACGGGTCTGCGGCATGGTCGGTCCGAAGAACCAGCGTCTCCTGCTTGACCTTGGGGCTAGGGTCCATGACCGGCATATTCACCAGCACCACTCGGCGCACCAGGTCGGGCCGTGAGGCGGCCAGCTCGAGGGCGGTTGTGCCTCCGGAGCGCACCCCAAGCAGGTCGATCTGACGCAGGCGGAGGTCAAGGGCGAGCTCTGCGACCGCGCGCGCGGCACAGCCGGCGGTGGGGCTCGGGGGGGGGTCCGACTCGCCGCACCCGGGCAGATCGGGGGCGTAGACCGAGCGCACATCGGCGATCTGGGCCAGGAACCGATCGAAACTGCGGCTCGAACCCTCTTGGGAATGCAGGCAAAAGAGCGTCATCTGCTCATCGAAGCCGCCTGTCGCGGGGAATGCGGTACGCACGTGCAGCTGCCCGAATGCGCAATCAAAATAGGCGCGGCGCATGCGTACGGCGCGCGGTGCAGCCGCGGATTCATTGGAATGCTTGGGCAAGTGGCCTCCCGCCTCTTAAGATGGCAGATGCGAAGAATACTCGATCTCTTTGGAACTGCCTTGCGGCCCTTGAGCCCCCGCGCTTGCGATTCGTTGTTTTTTTGGCACATTAATTTTCATATTTTTTTGTATTTGGGCTAGATTCGGCAAGAACGCCCGGCTAAAGTGTTGCAGGAATGCAATAAAGGGAAGTATAAAGACCGATCATCGCGAGCGCGCGATCATAAGCGCCAGTAAGGGCATGGGGACTCAAAAGCCGGGCTTAAGGCCCGGCTTTTTTATAGCCGGTTCCACTCCCGGGAAGCAACGAAGCCGCTCGAGCGGCCGCCTTTGAACAGCACCAGTTCCACGAGCCGCTCCCCATCCTCTGACAGGCTGAAGCGCAGCTCGTACGGCGGGCGCTCATCCTCCGGATCGCCGGATTGCACGACGAGTGTCTTATCATCCCAACCACAAATCGGCGGCGGCACATCCCCGCGGCCGTGCGAGAGCGCGTCTCGCCCATGCGCTGCATCATCGGTTCGGTGCTGATGATTCCCTTCTGAGCTTTTCGGCCGGCAGGCGCGGTCGGCGCCGCCGGAGGTGAAGGTCACCATGCCTCCTGCTTGCTTGAGAATCAGATCCTTACCAGGCCAGCGCAAGGCATCGTCCAGGACGGTCACCGAGGGCATCACGGGACCCATGGGCCCCGCCGCTCCGAAACCGCCGGCACCGGCCCCGCCCCGACTGCCCCGCCCGCCCGGTCCGCCCGGTCCGCCCGGCCTGGACCCTGTCTGGCCTCCGGGGCCGGCTCCCGCCGTGGCAGCCGCGAGCTGACTCTGCATCAGGCGCAGCGCATCATCGCTGTCCGCCTCATTGAGCTTCCAATGACCGCTCAGGTCGACTCCCGTCGGAGGCGTCACGGCGAGCTTGTCGCTCGCACAGGCGGCAACGATCACCGTCGATAGAAGCATGGCTATTCGCATGGCGCGCTGTAGCTTATGTCCCGCGGCCATCATGGGCAATGGCTCGTACAGCCCGAAGGATCGCGCTCCTCGATTGGCTGGCGGTCAGACCGCCGAGCGGCGCGCGCCGGACGCCGCGCGCAGGTTGTTGGGGCCACAAATCCAGACGCGGCCTTCGAACGGTTGGAAGCACACGCGAAGCGATTCGATTCTGCGCATCGTCTGCGTGCCGCAGGCAATTTTGCCGTCGGCCAGGTCGGCTTGGATCAGATCGACCAGCGATGCGCTGGGCTCGCCGACATCGGTCGGCGGCAGTGCATGAGCGAGGATACGTGCCTGAATCTCATCGCCCCGCGAGGAATTCCCGAGGACCGCACGCTTGAATCGATCCAACACCACGAGAACCGAACTCAGCGTGTTATCCGTCACATCGCTGGGGCGTCCGGTGCCGCCCATGAACTTCAAGTGCAGCAGTCCGCCGACGCCGCGCGCCTCGTCGTGCAGGCACAGGGCAAGAGCCCCGTGCAGATCGGCGACCATCAGCATGGGCTCGGGCGAGACATGATAAGTGTCCGGCGCGACCAAAACTTCCGTGAGATCTTTTGTCACCCAGTTCGGACCCTATGTTTGACTTGTGGAATGCTGCACGCAACCGTGCTTTTGCTCTGCCAAGCCAATCACGTTTTACCAACCGGACGGTCACGGTTATCGAGACGTACGGCGCGAAATACGCGACATCGGGCTAGGCGGCGCCCGGCGGCGTGCCCACCGGCGGTTATGAGCACATGCGCCGGGGTTATTGGCCTGCATTCGGCCGCCCGATTACAGTGCGGCGTCATGTATCGATATGACGCTATCGACAGGACATTGGTCAACGAGCGCGTCGCACAGTTTCGCGACCAAACCCGCCGCTATCTGAACGGCGAGCTCGGCGAGGATGAGTTCCGCCATTTGCGCCTGCGCAATGGGCTCTACATTCAACGGCATGCGCCGATGCTGCGGGTTGCCATCCCGTACGGCCTGCTGTCTTCGGCGCAGCTGCGCGCGCTGGCATCAATTGCGCGCCGCTACGACCGCGGCTACGGCCATTTCACGACGCGGCAGAACATCCAGTACAACTGGCCGAAGCTCGCGGAGGTGCCCGAGATTCTGGCCGAGCTCGCGGCCGTCGAGATGCACGCGATACAGACCAGCGGCAACTGCATTCGCAACACGACCTCGGATCATCTGGCCGGAGTCGCCCCGGATGAGCTCGAGGATCCGCGGCCGTGGTGCGAGATCATCAGGCAGTGGTCGACCCTGCACCCGGAATTCAGCTATCTGCCGCGCAAATTCAAGATCGCCGTCACCGGTTCGCCGCGCGATCGCGCCGCCTCGCTGGTGCATGACGTGGGTGTGCGCATCGTGAGGCGGGCCGACGGAAAGATGGGATTTGAAATCCTTGCCGGCGGGGGCCTGGGCCGCACCCCCATCATCGGACAGGTGGTGCGCGAATTTCTGCCGCGGGAACACCTGCTGTCGTATCTGGAGGCGGTGCTGCGCGTCTACAACCGGGAGGGCAGGCGCGACAATCTGACCAAGGCGCGGATCAAGATACTGGTGCGCTCGTTGGGCATCGAAGAGTTCAGGCGGCGCGTGGAAGCCGAGTGGGGATTGACAAGGGACGGCGCACTGCGCGTCACACAGGCGCAGGTCGAGCGCATGCGCGGCTTTTTCGAACCGCCCGCCTATCGCAGACTGCAGGATTCCGAGCCGGCCGCCGGCAAGAATGCGGCGTTTCGCGCCTGGTACCGCTACAACACCGGCGGGCACAAAATGTCCGGCTATCGCGTGGTATATGTGTCATTGAAGAAAGCCGGCGCCGCGCCGGGCGATGCGACGGATGCGCAGATGGAGCTGATCGCCGATCTGGCCGATGACTACGGCTTCGGCGAGGTGCGCGTCACCCACACGCAAAATCTGCTCCTCGCCGATGTCGAACAGGAAAAGACCTTCGAACTGTGGCGGATGCTGGACGCGGCGGGCCTCGCTACTGCGAACATCGGCACCTTGACCGACATCATCTGCTGCCCCGGTCTTGACTTCTGCAGTCTCGCGAACGCAGGCTCCATCGACGTGGCAAGGCTCATCAACGAGCGCTTCGATGACTACGACTACATTTATGACTTAGGGGAGCTCGACGTGAAGATGTCCGGTTGCATGAATGCCTGCGGGCATCACCACGTGGGCAACATCGGCATTCTCGGCGTCGACAAGGGCGGCGAGGAGTGGTACCAAATCACCATCGGCGGAGCGGCGGGCGCCGACGCATCGCTGGGCACGGTGATCGGTCCGTCCGTCGCCAAGGCCGACGTGCCGGAAGCCCTCGCGCGGCTGTTGGCGGTGTACGTCGAACAGCGGTACCCCGACGAGCGCTTCCTCGATACCGTGCGCCGGCTCGGTGTAAAGCCGTTCAAGGAAAGGGTGTATGCCGCGCCGGCTGCTGCGTGACGGTGAGATCGCGGTGGACGAGTGGCGCTACCTCGGCGAGGCCGAAACCGCCGCCGATTCGGCGTTGATTCTGACATTTGATCAATGGGCCTCGGATCGCGAGCGGTGGCTCGCGCGCGGCGGCCGCCTCGGCGTGATCCTGGAGCCGGCGCACCGGGTGGAGTTTCTGGCGCCCGATTTGCCGTGCCTTGACCTGGTCGGCGCGAACTTTCCTTCCCTGAGCGAAGGGCGCGGCTACACGCAGGGCCGTCTTCTGCGGGAGCGCTGGAAATTCGCCGGCGAATTGCGCGCTACCGGCCACGTCAGCCGCGACCAGCTGTTCTTCCTCGCGCGCTGCGGCTTCAACAGCTTCGAGCTGCCGGACAGCGAGATCGAGAGCGCGGCGGGCGCCGTTTCCACCTTCTCGGTCTGCTATCAGCCCGCGAACGACTCAGGCCTCCACGTCAAGCTGCGGCACCGCTGATCAACAGCTACGCGCTGTCGCGCAGCGGGATCTGCAGATTCCCCAGAATTCGGTCCACCTCTTCTTGGGTCTCCATCTTCTCCGTCTCCCGCACCAGCTTACGGGGCAGATGTGGCGCGAGCAGTTCAATGAACTCATACATGTAGGCGCGCAGCAAGGCGCTGCGCCGAAAGCCGATCCAGGTCGTATGCCCCTCGAAGAGGTGGCTCGCGTCGAGTACCTCAAGATCCGTGTCGGCGACGGGGTCGATGGCCAATCTGGCCAATATGCCCACGCCGAGGCCGATGCGCACGTAGGTCTTGATCACGTCCGAATCGCGCGCCGTCAGCGCCACATCGAGCGACAGACCCGCCGTTTCGAACAGCGCAGGCAGCGAAGAGCGGCCGGAGAAACTGAACACATAGGTGACGATCGGATGTTCGGCGAGTTTCCGCAATGTCAGCTTGCCGCCGGAGGCGAGCGGATGGCCCTGCGGCACGACGACTGCCCGGTGCCACCGATACACCGGCAGGCGCACCAGATGCGGGAACAGATCTTCTGACCCGGTTGCAATGGCAAAATCCACCCGATCGCGCGCTACCATTTCCGCAATTTGCTCGGAGGTGCCCTGATGCAGATGCAATCGTACCTTCGGGTATTTCATGCGAAACGCGCGAATCACCGGCGGCAGCACATAGCGTGCCTGGGTATGCGTGGTGGCTATGGACAGCGTACCGCCGTCAGCCTTGCGCAGCTCCGCGGAGGTGCGGCGGATATTCTGCATTTCCCGCAGGATGCTGCTCGCCCGTGAAATGATCTCCTCGCCGGCCGCTGTCGTGCGGGTGAGCGCGCGGCCCTCGCGCTCGAACAGCTGAAATCCGAGCTCTTCCTCCAGGAGCTTCAGCTGGCGGCTGACGCCCGGTTGGGAGGTGTGCAGCTGGCGTGCGGCGGCGGTGATATTGAGGCCATTTTCGTGAACGGCCACGAGGTAGCGCAGTTGCTGGAACTTCATGGCCATAGAATATAAGTTTGGTGGCTACGAGCACCAGCCGCTAGCACGAAATCGCATGTCCTCATAAGCGATAGTTCATTTCGCCCCGGCACCAGCGACCCTATAGTTCTCCTCATGAACTATTTTCCCGTCTTTTTCGATCTTAAGGGACACAAAGTGCTCGTCGTCGGCGGCGGCGAGGTGGCGCTGCGCAAGGTGTCGCTGTTGGAGCGCTGCGGCGCGCTGATCACGCTGGTTGCACTTGAGATCGCCCCGGAGCTCAAGGAGCGCGCCGCAGCCGGCAAGCTGAAGCTCGTATGTCGCGAATTCAGCCCGGAGGACCTGCACGGCGCTCGCCTGGTGATCGTCGCCACGTCGAAGCGCGCGCTGAATCGGTGGATCGGGAAATTGGCCGATGCGCGCGCGATCCCGGTGAACGTCGTGGACGATAGCGAAGCGTCGCGCTTCATCGTGCCGGCCATCATCGATCGCGATCCGGTGCTGGTGGCGGTTTCCACCGGCGGCGCCTCGCCCGTTCTGGCACGTCGTCTGCGCGAGCGCTTGGAGGCATTCATTCCGGATCGTCTAGGGGATTTGGCATCGTGGCTGCGCGAGCTGCGCGAGGCGAGCCGCCGGCGGCTGCGCGGCACGAGCGAGCGGCGGCGCTATTTCGAGGCCGTCGTCGACGGTCCCGCCGCGCGCCGCTTCATCGAGGGGGACCGGCGCGGGGCACTGCGCATCGCCCGGCAATTGCTGTCGGCGACCTTTGCCGCGCCGCGCCCGGCTGGCAGCGTGACCCTGGTGGGTGCCGGTCCCGGCGATCCCGAACTGCTCACCTTGAAAGCCCTGCGTGCGCTTCAAGACGCGGATGTCGTCCTGCACGATCGTTTGGTATCCGACGCCGTACTCGATCTCGCGCGGCGCGACGCAACGCTGATCTGTGTGGGCAAGGCGGCGGGAGGCGCGAGCACGGAACAAGCGAGAATTCACGAGCTGTTGATCGAGCACGCTCGGGCGGGGCGCCGCGTCGTCCGTTTGAAGGGTGGCGACCCGTTCGTATTCGGTCGCGGCGGTGAAGAGCTCGAGGCGCTCGCCCGGGCGCGTATCGATTTTTCCGTGGTGCCGGGCATCACCGCGGCGGCCGGCTGTGCGGCCTATGCCGGAATTCCGCTCACGCATCGCGAATACGCCCACAGCGTGAGCTTCGTGACGGGTCACTCCGATGCACGCGGCAGCGAGCCGGATTGGCGCTCGCTCGCCAAACCCGGTGCTACCGCGGTGTTCTACATGGGCCTCCGGCGCCTGGATCACATCGCGACCCAGCTGATCGAGCACGGCGCGTCTGGCACGCGTCCGGCCGCGATCATTGCGCGGGGCACGACCGCGGACCAGCAGGTCGTTGCCGCGACCCTGGCCAGCATTTGCGACGTCGCATCGCGTGCCAACCTTGAGTCGCCGGCGCTGCTGGTGGTGGGCGATGTGGTGGCTCTGCACTCCACTCTCGCCTGGTTCAATACCGGCGCGCCGGCCGATCTGTCTTTAGACCGCGCGCGGCCCGTGAGCAGTTACGGAGCCTAGGCGATCGCCTCTGCAAGGCCGCGCTCGGCGAGCCAGGCGCGATTGAACAAGCGCGATTGGTACTTGGCGCCGCCGTCGCACAGGACGGTCACGATCGTGTGGCCGGGGCCGATTTGCTCGGCGATCCTCACCGCGGCGGCCACGTTGATCCCGGCCGTGCTGCCGAGAAGCAGACCTTCCTCACGCAGCAGGCGGTAGACGAAGCGCAGGGTCTCGGCATCGCTGATCCGCACCGCATCGTCGATCGGTGCCCCCGCGAGATTCGCCGTCACACGGCCGGTGCCGATGCCCTCGGTGATCGACGAGCCGCCGTCGGATTTCAGCTCCCCGTGCTTGATGTAGTGATAGAGCGAGCTGCCCGGCGGGTCCACCAGTACGATTCGCACCGCCGTGGATTGGGATTTGAGGAAGGCGGCGACGCCCGCCAGAGTGCCGCCGGTACCGGTGGCGGCGCAAAATACGTCGATTTTCCCTTGCGTATCGCACCAAATCTCCGGACCGGTGGATTCGAAGTGAGCCTCACGATTCGCGGTGTTGTCGAACTGGTTGGCCCAGATCGCATCCGGCAGCTCCGCCGCCAGCCGGCCGGCCACCTTTTGGTACTGGTTGGGGCTGCTGTAGGGAACCGCCGGCACCTTGCGAAGCTGCGCCCCCAAGGCCTCGATGATCTGGTACTTCTCGGCCGCCTGGTTGTCGGGCATGACGATGACGCATCGATAGCCGCGCGCATTGCACACGTGGGCGAGACCAATCCCGGTATTGCCCGCCGTTCCCTCCACGACGGTCCCGCCGGGCTTCAAAACCCCCCGCCGTTCGGCGTCGAGCACGATCCACTTGGCAGCCCGATCCTTCACCGAGCCGCCTGGATTCATGAATTCGGCTTTGCCGAGAATTTCGCAGCCTGTCTCTTGACTCAGGTGACGCAGCCGGATCAAGGGGGTATTGCCGACAGCGCCCGTAAACCCATCACTTAAGGCCATCGACACCCCTCTTGGGTCCTACAAAAGAATCCCCGGACATGCCGGGGAATTCGAGTGGAACAGGTGCTGAGTAATAACCCGACACGTCCTTCGGTGGAAGATACGAGGCACATGCAGTGCGCTTACGTTCGACCCTCTTTGAATTATATCTGTTGCAATTAAGTAACGCGGCGATTGGAGCCTTCTCTGAAGTAGCGAAAATGATACCACTTGGGCATGGCAAATTCAAGGGTTTAGCGGCTGAAATTGCAAATTTCCACACTATGTTAAATCGACCAGCAAGTTGTACGATATATGCAACAGCTGATCGGCCAACCATCGAGTCTACGGCCATGCCGTGGCCAGGCGCGCAAATTCGGGCGAACTCGCCCGCACCACGCAAAATCGCTGGCCCGTGGGTGCTTCCATCACCCACCAGGATTGGATCGCCTGCACCCGCTTGGCTCCGAGCCGCTCCAAGCGACGCACTTCGGCCTCGATGTCGTCGGTTTCGAGGTCGAGATGCACCCGGCTCGGGTGATCCACCTTTTGAACCTCGATGTGCAGGCCATGCTGCGAATCGTCCAATCGCTGATAGACCTCGCCCTCGCTGCCCGGCAATTCGCGCACCGGCATCCCTAAGGCGCCGCTCCAGAACCCCGCGGCGGCCGACAGGTCGTCGGTCCTACAGTCGATGATGAACCCGCTCAATTTGCTTTTATGCATCGCTTCCTCCAAATTTGCGCCGCTAACTTAAAGGGACGGTCGTCATGAAGTATCTGCATACCATGGTTCGCGTCACCAATATCGAACAATCCTTAGGCTTTTACCGCGACGCCCTCGGCCTGGTCGAATTATCGCGGCGCGACTACCCTCAGGGCCGATACACGCTGGTATTTTTGGCCGCCCCCGGGGACGAAGGGGCGCAAGTCGAACTGACTCACAACTGGGATCCTGAAGCCTATGGCGGGGGCCGCAATTTCGGGCACCTGGCCTACGCCGTCGAGAACATTTACGCGGCCTGCAGGCGCTTGATGGACCATGGCGTCACCATCAACCGGCCGCCGCGGGACGGGCGCATGGCGTTCGTGCGGTCTCCGGACCAAATTTCGATCGAACTGCTGCAGCATGGCGCGGCTCTGCCCCCTGCCGAGCCGTGGGCCAGCATGCCGAACAGCGGAGTGTGGTAGGCGCGGGAGCGGACGGCGGAAGCGCCTCAGAACATCTCTGACGCGTCGGGCGCCTTGATTTCGACCTGCTTTCGCGAAGCGATGTGCTCACCGGTGATCATTTCGTCGTATGCCTGACCTGGGCCCACCATCGGATAGACGCCGGCGTTCTGGTCGATCATCACTTCGAGGAATGCCGGCCCGTCGAAGCGGACGAATTCTCCGACGACGCGAGGCACATCGGCCTTCCTCTCGAGGCGCTCGGCAAACTTGAATCCGTCGGCGAGGGCCACCTTGACGAAATCCTTCGTGTGCAGGCTCTTGTCGCTGGCGCTCAAGCGGCCTTTGAAGAACAGCTTTTGCCACTGCTTGACCATGCCGTCGCCGCAGTTGTTCAGCACCACGACTTTGATCGGCAAATCATAGGTCGTGACGGTCTCCAGCTCGCCGATGTTCATGCGGATGCTGGCATCGCCGTCGACATCGATCACCAGGCGGTTGCGCTGCGCGAATTGCGCGCCCACCGCCGCCGGCAGCCCGAAGCCCATCGTTCCCATGCTGCCGGAAGTCAGCCACAGCCGCGGGCTGCGGAAATCAAAATACTGGGCGGCCCACATCTGATGCTGGCCGACTCCGGTGGTAATGATCGCCTCGCCGCGGGTGAGCCGATTGATTTCCTCGATGACGTAATACGGCTGAATGAGAGGACTGCCGCGGTCGTAGTTCATGGCGTACTTGGCGCGCAGCTCATCGCAATGCCCGCGCCACTCGGACCAATCGCAGGTGAAGTTCTCCGCCTTTCCGTAATCGGTCAAACTCGAGAGCGCGTCGGTCATCAGCCCCACGTGGCTCCAATCGACTCGCTTGACCTTGTTGATCTCCGACGCGTCGATGTCCAAATGCGCGATGAACCTGGCGCCGCCCGCAAATTTCTGCGGATTGCCGGCGACGCGATCGTCGAAGCGCGCGCCGACCGCCATCAGGAAATCGCAATCATCCACCGCGTAGTTCGCGAACGCGGCGCCGTGCATTCCGAGCATGCGCATGGACAGCGGGTGAGCGGTATCGACGGCACCGATGCCCATCAATGTCGTGACCACCGGCAGCTTGAATTCGCTCGCGAACTCGCGCAGCGCATGCGAGGCGCCGCCGTTGATCACGCCGCCGCCTGCGTAAATGAGCGGACGCTTTGCGGCGGCCAGCGCGGCAAAAAATGCCGCGCAGGCGGCATCGGGCAATTTGCCCGCCTCCAGCCGATTCATGCGCTGCCGATAGCCAGGAATCGGCAGGCGGCCCGACCCGTGAAACACGCCCTTCCAGTTCTGCACGTCCTTCGGAACGTCGAGCACCACAGGACCCGGCCGCCCGGTGCGCGCGATCTCAAAAGCGGTGCGCACCGTGGCTTCCAATTTGGTTGGGTCGGTCACCAGGAAGACGTGCTTGGCCACCGCGCCCATGATGCTCGGCACGGGAGCTTCCTGGAACGCATCCGTGCCGATCGAGGTGGTCGCCACCTGGCCGCAGATGACCACGATCGGCACGGAATCCGCCTGGCTGTCGCGCACCGGGGTCACCGTATTGGTCGCTCCCGGACCGGAGGTCACCAGGGCGACCCCGACTCGCCCGCTGGCGCGCGCATAGCCCGCGGCCATGAATCCGGCTCCCTGCTCGTTGGCGGGGACGATCAGCGGCATGGCGGACTGGTGCGCCTGGTTGTAGCAGAATACGGCGTCGTAAATCGGCAATACCGCGCCACCGCTGTAGCCGAACACCGTATCCACGCCCTCGTCGGCCAGCACCTGGACGAGCATTTCCGCACCCGTCATGCTGGCGCCGGCCAGCGGATGAGCGCCTTGGTTCAACATGTCATAGCCTTCTTTCACGCTCAAAGCCTAGCAGTTCTAGCCCTGGCGCCCAAGTGGCACCGTCCCGTATCCTCTGAGGGACCATGCGGCACCTCATTGCGATTCTTCTGCAGAACGAAGCCGGGGCGCTGACCCGCGTCACCGGACTGATTTCGACCCGCGGCTACAACATCGAATCCCTCTCGGTGGCGCCCACGAACGACCCCACGGTATCGCGCGTCACGCTGGTCACCATCGGCTCCGATCACGTGATCGCTCAGATCAACGCGCAGCTGCTGAAGCTCGTCGACGTAGTCGCCGTCGAGGACATGACCAGCGGCGATCATCTCGCCCGCGAGCTTCTGCTGATCAAGCTGCAGATCGCGCCCGATCATGTCGAAGCGGTCGGAACGCTGCTGCGCCGGATCGGCGGGCGGGTGCTGTCATCGAACCCGTCGAGCTATATCGTGGAACTCACGAGCACGGAGACCGAGATCGGCGAGTTCATCGCCAACGTCGCGGCATTCGGCGACATCGTCGAGGTGGTGCGCAGCGGCGTCTTGGGCATCTCCCGCTCGAACCCGCGACTGCGTGTCATCAAATGAGCGCGGCCGGCTCACCGGCCGCGCCAGAATCGTCGTGTAGTTTGCTTATAACCGAGGATATTTTCGCGTCATGCCTGAAATCGAAGTCACCCCGGAACATGCGGCTGATCCAAATACCCGCCGGGTCGGGATCCTGGTCGGCGTGGTCGGCGTCTTTTTGTCCGTGGTCACCATAGCATCGCACCGCGCGCATACCCAGGCGGTCATTCACCGCACCGAATCGAACGACCAATGGGCCTTCTATCAGGCGAAGAAGATTCGGGAAAACACCAGCGAAGTGGCGTTGACTCTGCTCGAGAGCCTGGTTTCGGAACCCGCGACGGCCGCGGCGCCGATGCACAAGCTCGAAACCGCGCGCGATAAGTACGCGGACGATGCCAAGGAGATCATGAAGGAAGCCCAGGCGAAGGACGCGAAAAGCGAGATCGAAGAACATCGGGCGCTGCGCTTCGATATCGGCGAGGGCCTGCTCGAGCTTGGTCTGGTGCTGTGCTCCCTGTACTTCCTGGCGCGCAAAAGCTTCTTTCCGATCTTCGGCGTGATCGCCGCCGCCGGCGGAATCGCCATGGGGATTGCCGGTTGGATGCTCTGAAGCGAGGCGTGGTCTTCTGGCTGGCCGGTGCGCTCGCATTGGCCGGCTCTGCGGCGGCGGGGCTCGAACCGGCCCAGGGCGCCCGGATCGAAGCGCGCTCCTCCGATCTTCTGGCGGTCGGGACAGTGCACGGGGAGCGCATGACGATTCACTTGAGCCGCATCGCCGACAATGCGCCGGTGCGCGATGCCGTGGTGCGCCTCACCCTGAGGGGAACTGTGCACTCCACCACCGCCGAGGCCGACGGCAGCTACTCGCTGCAAACACCGGAATTGAGCTTGCCGGGCGCGGCGGCGGTGAAGTTCGACGTTGCGCTCGGCGCCGCGCACGAGCAGCTCGAAGGAACACTGCAGATCGCAGATGCAGCGGTCAAGCCGGGCGCCAACAACAACTCGCGCCAGCTCGCGTGGTGGGTGCTCAATTTCGCGGTATGTATCGGAGCGCTCATTCTGTGGCGCCGGCGCAGGGCCGCGGCACACAAGGAGACAGGTTCCTAGAAGCTCCGGAACGTTTGCACCAGAAACTGGAATTTCTTAATGCCGGTGGTATTGCTCAGCGGAAACGCGAAATCAATGTGCACCACGTTGCCGAGGCCGCTGCGCGTGTTGCCCAATCGAAATCCAAAACCCACATCGCGCAGCAGGCCGGGGTCGCTGTTGCCGACCGAACCGCTGCCCCACGTTCTGCCCACATCGCCGAAGGCCGCGGCGCCGATGCGCACGAGCCGATAGGGATACCAATCCGTAAACACCCGCTGCTCCACGGTCAATATGGCGCGCGATGTGCCCGACTCGTAGCGCAGCGGATAGCCGCGCATCCCCGTCGCCGGCTGCGCTGCGGCGGCGGCGCCTGCGCTGCCCGAGGACAGCAGGCTAAGCTGGCCGGCGTTGAGAGAGGAGGGGTTGTCTCCCCCCAGCAGGAGCTGCATGTCGGGATCCAGCGAGTCGGTGACGGTTGCCGAGAGGGATGCGTAGAGCAGCCAATTCGGCCGCCAGCGCCAGTAATATTTCGCGCTGCCGTCGGTGATCAAGTTGACCGCGCGGCCGTCCTCGACGCGTGTCGAGAAATCCCAATTCAGAAACAGCTGCTGTTCGTCGGGAAGTTCGAAGCCGTGCACCGCGGTGGCGGCCAGCATCAGCGCGTTGGTATGCGCGCCGAACACCCCGTTGGAGACGCCCACCTGGCCGGTGACTTCCGTGCCGAAGTACAAGTCCTCGGTTCTGCCGATCTCATTCTCGTCGCCGATCTTTCTGTAGCTGTCCTGCAAGATGTCGAATCCGACGAATGGATACGACAGGGTGCGGTCGGGCGGCAACGGGTTCGCCGGCAGGCTCGTGACCGGCGTGGGGACGAACAGGTTCTGGTCGTAATACATGCCGAAGAGCAGCCGCTTGCTCCAGCCGTCGACCAAACCGCTGGAGACGCCGCCGCCCAACTGGTAGGTCCTTTCGTTGTCGTTGAATTGGTCGACAATATTGCCCAAGTAATAGCGCGACTCGGTGCGATCGTAGCTCATCGCCAAGACGTTGGCGCTCCAGCGCGTATCGAGCGAATAGAAGGGCTGCGCAAACTGCGCGGTGCGCTGGTGTCCGTCGCTCGAATTAACATACTCCAGGTTCGAGGTCCAGCGCGATCCGAACACGTTCGGATCCGCATAATCCACCGCATTGCTGGTGCGGTCGACGCTGCGGCTGTGTATGAGCTTCACGCTCTTTCCCCATCCCAGGAAATTGGTATCTTCCAGGTCATAGCTCGTGGAGTTGGCGCCGCCGGCGCGCCCGAAAGAGATGCCGGGCGTCAAGGTCCATACATCCTTGGTAATGACCTTGACGTCGACCTTGCCGCCGGCGTAGCGCACGGGAACGACGTTGGCGTCGTAGATGTAGATCAGCATGCGCAAGTTGCGTTCCGTTTCCGCCAGCTTCTGAGCGCTGTAGCGGTCGCCGCTCTTGAACAGCAGCTGCGCCCGGATCGCGCCAGGCCTGGTGCGGCGGTGAAAGCGATTGGCGAGCCGGTACAGGCCGGAGTTCTCGCGGGGGTCGTCCTTGTCGAATATGTTGTGAATGTCGATGTCGATGGTGCCGATGACCGCGCCGGATGCCTCCAGCACGGCATCGCTCGGCACGTCGGTGGGCCTCGGCTCCTCGATGTTCGTGTGTTCGGTGGCCGTGAGCTTCGCCGCAAGCCCGGGCTCCGCGAGAGCGGTGCCGAGGACCGTCAGCGCGAGCCACCGGCGAACCGCCCCTCTACAAAGCGGCGTTGTCGGTCTCGCCCGTGCGGATGCGCAGCACCCGCAGGATGTCCGTGACGAAGATCTTGCCGTCGCCGACCTTGCCGGTTTTGGCAGCGGCCACAATGGCTTCCATCACCTGGTCCACGAGTTCGTTCTTGACGGCAACCTCGATGCGCGTCTTCGGGACGAAATCGACGACGTATTCCGCCCCACGGTACAGTTCGGTATGGCCGCGCTGGCGGCCGAAGCCCTTCACCTCGGTGACAGTCATGCCCGAGACCCCGATTTCCGATAGAGCCGCGCGCACGTCATCCAGCTTGAATGGCTTTATAATCGCAGTGATCAATTTCATTGTGTGAACTCCGCGCAGCATTGGGCCGCCAGGGCAATCCTATTACTATTCTACTCGACCGGCACGATCATATGCGCCCCAGGGGTCTAAAGGCATCATGATCTCAACCGTGCTCGTCATCGGCGGCGGACAGGCCGGAGCCCAGGCCGTCGACACCCTGCGCCGCGAGGGGTTCGGCGGCCGCCTGGTGCTGATCGGCGAGGAGCCGCATCTGCCCTATCAGCGGCCTCCGCTGTCGAAGAAATACCTCGCCGGCGAGCTGGCCGCGGACCGGCTGCTGTTCCGGCATCGGGCGTTTTACGACGAACATCGCATCGAGCTGAAGCTCGGCGTCGGGGTGACGCGAATCGAACCGGCCGCGCATCGGGTCGTGCTCGCGGACGGCGAGAGGGCGGCCTATGACGGACTGCTGCTGTGTCTGGGGGCCAGATCGCGCCAGCTGACTTGTCCAGGAGCGGAATTGCCCGGCGTGCATTATCTGCGCGGGCTCGCGGATGTCGCGGCGATTCGTGAACGGCTCAAACCCGGGGCCCGGGCCGTCATCATCGGCGGCGGATACATCGGGCTGGAGACTGCGGCGACGGCCCGCCAGTTGGGCTGCGCGGTCACCGTGCTCGAAATGGCGGACCGGGTGATGAACCGAGTGGTGGCACCGTGCGTCTCGGAGTATTTCGCCCACGAGCATGGCAGGCAGGGCGTCGAGATCGTCTGCAATACCCGCGTGATCGCGCTTGAGGGGAGGGGCTCGGTGGAGCGCGTGATTTGCGCCGATGGCAGCGCCTTCGAGGCGGATCTGCTCGTTGTCGGTGTCGGAGCGGCGGCAAACACCGAGCTGGCGGGCGCCGCCGGCCTGATTTGCGACAACGGCATCGTGGTGGATCAGCGCTGCCGCACCAGCGACGCCGCCATTTATGCCGCCGGCGATTGCACCAATCACCCGTCGCTGCGTTTCGGCATGCGCGTTCGGCTCGAATCGGTCGACAATGCCTTTGAACAGTCCAAAACCGCCGCCCTCAATATCCTCGGGCGAGACGCGGTGCACGACCGCGTGCCCTGGTTTTGGTCGGATCAGTTCGACAATAAACTGCTCATCGTGGGACTGTCCCAGGGCTTCGATCGGATGGTGCTGCGCGGCGATCCGGCCTCGCGCAGCTTCAGCGTCTGCTACCTCAAGGGCGGCGAATTGCTGGCCGTCGAAGCGGTCAATCATTCGAGGGACTACATGGCTGCGCGCAAACTCATCGCCGATCGCGCCCGGCCGGATCCGGAGAAGCTGGCGAACCCGCAAGTCGCGCTGAAAGAAGCCATTTGATTCATTCCAAGACGACCAATAGATCCTTGGCGTCGACTTGCAGGCCCGGGGTGGCCAGTATCTCCTTGACGACCCCGCCCTGCTCCGCGCGGACCGTGGTTTCCATTTTCATCGCTTCCAGCGTCAGCAACACATCGCCGCGCGCCAGGTGCTGACCGCCCCGCACCGATACCGTGCCGATCGTCCCAGGCATCGGTGCGCCGATGTGCTTTGGATTGCCCGCTTCGACTTTTCTTTGCGGCGGCCGTTTGGCGACTTGACTGCGGTCGGCAATGCGAATTGGCCGCGGCTGACCATTCAACTCGAAGAACACGGTTCGCGTACCGTCCTCATGAACATCGCTGGTCGTGACGTATCTCACGATCAGCGTCTTGCCGCGCTCCAAATCGACGTTGATTTCCTGGCCTGAGTGCATGCCGTAGAAGAATACCGCGGTCGGCAGCATGCTTACGTCGCCGAACGCTGCGCGCTCGGCGGCGTATTCCGCGAAAACCTTCGGGTACATCAGATGGGAGGCGAGCTCGAACTCCGTGATGGAGCGTCCCGCCTTGGCCTCCGCGGCCGTGCGCTCCGCCTGCAGATCCACGGGCGGCAGCAGCTCGCCGGGCCGCACGGTGAGCGGAGCTTTGCCGCCCAGCACCTTTTTCTGCAGCCCCGGAGGAAAGCCCCCGAGAGGCTGGCCCAGCTCGCCGCGGAAAAACTGCACCACGGATTCCGGAAACGCGATTTCCACCGCCGGATCGAGCACCTGCTCCCTCGTCAGCCCGCTGGTGACCATCATGATGGCCATGTCGCCGACCACCTTGGACGTGGGCGTGACCTTGATGATATCGCCGAACATCTCGTTGACCTGTGCGTAGGCATGCGCGACCTCCGGCCAACGATGATCGTCGATGCCGAGCGAGCGCACCTGTTCGCGAAGATTCGTGTACTGGCCGCCCGGCATGCCGTGCACGTAGACCCCGGAATCACCGGCGCGAATGTCGCTCTCGAACGCCACATAACCGTGCCGCACCTGTTCCCAGTAGGCCGAGATCGCGCGCAGGTGATGCGGGTCGAGCAGCGAATCGCGCGGGCCGAACCTCAGGGCTTCCACGATGGATCCCAGATTCGGCTGCGAGGTCAGACCGGAGAGTGAATCGATGGCGCCGTCGACGGCGTCCGCGCCCGCCTCGACGGCGGCGAGCACGCTCGCGGCGGCAATGCCGCTGGTGTCGTGCGTGTGGAAATGAACCGGCAGTCCCACCTCGCTCTTCAGCGCCCCCACCAGAGCGGCCGCCGCGCTCGGCTGGCACAGGCCCGCCATGTCCTTGATGGCTATCACGTGCGCTCCCATGGCCTTCAGCTCCCCGGCGATGCCCAGGTAGTAGCGCAGATCGTATTTGGTTTCCCGCGGGTTCGACAGATTGCCGGTATAGCAGATCGCCGCCTCGCACAGACGATCGGCGGCTCTGACGGCTTCTATCGTCACTCTCATGTTGTCGACCCAATTCAGGCAATCGAACACCCGAAAGACGTCGATCCCGGCCTCGCTTGCCCGCGCTACGAAGTGCCGCACCACGTTGTCGGGGTAGTTGGTGTAGCCGACCGCATTCGCCGACCGCAGCAGCATCTGCAACAGCAGGTTGGGCATCGCCTCGCGGAAGCTCGAGAGCCGCGCCCAGGGATCTTCCTTGAGGAACCTCATGGCGACGTCGAAGGTGGCGCCGCCCCAGCATTCCACCGAAAACAGCTGCGCAAGCAGGCTCGAGTAGTGGGGCGCAATCAGCGCCATGTCACGGGTTCTGAAGCGCGTCGCCAGCAGCGATTGGTGGGCGTCGCGCATGCTGGTATCCGTGAGCAGCACACGCTTCTGCTCGAGCATCCAGGCGGCAAAACCGTCGGGTCCGAGCTGGTCGAGCTTCTGCTTGGTGCCCGGGGGCGGCGGCGGCAGCGGCACCCGCGGCACCCGCGGGAACACTGGCGCCGGCGGCTTGTGCTGCCGCCCTTTGACCTCCGGGTTGCCGTTGACGATCACGTCGCCGATGAAGCTCAGCAGCCGCGTCGCCCGGTCGCGCTTGCGCGGAATCTGAAACAGCTCCGGCGTTTGGTCGATGAATTTGGTGGTGTAGTCCGCCGCCGCAAAGCACGGATGCATGATCAGCTGGTCGAGAAATCGCAAATTGGTCACCACACCGCGAATCCTAAATTCCCAGAGCGCACGGTGCATGCGCGCGATCGTCTCCTCCGGCGTCGGCGACCAGGCGGTGACCTTGACCAGCAGCGAATCGTAGAAGCGGGTGATGATGGCGCCCGCGTACGCTGTTCCGGCGTCAAGCCGGATGCCGAAGCCCGCGGGGCTGCGATAGGCGGTCACCCTGCCGTAATCGGGCACGAAGTTGTTTTCCGGGTCTTCGGTCGTGACGCGGCACTGCAGGGCATGCGCGTTCACCCGGATATCCTCTTGTCGCGGCACCCCGCTCTCCGGGGTGCCGATGCGGGCGCCGGCGGCTATGCGGATTTGCGCCTTGACCAGATCGACTCCGGTCACGCACTCCGTGACCGTGTGTTCGACCTGAATTCGCGGGTTGACCTCGATGAAATAATATTTGCCGGTGTCAGCGTCCTGCAGGAACTCGACCGTTCCGGCCGCGCGATATTGGACGGCGCGTCCGATCTTGAGCGCTGCTTCGCACAGCGCGCTGCGCTCACTCTCGCTGAGGAACGCCGCCGGTGCACGCTCCACCACCTTTTGGTTGCGCCGCTGCATGGTGCAATCGCGCTCGTAGAGATGAACCAGATTGCCGTGCGCGTCGCCCAGTATCTGCACTTCCACGTGCCGCGCCCGCCGGATGAGCTTCTCCAGATACACCTCGTCCTTGCCGAAGGCCGCCTTGGCCTCACGCCTGGCGGCGGCCACCGTCGCGATGAGCTCCCGGTCGTCTTCCACGATGCGCATGCCGCGGCCGCCGCCGCCCCAGCTCGCCTTCAGCATGACCGGAAAGCCCACGGCATGGGCCATCGCGAGAATCTGCTCCTCCTCGGCCGGCAACGGCGGCGTGGCCGGCATCACCGGTACGCCCGCACTCGCCGCAAGATTGCGCGCCTCGATTTTGTTGCCCAGCCTGCGCATGGTGTCGGGCAGGGGGCCCACGAACGTGATCCGGGCCGCCGCGCAAGCCTCGGCGAATTCCGGGCTTTCCGACAAGAATCCATAGCCCGGATGCACGGCGTCGACCCGCGCCTCGGTCGCGATGCGAATGATGTCGGAGATGTCGAGATACGCCTCGACGGGCCCCTTGCCCTCGCCGACCAGATAGCTTTCGTCGGCCTTGGTCCGGTGCAGCGAAAATCGATCTTCTTGCGAGTGGATTGCGACCGTGCGAATGCCGAGCTCGGTCGCCGCGCGCATCACACGAATCGCGATTTCGCCGCGATTGGCGATGAGAATGCTCTTGATCCGATCCGTGCGGGGGAATGGCTTCATCTGCGAATGATGATAGCCTTGCGAGAAGTCACCGACCAGAGGAACGAACTGCAAGATGTTTGCACTGGCGATTCACGGCGGCGCCGGCACGCTGCCGCGCGCCGAGATGAGCGGCGATATGGAGCGACTATATCGAGCAGGACTCGGCGAGGCTCTCAAGGCGGGCTACTCCGTGCTCGAGAGCGGCGGCACCGCCCTCGACGCAGTGACGGATGCCGTCGTCATGCTCGAGGACGACGCGTTGTTCAACGCCGGACACGGCGCTGTGTTCACGCTGGACGGCCAGATCGAGCTCGACGCCTCCATCATGGACGGGGCGACGCTCAAGGCCGGGGCGGTCTGCGGCGTGACCCACATCAAGAACCCGGTCGAGCTCGCGCGAGCGGTGATGGAGCACTCGGACTACGTGATGCTGAGCGGCGGCGGCGCCGAGGAGTTCGCGCTGACTCGCGGCTTCCAATTCGTGCCACGCAGCTACTTCTACACGGCGGCGCGCTGGCGGCAGCTCGAGCGCATCCGCGGCGGCGATGCGCACCTGTCGCCGCTCACCATATCGCATGTGGGCACCGTCGGCGCGGTCGCGTTGGACCGCCGCGGCCGCCTCGCGGCCGCGACTTCCACGGGCGGCATGACGGGCAAACGGTATCAGCGCATAGGCGATTCGCCAATCATCGGTGCGGGAACCTACGCCGACGACCGCGCGTGCGCCGTATCGGCAACCGGGCACGGAGAGGTGTTCATCCGCGCCGCGGTGGCGCACGACATCTGTGCGCGATTGCGTTTCGGCGGGCGCAGCCTCGCGGAGGCCGTTCGCGAGGTGGTGCTGGAGGAACTCCCTGCGCTCGGCGGCGAAGGCGGGGTCATCGCGATCGACGGCCAGGGCCGGATCGCCATGGAATTCAATTCCGAGGGGATGTTCCGCGCCAGCAGACGGGCGGGCGAAGAGCCTCGAGTCGACATCTACCGTTCTTAGAGCCGCTGGGCGCGGCGAAGATCGAAGCGGCCGGTTTTCAGCGTGTGGTATTCGGCTTCCATGACGACGATGCGGTTGCGGCCCTGCTCCTTCGCACTGTACAGAGCCTCGTCCGCCAGCTGAATCAGGCCTTCGGCGGTGCGGTTCGCCCCGGGAAGTATGAACGCTGCACCGATGCTCACGGTCAGGCGGCTGGCCACATGCGAGGCCTCGTGCGGAATGTTAAGTTCGGCGATCGAGCGTTGAATGCGCGTAAGCACTTCCGCCACGTAATCGCGGCTTGCCTCGTACAAGACGACGGCGAATTCCTCGCCTCCGTACCGCGCGACGAAGTCCAGCGGACGGCGCGCGCATTGACTCAGGGAAACGGCGACCGCGCGCAGGCATTCATCGCCCGCCTGATGACCGTAGCGGTCGTTGTAGTCCTTGAAGCAATCGATATCGACCAGCACCACGGCCACCCGCTGGCCATCGCGTACGGCTTGGTGCCATACGCGCTGGATGTGCTGATCGAACATGCGCCGGTTTTGAATACCCGTGAGGCCGTCGCGCGCCACCATTTCCCGCAGCAGCGCGGCCTCGAGAAAGCGCATGCGGCTGGTTTTCTCGTGCATATAGACCACCGATGCACAGAATAGATTGACCGCCATCATGGCCAGCGCGTCGTAGCCGAATTCGCGGGCCGGCAGCTGCAGCGAAGTTCCCGCGGCCAAGAACACGAACGTCACGATCACGCTCGCGGCAAGCGCGTGATAGAAAATCAGCCCGCCCATGAAGTAGATGAAAACGACGGTCAACAGCAGACCCGGAAACAGAATCGAGACGCCGCCGAGCGAGGCGATCAGCTGGATCGCCACCACGCTCAGGCCCGCCAGCGTGATCGCCGCGAGCGCGAGCGGAGCATAGATGCGATGCCGCCGCGCCGAAAAACTCGCGCCGAAGCAGACCAGCAGCAGCGGAATCATCACCAGCATGTGGATCATGCTGGGAATGCGATTCAGTTCGCGGCCCAACACGCTCGA
Source organism: Steroidobacteraceae bacterium (assembly GCA_052326345.1). Classification (GTDB taxonomy): domain Bacteria; phylum Pseudomonadota; class Gammaproteobacteria; order Steroidobacterales; family Steroidobacteraceae; genus Bog-1198. The sequence goes on along the minus strand of JBKQOZ010000019.1, from coordinate 125,588 downwards.
TCCCATCGCCGATACCGCGATGATGATCGTGATCGCCAGGCAAAAATTGATGCGGATATGCCGCAAATTTTCGTCGAGGACGGCCTGCCGGAACGCCGGCTCGAGCTCCGCATCGAACGTCAGCCACGGAAAACCGGCCTTCAGTTGCCGCGCATGCGGCAAATCCGGCAGATCCTCCCCCGGGAATCGCTTGCCAGTGATCATTGCATGCCTACCATAGCGTCCGTCCGACGCCGACTCAACGAATTGGAACACACGTCGCGGAAAAATGTGGGACGTGCATCGCGATCTTATGTAAAAGCGGCAGGGCCGGTCAGTCGGCCAGGTAGTGGGCGAGATACGTGTCGAAATCCGTCTTATCGGCGGCCTCGATACGGCGCTGCTCGTCGTGCGATTCTTGCCCTGCGGCGGCAAACTCGGCGAGGCGCCGCTCGTTGGGCGGATAGAGGTCCAGGAAATAGTCCTTGTGCATCCTCGACATGCGCTTCGCCAGCTGGAAGAACGATTCGCCGCTTTGGCGCATTTCGGTGAGCAGTCGCGCCGAGGGCGTACGCTGCACATCCTCGACCTTGGCGCGCTGCTGCTCCAGAGCGGCCGTGTAGGGGCGCGCCGGCTCCCCGTGATCCAGCATCTCGCACAGTCCCTGCATCGAATCGAGCAGCTGGCGCGCCCATTCGGACATCGGGAAATCCCGGCCGTCGCGGTTCAGCTTGAGCCCGGGCTCGCGGCCGCGCCGCGCCACCTTGAGATGGTTCTCATCGAGCGCTTCCTGCTCGCTGCGGCCGATCGGCGCGCTATCGCTCAGCAGGCACAATGCGAGTAACGCCTCCAGAAATCGCAGCTTGTTCTGGTTCACCCCGACCGGATCGAAGGCGCTGACGTCGAGTGCGCGGACCTCCACGTACTCCACTCCGGCGCGGCGAAGCGCCTTGGTGGGCCTTTCGCCGGACCTCGCGACGCGCTTGGGCCGGATGTAGCTGTAGTATTCGTTTTCTATCTGCAGGATATTCGCATTGAGCTGCTGATATTCGCCGCCGACTTTCACCCCGATCTGCGCGTACGGCGGGTAGGGGGTGCTGATGGCCTTGGACAGGTCCCGCACGTATTCGTCCAGGCTGTTGACCGAGACGCTCACCGTGGCTTGATTCTTGTTGCGGTAGCCGATGTCGCTCATGCGCAGCGAGGTTCCGTAGGGCTCGTGCACGGTATCGTCATCGAGCCTCGGCAAGGTGATCTCGCGCCCCGCGAAGAAGCTCCTCGAGACCGCCGGCGAGGTGCCAAACAGGTACAACACCAGCCAGCCGAAGCGGCGGTAATTCCTGAGGACCCCGAAGTACTGCTCGGACACGAAGTCCTGGCGCGGCAGATTCGATTGATTGATGTTCTCGAGCGCATCCCACAAGCCGGCGGAAAACGAGTAGTTGAAGTGCACCCCGGAGATCGCCTGCATGATGCGGCCGTAGCGCATGCCCAAACCGTGGCGGTAAATAGTCTTCATGCGGCCGACGTTCGAGGAACCAAATTGCGCGAGGGGTATGCTTGCATCGCCGTCGATGGCGCAGGGCATGCTGGTCGACCACAGCAGCTCCTCATCCAAATGCCTGTAGACGAACTGATGGATGTCGCACAGATACTGCAGCAATTCCCAGGTTTCGCGGAAAGGCGGGGTAACGAGCTCGATCAGCGACTCGGAAAAGTCGGTCGTGATGTGCTCGTTCGTGAGCGGCGCGCCCAAAGCGTCGGGGTGACGGGTTTGCGCGATCTCGCCCGCGGGCGTCACGCGCAGCGATTCCTTCTCGACGCCCTTGCGCCCGCCGCGCAGCACCGCCCGTTCACCGGAATTGATGAGCCCCGCCAGCCTGCGCTCGAATTTCCTGTCTACCACGTTACGCATTACGCCTAGGATACTAAGGCAGCTCGGCGATGACTTCGATTTCCACGAGAAAGCCGGGATCCACCAGCCGCTGCACCTGCACCCAGGAAGCCGTCGGCAAGCGCTCCTTGTCGTAGTATTCGAAGCGCAGATCCGACGCCTTCAGGAGGGCGTCCATGTTCGTCGTATAAATGGTCTCTTTGACGACTTCCTGGAAGCCTGCGCCGTGCGCCGCCAGCGTGCGCCGTATGTTGGTGTAGGCGGCGCGCATCTGCCCGGCCATGTCGCCGGGCGCCACCAGACGCCCGTTCGCATCTACCGCGACCGACCCGGAAATATAGAGCGTCTTGTCGATCAGCACGGCTTGAGAGTAGCCGAAATCCTTCTCGAAGCCGTTCAGATGAAATACCTGCTTGGTCCGCAGCGGAGGCGGTTCCGGCTCGCGCTCGCAGGCCGCCAGCCACAACGCCGACATGGCGCAAATGAACGCGATTCTCACCGCACACCTCGATCGGCCGATCCTTGCCGCTGCACCGATTCGGCCCGGGTCCGCAGTGCGCGCATCATCTTGGGCAAATCGTGCCTCAACGCGACTCTGACGATCCAGTTCGGAACCCAAAATCCGGGAGCCAAATCCACCGAATACCGTGCGACGGTGGAATCGCCGTCGCTCTGCAGATTCCAGGAGGCCTTGAGCACGCTCAAATCGCCCGATATCCGCTCCACCGAGACCCGCTCGGGTTTGTCGTACGTCGCCCGAAACTCATAGGTCAATCTGGGCACGTACCAGGAATAGTCGAGGACTTGGCGAATGATCTGCCAGGACTGGTCCGGCGCCGTCTCGAGCACGGTGCACGCGGCGAGCCCCGGCACCATCTTCACCGCCTCGGGGCAGCTCTTGACCAGGGACCAGACGACCTCGCGAGGCGCATGGATTCTCACTGTCGCGCTCGCGTGCCCGCTCTGCGCCGCGGAATCGAGCACCACCCCCACCTCGATGTCGCTGTGCTGCTCCGCCTCCTTGGCAATGTCCGCGCGCGCAGCGGGACCGATCGACAGCAGCCACAATGCAAATGCGATTGCCGGGCGGTTCAATGGTTGCCACCCAGCCAACGATCGACTCTGGACTCCAGAATGTCCAGCGGCATTGCGCCCTCATCGAGCAATTCCGCGTGGAACGCCCGGACATCGAATCGAGTCCCCAGCGTTTGCTCCGCCCGTGCCCGCAAACCCCGTATCTTCCGTCCGCCCAAGCCGCACGCCAGCGCCTCGCCGGGCAACGACAGGTCGCGATCCACCGCGGTGCGCGCGGCCGCCTCCTCGATCGACAGCTGGGTTTGCAGGTAATCGATCGCCTGCTCGCGAGTCCAGCCTTGCGCGTGCAGGCCGGTGTCGATCACCAGTCCGGCCGCGCAGCCCAACTCGACCATCAGGCCGGCTATCTTCGAGTCTGGATCGCCGTATAGCCGCATTTCCTCGCCGAGCGAGGCGGCATACAAACTCCAGCCTTCGACGAAGGCCGGATCGCCGCCGAATCTGCGAAACGCGGGCAGGTCGGAGCGCTCCTGCTGGATCGCGAGCTGGTACTGGTGTCCGGGCACCGCCTGCTGGAGAAAAAGAGCCGCCGCCGTCGCCGGGCGCGCCGCCGTGGCGGCGGTGTTCACGTAGAGAGTGGCGGCGGTCCCTCCGTTGGGCGTGCCGCGCTGATAGGACAATGCCGGCGCGCTCGCCTGCCGGAACGGCTCGACGGCGCGGATCGCGAAATCGGACTGCGGCGCTTGGGAAAACAGCGCGGGCATCGCGGAGGCGACCTGCACCTTGAGCTCGCCATAGCGGCTCAACAATTCGTCCGCTGACCGGTCAGGCGGGTGCGGATTGCCCGCCTCCGCGAGCAATGCTTGCAAGCGTCCATGCAGGCGCTCGACCTCCGCCTGGCCGAACCTGTGGATTTCGGCCGGAGTGAGCGAGGAATCGGTCTCCTGCTTGACCAGAAAGGCGTACCAAGACCCCCCGAGCGGCAGCGCCGAGAGGCCTACGCTTTCCCTCGCCCGCGGCAGGTACTCGCCGCGCAGGAAATCGAGTAGCGTGCGGTACGCCGGCAAGATCCTCTCCCTGACCCCGGCCGTGATCCCCTGCGAAAGCCGGTTCCGCTCCGAATCGGCGATCGTCGCCGGAATGGAGCTCAAGGGCTGATAGAACACATTGGCGGGCGAGTCCTCGCCGAGCGCAGCCAGCTGCGGCAGCATCTCCTCGACCAGCACGCGCGGCAGCGCATAGCCGCGCCGCATCCCTTCCCGCATATTGGCAATGGCCTGTCCGGTCCAGCGCACATACGCGTCCATCCGGGCGCGCCAATGTTCGTAATCCTTCGCGCTCAACATCGCGTATTGGCCTGCGCCTGCCCCGGTTTGCGCGAACAGCTGCGGCATCGAGCGAAAAGGGTTGACCGGCAGGAGTTCGGACGGGTAGGTGAAACTTTCGACCGCGAGTTCGCGCTCGCGCTTGAATATGTCGTAGGTCAATTGCGAATCAGCGTCCAGGCGCGGCCGCTGCAGCTCGAGCACCTCCCCGAGGCAGCTGCGCTCGAGCGCCAATGAATCCGCGAGAAATTGCGCGGAAATGTCATAGCCGCTCGCGCCGTCGAAGCGCCGCGCGGCGCCTTCCGGCAGGCGCTGCGGGTTGAGCCGCAGATATTCGGTCCAATATTGCTCGATCAGGCGAGCCAACTGCTCGCGCGGCGCCGGCGCAATCGGCGGATGAATCGGCGGGGGCGGTGCGGAGCCGCATCCGAGCAGGGCCATAATGGCGAATCCCACCGGCACCGAATGCAAAAAGCGAATCATGAATCGATTATATGCCGGCCGACCGGTTCATAATCCGCAGCTTCGGTATTCTCGTCGCCCCTACTGGAGGTATACGTATGTTGGTCGGAGCAAATGCGCGGCGTGTCGCCATCGTCGGCGGCGTACGCATTCCTTTCGCACGCGGCAACGGAGCGTACGCAGAGGTCGGCAACCAGGAGATGCTCACCTCAACGTTGCGCGGTGTGGTCGAGCGTTACGGCTTGCAGGGTCAGCGCGTGGACGAGGTTGCCGCCGGCGCGGTCATGAAGCATTCGAGTCAGTGGAATCTGACGCGCGAGTCCGTGCTCGGCTGCGGACTGGCGGCGGAAACGCCCGGGCTCGATCTGCAGCGCGCCTGCGGGACCGGCCTCGAGGCCGCGATTGTTCTCGGCAACAAGATAGCGCTCGGACAGATCGACAGCGCCATCGCCGCGGGCGTGGACACCGTCAGCGATCCTCCCGTGGTCTATCCGAGAGCGTTTCAGCAGCTCTTGCTCAAGAGTTATCGCGGCAAATCCGCGACCGGACGTCTCGCGCCGTGGTTCGGATTGCGCCTGAAGCATCTGCGCCCCGTGCTTCCAGGGCTCGCGGAACCGCGCACCGGTTTGACGATGGGCGAGAGCACCGAACTCATGGTCAAGACCTGGGGAATCACCCGCGGCGAGCAGGACCAGCTGGCCCTGGAGAGTCATCAGAAGGCGACTGCCGCCTATGACGCCGGCTTCTACCAAGACCTGGTGCGCGATTATCTGGGTCTTGCACGAGATAACAACATCCGCAGTGACGCCTCGCTCGAAAAACTCGCCAAGCTCAAGCCGGTGTTCGATTCCTCGGGCGCGGGCACTTTGACGGCGGGCAATTCGACGCCGATGACCGACGGCGCCTCGGCCGTACTGCTCGCTTCCGAAGCGTGGGCGCGCGAACGAAATCTGCCGGTGCTCGCATACCTTGCCTACGGCAAGGTGGCCGCCGTCGATTACATCGAAAAAAAGGAGGGCCTGCTGATGGCCCCGGCCTACGCGGTACCGCGGATGCTGAAGGATGCGCGCCTGTCCCTTCAGGATTTTGATTTCTATGAGATTCACGAAGCATTTGCGGCGCAGGTGCTGTGCACGCTCAAGGCGTGGAACGATCCGGCGTTTTGCCGCGAGAAGCTCGGCGCCGCGGGCGCGCTCGGCGCGATCGACCGCGCCAGACTCAATGTGAAAGGCGGAAGTCTCGCGATCGGCCACCCGTTCGCCGCAACCGGCGCGCGCATCATCGCCACCCTCGCCAAGATTCTCGACGAGAACCGCTCGCGGCGCGGCTTGATCTCCATCTGCACGGCGGGCGGCATGGGGGTCACCGCCATCCTGGAGCGCTGAGGATTGTTGAGCGCCGACGAGCGAACGCGCTATCCTCCAAAATCGGCTGGTTTTTCCATCGCCACAGGCTAATTGCGGATCCAATATGAAACTGAAAGATTCTGGGTTGCTGCGGGAGCAGTGCTTCATAGACGGCCGCTGGACGCTGGCGGACAGCGGCGGCACTCTGGCGGTGCACAATCCGGCAACGGGGAAAACGCTGGGCGTTATCCCGAACATGGGCGCCGCAGAGGCGCGGCGCGCGATTGCTGCCGCGGCCCAGGCTCTGCCCTCATGGGCGGCCCGAACCGCGAAGGACCGCTCGATCGTGCTGCGCCGCTGGTTCGATCTCATCCTGCAGCATCAGGAGGATCTCGCGACCCTCATGACGGCGGAGCAGGGTAAACCGCTGGCCGAGTCGAATGGGGAAATCGCCTACGCGGCCTCGTTCATCGAGTGGTTCGCCGAAGAAGGAAAGCGGCTGTACGGCGACATCATTCCCGGTCATCAAGCCGACAAGCGAATATTGGTCCTGCGCCAACCGGTCGGAGTCGTGGCGGCCATCACGCCGTGGAACTTCCCGTCGGCGATGATCACGCGCAAGGCGGGCCCCGCGCTTGCCGCCGGATGCACGATGGTGTTGAAGCCCGCTACGCAGACACCGTACTCGGCGCTTGCGCTCGCGGAGCTCTCCGATCGAGCCGGCGTTCCACAGGGCGTCTTCAACGTGATCACTGGATCGGCTGCGGCGATCGGCGGCGAGATGACGGCCAATCCGACGGTGCGCAAGGTCACGTTCACCGGCTCGACCGAGGTCGGCAAGAAACTGATGGCGCAATGCGCCGGCACGATCAAGAAGCTGTCGCTGGAATTGGGGGGCAACGCGCCGTTCATCGTGTTTGACGATGCCGATTTGGATGCGGCCGTGCAGGGAGCCATCGCCAGCAAGTACCGCAATACCGGCCAGACCTGCGTTTGCGCGAATCGTTTGCTGGTGCAGGAAGGCGTGTACCAGGAGTTCGCGAAGAAGCTCACGGCGGCGGTCGGCAAGCTGCGCGTCGGCGACGGCCTCGAAGGCGCAACGGATCAGGGACCGCTGATCGACGCGAAGGCCGTCGCCAAAGTCGAGGAACACGTCGCGGACGCCGTGGCGAAAGGGGCCAGCGTGGCGCTGGGCGGCAAGCGCCATGCGCTAGGCGGCACGTTTTTCGAACCCACGATACTCACCGGCGTCACGTCCGGCATGCTGGTGGCGCGCGAGGAGACGTTCGGGCCGGTGGCGCCGCTGTTCAAATTCAAAACGGAGGCCGAGGCGATCGCCATGGCCAACGACACGGAATTCGGCCTGGCTGCCTATCTCTACACGCGCGACCTCGCGCGCAGCTGGCGCGTTTCCGAGGCCATACAGTACGGCATCGTGGGCCTGAATACCGGCATCATTTCCACCGAGGTCGCCCCATTCGGCGGAGTGAAGGAATCCGGAATCGGCCGGGAGGGGTCGAAGTACGGAATTCTCGACTACACCGAGATGAAATACGTATGCGTGGGCGGCGTTTAGTAGCCTGTCTGAGTAATCCCCGTGGCCGCGACCGCGGCAGATTTCGCTTCAGCCGAGGCGGAGCCGACGTGGTTGGGTCAACACCCAATGAGGAGGCGACAACGACGGATGAAGCGAAATCTGCCCGGTCCCGAAGGGTTGGCCGGGAGAGCGGCGTCTGCGGTGTTGCGCGGCTCACGCGGATTACTCAGACAGGCTACTAGGCTGACCCGTGCTCGGACGCTTTCTCGAATATTCGATCGCAACCCCCGATATTCGCGCATCCTTGGAGTTTTACGTCAAGCTCGGCTTTTCTCAGGCGGAGGTGGGCGAAGCGTGGCCGCATCCGTATGCGGTGGTCACCGACGGCCGCATCTGCCTCGGGCTGCACGGGGAATTCATCCCCGCACCGTCGATCACCTTCGTCAAGCCGGATCTGCTGCGGCATCTGAGCGAGCTCGAAAGACTGGCGCTTCATTTCGAATTTCGCCGGCTCGGCAACGACGTGTTCAACGAACTCGGCTGGTTCGACCCTAGCGGTCACCTGATCCGGCTGGTGGAGGCCCGCACCTTCAGCCCCGCAAAGCGCCAGGCGACCGATTCCTCGTTATGCGGCTATTTTCTCGAGATCGCGCTGCCCGCGCCGGACCGCGACGCGGCCAAGGAATTTTGGGAGAAATTCGGATTTGTCGGCATGGACGAGCCGGACGCCCCGCTGCCGCATATCTCGTGCACCAGCGATTCCGTCAATATAGGTCTCTATGATCCCGCGCATTTGCGCGGCCCCACCCTGCTGTTCGACGCGGGAGACGTCGGCGGCACGCTCGCCCGGCTGGCCGAAGCGGGCGTAACGCCGACGGGTCAAGTGCCGCTGCCGCTGCGGCAGCTGCCCGCCACGGTGCTCACGGCGCCCGAAGGGACGCACCTGCTGCTGTTGTCCGAGCTCGGTGCTTGATTTGCCGCCGCGACGAATTCGAATTTCACGCGCATCTCATCCTGCACTCGGAGTGCTCCCAGCAGCACGCTGAACGGCGCGAGGCCGAGTGCGGATTGGCGCACGGCGAGCGTTCCGCGGGCGCTCAAGCGGCCCGCAGCGATGTCGACCGTGAACGGCACCGTGAGCGTCGACTCGTGGCCCGCGACCTCGACCGAGAGGCTGGCCTCGAGCGCGCCGTGAGCCACCGTCACGGCCAGGCTGCGCACCGTGATGGCGGGAAATTGCGCCGCGTCGAGCAGCGCCGGACTCAGCATATTGCGCAGGGTGCCGGACTTCGCGTCTTCCGAAGTCTCCTCGGCAAAATCTGCGCCCTCCTCGCGGCGCAGCGCGGCGTCATCGACCACGAAGCCGGCGGCGGGAATGCGAAGGGAGAACGCCGCGGCGGAGGCGGACCCGGCATACCTCACCCATCCGCCGAGCGAGCGGTTGACGATGACGTGATTGTGCCCGAGCTGCGCCATCGGCCCGGCCCGATAGACCAGAATGCGCAGTTCGGACTGCGCCGGATCGATGCGATAGAGGGCGCCGGGCGGGGGAGGCTGGATCGCGCCGGCCGGACCCTGCGGCGCGGATCGGCGGGACGGCGGCGCGCCGCACGCGTCCAACAGGACAAGCGCGAGAACGACTGCGCAGCAGCTTCTGAACACGATTCGCGCTCCGCTCTCTTGCTAGACTAAGGCTCCTGCAGTTTGCACGCGGAGACCCAAGGATGCCAACTCAAAGTATTCCGACGCGCTACAGCGCGGTGGCAAAGCTGTTCCATTGGGTGATTGCGGCGCTGATCGTGACTCAATTCGTGCTCGCCCGCATCGCGGCCGGGCTGCCGCTGGGAATGCACAAATTGACGGTGCTTGCGCGGCACAAGAGCATCGGCATGACCGTGTTGATGCTCGCGATTCTGCGGCTGCTATGGCGGCTGAAGCATCCGCCGCCCGCGCTGCCGTCCGAGATGTCGTCGCACGAACGGCTGGCGGCGCGTGGCACGCACGTCGCGTTCTACATCCTGCTGTTCGTCCAGCCGATCACCGGCTGGATGATGTCCTCCGCGAAGAACTACTCCGTCAGCTGGTTTGGTTTGTTCACCTGGCCGAATCTCATCGGCAAAAATGAAGGCGCGTTCAACTTTTTGCGCGTGACCCACGATACCTTGAGCGGCGTGCTGTTCACGATCGCCGTATTGCACATCGGCGCGGCGCTCAAACACCATTTCTGGAACCGGGACGAGGTATTGCTGCGCATGCTGCCGTTCACCGGCCCGCAGGGACCCCGGCGATGAGGAGAACACTGCTGGCGGCGGCATTTTGCGCCTCTGCGATATTCGGCGTTGCCACCCGGGCTACGGCACCGTCGGCGAGCTATGCGGCGGATCCGGGCGCGAGCCGCCTGGAATTCGTGGGCATTCAGGCCGGCGCGGAATTCAAGGCCGTCTTTCACAAGTTCACCGCGGCCATCGATTTTGCGCCGGATGCGCTTGCGAATGCGCACTTCGATGTGCAGATCGAGCTCGACTCCCTGGATTCGATGGACAATGATCGCGACAGCACCATGCGCGGCGCCGACATTTTCGATGTCGCGCATTTTCCAACCGCGCATTACGTGACGCGCGGCTTTGCGAAAACCGCCGTCGGCTATACCGCCCTCGGCGCATTGACGCTGCATGGAGTGACCAGGGACGTTCCCATCGATTTTCAGTTCACGGCGACCTCCGCCGGCGCCAGGCTCGAGGGCACCGCCAGGCTCAAGCGCCTTGATTTCGGCGTCGGCCAGGGCGAATGGAAAAGCACTGAATCGGTGGCCGACGCCGTGAAGGTGGCATTCTCGCTGGTGCTGAAGCCAAGGAGCCTGTCTGAGTAATCAGCGGACCGGCAGTTCTCGGGACTTCTGCACCGTGCGTAACGCGAAGCTCGAATGCACCCGGGCGACGTGGGGAAGCCTCGTAAGATGCTGGCTGTGCAGGCGCTCGAAGTCCGCCGTGTCGGCGAGCACCACCCGCAGCAGGTAATCGTATTCGCCGGACATGAGGTAGCACTCCATGACCTCCGGCACCTTGCGGGCGGCTTCCTCGAATGCGTGCAGATGCGCCTGCTCTTGGCGCTCGAGCGTGATGTTCACGAACACGTTGACGGGACATCCAGCCTTTTGCTGATTGATCAGCGCCGCATAACCCTCGATGAATCCCGCTTCCTCCAGCGCCCTCACGCGCCGCAGGCACGCCGATTCGGACAGGCTCACCAGGTCGGCCAGCTGGCTGTTGGTGATCCTGCCGTCGAGCTGCAGGGCGCCGACAATGGCGCGGTCGTACCGGTCGAGCTTGATCAAAAGTTACCTCGCTTGCCAAATCTGCAACTTTATTGCGCAAAAATGCATGCGTCAGGCAGATTCTGCCACAGGCGCACCGAATTGGGCGAGCTTTGCAATATTCCGGCGTCGCTGGCGCGTAGTCTGGTGTGCCACCCACGCCAGCGGAGCGGTCGCATGAAAATCGGAGTCCCCAAAGAGATCAAGATCCACGAATATCGCATCGGGCTGGTTCCCGCCGGCGTGCGCGAGCTCGTCGATGCGGGGCACGAGGTCCTGGTGCAAAGCGGCGCCGGCGCCGGCATCGGATTCGAGGATTCGCACTATGAATCTGCGGGCGCCGGCATCGCGGCGCGTGCGGCGGACATCTTCTCCTCGGCCGATCTCATCGTGAAGGTGAAGGAGCCGCAGCTGGCGGAGTGCAGGCAGCTGCGCCCGGGACAGACTCTGTTCACGTACCTGCACCTGGCCGCCGACCGCGAGCAAGCCGAGGCGCTCCTGGCGTCGGGTGCCACCGCCATCGCTTATGAAACGGTGACCGCGCCGGACGGGTCGCTGCCGCTGCTGACGCCGATGAGCGAAGTGGCGGGGCGCATGTCGGTGCAGGTGGGCGCCAACTGCCTGCAGAAGGCCAACGGCGGCTTCGGAGTGCTGCTGGGCGGCGTGCCCGGCGTGCCGCCCGCCAAGGTCGTGATACTGGGCGGCGGCGTCTCGGGCACGCATGCGGCGGAGATGGCCGTGGGACTGCGCGCCGATGTGACGGTGGTGGACCGTTCGGTCAAGAGACTGCGCGAGCTCTCGTCGATGTTTGCGAGCCAGCTGAACACCGTGTACTCCACGGCGCAGGCCATCGAGGAGCTGGTGCGCGACGCCGACCTGGTCATCGGGGCGGTACTCATCGCCGGCGCGGCTGCGCCGAAGCTCGTCACTCGAGCCATGGTCAAGCGCATGAAGCCCGGGACGGTGCTGGTCGATATCGCCATCGATCAAGGCGGCTGTTTCGAGACCAGCCGGCCCACCACACATGCGGAACCGACCTTCGTGCTCGAGGGCGTCGTCCACTACTGCGTGACCAATATGCCGGGGGCCGTTCCGCGCACCTCCACCTTCGCGCTCACCAACGCGACCTTGCCGTACGTGAAGGCGCTCGCCGATCACGGCTGGCGCAAGGCCTTGGCGGATGATCCGGGCCTGGCGCGCGGCTTGAACGTGCATGCCGGTCAATTGACGCACGAGGCAGTGGCCAGCGCACTGGGCCTTCAATATCGGGAATTTCGCAACGCCTAGCTGATCTTTCCGGCGGCCCCCGAGCGGCCCCGCCCACTCGCCAGCCCCGCGCGCCGGACAGTGCTTGGCGTCGCAGGCGCGTATTGCTACTGTACGATCGATCAATTACTCTCGCCTGTGCCCCGACGAGAAAAGGAATTCCATGGCAATCAAGCGGCCTCAACCAAAATTCCGGCGCGCGGCGCCCGCAGTTCGCCGCGAGGCGCTGGTCGAGGCGACGCTGCGTTGTCTGAAGCAGTACGGCCACGAGGGCGTGTCGGTGCGCCGGATCAGTGCGGCGGCGGGTGTGTCGATCGGATTGATCAACCACCATTTCCCCAGCAAGTCCGGCTTGGTGGCGGTGACCTACGAAACCCTCGCGCTGTCCCTGCAGGACTCGATCCGGGCTCAGGCGGAGAACAAGGCGGTATCGCCGCGCGATCGGCTGAGCGGATTTTTCCGCGCGTCCTTCGCTCCGGAAATCCTCGATCCGCAGCTGTTCAACGTCTGGCTCGTGTTCTGGAGCATGGTGACGCATTCACCGGAGATTCGCGCCGTGCACGATCGGACCTACGGAAAGTACCGATCCATATTGGAGTCGCTGCTGGGCCAGCTCGCCGAATCCGGCGCCGCGCCGCCGTTCAAACTGCGCCCTGCCGCCATCGGCCTGTCCGCTTTGCTCGACGGGCTGTGGGTGGAACTGAGTTTGAGCCCGACCACGTTCAAGCCGCGCGAGGCGATCGCACTGTGCGAAGATTGGGTGAATGCCCTGTGCGACGGCGCATTGCCGCGGCTGTTGACGAACCGCAAGGCCAAGGCCGGCGCGCCGGCCCGCCATCGCAAGCCTTGAGGAGCCCATGAGGTGAAGAGTCACTACCGGGTCGTCGTCGTCGGCGGCGGCATCGTCGGCACGAGCGTGCTGTATCACCTGGCCAAGCGCGGCTGGACCGACATCGCGCTGATCGAGCGCTCCGAGTTGACGGCGGGCTCGACCTGGCACGCCGCGGCGGGCTTTCACGTGCTCAATGACGACCCGAACGTCGCGGCGCTGCAGTCGTACACGATCAAGCTCTACGCTGAGATCGAGAGGGAAAGCGGGCAGAACGTCGGGATGCACATGCCGGGCGGCTACAGCCTCGCCACCACTCCTGCACGCTGGGAGTGGCTCAAGGCGGAAGCGGCGATCTACGAGACTCTCGGCATCGGGGCCCGACTCGCCACCGCCGAGGAAATCGTCGCGGATTGTCCGATCGTCGACCCGACCGGCCTCTTGGGCGGCCTGTTCGATCCGCACGAAGGCGCGCTCGATCCGCACGGAACGACGCATGCGTTCGCCGGAGCCGCGAAGAAGCGCGGTGCGGACGTCGTGCTGCGCAACCGGGTGGTCGCGCTGACGGCGCTGCCGGCCGGCGGCTGGCGGCTCGACACCGAGCACGGCAGCGTCACGGCGGGACACGTGGTCAATGCGGCGGGCCTGTGGGCGCGCCGGGTGGGCGCCATGGTGGGAATCGATCTGCCGCTCACGCCGATGCAGCACCACTATCTCATCACCGAGGATCTGCCGGAACTCGTGGCACGCAGGGGCGAAATGCCGTGCGTGACCGACCTCGAAGGATTCACGTACCTGCAGCAGGAGCGCAAGGGAGTGCTGCTCGGCGTCTACGAGCGCAACCCGAAGCACTGGAAAACCGAGGGTGCCGATTGGGACTACGGCATGGAACTGCTCCCCGAGGAGATCGACCGGATCGGCGATGAGCTCGCGATCGGATTTGCGCGCTTCCCAAGTCTGCAGCGGATTGGGATCCGAAAATGGGTGAACGGCGCGTTCACCTTTACCCCCGACGGCAACCCGCTGGTCGGCCCGGTTCCCGGACTGCGCAACTATTGGACGGCGTGCGGCTGCATGTCCGGATTCTCGCAGGGCGGTGCGATCGGCCTGGTGCTCGCCAACTGGATGGTCGATGGCGACCCGGGCGCGGACATCTTCGGCATGGACGTCGCGCGCTACGGTTCGTTCGCAAGCAACGACAAGTACCTGCGCGACATGACCGCCCAGTTCTATGCGCGGCGCTTCGTGATCGCCTATCCGAACGAGGAACTGCCGGCGGGGCGACCACTCAAGATGACTCCGAGCTACGACGCGCAGAAGGCCGCCGGTGCGCGCTTCGGAGTGGTCTGGGGCATGGAGACGCCTCAATATTTCGCTCCCCGCAGGCCGGACTTCGTCGAGGAACCTTCGCTCAGGCGCTCGAATGCGCACCCCTTCGTCGAAGCGGAAGTCGTCGCGGCGCGGACTGCGGCCGGGCTGCTCGACACCGGCGTCTACGGTCGCTACGAGGTGTCCGGGACGGGATCCGCCGCGTGGCTCGAACGCCTGCTCGCCAACCGCCTGCCGGCCGTCGGCAAGCTCAGGCTCGCGCCGATGCTCGCGCCGTCGGGCAAACTCATGGGCGATCTGACCGTTGCGCGTCTCGCACCGGACCGGTTCTGGCTGGTGGGCTCCTATCATCTGCAGCAGTGGCACCTGCGGTGGTTCCACGACCATCTTTCCGGCTCCGGCATCGCAATCGAGAACCTGTCCGAAAGCTGGCTCGGCTTCTCGCTCTCGGGTCCGCGGTCGCGCGACATCCTCGCCCGGCTCACCCGCGCGGATGTCAGCGATGCGGCCTTGCCCTTTCTCGGGTGTCGGCGGCTCGACATCGGACTCACGCAGGCCTGGGTGGCGCGCCTCTCGCTCACGGGTGAACTCGGCTACGAAATCACGGTGCCGGCGAGCGAGCAGCGCGCCCTGTACGACGCGCTGCTCGAGCACGGCACGCCGCTCGGTATGAAGCCCATCGGCATGCGCGCGCAGGACAGCCTGAGGCTCGAGAAAGGCTACGGAGTCTGGTCGCTCGAATTCGCCCAGTCCTATACACCGGCCATGGCGGGCCTCGACCGCTTCATCGCGTTCGACAAGGTCGACTTCATCGGCCGCGAGGCGGCGCTCGCCGAGCGCGACGGCGGCGGCCCCAGCCAGAGGCTGGTGCTGTTGACAATCGATGACGCCGGCGCCGACGTCACCGGTTTCGAGCCCGTCTGGTCCGGCAACCGCAAGGTCGGCTTCGTGACCTCGGGGGCCTACGGCCACCACGTCAAGCAAAGCCTCGCGCTCGCGTATCTCGAGCGCGCGATCGCGGAGGCACCCGTGCCGGTCGAGGTGCACGTGGTCGGCGAGCGCCGGCCGGCGAGAATCCTTGCCGAGCCCCCATACGATCCGAAAGGAATCAAACCACGGAGCTGAACGAGGCAATACTATGCTTGCGAACCCGCTGCCGCCCCCCTCGACCCACCCGTTGTCCTATGAGCAGCTGCGCGACGAGCCGGTCTTCGATCCGAAGCGGCACCTCTCCCTCGAGCCGCCGTCGCAGCGCTGGACGCTCGAGGATCTCGGGTATGCCCAAGAGCAAGCGAAAGCCTGCGCAAGCCGCGTCGCGGTCGCGGGTCCTTGGCGCCTGCTCAGCGATCAGGGCGCACAGGCGGCGCGGACCGTGGCGCTTGCACTGAACAGCTTCAGGCAGGCGGGAGACAGGACGGCCAGCTATCTTGCCGGGGGCGTTTATCGATCCAATTTCCTGCGCGATCTGTGCAACTGCCCGCAGGTCACGGCGTTCATCTCTGAAATTGCCGGCTGCGAACTGCTGCCTCACAGCATGCCCTCGCAGCAGGTCTACATCAACTATGCGCCGGAGGATCTGGGCAAGGCGGTGGACACCTGGCATACCGACTCCATCGGGTTCGACTCCGTGCTGCTGGTCACCGACCCGGCGAGTTTCAGCGGCGGGCAGTTTCAGTTCTTCGTCGGCACGCGGCACGAAGCGGCCGCGCTGCTGCGAAGCAGCCCCGAGAATCTGACCGCTGCAACTGCTCAAGATCTGCCCGCACAGCGCGTGGTGAGCATGCAGTTTCCCGCCGCGGGCTATGCGGTGTTTCAGCAGGGCACGATGGTCGTCCACCGGGCGACTCGATTGGAGCGGCGCGCAGAGCGCAACACGGTGGTCATCGGATACGTATCGCGCGACATTGCGCTGCCCGACCCGACTCAAGATTCGATCATCGAGTGGGGGGAGCCCGGCATCATTGCCGAATTCGCCCGTCACAAGGCATGGCTTTCCCGCACGAAACTCGACTATCTGATGCGCCAGATGGACCTGAACACATCGGCCGCCGACATCCGCACACTGCTCGCGGAGGCCATCGCGGACGCCCGTCGTGCGATCGACGTCATTGACACCAGAGCGCCTCAGTGACCGGTCTTGATCCGGGTCCAGGTGCGCGTGCGAAGCCGCCGCATCTGCTCCGTCATGGGCAGCGAGAAGTAGAGGCGCGCCTCCATTTCCGGAGGCGGGTACAGTGAGGGATCTGCGAGAATCCGCGGCTCGACGAAGGCGTCGGCGGACCGGTTGTTGTTGCCGCTGTGCAAGGTGTCGGTGATGTGGGCGATCACACGCGGCTCCAGCAGGTAATTCAAAAACACGTGCGCGGCGCCCGGGTGCGGCGCTCCGGCCGGGATCAGCAGCGCGTCATAGTTGATGTTCGCTCCCTCGCGGGGAACGGTGAAGGTCAAATGCGGATCGAGGCCGACGGCGCGCGCGCGCGCCATCGCCACCGAATAGTCGCTCGACCAGGACATGGCGATGCACAGTTCGCCATTGGCGAGGTCGTGGATGTAGGTGTTCGAATCGAACATGCGGATGCTCGGCCGTACCGCGAGCAGCAGCGCTTCCACTGCCCGGTAGTCCTGTGCGCGTGTGGAGTTGGGGTCCAGGTGCAGGTACGCGAGCGCGAGCTGGATGACATCGACGGGCGAGTCGAGAAACGACACGCCGCAATCGGCGAAGCGGGCGACGACGTCCGGCTTGAACAGCATATCGAGACTGTCGACCGGCGCGTCCGCCATGCGGGCCCGCACCTTGTCGATGTTGTACGCAAAGCCGTTGATCGAGTGCAGAAAGGGCACCGCGTACCGGTTGCCGGGGTCGAACTGGCCGAGCACGGCGAGCGCATGCGGGTCGAGATGACGCCAGTTCGGCAGCCGCGTACGATCGAGCGGCGTGAATGCGCCCGCCGCGATGCCCGTCGCGAAAGTTCCCATGGACGACCCGACCACGTCGTAGCCGGTATCGCCCATCAAGATGACGGTTTCGAGGGTCTCCTCGGAATCGTAGGCGTCATAGATGACCTTGATGCCGGTCGCGGCCTCGAACGCAGGGATGGTGTCCGGGCCGATGTAGTTCGCCCAATTGTAGTAATGAACCACGCGCTCTGCGGTCTCGAGCGGCGGCGCGGACCCGCCGTGCTCGCGCGCACCGCAGGCGCCGAGCAGGGCGCAGAGCGCGACGACCGGAACTCGACGCCGCAGCATTGCACTTATCCCGCTGATCGAGCGTCCGCGCACAGCCGCAGCACCGCGGCCCTGAAATCGGCCGCGTAGCTGGCCTTCAAGAAGATCCAGTAGCCCTCACCCGAGACCGTGAGCACGGCCGGGCAGTCGAACAGCACCACGGCCGCACAGTCGCGCGACTCGAGCACCGCGGCCACGTCGAGCGAGGCGGACAACAGCCGCCGGGCGTCCGGTCCTTCGAGCGTCATCACGCTCCACTTGCCCTCCACGTCGACTGCGGTGCCGGTTCCCGCCGCCGCGGCAGCCGCCGCCGCCGCGCAGCTCGACGCGTCCGGCTCCGGCAGCAGCCAACGCGTCGGAGCGAAGTGCAGCATCTCGGGTCGGCCTTGCGCGCCGCGGCGCACGCCGCCCGGCGCCAGCGGCCAGTTCTGCAGTCCCGCGGCCGCGCCGCCGAACGCCGCGAACTCCAGCATACGAACGGCCGGCAGCAACTGCAGCGCGCAGCGCAACCCGTGGGGTCCGTCTGCGCCGCTCATGACTTCATCCGCGTGCCGCTCGGATCGAAATGCACCGGCGGCACGATGCACATGGGCGTTTGCGCGCCGCGCAGCGGATCGCAGGCCGTGAGTTGCGCGTTCTCGCCGAGCTGCCGCGCCACCAGCGCGAGCCCAATCCATTCGCCGAGCGCGGGGCTGAAGACCGCCGAAGTGACGTACCCGACTGGACGGGTAGGCGCATCGCGAGCCGTGAGCTGCGCACCGGCGCGAAATTTCCCTCGCCCGTCGCACGCCCTCACCCCCACCAGCCGCGGCCGCGCCGGTTCGTGGAAGCCGGGTCGATCGAGCAGCTCCCTTCCTAAGCACGGGTTGCCGAGATTGACGAGGCTTTCCATATTAAGATCCTGCGGCGTGGTCTCGCCGTTCAATTCGGCGCTCACCAGGTAGCCCTTCTCGACGCGCAGGATGTCGAGCGCGTCCAAGCCATAGGGCAGCAGCCCTGCCGCGACGAGCGCCTGCCAGAGCGGCACGGCGATGGCCGGCCGGCAATGCAGCTCAAAGGCGAGCTCGCCGGAGAAGCTTGCGCGCAGCACCCGAAGCTCGCGGCCCTGGTATTGCCCAGCGGTAAAATCCATGTGCCCGAGGCAGCTCAATGCACTGCGCCAGTCCGCGCCGAGCACGCTCTCGAGCGTGGCCCGGCTGCGCGGTCCGGCGACCGCGATGACGGCCCAGGCCTCGGTGACGTCCGTGAGCGTTACACGTCGTGCGCTCCACTCGGTGTCGAGATAGAACTCGAAGTGCGACAGCATGTGATCGCCGTGACCCGAGCTTAGGGTCGCGAAAAAGCGGTCTGCAGCGAGGCGCATCACCAATCCATCGTCGAGCACGATGCCGTCCTCGCGCAGGTTGACCATGTACTTGCTGCGCCCGATCTTGATCGTGCTGGCCTTGGTCAAATACATGGCGTCGAGGAAGGCGGGCGCATCGGGGCCGGCGATTTCGATCTTGCCGAGCGTCGAGCCGTCGACGATGCCGCCGGTCTCGCGCACCCGACGCGCCTCCGCGAACGCCGCGGCGGAGGCGTCATTGCCGCTGGCGCGGTAATAGCGCGGCCGCATCCACAAGCCGCTCGGCTCCAAGAGGCCGCCGTTCGCCGCATGCCATTCGTGGAGCGGCGTACGGCGCGCGACGCGATAGGCGGCACCCGCGCGCAGGCCGGCGAGCGACCGAAGCGTCACCGGCTGAAAGGGCATGCGCGGCCGGATGACGCCCACCGCAGCGGGCGGCTCGCCCTTGAGCTCCGCGAGAATGGCCGCGCCGAGCACGGCGCTCGTCGCGCCCTGCTCAGTGCCGATCCCGAGTGTCGTGTATCGCTTGACGTGCTCGATGTCGGTGAATCCCTCGGCCAGCGCGAGTCTCAGATCCGCGACCGACACGTCGTTTTGCAGGTCGACGAATTGCCGCTTCTCGAGCCGCAGCGATGCAGGGGAGCGACAGAACGGCGCCAGACGCGGCGGCTCGTCTCCGCGCCCAGCGGCGCCTGAGCCAGCCGGCACCGAACGGCCTGCATGTCGGGCCGCCTGCTCGCCGGCGGCGTGGCCGTCGGCGAGCACGGCGCCGAGTTCGAGGTGCCCGTTCGCCGCGCCTGCGAATGCTCGCCAGGACGGCTGCCCCGTGGCGAGGAATGCGCCTATCGCGGCGCAGTACTCGCGAGTTCCGCCCTCCTGCAGCCCGGCCTGCACGCTCGGCGACCAGCCGCCGCTCACCAGCAGCGCGTCGCAGTCGATGCGCCGCTCGCGGCCGGCGCCGACGAGCGGTGCAACGCGGACGGCGCGAATACGTGCGCCCCCCTCCGCCGCCGTGACGGCGTGTCCCGTCAGGCACAGGGTGCCGTCGCGCTCGAGCTCGGCGCGCAGCGTCCCCGCCCGGTCCGCGGCGCCGGGCGCTTCGCTGCGCACATCGACGATGGCGCGCACCCGCATGCCGCCCGCCGCCAGCCGCGCGGCCGCCGCGTATGCCCGATCATGGTTGGCGAACAGCACAAGTTCGCGGCCGGCGTGCACGCCATAGCGTGCGAGGTAGCGCTCGGCCGCACCGAGCAGCATGACGCCCGGCCGATCGTTGTCGACGAATGCGATCGGACGCTCAACCGCCCCGGTCGCGATGACGAAGGCGCGCGGCCGCACCCGGTACAGCGTGTTGGCTCCGGGCAATCCGCCCGGCTCCGCGTGCAGCACGATCTGACCGCCGAAGCCGGCCACCATCGCGGTGTCGCTGAGCACTCGCACCCCACGCTGCTCGAGCTCGCTCAGCGTCGCCGCCGCCCATTCGAGCGCCGGCCGGCCGTCGATGCTGGCTCCCTCGAACTCGAGCTCGCCGCCGCATACCGGCTCGCGCTCGCACAGTACGAGGCGCGCACCGGTACGCGCAGCCGCACGCGCAGCGGCGAGCCCCGCCGCGCCCGCCCCTGCGATCAGCACATCGCAGGACAGGTGCTCGACGTCGGGCGGCGGCAATTCACAGGCGGACGGGGCCTCGCCCAGCCCGGCCAGCCGGCGTATGACCGGTTCGTACGTGCGCCAGTTGGGCCAGATGAACGTCTTGTAGTAAAAGCCGGCGCCGAGGAATCCGCCGCCGGCTTGCAGCAGCGAGGCGAGATCCCGCGACAGCGTCGGCCAGCGATTTTGGCTGCGCAGGATCAGCCCGTCCCGAAGCGCGAGCTGTGGGGCGGGGACATTCGGAATGACGGCGGGGCGGCGGCCGACCGTGAGCAGGGCGTTCGGCTCCTCGGGACCCGCGGACAGCACGCCGCGCAGCCGGCGGTATTTCACGCTGCGGCCGAACTGACGCACGCCATGCGCCAGCAGCGCGGAAGCCGCGGTATCGCCGGGCTGCCCGAAATACTCGCGCCCATCGAAGGTGAATCGAATCGCCCCGGCGCGGACGCGGGTGCCGCCGCGCATCTCGCCGCTCATGACGCACCGTCCACCGAACTGCCGCCGAGCAGCCGGGTTGTCAGGACCGCGCCGCTCGAGGGATTGCGCTCGACCTTGAGCCAGGCGCGGCAGCCTTCGATGTGCTGCCAGTGCTCCACCGAGCGCTCGGGACGATCGACACGCTCATAAGTGCGCTCGAACGCGGTGCCGGGCCCCGCCGGCAGCGTCTTGTGAAACGCGAACTCGCGCAGTTCGCGCGGGCCGCAGAACGGACACACCAGGCGCGTCACTGGCGCACCGGGAACGGGCCGGCGCCGCGCTCATCGAGCAGATGGCCGGTGGCGAAGCGCGCGAGACGGAAGGCCTTGATCAGATCGGGCGCACGGCCGGTGGCCACCAATTCCGCGCAGGCTGCGCCGGAGGCGGGTATGGCCTTGAATCCGCCGTAGCACCAGCCCGCGTTCACGAACACGTTGTCGTAGCGCAGGCGGTCGATGATCGGGCAGCCATCCATGGTCATGTCGTTGGTGCCCGCCCATTGGCGCAGGATCTTGAGGCCGCCTATCTGCGGCAGGAGTTCGACCGCGCCCTGCACCACATCCTCCAGACGGTCCCAATGCCCCTCGCGCGTATAGGAAGGGAAGCCGTCGAGGTGTCCGCCCATCACCAGTCCGCCGCGGTCGGACTGCGTGATGTAGACCTCGCCGTGCCCCGGTGAGACATAGACCAGCACCGTGTGCAGCAGAGGCTTTATGGGCTCGGTCACCATGGCCTGCAGCAGGTGCGTTTCGATGGGCAGCGGCACGCCGAGCAGAGCGCCGATCATCCCCGTGTGCCCGGCGGTCGCAAACACGATCCGATCGGCCGCGACGTAGCCGCGGCTGGTCTCGACTCCGGTTGCCGCGTTCGCGGAAATTCGGACACCGGTCACCTCACAGTCCTCGATGATGTCCACGCCGAGTGCGGTAGCGGCGCGCGCGTATCCCCAGGCGACCGCATCGTGGCGTACCGTGCCGCCGCGGCGCTGCACGAGTGCGCCCACGATCGGAAAGCGCCGCGGTCTGCGTACCCCAAGTTCGGGACAGAAGCGCTCGAGCGCAGCGGCATCCATGAGCTCAGCGTCGATCCCGGCGAGGCGCATGGCGTTGCCGCGCCGCGCGAGGCCCGGGAGGTCATCGTCGGACAGCGCGAGATCGACGACTCCGCGCGGGCTGTACATCACGTTGTAGTTGAGGTCCCGGGACAATCTCTCGTAGCGGCGCAGCGAATCCTCGTAGAAGTAATGGTTCTCGGGATACAGATAGTTCGAGCGCACGATTGTCGTGTTGCGCCCGACGTTGCCCAGACCGAGCAGGCGCTTTTCGAGTACCGCGATCCGCCCGAACCCGTGGTCCCGGGCCAGATGAAAGGCGGTGGCGAGGCCGTGGCCGCCCGCGCCGACGACGATCACCTCGTAGGCACCTTTTAGCTTCTGTCCGGTCCACAGCGCCCGCCAGTGGCCGTTTCCGGCGAGCGTGGCGCGAAGCAGCGACCAGGCCGAGTAGTGCCGCGGCGGGCGCATCACCCGCGCGCCAGTGCGGCGAGCGAGCGCATCAAGGCCTCGATGGCCGTCAAACGTCGTTCGCCTTGAATATCCATGTGCCCTCGCCACAAAGCCTGAGCCGCCCCGGGTGGCGAAGTCAACCTGATCCGTATGGCGATCGGTCCGGCGACAGCGCAAACTCTACCGGAGATTGAGAGACTTAAGGGGCGCACTTGACGGACGCAAAGGGATTGCGCGATGCCGTGATCGTCGGCGGCGGTCACAACGGCTTGGTGTGCGCGGCGTACCTGGCCGCGGCGGGCCTCAAGGTGACGGTGCTCGAGCGGCGCGGCGTGGTCGGCGGCGCCGCAGTGACCGAGGAATTTCACCCCGGCTTTCGCAATTCGGTGGCGGCCTACACGGTGTCGCTGCTCAATCCGAAGGTCATCCGTGATCTTGACCTGCACCGCCATGGCCTGTGCATCGTCGAGCGCCGGCTCGCCAACTTCCTGCCGCTGGAGGACGCGCAGTTCCTCAAGATCGGCGCCGGAAAAACCGCGCAGGAGGTCGCGAAATTCTCGGCGCGCGATGCCGAGCGGCTGGCGCCGTACGCCGAGCGCCTCGAGACGATCGCCGATGTCCTGCGCGATCTCGTGCTCGAGACGCCGCCGAATGTCACGGCCGGCGGCTGGCTGGAGGCGCTGCCGGAGCTGCTGCGCGGCGCGCGCCTGGGCAAGCGGATCGCCAAGCTCGACATGCCGATGCGCCGCGAATTGCTGGACCTGTTCGTCAAATCCGCCGGCGATTATCTCGACGCTTGGTTCGAAAGCGCCCCCATCAAGGCGGCCTACGGCTTCGACGGCATCGTCGGCAACTATGCGAGTCCCTACGCGGCGGGCTCCGCATATGTGCTGCTGCATCACGTGTTCGGCGAAGTCAACGGCAAGAAAGGCGTCTGGGGACATGCCATCGGCGGCATGGGCGCCATCACTCAATCGATGGCCAAGGCCGCGGCCGAGCGCGGCGTGGAAATCCGCGTGTCGAGCCCGGTGCGCGAAGTGATCGTCGAAGCAGGGCGCGCGACGGGCGTCGTGACCGATCAGGGCGAGACGCTGCGCGCGCGCAGCGTGGTCTCGAACCTCAATCCGCGGCTGCTGTACGGAAAGCTGATCGACCCCGCCGCGCTCACCGCGGACTTTCGCGAGCGCATGCAGCATTGGCGCTGCGGCTCGGGGACTTTCAGAATGAACGTCGCGCTGTCGGAGCTGCCCGATTTTTCGGCGCTGCCGGGGCGCAGCCTCGCCGAACATCACACGTCCGGCATCATCATGGCGCCGAGTCTCGCCTACATGGATCAGGCATATCTCGACGCGAAGGCGGGCGGCTGGTCGAAGCGCCCCATCGTCGAGATGCTGATTCCCTCCACGCTGGACGACGGCCTCGCGCCGCCGGGGCAGCACGTGGCCAGCCTGTTCTGTCAGCACGTCGCGCCGTCGCTTCCGGACGGCGCATCGTGGGACACGCGTCGCGACCAGGTGGCGGACGTCATGATCGATCTGGTCAACCGTCATGCACCCAATTTCAAGGCCTCGGTGCTCGCACGCCAAATCATGAGCCCGCTGGATCTGGAGCGCACCTTTGGCCTCGTCGGCGGCGACATCTTCCACGGCGCGTTGAGCCTCGATCAATTGTTCTGCGCGCGCCCGATGCTGGGCTATGGCGACTATCGCGGCCCGCTGAAGGGCCTGTACATGTGCGGGTCGGGCACACATCCAGGCGGAGGCGTCACCGGTGCGCCCGGCCACAATGCCGCGCGCGAGATCATCGCCGATTTCCGACGCGGGCGCCTCAAACGCGCGTAGCCCGCACGGCGGAGCCTGTTCGGCGCCGTCAAGCTCCGCGCGTCAGCAGCTCGGCCAGCCGCCCCGTATCGACGTTGCCGCCGCTCAAGATCACGCCCACGCGCTGGCCGGTGAGTTCGGCGCCGCGCGTGCGGGCGGCCGCAAACCCAAGGCAGCCGGTGGGTTCGACCACGATCTTCATCCGCTCGGCGAGGAAGCGCATGCAGTCGATGAGCTCGCCGTCGGTGACGGTAAAGATGTCGGCCACATCGTGCCGGATGATCTCGAAGGTGCAGCGTCCCAAGGACTGGGTTTGTGCGCCGTCCGCAATGGTTTTAGGCACCTCGATGCGCACGATGGCGCCGCTGCGCAGCGACAGCTGCCCGTCGTTTCCGGCCTCCGGCTCGACGCCGTAGACCTTGCAGGCGGGCGCCAGTGCCCTAGCCGAGAGCAGCGAGCCGCTGAGCAAGCCGCCGCCGCCGAGGCAAACGAACAGGCTGTCGGGCGCGCCGATCTCCTCGATGAGTTCCGCAGCCGCCGTGCCCTGCCCTGCGATCACGTCGGGATGGTCGTACGGCGGAATGATGGCGGCACCACGCTCCGCGGCCAGGCGCTGCGCGATCTGCTCGCGGTCTTCGCGGTAGCGGTCGTAAGTCGCCACGGCGGCGCCGTAGCCGCGCGTCGCCCGGATCTTCGACGGGGGCGCATCCTGGGGCATGACGATGGTCGCCTCGATGCCGAGAATGCGCGCGGCGAGCGCCACGGCCTGCGCATGATTTCCAGAGGAAAACGCAATCACGCCGCGCGCGCGCGCCGCGGCGTCCAGGCGCGACAGCGCGTTGAAGGCGCCGCGAAATTTGAATGCGCCGGTGCGCTGAAAATTCTCGCACTTGAAGAAGACCTTGGCGCCCAGCGAGTCGTCCACGGTGCGCGAGGTCATTACGGGAGTGCGATGCGCGTGCCCTTCGAGACGACGCGCGGCCGCCTGCACATCCGCGTAGGTCGGTCTATCCAAGCGGCGACACGCCGAACAATCGCGCATGCGCCCAGCCGATGAACACTGCGTAAAGCGCGAGTCCCAGCACGAGGGCGACGACATCGTTCAAGCCGCCCGCGCGAGCCGTGCGCAGCTGCGGCGGCGGCCGGCGCTTCAACGAGATTCGATCCAGCACCGCCCACGCCAGGAACCCGCCGAACAGCAGCAGGTCGGCGAGCGTGCCGTTGGCGAGCAGATGGGAGAACGCCCAGAACTTGACCGCGGCCAGCATCGGATGCTTCGCCGCAGTCTTGATTCGCCCCGGCAGGTACGCCGCAATCAGCAGCGGAAAAACGGGCAGCATGAACAGGAAGGTCAGATGCCGCATCCAGCCCGGCGGCGCATACAGCACCATCGGCGCCCGGCGCGCCAAGCCGAAGCCGTGGACGATCAGCACGAGGCCGACCAGCGACATCAGGCCGTACAGGCCCTTCCAGACGCCGCCGCCCCACCGGCTCACCGCTCGATCGCGCAGCCCCGGCGCCGCGAAGCCGATCGAGTGCACTCCCAGAAAAATCACGAGGCCGGCGATCAATACGCCCATGCCGTCAATCCCCCGCAATGCGCCGCGCCTGCTGGCGCAATATATTGCCAAATCCGTGAGCATCGAAAAACGACTCGAGCCGCCCACGGTCCGGCGGCCGGGGCTTGAGATCATCCAGCGTAGCCTTCAGCGGAATGTCGCAAACGATGCCCGTCAGGCGCCGCGCCAGATATGCGGATTCCTTGTGCGCCAGGAGCCTCGCGGCGACCGCGGCCGCACCGCGCAGCTTCAGCGCCGGCACCCTGCCGAGATTCGCATACAGCTCGTCGAGCGAGCCGAAAATCGCGAACAGCTCGGCCGCGGTCTTCTTGCCGATGCCGGGCACTCCGGGAATGTTGTCCACCGTGTCCCCGGTCAGCGCCAAGAAGTCCGCGATGAGCTCGGGAATCGCCCCGAAGCGCGGCCCGATGTCGTGATATTGATAGCGCACGTTGCCCGTGTAGTCCCAGTAGACGTCGCCGTCGCGGATGAGCTGCGACAAATCCTTGTCGCGGGTCACCAGCACGTTGCGCAGGCCGGCGGCACGCGAGCGCGCCGCCAGAGTGCCGATGATGTCGTCGGCTTCGTACTCCGCGCTCGTGAATTCGGCGAGCCCCAGGTGCCTGCAATACTCGCGGCACAACTCGAACTGGCGCGTGAGCTCGGCGGGCGGCGCATCGCGATTCGCCTTGTAGGCGGGGAAGATCCCGTTTCGAAAGGAGGTTCCGCTGCGCAGGCTTTGATCGAAAGCCACGCCGATGCGCTCGGGCCTGACCTGCTCGACGAAATCCGAAATGAAGCGCGCGAAGCCGTACAATGCATGCGTCGCGTTGCCTTCGCCGTCCACCATATCCGAAGGCATCGAATGATATGCCCGGAATATGAAATAACTGGCGTCGATGTGATAGACGAGGCCGCTCACATCGGCCAGCGTTGCATGCGCTCGTGCAGCGGACTCGAACGGGGAAAATGCGCAAGCAGGTATTCCATCTGGTCCGCCAGCACACGGCGCCCCTTCAGGAATATGTACTCCGCGTAGGTCGGCGTGAACGGCACCGCCAGCAGCTGCATCCCCGCCTGCTCCGGCGTGCGCGAGGCCTTGGCGTTGTTGCAGCGGCGGCAGGCCGATACGACGTTGCTCCAGGAATCCTGCCCGCCCCGGCTGAAGGGCGTGACGTGGTCCCGGGACAGCAGGCTGTAGGGGAAGCGCGCGCCGCAGTACAGGCACAGATAGGCGTCGCGGCGGAACAGTGTCTGGTTGTTGAGCGGCGGCGTGTATGCAGCCCCGCGCAAATTGCCGGGGTTGCCGGTGTGCCCGAGCGTGGCGATGATCGAATTGACATCGACGATCGTGCGCAATCCGGTTCTCGCGCAGGTGCCCCCGTACAGCCGGTACAACGGCGTTCCGCACGTGTAGGCGACCTGTTCGGTGTGATAGAGGCGCGCCGCCTCGCGATAGTCCACCCACTCGAGAGGCATGCCGGACACATCGGTGCGCAGGATCTGCTGGGACAGGGGATACCCTTTGGCGACGACGGCGACCTCGTCGCGCCAATCCGCTTGCCGCTTAGCCTGCGCGGCTTTGGGCTGCGTGCTCTGCTTCATACGCTAGTTATAGTCGACTTTTGTGCCATAATTCAACGTTTAGGGGGATTACCTGTATGCCTGTCACAGTGGGCGTCTTACGGGAGAGCGCGGCCAATGAAAGCCGCGTCGCCATCGTTCCGGAGATCGCCGCCAAGCTGAAGGCCCTGGGCGCCCGAGTCCTGGTCGAGCGCGGCGCGGGGACGTCGGCTCATTTCACCGACAGCGCGTACAAGGATGCGGAACTCACGGACGCCGCCACGATTCTCGCGGGCGCGGACGTATTGCTGTGCGTGCAGCCGCCGGACCTCGAGCGCCTCGCTGCGCTCAAAGCGGGAGCCGTGATCGTGGGATTCATGCAGCCCTACGCGCGCCACGATCTCGTGCGCGCCCTCAAGAGCCACCGGATCACGAGTTTTTCCATGGAACTGGTGCCGCGCATCTCGCGCGCGCAGTCGATGGACGCGCTGTCTTCGCAGGCCTCCGTGGCCGGCTACAAGGCGGTGCTCATCGCGGCGAACACGCTGGAGAAATTTCTGCCCATGCTGACCACCGCCGCCGGCACGATTCGCCCGGCGTCGGTGCTCGTCATCGGTGCCGGCGTGGCGGGTTTGCAAGCCATCGCCACTGCGAGGCGCTTGGGCGCCGTAGTCGAAGCGTATGACGTGCGCAGCGCAACGAAGGATCAAGTGAAGTCTCTCGGCGCGAAGTTCATCGAGACCGGCGTTTCCGCCGAGGGCGCGGGCGGCTACGCCCGCGAACTCACTGCCGAGGAAAAGCTCAAGCAGCAGGAAGTGCTCGATGCGCGGATCGCCGCGAGCGATGCGGTGATCAGCACCGCGTCGGTGCCGGGCAGAGCGGCGCCGCGCATCATCAGCCGGGCGGCGGTCGAGCGCATGAGGGACGGCTCGGTCATCGTCGACATCGCCGCCGAGCAGGGCGGCAACTGCGAACTCACCCGCGCCGGCGAGACCGTGGTTCATGGCGGCGTGAAGATCCTGGGCCCGGTCAACCTGCCGGCTTCCCTGCCTTACCACGCCAGCGAAATGTACTCGCGCAATTTGTTCAACTTGTTGAAGCCCGCACTGAACAAGGGGGAACTTGCCGTGGATTGGAAGGATGAGGTGTTTTCGGGCGCGGTGCTCACCCATGACGGGCAGATCAAGCACGAGGCGACGCGACAGGCCGTGGAGGGCTCGCAGACATGATCGACGGCGTGATTGCACTATATATATTCATGCTCGCGGCCTTCACCGGCTACGAAGTCATATCCCGAGTGCCGGTCATTCTGCACACGCCGCTCATGTCCGGATCGAACTTCGTACACGGCATTGTGCTGGTGGGCGCCATGGTGGCGCTCTCGGCGGCCGACAGCACGCTGCTGCGGATCATTGGTTTCATCGGCGTGATTCTCGCCGCCGGCAACGCCGTGGGCGGCTACGTGGTGACCGAGCGCATGCTGAAGATGTTCGTGTCCGCGGGCAAAAAGAAAGGACCGTAGTCAATGTCTTCCCTGTCGACTGCCGACTTGACGCAGCTGTCCTATCTGGTGGCGGCGGCGCTGTTTATCCTGGGCCTCAAACGCATGAGCTCGCCCGTCACCGCCGTGAGCGGTGTGCGCTGGGCGGGTCTCGGCATGCTGCTCGCGACGCTGGCGACGCTCGCCTTCATGGGCGCCACCTCGCTGAATTTGATGCTGGTGATCGGCGCCATCGCGGTCGGGGGCGCGGTGGCGTGGGTCAGCGGCAAGCGCGTCGCCATGACCGACATGCCGCAGATGATAGCGCTCTACAACGGCATGGGCGGCGGTGCGGCGGCGGCGATCGCGGCCGTGGAGCTGTACCGCGGCAGCGAAACCAACGTCGTGCATCTGACCATGGCGACCGCCGGAGCGTTCATCGGTGCGGTGTCCTTCAGCGGCAGCCTCATCGCCTTCGCCAAGCTGCAGGGCCTGATCACCAAGTCGGTGCGCTTCGGCGGCCAAAAATTTTTCAACCTTGTCATTCTTCTCGTTACGATCGCGCTTGGATTCATGGTGGTGGCTGCGACCAATCCGTCCGGGCTCCCCGCGATCTCCCTGTTTTTCGCCGGCGCGCTCGTTCTAGGGATCGCGATGACGCTGCCGATCGGCGGCGCCGACATGCCCGTGGTGATCTCCCTGTACAACGCGCTCACCGGTCTTGCCGTCGGCTTCGAAGGCTTCGTACTCGACAACGCCGCCATGATCATCGCCGGCACCGTGGTCGGCGCAGCGGGCACCCTGCTCACCCAGCTGATGGCCAAGGCCATGAACCGCTCGCTCGGCAACGTGCTGTTTGCGAACTTCGGCGAGACCTCGGTGGCGGGGGGCAGCGCGGTGACCGGCACGCAAAAGGCCATCGAGGCCTCGGATGCCGGTGTGATGATGGCCTACTCGCAAAAAATCATCATCGTTCCCGGGTATGGCATGGCGGTCGCCCAGGCCCAGCACAAGGTCTGGGAGCTGTCGCAGTTGCTCATCGAACACGGCGTCAAGGTTCGGTTCGCCATCCACCCGGTCGCCGGCCGCATGCCGGGCCACATGAACGTGCTGCTGGCCGAGGCGGGCGTGCCGTATGATTTGATTTCGGATCTCGATGAAATCAACGCCGAGTTCGAGACCGCGGACGTGGCGCTGATCATCGGGGCGAACGACGTCGTCAACCCCGATGCGCGCAGCAATGCGTCGAGCCCGATCTACGGAATGCCGATCCTGAATGCGGACAAGGCCAAGAACGTGATCGTCATCAAGCGCGGCCAGGGTCAGGGATTTTCAGGCATCGACAATGCGCTGTTCGTGCTCGATCAAACCCGCATGCTCTACGGCGACGCGCAGGCGGCGGTGGGCCAGCTGATTCAAGCGGTCAAGGCAGCAGGGTAAGCTCGAAGCGATCCCTGACCTCAAACACCGCCGGCGCGCCGATCTTCGGCTCGCCGGGAGCGCCCGTCTTCAGCCTGATCATTTCACCGACCAGCACGTTGGGGCGCAATTCGAAGCGCACGTAATGGTAGTTCGGGAAATCGCGGCTTTGGTACAGGTCGGCGGGCGTGCGGTCCACTTCGTAGGGCTTGGCGCCGCCGCCGCCCGACACCAGGTAGGTGACGCCGTCGCGCACAAATCTTTCGTAGTTGTGGATGTGCCCTGCGCTCACCACGATCCGCGCCCGGGTATGCGCCGCGAGAGCGGTGAGATACTCGGTGAGCGCCTGCTCGTTCGGCCGCGGGTTGTGGTCCGCGAGCTTCGTCGATTGCTCGTCCGCCATCGGCGGGTGGTGCAGCACCAACAGGATGAGTTGCACCTTCGGATCGATGATCGACAGCTGGTGCTCCAGCCAGCGGCGCTGCTCACTGTCCGGCAGCAGCGATGCGTCGCTGTCGAGCGCCACCGCGAGAACCCTGCTGCCCAGCGCCACCGAATACCAGCGGCGCCCGCGCAATTCCGGAAACGCGCTCCACCAGCGCTCGAGGCATTCCGCTTCGGCGCATGCCGCGAATTCATGGTTGCCGAGCGCCGGATAGATCCGCAGGTGCAGCTGCCGCCAGGGCCGGTTCTCTTCCCGGTACTCGGCATAGTCATCGCTCAGGCCGTGCCACGGCAAATCGCCGGTGATGAACACTGCAGCCGGTTGCTCGTCGGCGATCTTGTCGATCAATGCCAGGCGTACGCTCGGGTTTGTCGCCGCGGTTTCTTGAGGATTCGTGAAGCGCATGTCGCCGTAGACGATGAACATCAGCGGATCGGGTAGGTCCGCATCGTTCACGCTGAAGGTGGCGGCTACCGGCGGTTCGGGCGGGGCCTGGATCGGGACGGGTGCCTCAACGAGATGCCCGCAGCCAGCAAGGATCGCGGCACAGACGACCAGGATGAACGTGGCACGCACCGCAGCATGCTAACGGTCCAGCGCGCGGATGTATAGATTTTGGCGGGGCTCAGCGCCAGTTGCGGTGTGCGCCCCCGCCCGCCGGGGGGTGCGCCGCATGCTGCTGGATCACCCGGCGCCGCTGCTCGGGACTCATTTGGCGCCACTGCCGGCGCAACTCCTGGCGACGCTCCGGCGGCAACTGGCGAAACCGCTGGTACTGCTCGCGCACGCGCTGCTGCTGTTCGGGCGGCAGGCTCTTGAATTGCTGCCACCGCTGGCGCAGGAGCTGCCGCTGTTCGGGCGGCAGGGCGCGCCATTGCTGGAACCGCTGCTGTGCTCCTGCCCGCTGCTCCGGCGTCATCGACAGCCAACGCTGGCTGCCGCGCGCGAGGGCTTGCTGGCGATCCGACGGCAAGCTGTCCCATTTGCCCTGAAAGCTCTGCAGCAGCTGCTGCTGGGATGGCGAGAGCGATTGCCAGGCCCGCGGCGCCGGCGCAGCCGCCGGCGGAACGGCCGGTTCCTGCGCAATGCCCGAATTCGCCGCCGCGAAAAACAAACTGGCGCAGAGGAACGCGGCCCGGATCACGGCTTTGCATCCTGCGGAGGCGGCGTGGCGGGCCTTTGCGAGTTTGCTGCCGCGTTTTTCAACAATTCCGACCAATCGGCATCTCCATGATCATCAGCGCCCAAGAACTCGATGAACTCTTCATCGGGCTCGTTCGGCGATGTCGACTCGGCCGGCGCCGGCGGCGGCGGCGCCGGCCGCGCGGGTGGCTGCCCCGCGCTTGCGACCGCCCACATGGCCGCACCGAGCACCAGCCAATTCCTTCCGGCGATCAATGGCCGTTCACCCTAGGCTGCCGGTTCCGAACCCGCGGACTTATCCGCCCAACCGTAAAAATCGATATCGTCCTGCAACATCTCCATGGCATCGCCCGAGCCCTCTTCGCTGGAGGCTACGATGTCCAGATCCTCGAAATTCGATTGACTGTCCGCCGCCACGCCATGGTGGCCGTGGCCACCGAACCACAGCGCCACGCCGAGCACCGCCGCGGCGGTCACACCAACCACCGGAGTCCACAGCGGCATTCGCAGCGCCCACGCGCGCCGCCCGGAACGGCCGGCTGCATCGAGCGCGGCATGCCGCGCCTGCGTGAGCCGCGAGCGCATCGCCATGTCGAGATTGTCGACGCTCTCGTCGAATAGAGCCCGGCTGCGTTCTTCGAGCGTTGCCATCACCATACCTCGCCGAGTCGTTCGCGCAGCGTGTGCACCGCGCGCGAGTAATGCGTCTTGACGCTGCCCTGCGAGCAACCCATGGCGCTCGCGGTTTGCGCCACATCCAATCCTTCGAAATTGCGCAGCATGAACGCCTCGCGCTGGCGCGCCGGCAATTCGCGCAAAGACGCTTCAAGCCTCTGCATCGCCTGGTCCTGCATCATCCGTTCGGGCGCCGCAGGCGCCGAGTCCGCCACACTGTCGAGCGGGTCCAGCGCTTCGCCCTCCGGATCCTCTTTGGGACCGGGCAGCCACGTCATGAAACGCTTGCGTACGCTGCGCCGGCGCTGCAGATCCCGGATGCCATTTTCCAGGATACGATAGAACAAGGGGCGCCATTCCGCGCTCGGCTTCTTTCCATAATTGCGCGCAAGCTTCAGCATTGCATCTTGCACCACGTCCAACGCATCGTCGGGGTCGCGAAGCGCGACCTGCGCCATGCGGAACGCGCGGCGCTCGATCTCGGCCAGAAATCTATCGAGTTCTCGCGACTGCTCCAGAACCGCTTCCTCAGGTGCTGGCGCGGGATCATCCCATACCATCCAAGCGGTGTTGAGCGTATCAAAGCGCGGCATGCCTCGTCCCTTTTAACGTCGACGGACTGTCTCCATTCCAGGTATAAACGCCTGGCTCCAGAGGCGGTTGACGGCGCGGTGCGCGCAAGATCAGCGACTTACGCACATGCCTTATGACGTGTGTTGCAATAATTGCATCGACGCTTCGGCATGGCTTCGCAGAATGCTATAACTCATTGAATTTTAAAAGATGATTTCCACTTAGCACAGTTTTTCACTAATTTGCATGGCTCTCGAAACAGAACGGGCACTTAAGGGTAATGATCCCTGCTTCTCAACAGACTTATCCACAGGTTTTGTGGACAAGAGTGTCCACTTGATCCTGCAAGTCGCGCTCGACGCACCCTTGCGGCGGCTCTTTGACTATCTGCCGCCTGTTTCGGGCGGCTGCGCCCCGGCCGCCGCTGCGCCGGGTGTGCGGGTGCAGGTGCCCTTCGGTCGGCGCCAGCTGGTCGGTATTCTCGTTGGGACCTCGACAGGCTCCGCGGTCGCCGCGCCCAAGCTCAAGCCGGCGCTGCAGATTCTCGACGAGCAGCCGGTGTTCGACCCGGCCACGTTCGACATGCTGTGCTGGGCAGCCGAGTACTACCACCACCCCATCGGCGAAGTCATGGCGGCGGCACTGCCGGCGAGCCTGCGCGTGGGCCAGCCCGCGCACAGCACCACGGAAACTTGGCATCTGACCGCGCACGGCCTTCAGGAATTGGCGAGTCCCGGCGACCGCCGTGCACCGCGGCGCCGCGCCCTGTTGGCCTGGCTGGCGCAGCGCGGACCTGCAACCTCGCAAGCAATCGGCGCAGCCTTCGCGCCAGGGCATTTGAAGAGCCTAGCGGAGCGGGGCTGGGCAGCAGCCGCCAGCGCGCCGCTCGAACCGGCCTCGTTCGAGCTGCGCCCCAGTGAGGTCACGCTCAGCGCGGCGCAGACAGAGGTGGTTGCGGCCATCAGCGCAACGCTCGGGCGGTTCGTGGCGCATCTATTGCACGGCGTGACCGGCAGCGGCAAGACCGAAGTGTACCTGCAGGCCATTGCCGCGGCGCTGTCCGGCGCAGGCCAGGTGCTGGTGCTGGTGCCTGAAATAGCGCTGACTCCCCAGCTCGTAGAGCGCTTCCGCCGGCGCTTCAGCGCCGGCGTGGCCGTGATGCATTCCGGGCTCAGCGGCAGCCTGCGCCGCGACGCTTGGCGCGCGGCGCACAGCGGGCAGGCGCGGATCATCATCGGCACTCGGTCGGCGGTGTTCACCTCCCTGCCGCAGCTTCGCCTCATCGTGGTCGATGAGGAGCATGATGCCTCGTACAAGCAGCACGAGGGTTTCCGCTATTCGGCGCGCGATCTGGCCGTCTGGCGCGCGCAGCGCGCGCAAGTCCCCATCGTCCTGGGCTCTGCCACGCCGTCGCTCGAAACGCTGGAAAATGTCGCGCAGGGCCGCTACGCGCGATTGTCGCTCCCGCAGCGGGCAGGCGCGGCCCGTGCGCCGCGCATGGTGCTCGTCGACCTGCGCAGGCACGCCATCGAGCACGGCCTGTCGCAGCCGGCAATGCAGGCCATCGGGCAGCACCTGAAGGATGGCGGGCAAGTCATCGTGTTCTTGAACCGGCGCGGCTATGCGCCGAGCCTGTTCTGCAGCGCCTGTGGGTGGGCCGCACAGTGCGCCCATTGCGATGCGCGCATGACCTTGCACCGGCGTGCGGGACAGCTGCGTTGCCATCATTGCGGCGCACACGCCAAGGTGCCGGCGGCTTGCGGCCGCTGCGCCCAGCCGCTCAATCCCGTCGGCCAGGGGACCGAGCGCGTCGAGGAGACTCTCGCACGCCTGTTTCCCGATGCGCCGCTCGCGAGGCTCGATCGCGACACGGCGGGGGCGCACGTCGCCATGCAGGGTGTGCTCGAGCGCGTGCGTCGCGGCGAAGCGCGCATTCTGGTCGGTACACAAATGCTCACCAAGGGGCATGACTTCCCGGACGTCACGCTGGTGGTGATCCTGGACGCGGATCAGGGGCTGTTCGCCAGTGATTTTCGCGCCACCGAACGGCTGGCACAGACCATCACCCAGGTCGCCGGCCGAGCGGGGCGCGCGGCGCGCCCCGGAGAAGTGTTGATTCAGACCTCCTTTCCGGAGCACCCTCTTCTCACGCGCTTGATCTGCGAGGGGTACCAGGGGTTCGCGGGAATCGCGTTGGACGAGCGCCGCGCGGCGCACTGGCCGCCCTACTCGCGGCTCGCGCTGCTGCGCGCGGAGGCGCGGGACAGCACCGGCTTGGATGCGTTCCTGCGCGCAGCGGCGGCTTGCGGCCGCGACGCGGCGGCGCACGGCGCGGCGGACGGGGCGGTCACCGTGCTCGGACCGGCCAGCGCCCTGATCGCGCGGCGGGCGGACCACTTTCGCGCGCACCTGCTGATCGAAGCCGCGGCGCGCACACCGCTGCAGCGTTTCCTCAAACGCTGGCTCCCGCAGGTCGAGGCGCTGCCGGGGCCGACCGGTCTGCGCTGGTCGATCGATGTGGATCCGCTGGAGGTAGATTGAGATATTCGCAGGCGCGCGCCGCGGTAAACTGCCGAGCTTTTGTCTTTAGGCCACCCTGGGATCTGTCTTGAAGAATTTGATCGACACACTATTGCGACAGGCGCTGGCGGCGCTGCCCGATACGCTCGTACCGGCGGCCGCGCGCAACGTCCTCATCGAGGTAGAGCACGCGCGAGAGGCGCAGCACGGCGATTTTGCCAGCAACATCGCCATGCGCCTGGCGAAGGCGACTCGCCAGAATCCGCGCAAGCTCGCCGAAGCGATCAAGTCGGCGCTGCCGGCGAGCGCCGCGGTCGCAAAAGTCGAGATCGCCGGCGCCGGATTCATCAATTTTTTTCTCAACGAGAACGCCTATCACGCCGAGATCGGCCGGGTGCTCGCGCAAGACGCGGACTACGGCAGGTCGCAATTCGGCAAAGGCGGGTCGGTGCTGGTCGAATTCGTCTCGGCCAACCCCACGGGCCCGCTGCACGTCGGGCATGGGCGGCACGCCGCCTTTGGCGCGACTCTCGCCAATTTGCTCGAAGCGGTGGGCTATCGAGTCTCGCGCGAGTACTACGTCAACGACGCCGGCCGACAAATGGAAATTCTGGCCGCCAGCGCCTGGCTGCGCTATCTCGAGCGCTGCGGCGAGCGCTTGCGGTTTCCGGCCAATGGCTACCGCGGCGGCTACATCACGGCGATTGCCGATGAGCTTTATGCCGCGCAGGGCGACGCGCTGCGGCATAGCGCGGCCGAGATTTTCAAGGATCTGCCGGCGGACGAACCGCAGGGCGGCGACAAGGACGAGCACATCGATGCGCTGATCGTGCGTGCGCGGCTGCTGCTCGGCGACGCGGCATTTCGCCGCGTTTTGGATCTGGCTCTCGGCGGCATCCTGGCCGATATTCGCGAAGATCTGGCCGAGTTCGGCGTGACCTACGATTCCTGGTTTTCGGAACGCTCGCTGATCGACAGCGGACAGATCGATCGAGCGGTGGCCGTGCTGCAGGCGGCCGGCCACGCCTACGTCAAGGACGGCGCCCTGTGGTTCAAGAGCACGGCATACGGCGACGAGAAGGATCGCGTGATCGTGCGCGAGAACGGAATCAAGACGTATTTCGCCTCCGACATCGCATTCGTCCTCAACAAGCGCCAGCGCGGCTTCGAGCACTTGCTTTACATCTGGGGCGCGGACCACCACGGCTACATCACCCGCCTGCGCGCCGGCCTGACCGCGCTCGGCGGGCCGCCGGAATGCTTCGAGGTGCGCCTGGTGCAGTTCGTCTCCCTGTTCCGCGGCGGCGAGAGGGTGCAAATGTCCACGCGCTCGGGAGAGTTCGTCACCTTGCGCGAGTTGCGCAAGGAGGTGGGAAACGATGCGGCGCGCCTGTTCTACGTCATGCGCAGCAACGATCAGCATCTGGACTTCGACCTCGAGCTGGCGAAGTCCCGCTCCAACGACAACCCGGTGTACTACATTCAGTATGCGCATGCGCGCGTCGCCAGCGTGAAGCGCCAGATGCAGGAGCGCGGACTCGCCCACGATGCCGCGCGAGGGCTGGCCGCCCTTAAGCTCCTGATCGAGCCGCAGGAGCTGCAGCTGATCAAGCGCGTGAGCGCTTTCCCGGAGATCGTCCAGCAATGCGCGGTGCAGCGCGCTCCCCACAGCCTGGTGCACTATTTGCGCGACCTCGCCAACGACTTTCACACCTACTACAGCGCGCACCAGTTCCTGATCGAAGATGCGGCGCTGCGCGATGCACGGGTCGCCCTTGCGCTGGCGGCGCAGGTCGTGATTCGCAACGGCCTTCGCCTGTTGGGCGTGTCCGCGCCCGACACCATGTAGGGCGGGGGCTTAAGCGTGGCACGCGATAACAAGGCGAAACGCAGAGCGGCAGGCGGCAATACCCGCGGCAGCGGCTTTTCCGGAGGGGTGGGTCTGGTGTGCGGACTGTGCCTCGGGCTGGCCGTCGCCGGCCTGGTGTATGTGAGGGATCACCGGCCCGACGCGCCGCTGGTCCGAGCCGCCAAGGCCGACAAGAAGAAACCCCGCTCGGACGCATTTCCCGAGACGGAAGGCGGCGATGCCGGCGCCGCGGCGGAGGACTCGCCCACGAGCTATGCCTTCTACGACATGCTGCCCAAGTTCGAGGTCGTGGTTCCAGAGAAGGAAAAGGACGTGCGCCCGGACGTTCGTGCCGTGCCCGAAACCCGCCGCGGCACCTACGTGCTTCAGGCCGGCTCCTACAAGAACTTCGCCGACGCGGACCGCGTACGCGCGCAGCTGGCACTCCAGGGCATCGAGTCCAAGGTGCAAAAGGTATCGGTCGACAATGACACCTGGCATCGCATCCGGATCGGCCCGATCTCGAAACTGGACGAACTCAATCGCCTGCGCACCATCCTGCGCAAGGCCGATGTCGACGTGCTGGTGATCCGGGTGGGGGACTAAGCGGGCGCGCGTAGCGGACGCGCGTAGCGGGCGCCGGCGCGCTCAATCGTCGCCTAATTGGCGAAAATCGACTCCTAATGCTCGCAACTTCCGGTAAAGATGCGTCCGTTCCATGCCGACGCGCTTTGCCAGCTGGCCCACCTTGCCGTTGCACAGCAGGAGTTGCTGCTGCAGATAGGCACGTTCGAACTGCTCGCGCGCCTCGCGCAGCGGCAGCGCCAGCAGATCCTGCTTCACCAGCGGCTCATCGAGACCCATTTTGACGGCGAGCTCGCGCTCGATCTCCTCGAGTCGAATCTCCTCGCCCGAGCCTAATATCAACACCCGCTGCACCAGATTCTTCAGCTCGTTCAAATTCCCGGGCCACGGGTAATTGCGCAGCCGGTTCTGCGCGGCGACGCCGAAGCGGCGCAGCGGAAGATGCTGATCGTCGACCAGCCGACCAACGTAGTAGCGCAGCAGGTCAGGCACGTCCTCGGCATAATCTCGCAGCGGCGGCACGCGCAGCGTGATCACGTTAAGGTGCGCGATCAGATCGCGCCGCAACGGCTCCGGGGCGGTACGCGACTCGAACCCGTCCTGTGCCGAACTGATCCAGCGCACGTTGATGGGCAGCCGCTCGCGGCCCCCGACCCGTGTGTAGCCTTTTTGCTCGATGGCGCCGAGCAATGCGCGCTGCGCCTCGCTGTTCAAATCCTCGAGTCCATTCAAGTACAGCGAACCGCCCGCCGCCTGGTCGAGCGCACCGGGCGTGACTTTGCCGTCGCGCTCGCTGCCGAACAATGCGGCCGTGGGATCGGCGCCCAAACTGGCCGCCACGACCATGAAGAACGGCTTCGCGGAGCGGGCGCTCAGGGAGTGCAAATAGCGCGCGTACGCCTCGCGTCCGGAGCCCAATTCGCCGATGAACAGCACCGGCGAGGAGCTCGAGGCGGCTTGCTGCACCTGTTCGCGCAAAGTCTGAGTGAGCTTGCTCTTGCCGATCGGCACGACCAGGCTCGACCCTTGAGTGCGCTCGGACAGCCGCTTGCGGCGGCCGGCATCGAGCGCGCGCTCCACGGTTCTCAAGAGCTTGGTCAGCGACAGCGGCTTTTCGACGAAATCGAAGGCCCCCAGACGCGTCGCCTCCACCGCCGTCTCGACCGTGCCGTGCCCCGACATCATGACCACCGGGCAGTCGTACCCGTCGGTCACCGACCATTCGCGCAGCAAGGTGATGCCGTCGGTGTCTGGCATCCAGATGTCGAGCAGCACCAGATCCGGGATATGCGTCGCCCGCGAGGTGCGCGCCTGGGTGGCGTCTGCAGCGACCTCCACCTCGTAGCCCTCCTCGGCGAGAATCTCCTTCAACAATCCGCGGATATCCGCCTCATCGTCCACCACCAATATTCTTGAAGCGGTCATACGCGTTCTCTCCTCTGTTCGCCTTTTCGCGGCTCTCGCCCGCCCACCGACCGAGCGCCACCGCCCAGCGGCAGCTGAATCCGTACACGGGCGCCGCCTGTGCGCTGATTATCCGCTTCAATGCGTCCGCCGTGTTCTTCCACTATTTTCTTCACGATCGCCAGCCCCAAGCCAGTGCCCTTGGGCTTGCTGGTGACATAAGGGTCGAAAACGGTACCGATCAAGTCCCGCTGGAAGCCCGGGCCGTTGTCGGACACCACGATCACCACTACCTGCTTGGGACCATCTTCGGCGACTTGAGTTTCGATCTCGATGCACGCCCCCGGTCTGCCCTCGAGCGCCTCGAGCGAATTGGTCACCAGGTTATTGAGTATCTGGCGGATGCGGATGCGGTCCGCCGAGAGGAGCGGCAGATTGGGCTCGAGCAACAGCTTGAGCTCGGCCGCGCTGTCCTGGACCCTGTACAAATCCACGACCTCGGTGATCAGCTGGTTCAAGTCGAAGCGCGAAAAATGCATGTCCGGCGCCCTCGCATACTCGCTGAAGGCGTTGACCATCTGCTTCATCGCATCGACCTGGGCGATGATGGTATGCGTCGCGCGCTCCAGAATCTGCGCATCCTGCTCGGACATGCTGCCGAGAAACTTGCGGCGCATGCGTTCGGCGGAGAGCTGGATCGGCGTCAGCGGATTCTTGATCTCGTGCGCCAGTCGCCGCGCCACCTCGCCCCAGGCAGCGTCGCGCTGCGCCTGCAGCAAGGTCGTGATGTCGTCGAATACCAGCACCACCCCGGTGGCGCCGCCCATCTCATTCGGCAGCGCGGTGCACGCGCACATCAGCACGCGCTTGCCGGACTCCGAAAGCAGCTCGATCTGCTCTCGCCAATCGAGCTGATCGGCGCCGAGGCGCGATTTCACGGCGGCAAGGAACTGTGCGAACAGCGTGCTGCCGCTGATCGATTCGTCGAATTGCGCGCCCACCGCGGCCTCCAGATCGACGCCGAGGATGCCGCTCGCCGCCTGATTGGCGGTGCGCACCGTCAGATCCGGCGCGAGCGAGACCACGCCGGTCGACAGGCGCGCCAGGATCACAGCCAGTCCCGCGCGTTCTGCCTCCACGGCTTGCTGGCTGCGGCGAGTCTCCTCGCGCGCCCTGCCCAAACGCTTGGTCATGTCGTTGAACGAAGTCACCAAAAAGCCGAGCTCGTCGCGCGATGGCAGCGGCAGCTGCGTGTCGTAGTTGCCCTTGGCCACCGCGCGGGTGCCGGCGATCAGGTCCTGGACCGGCTGCACCAGGCGCTGCGCGGCAGAGAAGGCACCGTAAACCGCCGCGATCAGCGACATCAGCACGACAAAGGTCAAAATCAGCACGAAGGTCGATTTGAGCGGCTGCCGCAGCTGCACCAGATTCGCATACTGGGTATAGGATCGCTGCACGGTATCGGCGAGCTGACTGAGCTGCTGCGGCACTGGATACAGCGATATCAGCACGCGCGAGGCCGCGTTGGCGTTCGGATCGAGCGGGGCCGCGGCGCGAATCACATACCCGCCCTGGGCATCGGTGTCCAGGCTGACATAAGGCCGGCCGCGGCGTATCTGCAGCATCATCTCGTCGGTCGCGGGCACCGGCAGGGTGTCCATGGGCCGATCGGAGCTGGTGGCGATGATCTGGGTCTGCGCGCCCACCACGGTGAATTCCAGGGCGGTGCTGTCGCGGCGCTCGCGGTCGAGCGTGCCGATCAGGTCGAAGTCCGGCAGGCTCGACAGCTCGTGGGCGACCACCTCGGTGTGTTGCAAGAACTCGCGCACGCGCACCTCGAGCGCCGCGTGCGACAGCTCGCGCGTGTCCTTCAAGCCTTGGCTCACCTCCAGCTCGAACCAGCTGTCGATGCCGCGATTGAGAAATTGCAGCGAGAAGTAATACACCACCAGAATCGGGGCCACGGCGAGCGCGCTGAAGATCGCCACGGTGCGGCCCTTGAGGCGCGAACCCGGCACCTGCCTGCGGAAGTCCTGCACCAGGCGCGACAGCTTCGCCGCCAGCAGCACCACCAGCGTCAGCAGGCCCGAGATGTTGATGAGCAGAATCCAAGGCAGCCAGCGGTCGAATTTCGCGGAATTCTGCGCAGCGGAAGCCAGCAAGAAGAGCGCGGCCAGCCACAGCACCACGCCCACGCCGCCGAGCACGGTCGAGCCGTATTTGCGAACTATGGCTGCAGCGTCCATGTGTACCAATCGCTCTCTCGATGCCACTCGTTGTGCCAGAACATTAGCAGGCGCAGGCTGAACGGCACGCTGCCGTAGTCGATCTTCGCGCGCACGCTCGCCTCGTAGCGGCGCCCCGCCGACAGCAGAGCCTTGTCGAGAACCGGCAGGCCGCGCACCTCGGACAGCAGTTCGAGCGCCGCATCGACCGTGCTCAACGACACCTGTTGCCCGCTGTTGTCGTTGCGCAGGATGTAGCGCGCGCTCACGGCGTTGTATTGCAGGTGGTAGCGCTGGGTCAGCTCCGCGACCCGCGAATTCGGCAGCAGCTGGCGCACGCGCTCGACGTCGAGATCGAGCTCCAGGGTCAGCGGCACGCCTTCGGCCATGCCGCGCCTCACGGCATCCCCGACCGGCAGGTCCAAGCGCGCGTTCAGATGATAGACGCCGTCCCTGAGCTCCAAGTCTCCCGAGCGGACTTCGAAACGCCCCTCGAGCCCGTCGGCGCGGCTGAGCAGCGGCCACACCGCTGCCACGCAGGCGGCTGCCAGCAGCAGCACGTGAGGCAACCGAATTGTGGGCAACGAACTCATTGTTTGGTCAGGGCAGCATAATAGAAGCCGTCGGCACCCGCCTCACCAGGCAGGATTTGCCGGCCGAATTCATCGGCCTCGCCGAACCCCGGCCAGCCCGGCCATTCCTCGGCCGGCACGCTGCGGGCATCCGGCGCCCCCTCGAGGAACGCGCCGATCACGTCGCGGTTTTCGCTGCGGGTGAGGGTGCAGGTGGCGTAAACCAGACGTCCGCCGCGGGCGACCAGCCCCCAGAGCTGCGCCAGCAGCCGCCCCTGCAGCAGCGGCAACTTGTCGATTTCCGACGGGGATTTGCGCAGACGGATATCGGGATGCCGGCGGATCACGCCGAGCGCGGAACATGGCGCATCGAGAAGGATGCGGTCGAACGGCACACCGTCCCACCAGGCGCGGGGATCGGTCGCGTCGCCGCCCACAAGCTCGGCGCACAATGACCCTCGCACCAGATTATCGCGCACCCGCGCGAGGCGCTTCGGATCGATGTCGACCGCGACCAGCGCGGCCAACCGCGGCTCGCACTCGGCCATGAGAGCGGTCTTCCCGCCCGGGGCGGCGCAGGCGTCGAGCACCCGCTGGCCCGCCGCGAGCTCGAGCGGAAAC
Organism: Steroidobacteraceae bacterium; assembly: GCA_052326345.1. GTDB lineage: Bacteria > Pseudomonadota > Gammaproteobacteria > Steroidobacterales > Steroidobacteraceae > Bog-1198. Next base: position 82,619 of record JBKQOZ010000019.1, on the reverse strand, counting down.
GCGACGCACTGTGCGCCCAGGTCCTGAACCGACACCGCGCCCTCGGCAAAGCCCGGCAGCTCGTCCACTTCGCACGGCGCATCGAGCATGACGGCCTGCGGCACGCGCGGCTCGGCGCGTGCGCCGATACCCGCATCTCGAAGCGTTGCGAGGTACTGTGCGGCCGTGGCGCGCTGCCGGTTCACCCGCAACCACATCGGCGCTTGGGCATCGCCCGCCGCGAGCAATTGAGTCCAGCGCACCGGCCAGTCGGCGCGCAGCCGGTCCGCCAGCCAGATCGGCGACGCATGGCGCATGGCAGGGCTGCGCGCGATTTCGGCATCCAGCGCCCTGCGCTCGCGCAGGTAGCGGCGCAATACCGCATTGATGAGCCCGCCGGCCCGCGCCGCATCCGTAGCCTTCGCCGTATCGACCGCCGCGTCGACCACGGCGTATTCAGGGGTGCGCGCATCCTCGAGCTCGAACAGGGCAACCGACAACAAGGCGCGCACCAGGAAGTCCAGGGACCTTACCGGCTGCGACAATAAGCGGCCGAGAAGGGCCTCGTGCCGGTAGTAGCCGCGGACCGCCCCATAGCTCAAGCTGCGCACCGACGGCGCCAGCCCGCCCGGCGCAGCCGCCAGGGCAGCCTGCAACGCGGCATCGAGCGTGACGCCCTCGCGCAGAACCCGCGCCACAGCGTGCGCGGCGAGCGAACGAGCGCTGGTGGCCGCAGCATGCGCCGTATTCGCGCTGCTCATGAGCTCGTCAAACTCGCCCCGGCAAGCCGTCGAGCCAGGATGAATTCGTCCGGCGTCAGCGCCCTGCGGCCGGCGAGCTGCAGGCGCGTGATTCGCACACTGCCGCGGCCGCAGGCGACATCGATGCCCTGCGGCGCCGCGTGCAGCACGGCGCCCGGCGCGGCGCGCTCTGGCGCCTCTCGAGCATCGGCGGGCGTGAGTTCGGCCTCCCAGATACGCAGCTGCGCCCCGTCCAGACGCGTTTCGGCGACCGGTGAGGGATTGAAGGCGCGGATGCGGCGCAGCACCTGCACCGCATCCTCCTGCCAATCGATCAGCGCCTCCGCCTTGCTGATCTTCGCAGCATAGGTGACGCCGCTCTGCGTCTGCGGGACTTCCTGAACGCGACCCTCGGCGAGAGCGTCGAGCGTCTCGCAGATGAGCTCGCCGCCGAGCACGGCGAGCCTCAAGTGCAGGCTTCCAGCCGTGTCCCGCGGCGTTATCTCGATCTCGCGCATGCCCAGCACCGGTCCGGTGTCGAGCCCCGCGTCCATGCGCATGATGGTGATGCCGGTGGTCGCGTCACCGGCCAACAGCGCGCGCTGTATGGGCGCGGCGCCGCGCCAGCGTGGCAACAGCGAGGCATGGATGTTGATGCAGCCGAGCCTGGGGGCTGCGAGCGCGGCCGGCGGTAAAATCAGGCCGTAGGCGGCCACGACCAGCACGTCCAGCTGCAACGCGCGCAACGCCTCGACCGCTTCGGCTGTCTTGAAGCTGACTGGCTGGAGCACGGTGAGGCCGAGTTCGAGCGCCCGCTTCTTGACCGGGCTCGGGTGCACTGCCCGTCCGCGGCCGGCCGGTCGATCCGGCTGCGTAAAGACCGCCTCCACGGTGTGCGCCGAGCGCGCAAGACGCTCGAGCGCCGGAACAGCGAATTCCGGCGTGCCGGCGAAGCCCAGCCTCAAGGAGCTGCGCTGCCCGCTCAAAGCTCAAAGAGCCGGTACGGAAGCGCCGGGCGCCCTGGCGCGAATGTCGCTCCCCGTGGAACGCTGCCTGCGCTCTTTTTCCAAGCGCCGGCGAATCAGCTGGCGCTTGAGCTCGGACAGATAATCGACGAATAACTTGCCATCCAGGTGGTCCATCTCGTGCTGGATGCACACCGCCAACAAGCCGTCCGCATCCATTTCGAACGGCTGGCCGTCACGGCCCAGGGCGCGCACCCGGATGTGGGTCGCACGCTGCAACTTATCGTAGATGCCGGGCAGGGACAGGCAGCCCTCCTCGACCGGCGCACGACCCTCTGCCGCCAAAATCTTAGGATTGATGAGGACCAAGGGGCTGTTCCGCCCATCGCTCACGTCGATCACCACCAGTCGCTTGTGAACATCCACCTGAGTCGCTGCCAGACCGACGCCGTTCGCCGCATACATGGTCTCCAGCAGGTCGTCGACAAGCTGTCGCAACGCATCATCGACCGTCGAGACAGGCTCGGCCTTGGTGCGCAGCCGCGGGTCCGGATACTCGAGAATTACGAGCTTTGTCATGGGAGTTATGAGATGGATATCGTGTTTTTGGCCGAAGATTGTTGCTAAAGTTCCGCCGCTGCTTAACTTAATGCCCGAATTGGCGGCGCATACGGGCGCTGGCAATCGGCAAAAACGGGCGACACGTCCCAGTCTTGGGCGGCAGGTCGGCAGTATACCAGCCGCCCGGGCACCATAAGACAGGCGACTCACGGGAGCGAAACGAATGCAACGCCATCAGATTCTTGCCCTGCTACTTTCGATCGCGCTGGTCGCGGGCTGCCACACGCAACCTCCGCAAGCCGCGCCGGTGCCGATGCCGACAACCGACACGGCCGTCGAGGGCAAGGCCGTGGGCGACGAACGGACGGCCATGGAAGCGGCGATCCCTACGGGTGAAGCTCCCCCTGCGAGCGCGCCGGTCGAGACGCAGGGCATCCCGTTGGCGCCGAATGCGCCGGACAGCTACGTCGTGAAGCGCGGCGACACCTTGTGGGGCATCGCCAAGGTATTCTTGCGCGATCCGTGGTATTGGCCCGAAATCTGGCAGGTCAACCCGCAAATACAGAATCCCCATCTCATCTATCCGGGCGACACCCTGCGCTTGGTCTACATCGACGGTCGGCCGCGCATCCTGTTGCAGCCCGGACTGCTGCGAGGAGAGGCCGCACGCGTGAGTCCCCGGGTCCGCAGCCAGCCGCTCGAGGCGGCGGTCACGACGATTCCCTACGAAACCATTGCGGCCTTCATGTCCAAGCCCTCGGTGCTCGAAAAGGATCAGATCAAGCTCGCGCCCTACGTACTCGCCACCCGCGATCAGCACATCGTCATGGCCGAAGGCGATACCGTGTACGCTCGCGGCTTCAAACAGCCGGTCGAAGTCGGCATGCATTACAACCTGGTGCGCGTCGGCGAGGCGTTGCGCGATCCGGATGACAAAAGCATCCTGGGATACAATGGCGTGTTCACAGGCACCGGCCATGTGACCCGCGTCGGGGACCCCGTGTCCCTCATCATGACCGAATCGACGCGTGAAACTTACCCCGGCGACAAGCTGTTTCCCGGCAGCGTCGATGTGCCGCTCGATTTCGTGCCGACCGCGCCGACCATGAGAACCCAAGGGAGCATCATTGCGGTGTCCGATGGGGTAACCGTGATCGGTCAGTACCAAGTCGTCGTCGTCAACCGCGGCGCCCGCGACGGCCTGACTCCCGGCAACGTGCTGGCCGTGTTCACGCGGGGCGATATGGTTCACGACAACTCAAGTCATGGCTTCGTGACCGGTGTGTCCACCATGTTTTCCCCCAAAGTGCGCCTGCCGGATTATCGATCCGGCACGTTCATGGTGTTCAAGACCTTCAACCGCATGAGCTACGGGCTGATCATGGAAGCCACGGACGTGATTCGAGTCGGGGATATCGTCAAAAACCCCTAGTCTGTGCCGGACCTCAAGCAAATCTGCACGTTGAGGCTGGATTCTTCGCGCGCGGGCGCGCAAGCCGCGCGCGATAATTCGCCGCATGCCGCTGAGCGACGAGGTACTGGCCTGGGTGACGCTGGCTCGTGCGCCGGCCCTCGACTCCGAGACGCTGTCGACTGCATTGGAAAGACTGGGCTCCGCCGGCGGCATCATGGCGGCGTCCGACGCCGTTCGCGAACGCTCCGGGATTCCGGCGCGGGCGCGTGAATATCTTCGCCGCACGGCCTCTCCCGGCGCATCGGAGCGCAAATGGCTGGAGCATGCGCGCCATCACCTGCTGCCGTTCACTGATCCGCGGTTTCCCAAGCTGCTGCGCTCATTCCCGCACCATCCTGTCGCACTATATGCGGCCGGCAGCATCGATGCGCTCTGTGATCCGCAGCTGGCGGTGGTCGGCAGCCGCAACCCCACTGCGCAGGGTTGCGACACCGCCTACGAGTTCTCTCAGTATTTGGCCGAGCGCGGGCTGGCAATCACCAGCGGGCTCGCTCAAGGCATCGATTCCTGCGCGCACCGCGGGGCCCTGGCGGTGCAGGGAATTACCCTGGCGGTGTTCGGCTGCGGGCTCGATGTCGTCTATCCCCGCAGCAATGCCGAGCTCAGCGAAGTCATCGAGGTTCAGGGCGCCCTGATCAGCGAATTCGCGCTGGGCAGCGCGCCGCTGCGCGCCCATTTTCCGCAGCGTAACCGCATCATCGCGGGATTGAGCCTGGGCACTCTGGTGATCGAGGCAGCCCTCGGGAGCGGTTCGCTGATCACGGCGCGTGCGGCGAACGAGCTCGGCAGGGAGGTATTCGCCGTGCCCGGGTCCATCCACAATCCCCTGAGCCGCGGCTGCCACGGGCTGATCAAGGAGGGCGCTAAACTGGCTGATACCCCCGATGACATATTGAGGAACTTAAACTTTTCGGCCATTTTCGCCGGCGACTCCCGCCCCGCCCTACCCGGCGCGGGGTGGATGTCCGGCACCGCGGCCATGGACAAGGATCACAAAATCTTGTTAGATGCGCTCGGCTTTGATCCCGCGGACCTCGATATGCTGGTTGGCCGCACCGGATTCAAACCAGAAGCCGTGTCCTCGATGATGCTGATCCTCGAGCTCGAAGGCCACGTTCAGGCCGCCCCCGGGGGCCGCTACTCCCGAGTCGTCAACAGGAGAGCCGGAGGTGAAAGATAACGTTCTCGATTTGCTCATATATCTCTTCGAGAATTACATGAGCACCGATGAGGAACCGCGGCCCGATCGCAATACCTTGAAAACCGAGTTGGACAAGGCCGGGTTCCCCGAGCCGGACATCGATCGTGCGCTGGAATGGCTCGACGGCCTGTCGGGTGAACAATTGGGCAAGGTCGCCGAAGCCACCGCGCGGGCCGTGCGCGTCTTCAGCAGCCAAGAACTGCTGCGCCTCGACACGGACGTGCGCGGCTATCTGATGTACCTGGAGAACGTGCACATCCTTTCCGGCACTCAGCGCGAATTGGTCATCGATCGCTTGATGGCGCTGGAAGCCGACGAGATCGACATCGAACAGGTGAAATGGGTGGTGTTGATGGTGCTCTTCAACCAGCCTGGCCAAGAGTCCGCTTACGCTCAGATGGAAGACCTGGTCTTCGAAGAGCGCTCCGACGCCCTCCATTAGACGCCTTTGAGCACCAATCTCGTTATCGTGGAGTCGCCTGCCAAGGCGAAGACCCTCAAGAAATACCTCGGCAAGGATTTCGAGGTGCTCGCTTCCTATGGCCACGTTCGGGACTTGGTGCCGAAGGAAGGCGCCGTCGATCCGAAGCGGCATTTCGCGATGAAATACCAAGTCGTCGAGCGCAACCAGAAGCATATCGACGCCATATCGCGGGCGCTGAAGAAGGCCAAAGCGCTGTTTCTGGCGACCGACCCGGACCGCGAAGGCGAAGCCATATCCTGGCACCTGTATGAACTGTTGAAGGCGCAGGGGGCGCTGAAAGGCAAGGAGGTGGAGCGGGTCGTCTTCTACGAGATCACCAAGAACGCCGTCCGCGAAGCGATGACGCATCCGCGCGAGCTGTCGATCGATCTGGTGAATGCGCAGCAGGCGCGGCGGGCCCTCGACTTCCTGGTGGGGTTCAATCTGTCGCCGCTGCTGTGGAAAAAGGTCCGCCCGGGTCTATCGGCTGGCCGCGTACAAAGCCCGGCACTGCGCATGATTTGCGAGCGCGAGGACGAAATCGCGGCGTTCGTGGCGAGGGAATACTGGACCATCGATGCGGACCTGGAGCATTCGCAGCAGAAGTTTCCGGGCAAGCTGGTCGAATATCAGGGCAGCAAGGTCGAGCAGTTCAGCTTCACCACCGCAGCGCAGGCACAAGAGGCTGAACTTGCCGTGCGCAGCGCGGCGCAAGGCGAGCTCACCGTACTGGGGGTGGATCGCAAGCAGCGCCGCCGTAATCCCGCGCCACCGTTCACCACCTCGACCCTGCAGCAGGAGGCCGCCCGCAAGCTCGGCTTCAGCGCGCAGAAGACCATGCGCGTCGCCCAACAATTGTATGAAGGCGTCGACATCGGCGAAGGCGCGGTCGGCTTGATCACCTACATGCGCACCGACTCGCTCAATCTTGCCCAGGAAGCGATCGGGCAGATACGCGAAGTCATCGTCACGCTCTATGGCCAGGAAGGCCTCTCCGAGGAGCCGCGCATCTATCGCACCAAGTCGAAGAACGCGCAGGAAGCTCACGAGGCAATTCGTCCGACCGACGCGAGCATTCTGCCGGGGGACATCGAAAAGAAGATCGAACCCGATCAATACCGGCTGTACTCCCTCATCTGGAAGCGCACCGTCGCCTGCCAAATGGCACCCGCTGTGTTCGACACCGTGGCGGTCGAACTGCTGGCGGGCTCGGATGGCCCGCGGCGCACCGTGCTGCGCGCCAACGGCTCGACGCTGATCAAACCCGGTTATATATCGGTTTATCAAGAGGGTCTGGATGACGTCGTCCAGGACGATTCGGACCACGTGCTGCCGCCGATGCAGCAGGGCGATCGCGTCAAGCTTCTCGACGTGACCCCGGCCCAGCACTTTACCGAGCCGCCGCCGCGCTATACCGAGGCTTCCCTGGTCAAAGCGCTGGAGGAGTACGGCATCGGCCGGCCTTCGACGTATGCATCGATCATTTCGACGCTGCGCGACCGGCAGTACGTGGATATCGAGAGCCGGCGCTTCACCGCGACGGATATCGGCAAGATCGTCAGCCGATTTCTGACACAGTACTTCACCACCTACGTCGACTACGACTTCACCGCGAAGATGGAGGACTCGCTCGACGCGGTCGCCAGCGGCGAGCAGGAATGGGTGCCGCTGCTCGAGAAGTTCTGGAAGCCGTTCATCGATCTGGTCGAACACACCGAAAGCTCGGTCAGCCGCGAGGAAGTGGCGCAGGCGCGCGACCTCGGCGTGGACCCGGCGAGCGGCAAGCCGATGAGCGTGCGCATGGGGCGCTTCGGACCTTTCGTGCAAATCGGCACCAAGGACGATGCGGACAAGCCGCGCTTCGCGGGGCTTCGACCCGGACAGAAAATGGATGCGATCACGCACGTGGAGGCATTGGAGCTGTTCAAGCTGCCGCGCGGACTGGGACAAACCACGGAGGGCGAGGAGATCACGGCCAACACCGGACGCTTCGGGCCCTACGTGAAGTACGGTGCGAAGTACGTCTCGCTCAAGACCGACGATCCGTACACGATCACGCTGGCGCGCGCCTTGGAAGTCATCCGTGAGAAGCAAACCGCCGATGCGAATCGGCTGATCCTCGATTTCCCGGACGCGGGAGTCCAAGTGCTTAATGGCCGCTACGGCCCCTACATCACGGACAAGACCCGCAATGCGAAGATTCCGAAAGACCGGGACCCGAAGAGCCTGACGCTGGCGGAGTGCCAGGCCCTGCTGGCCGCAGCGCCGGTGCGCGCCTTCGGCAAATGGGGCCGCAAGAATGCCAAGGGAGCACCCAAGGCCGCGGCACCCAAGGCCGCGGCACCCAAGGCCACGCCGCAAAGACTTGCGGCCAAGGAACTGCAGGCCGCCGCCAAGAAGAGAGCGCCGGTGCCCGCTGCGCGAGCCAAGATCAAGCCAAAGTCGAAAAAGAAGAGCTCCGGCAAAAAGAGATCCTAGGATCATGGCTGACCCCACGGCAACGGCACCGGTCTCCCGCACGGCGGATACGAGCGCGGTGCAGCTCTACCTGCGGGAATTGCACGACCGCATCACCGCGGCAGTGGAAGCGCTCGACACGGCGAAATTCCGGCGCGATTGCTGGCAGCGTCCGGAGGGCGGCGGCGGCGAGAGCCGCGTGTTGACCGACGGCGAGGTATTCGAGCGAGCGGGAGTGTCTTTTTCCCACGTACATGGGCTGCAGATGCCGCAGTCGGCATCGAACCTGCGTCCGGAAATCGCCGGCGCCGCTTTCGAGGCGATGGGCATTTCGCTGGTGTTTCATCCGAGAAATCCCTACGCCCCCACCACGCATTGCAATGTCCGCTTCCTCGTGGCGGCCCCGCCAGGCGCTCCGGCCGTCTGGTGGTTCGGCGGCGGTTTCGATCTCACGCCCTACTATCCATTCGATGAGGACGTGCTGCACTGGCATCGGACCGCGCGCGCGGCGTGCCAGCCGTTCGGCGCAGGCGTCTACGACAGATACAAGCAATGGTGCGATCGCTATTTTTTCCTGCCGCACCGCAATGAGACCCGTGGCGTGGGCGGCCTGTTCTTCGATGACCTCAACGAAGGCGGCTTTGCACACTGCTTCGGGCTGACGCGCAGCGTCGGTGATCATTTTCTGCCCGCTTACATGCCGATCGTCGAACGGCGCCGCAGCCGGCCCTGGGGCGAGCGCGAGCGAAACTTTCAGCTGTATCGGCGAGGGCGCTACGTCGAATTCAATCTGCTTTACGATCGGGGCACTTTGTTCGGCCTGCAGTCGCGCGGTCGTACGGAGTCGATTCTGATGTCCATGCCGCCGCTAGCTCGCTGGGAGTACGACTGGCGCCCTGACGCCGGATCCCCCGAGGCGAGCTTGTACGAGGATTTCTTGCATCCCCGCGACTATCTCGCGGAACTCGATGCGAATACGTGAAAAATCATGCCCTTAGAGCCGCCGGGGGATGGCGTTTCCTGCGGCCCGACGGCCGCGAGTTCGACCGGATCCACGCGGAGGAGCCGCCGCCGTACTCGTGGAGCGATCTGCAAGAGGCGCACGATGCCCAGAGTATTCACATTGACAGCCGTACCGCCGCCACCCGGTGGCGCGGCGAGCGCATCGATTACGAGCTTGGCGTGTGGGTGCTGTGCCAACAGAGACAGCGCGCAGATAACGCTACCGACGTTTCCGCGGAAACGTTCGACGGCCACGCTGATGGAGGCGGGTGGTAATCTCGTCGAATGACGTCGGGCCCCTGGTCCTCGCAACTGCAGCCGCAACCCGGCTCGCTGGCCGAACTCGCTCAGTTCGCGGAACTGCAGCAGCGGCTGCCGCCGATGTTCCGCCAGATCTTTGCGGATCGTCTCGCTCCCCGCACGATCATCGTCGTGCCCGGACTCAGCCTCGATCAGGAGCTGCTCGCACGGATCGACGGACTGACGCACTACGAGGAGCGCCAGCTCACCATGCTCATGCTGCTCAAGATGCCGAATACGCGCATGGTGTTCCTCACGAGCGTGGCCGTGGATGCCTCGATCATCGACTACTACCTGCAGCTTTTGCCGGGCATTCCACACGAGCACGCCCGGCGGCGCCTCACGCTGCTCGCGGCGCATGACGCCTCGGCCGTGAGCCTGACCCGCAAGATTCTGGACCGGCCGCGTCTGCTCGCGCGCGTACGCAGCATGATCGGAGATCCAGCCTGCGCGCATCTGTCCTGCTTCAATGCCACCGCGGATGAGCGGACCCTCGCCGTACAGCTCGGTGTGCCGCTCTACGCCTGTGATCCCGCGCTCATGCGGCTCGGCACGAAGAGCGGCAGCCGGTCGGTGTTCCATGAGGCGAGCGTCGACATGCCCGAAGGGGCCGAAAATTTGCGCGACATCGGCGACGCGATCGCGGCGCTGGCGGCGCTTAAGGGGCGCCGTCCGACGCTCCGGCGAGCGGTCATCAAGCTCGAGGAGGGTACCTCAGGCGAGGGCAACGCGACCTTCGACTTCGCGGGTGCGCCCGAAGGCGTAGCGCTCGAGCCGTGGGTCGCGGCCGAGCTGCCGAGGCGGCTGAAAATGGAGGCCCCGGGCCTGACCTACGAGCGCTATGCAGCGAAATACGCGGTCCTGGGAGGCATCGCGGAAGCGTGGATCGAGGGCGACTGCAAGCACTCGCCCTCGGCGCAGCTTAGGATCAATCCGCTAGCGGGTTTGGAAACGATCTCGACTCATGAACAGGTGCTGGGCGGCATGACGGGGCAGCTCTACCTCGGCGCCAAATTTCCGGCCCGCGAAGAATATCGGATCGCCATTCAGGAGGCGGCGCTTCGCGTGGGCCGGGTGCTCCGCGACAAGGGCGTCCTCGGGCGCTTCGGCGTCGACTTCGTCTGCGTTCGCGAGGGCGGCGCCTGGCGCCATCGCGCCATTGAGATCAACCTGCGCAAGGGAGGGACGACGCACACCTTCCAGATGCTGCAGTACCTGACGGACGGACACTATGACGCCGCCAGCGGCCTGTTCCGGACGCAGCAGGATCAGCTTCGCTTCTACTACGCGACCGATAATCTCGTGAATCCGCACTACCGGCGTTTGACGCCCACCGATCTCGTCGATCTGGCGGTGGAGCACGATCTGCACTTCGATCCGGTGACGCAACAGGGCGTGACCTTCAACCTCATCGGTGCAGTTTCGCAGTTCGGCAAGCTCGGAATCGTCAGCATCGCGGCCTCTCCGGAGGCGGCGGAAACGCTCTACGGCCGCACGGTCAGCGTGCTCGATTCGGCGTGTTGAGCCGCAGATCCTCAAGCACACTGCCCATCTGCAAAATCTCGACCTCGTGCGGCTCGTCCCGGAATGTCTCCCGCAGGGCCTGCGCGTACCAGTCTCTCATCGAGTCGAGACCCAATAATCGCAGCGCGTATTGTGCGGCCGCGGAATCGAGCTCGATGCCGTAGGTCTGGATTCTGAACGCGACCGGCGCGAAGAACGCATCGGCCGCGGTGAATGCCGCTCCGGCCAGGAACGGTCCGCCGAACCGCCGAAGGCCGTCGTTCCACAGCGCGCCGATACGGGCGAGATCCCGCTCGAGCGCGGCCGGAACCTCCTTCAGCCGTACGCGCACACCGCAGCTCATCGAACAGCGGTTGCGCAGTTCGCCGAAGCTCGAATGCATCTCGGCCGCGGCGCTTCGAGCCCAGGCGCGCGCCCGGAAGTCCGCCGGCCAAACCGCGGCATGCCGTTCCGCCAGATACTCGGCGATGGCGAGCGAATCCCACACCACCGTGTCACCGTCCACGATGCACGGTACTTTGCCGCTCGGCGAAATCTCGCGGTACGGTTCCCAGGCGGCGGCCTGCCCGAACACCAGCAAGTGCTCTTTGAAATTGATGCCGAGCTCGCGCATCAGCACCCATGGACGCAGCGACCAGGACGAATAGTTTTTATTGGCGATGTATAAGTCGTACATGCTAGAGCAGAACCCGCAGTGAATTGAGCCCACGGATGGCGAAGTTCGATCCCCAGTCCGGCCGGTCATCGGCAAGCGCAAGGGTGGGAAAGCGGCGCAGCAGAGCGCCGACGGCCAGCTGGCTCTCGAGCCGCGCCAGCGTGGCTCCCAGACACACGTGTGCGTCACCGCCGAACGCGAGGTGGCGGATGTGCTGGCGATGCACGTCGAGCAGGTCCGGCTCCTCGTAATGGCGCGGGTCGCGCTGCGCGGCGCCGATCATGAACACCAGCGAGGAGCCTGCCGGAATCGTCTCGCCGTCGAAATCGATGTCCGCCTTCACCCCCCGCGGGATTGCCTGAATCGGGCTCTCGAAGCGCAGCAGCTCTTCGATGGCGTTCGGCACGAGCTGTGGATGCGAATGCACTTCGGTGAGCGTCCGCTGATGCGACAGCAGTGTGAACATTGCGTTGCCGATCAGATGTCGAGTCGTTTCATGGCCGGCGAACAGCAGCATGACACATTGCGCGTACACCTCTTCGTCGGACAGCCGCTCGCCGCGTTCGCCGGCGCTGATCAGGAGGCTCAGGAGGTCGTCCCTTGGCTGCCGTCTGCGCTCGCGAACCAGCCCTGCGAAATAGCCGGTGAGTTCGGTGATCGCGCGCTGCGCCGCTCTTGCCCGCTCCGGCGTGCGCAGCACGTTGCCGAACCAGTTCGCGATGTCGTTCGACAGTTCAGTGCACCGCCGGCGCAGCTGCTGCGGTAAGCCCAGCATCTCCGAAATGACCTGCACCGGCAGCGGATATGCCAGGTGGCGAATGAGGTCCGGCTCGCTCGAATCCTCCATCTCGTTCAGCAGACGGTCGATGATCGCCTCGACCTCGGGGCGAAGCCGTTCGACGGCGGGCGGTGCAAAACCCGGGTTCATGAGCCTGCGCAATCGCGCATGACGCGGTGCATCGAGCTGCAGCAGCCAGCGCTGCATGTGGCTCACCAGCGGGGCGAACTCCTCGAGCTCGTCGTCGGCAACCCCGAGCATCGCACGGGCCGGTCGATGCGAGGTCAGCCGGGAATCACGCAGCAGCGCGGTGCAGTCGGCATAACCGTACACCAGCCAGAATCCGGGTCGCTCGGGCAACGGCTGAAGACGCGGTCCTGCGCGAAGATGCCGGTAGGTGGGATAGGGATCTTGCTGAAATTCGGTCGAAAAAAGCGGAGGAGGAGTTGACGTCGCCATGCCGCGGGATCAGAACAGGATCGAGCCGGAATTTCAAGAATTTCTGCCGACACCCGCCTCGCATGCAGGCACAATGCCCGCCGCGATGAACTACAAGCACATCTACCATGCCGGAAATTTTGCGGACATCGCCAAGCACGTCGGGCTGCTCTACTGCCTCGATGCGTTGAAGCGCAAGGATGCGGGATTCTTCGTATTGGACAGCCACGCGGGGCGCGGCTTTTATGACCTGCAAGCCGCCGAAGCGGTCAAATCGGGCGAAGCCGAACGGGGCGTGCAGCGGCTGATACAAACGCACATCGGGGATCAGGCGCTCGCTTCGTACCTCGCAGCGATTCGCGCGCGGCGCGGCAAGCGCCTGGCACGCTATCCCGGTTCGCCGGCGCTGATCGCGGGTAGTTTGCGGCCGCAGGATCGTGCGGTATTCGTCGAGTTGATGCCCGCCGAAGCGCGTGCCGGTGCACGTGAAATCGAGTCCGCCGGGCGGATTCGGGTGCAGATCGATGACGGCTACGCGGCGCTCAAGGCCTGTTTACCGCCGGTGGAGCGCCGCGGGTTGGTGCTCATGGACCCGCCTTACGAAAGCGCCGATGAATTGAAGACCATGCTGCGAGCCTTCGTCGACGCGTACCGCCGCTGGCCAAGCGGCATATTCTTGATGTGGTATCCGATACGCAGCGCAACCCAGCGCAGTATGGTGCACTCGCGCTTCCAGGCGTTGGGCGTTCCGAAGATGCTGTTTGCGGACATGGCAGTCCATCCGGACGATGCGGGTGTCGGCCTCGCGGGCAGCGGCTTGATGATGGTCAACCCGCCATTCGGTGCGGAGGAGCATCTGCGGAGGGCTTATTCGGCCCTGCACGATGCGATGGCGGCCCCGGGTTCGGGCTATGTGGAAGTGGCACGCCTGACGCCTGAACGAATGGCACAATGACGAAACTTCTCTAGAGGACTGCACCATGGATCCGGATATCTTGCGCGATCAGCTCACCAAACTGCACGAAGAACTCGCGAACGTGCGGCACGTGGATCCACGATCGAATCAATTGATGGTCGAAGTCCTGCAGGATATTCAGCGCCTGCTGGAGCAGCAGCACGCGACCGAGGCGCCGCCGACGGAGCCGTCACCGCCGGCCAACGCATCCTTGCCCGAGCGGCTGGAAAAAGTGGCCGTACAGTTCGAGGCGGATCATCCGACCCTGGCCGCGAGCTCTCGCAGGCTCATCGATTTGCTCGGCAAAGCCGGCCTTTAGGAGCCTAGGCCGTCCAGACGATGGCAGCCTGAACGCGCGCGGCGATCTGCTTGATCGCGTTGATCCCGGCCTGCTGGCCGCGCACCAGCACCGCGAGACTGCCGTGGCCGGGCACGGGAACGATCACTCCCCGATAGCCCTCTTCGTCGAACGACACCGGCTTCGACACGGATTCATGCACGAGCACCATGACGGTAACCGGCCCCATGTCCGTCTGGACGACCAGGTGCGGCACCTTAAGTCCGCGAAACAGACAGCTTCTGGCGTAGCTGACCATGGGGGCGTCGCCGATCAGCCGCATGTGCGCATCGCGAAGCACCAGAGCCAGTTCCGAGGGAGGCACCGCTACCTCGGTGCGCTGCCAGGCTTGCGGCTCCCCCGCCATGTGGGCCACCACGTCGGCCGCCAGGCTTGGATGGGGAGAGGCGAGCCACAAGGCGCCGCCCGCGACCAGCGCGATCAGCACGCTGGCGGCCATTGCCAGCCAGCCACGCCGTACCAGCGGGGCCGGCGCCCGCCGCGTCGCGTTTGCGCCGGTGGCCCTCAGCGGCACGGCTCGCGCGCCCCTTTCGGCCGGCGCGGACACGTGCAAGGCGCGCGCAAGGCGGCTCTCGAAGCGAAGCAGCCGCTCGGTGTACTCCGGGCAGTCACGGCAGCTTTCGAGATGGATCCGCAGCTCGGGGTTAGGATCGTGCGGATTGGCCAGAATCAGCCGTCGATATTCGGCGCAGCCCATCATTCTTCGGGGTCCAAGTGGGTGTCTTCGCCGCACAGCGCACGCAGCCGTTTGCGGGCGCGGAACAGGCGCGTCAATACCGCGGCGTTCGACAGGCTGAGTTCCGCGGCGATTTCCGCCGTCGAGAATCCCATCAAAACCTGCAGTACGAGGGGTTCGCGGTATTCCTCCGGGAGCTTGAACAGGGCGGCCCGAAGCTCGGCGAGCTCTTGGTCTTGGGCAGCTGCCAACACGGGCTCCTCCCGGGCGATCAGCTCATCGACGTCCACCGTGACGAGCCGCTTGCGTTCGAAACTACGCGCATATTCGCGCCGGATGATGGTCAAAAACCACGGCTTGGCGGCCGCTTCGTCCAGCAGCGAATCCTGAGCCTTCCACGCACGCAGCATGGTTTCCTGCACGACGTCTTCCGCCAGCGCCCAGTCTCGCGACAGCCAGAAGGCGAAGCGCAGCAGGTCCGGGCGCAGCCGTTGGCAAAGCGACTGGAAGCGGTCGCGCTTCAGATTTCCGCCGACCTGGTCGTTCATGTATAAATCAGCACCCGGCGTAGGATATCTTCCCCGCGATATTACCGCCGCATGGCTGAAATTGCTGTTAGGAGTCACAGTCAAGATGACCGGGAATACAACTGATTCATTTCCGAGCACCCGCATGCGGCGCATGCGCCGCGACGAGTTCTCGCGGCGGCTGATGCGCGAAACGCAACTGTCCGTGGATGCGCTGATTTATCCGATATTCGTGGTGGAAGGGCGCAAGCAGCGCCAACCGGTCGGTTCAATGCCGGGCGTCGAGCGGCTCTCGACCGACGAACTGCTGTCCGAGTGCGCATCCCTGGTGCGGCTACGCATCCCGGCGATTGCGCTCTTCCCGGTCATCGCGCAGGAGAAGAAGTCGCTGGACGCGCGCGAGTCCTGGAACCCCGACGGCATCGCCCAAAAAGCGGTCCGTGCCGTCAAAAAGGAATTTCCGGACCTGGGCGTCATCACCGACGTCGCTCTCGATCCGTTCACCACGCACGGTCAGGACGGCCTCATTGACGAGCGGGGCTACGTTCAGAACGACTTGACGGTCGAAACGCTGGTGCGGCAGGCGCGATCGCATGCGGATGCGGGTGCCGATGTGGTCGCCCCGTCCGACATGATGGACGGGCGCATCGGCGCCATCCGCGGCGCATTCGAGACGGCGGGACTGGTGCATACGCGGATTCTCGCCTATGCGGCCAAGTATGCCTCGAGCTTCTATGGCCCGTTTCGCGAGGCCGTGGGATCGGCCAAGCAGCTCGGTTCGGGCGGCAAGCAGAGCTATCAAATGGATCCCGCCAATTCGGACGAGGCCATGCGCGAGGTCGCTCTGGACATCTCGGAGGGCGCGGACATGGTGATGATAAAGCCGGGCCTGCCCTATCTGGACATCGTTCGACGCGTGAAGGACCGATTCGGGATGCCCACCTTCGTCTACCAGGTGAGCGGCGAGTACTCCATGATCATTGCGGCGGCGGCAAACGGCTGGCTCGATGAGCGTGCCGCGGCCCTGGAGAGCCTCGTGTCCATCAAACGCGCGGGGGCGGACGGCATTTTGACCTATTTCGCCAAGCGCGCGGCGGAGTGGCTCACGCAGTGAATGCGCCGAGCGAAGCCGGCACCCCCGACCAGTACGGTCTCGTCGGACACCCGGTCGCACACAGCTGGTCGCCGTTCATACACGGGATGTTTGCCAAGGCGGCCGCGCAGAATCTGGTTTACCGGCTGTTCGACATCGCCCCGGACGATTTTCGCCGCGAAACCCTGCGTCTGTTCACGGGCGGCGTACGCGGCCTCAACGTCACCGTACCGCACAAACAGGCGGCCGCCGAGCTGGTGAACGAGTTGACGCCGCGTGCGGCGCGGGCACAAGCCGTGAATACCATCGCATTCTTCGAAGACACGACGCTTCTGGGGGACAATACGGACGGGGTTGGGCTGATCTGCGATCTCGAGCGCAACTTGCAGCTGGACCTGGCCGACAAGCGGGTTCTGCTGCTCGGCGCGGGCGGCGCGGCACGCGGGGTGATCGGACCTCTGATGGAGCGCGAACTGCGCTCACTGGCCGTCGCGAACAGGACCCCGTACAAGGCGCGCAAACTCGCCGGCGAATTCGCGGATATGGGGCAAGTCGTCGGCTGCACCTTCGCGGAGCTGCAGGGCCCGCCGTACGACCTCATCATCAACGCCACCTCGGCCGGGCTGCAGGGCGAGATGCCGGAAATGCCCGTCGGTTTGGTGGGCGAGGACACCGTTTGTTACGACATGACATACGGCCGCGGAAATACTCCCTTCACGCTATGGTCGCGCTCGCTCCACGCGCGCCTCACGACCAAGGGTTGGGGCATGCTGGTCGAGCAGGCGGCCGAATCGTTCTTCCTGTGGCGCGGCATACGGCCGGCCACTCAGGCGGTACTTAAGGCGCTGGCCCAGCACGCGTAGTAGACAAGCTACTAACGCATCGTCACGAGCTCTTCGGAGCTCGTCGGATGGATCGCCACCGTGTCGTCGAAATCGCGCTTGGTCGCCCCCATTCGAATGGCGACCGCAAACCCCTGGAGCATTTCATCGGCACCGGCGCCGATGATGTGGCAGCCAACGATCCTCTCTTGCGTTCCCACGCAAACCAGCTTCATGTCGGTGTGCGTCTTGCGCGTGGTCAGCGCGTGATACATCGGCGTGAAGTCCGCGACGTATACCTTGACCGCCTCGCCGTACCTCGAGCGCGCCTCGCTCTCGCTCAAGCCGACCGTACCGATCGGCGGGTGCGTGAAGACGACCGTCGGAATCATCTCGTATTCCAAGCGGCGGTCGCGTTTGCCGCCGAACAGCCGATCGCTGAGCCGTCTCCCGGCGGCGATCGCCACGGGCGTCAACGCGGCCCGGCCGGCGACGTCGCCGATCGCGTAGAGGCCGCCGACATTGGTGTTCTGGAAGCCGTCCGTGACCAGAAAGCCGTTCGCATCGAGCGCAAGACCGGCCCGGTCCGTATGCAGGCTCGCGACATTCGCCGCACGCCCGACCGCCCATAGCAGACAATCGAAACCAGAAAATTCCCGCCTGTCCTGGGCAATCAGCGTTTTTTGGTCCGCTTGCCCGCTCACCGAGGCGGGCACGACGTGCGGGTGAATGGCCATGCCCTCGGCATGCATCTCGCGCATCAGCGACTTCCCCAACATCGCGTCGAAGTGGGTCAGCAAACGATCCTTGCGGATGAACAGCTCGACCTGGCTGCCGAGCTCATGAAATGCGCCGGCCAGCTCGCAGGCGATGTAGCCGCTGCCCGCGATCGCGACGCGCTGCGGCCGCCGCTCGAGCTCAAAAAATCCATCCGACGTGATGCCCAATTGCGCCCCCGTCAGCGGCGGCACGATCGGAACGCTGCCCGTGGCGATCACGATGTGCGGTGCCGTGAAGCGCTCTCCGTTCGCCTCCAGGGTATGCGCATCGATGAACCGGGCCGTGCCCCGCACGTGCTTGACGCCCTTGGCAGCCAAATTGCGCGCGTAGATGGCGTTCAATCGCACGATGTACGCATCGCGTCTTTGCTTCAGCACGCCCCAATCGTTGTCGCCCGCGGTAATGCCGAAGCCATAATCGCTCGCATCCTTGAGCGCGAGGGCAACCCCCGCCGCGTTCCACATCACCTTTTTCGGGACGCAGCCGACGTTCACACAAGTGCCGCCGAGCCGCCCGGACTCGATCACGGCGGTCTTCGCGCCGTACTCCGCCGCGCGCTGGGCACAGGCCAGCCCCCCGCTGCCGCCGCCGACGCTGATCAGATCGAAAACTTCGGTAGACACTGTGAACTCCATCCTCAAGGAGGCGCCAAACCGGATGATATACTGGAACGATAATCAGCTTGCCAAAGAGGTGCCGCGTGATCGGTTTGGTTCTTTTGCTGGCCGTGATCGTCGCCCTGATCGTCTACCTGGCCGGCATCTACAATGAACTCGTGGGCCTGCGGGAAAACATCAAGGTTTCGTGGGCGAACATCGACGTTCTGTTGAAGCAGCGCCACGACGAGCTGCCGAAACTGATAGAAACCTGCAAGCGCTACATGCAGTTCGAGCAGGACACCCTCGAGAAGGTGATGCGGGCGCGCGCGTCGGTCAGCCAGGCGAGCGCGTCCGGCAACGTTGCGGCCGTGGGCGCCGCTGAGCAGCAGCTGCGCGTCGGCATGACGCGCCTGTTCGCCGTCGCCGAGAATTATCCGCAGCTGAAGAGCGATGAAACGTTCAAGCAGCTGCAGGCCCGGATCACCGCTCTTGAAGAGTCGATCGCCGATCGACGCGAGCTGTACAACGACCAGGTCAACCTCAACAACATACGCGTGAATGTTTTCCCGGATGTGCTGATCGCGCGGCGCCTTGGGTTCTTGCCGGCGCACCTGCTCGAATTCGCCGGCGAGGAAAAATCCGACGTAGACGTGGGCTCACTGTTCAGAGCCTGAGCTTTATCCGGACATGTCCGGCAACGATCGCGTCAAATTTTGGCTCCTCCTGCTCGGCGCGGCGGTCGCCGCGGTTTACTCGTTTTGGTACGCATTCAAGGCCTGGCGCGAAAACCGCGTGGTCGAGGATACGCCCACTTCGCGGGTCCGCTCGGCGGCGCAGGGCTACGTGGAACTCACCGGGCGCGGCGTGATGCCGCCTCACAAGGAAACCGTAGCGCCGTTGACCGGCAAACCGTGCACCTGGTGGCGCTACAAGATCGAGGAGCGCCGCTCGAGCGGCCGAACGCGCGGCTGGACCAAGGTCGACGGCGGCACCAGCGAAGAGCCCTTTGTACTGGATGACGGCACCGGGCAGTGCATGATCGACCCGCGCGGAGCGGAGGTGTTCCCGGTCAGCAAGGACGTATGGTACGGCAGCACCGAATGGCCGGAAGTGCGCATACCGGACGGAACGGGGTTCTTCGGCAAGGTGGCGGATGTGCTGCTTTCAGGCGGCCGCTACCGGTACACGGAGTATCGGCTGCAGCCGGATGAGACCATTTGTGCGCTCGGCTCGTATCGCAGTGTCGGAGGCGTCGGCGTCGATGACCCGGAGGTCGCCGTGGCGGCGCTGCTGCACGAATGGAAACAAGATCAGAAGAGTCTGCTCGCGCGCTTCGATAAAAATCACGACGGCGCCTTGGATGCCGGGGAATGGGATCAGGCGCGCGCGGCGGCGCACAAACAGGTCGTCGAGCGCATGGTCGTTCAACCGCTAACGCCTGGGCTGTCCGTCTTGTCCAAGCCCTCGGACGGCCGCGCATTCATGTTGTCGGCCTGCGACGGCGCGGCGCTTGCGCGGCGCCTGCGCCGCAACGCCGCCGCCGCGATCGCCACCTGCGCGGGCAGCACGGCCGCCCTCGTCTGGATGGCGACGCGCCTCTGATAGAATCGTGGAGTGAACAACCCACTACTGGATCTGGAACCTTTACCCGCCTTCGACCGCATCGAGGCGTCTCATGCCCGCCCGGCGCTCGAACACGTCCTGGCGGAGAACCGTGCGCGGCTTGCAGTCCTGACAGCGCAGCCAAACCCGACATTCGCCTCACTGGTCATTCCGGTGGAGGAGCTGAGCTATCGGTTGAGCCGCGTCTGGAGCCCCATCGGCCATCTGAACGCCGTGGCCAACTCGGCTGAGATGCGCCAGGCGTACAACGAATGCGTACCGCTGCTGACGGCCTACTCGTCCGAACTCGGCCAGAACGCCGCCTTGTACGCGGCGTACGCGCACGTGCTGCAGCACGAAGGCGAGGCCCTGGATCCGGCGCAGCGCAAGCTGCTCGAGAATGCGCTGCGCGATTTTCGTCTGGCCGGCGTCGATCTGCCGGCCGATCGCAAAACCCGCTACCGCGAGATCATGCAGCGGCTCGCCCAATTGGCGACGAAGTTTTCGGAGAACGTGCTCGACGCCGGCCGCGCCTACAGCCGCAGCGTGACCGACGGCACCGAGCTCGCAGGGCTCCCGGCGAACGCGCTCGATCGAGCCGGCGCGGACGCGCGCGAGGCGAACCAGGCGGGATGGCTGTTCAAGCTCGACCAGCCCACCTATATGACGGTCATGACCAGCGCCGAGAGCGCGCAGCTGCGGCGCGACATTTACGAGGCGTGGGTCACGCGCGGCTCCGAGCTTGGCCCGAGCGCCGGGCGCTTCGACAACAATGCCGTGATCGCGGAGATACTGCCCCTGCGTCACGAGCTCGCACAGCTGCTCGGCTTCAAGAGCTTTGCCGACTACGCTTTGGCCACCCGCATGGCGAAGAGCAGCAAGCAGGTAATCGCGTTTCTGGACGACTTGGCGCGCCGGTGCCGGCCGGCTGCGCGTCAGGAATTTTCGGACCTCGAAGAGTTTGCGGGCCGCAAGCTCGATGCCTGGGACTTGGCGTTCTTCGGTGAGCGGCTGCAGGAGAGCAGATTCCGGGTGTCGCAGGAGGCGCTGCGGCCGTACTTTCCCCTTCCGAAGGTCCTATCCGGCCTATTCATTCTGACCGAGCGTCTCTACGGCATCACGGTCCGGGAGCGCCCGGGGGTGAGCGTATGGCATCCGAGCGTAAGGTACTACGATCTCGAAGATGCTCGAGGGCACGTCGTCGCGGGCTTCTATCTCGATCCGTACTCGCGTACCGAGAAGCGCAGCGGCGCGTGGATGGACGAATGCGTCATTGCCAAATCCCTGCCTTCGGGCAAGGCTCTGCCCGTCGCGCAGCTGGTATGCAACTTTACGGCGCCGGTCGGCGCAGCGGCCTCCCTGCTGACGCACGATGAGGTCACCACGCTGTTCCACGAGTTTGGCCACGGCCTGCATCACATGCTCACACGAGTGGCCTATCCGAGCATTGCCGGAATCAACGGAGTGGCGTGGGATGCGGTCGAGCTGCCCAGCCAATTCATGGAGAACTTCGTGTGGCGCGCCGAAGTGCTGCCGCTGATATCGGCACACGTGTCCACCGGCGAACCGCTGCCGGTCGACATGCTGCAGCGCCTGCTCGGCACGCGCACCTTCAATGCGGCGCTGGACACCCTGCGGCAGATCGAGCTCGCCAGTTTTGATTTCGAACTGCACGCGAACTTCGATCCGGCCGCCGGCGCCAAGGTGGCGGAAACTCTCGCAAGCGTGCGGCAGCGCGTGGCCGTCGCACCGGCGGCGCCTTTCAATCGAATGCCCGCGAGCTTCGCCCATATATTCGCCGGCGGCTATGCGGCTGGTTACTACAGCTACAAGTGGGCCGAAGTGCTCGCCGCGGACGCGTTCGAAGCGTTCGAACAGGCCGGTATCTTCGACAGCGCCACCGCAGTGCGCTTTCTCGATTCCATTCTCGCCTGCGGCGGTGGCGTCGATGCCATGGATGCGTTCGTGCGCTTCAGGGGGCGGCAACCCGATGTCCGGCCGCTGCTCAAGCAAACCGGAATCGCAGCGTGAGACGGCGTGCGGCGCTCGCCCTGGCGGTGCTGGCGGTGAACGCACACGCCGCGACGGAATATGTCAGCGATGAGCTCGTGCTCGGCGTCTACGCCGAACAGAATCAGCAGGGACAGCGGCTGACGACCCTGCATTCGGGGACCAGCGTGGAAGCGCTCTCGACCAGCGGCGAGTACACGCAAGTCCGCTTGGCGGACGGCACGATCGGATGGGTCAAGAGCACCTATTTGACGACGCGCGAACCGGCGACCGCTCGGGTCAAGCAGCTCGAAGAGGAGCTCGATCGGAGCCGCGCCACCACGCCGGCGCTCGCCGAGGCGGCTGCGCACTCGGAGGTGGAGCGCTTGCAGCGCGAGTTGGCGGAAAAGGAGGCGCAAATCAGTACGCGCCCGATCTCGAGTCCCCAGCCGGCTGCGGCAGCGCGCATCTCGGCGGCCGGCGTCGGCGCCGTTCTGATCGCTGCGGCGTGCGGCTTTTGGCTGGGTTATGCCACATTGGCGCGCCGCATCCGCAGGAAATTCGGCGGGCTCAGAGTTTACTAGCAACCGTTTCGCGGACGCCGGCGTTTTCGCTCGGTCGCTTTGACATATCAATGAGAACCAGTTCGTGGCACGAGCACTTCAAAGGGCATAGACTTCACAGATGTACGACCTGCGCCGTAACGATTACGATGTTTCGAACTCCGTACAGGTCAGCTCCACCGCATCGGTAACCGCCGCCGTGCGGGAGCTGTTCGCGGCCGGGTGGCCGGGCGAGTCCTTCAATCGAGTTGCAACCGCCTTCGAAGAGTTCGACCGCCTGTTCGGCGGCCGCATGCCGGGATATCACGGCGTGGACACCGTATATCACGACCGCCAGCATTCGCTGGACATGACGCTGGCGATGGCCCGCCTGTTGGTAGGCTACGAAGGCAGCGTCGAAACGCACCTGCGCTTCGGGTCCGATCGAGCGGGCATGGCGCTGGTCACATCGCTGTTTCACGACGCCGGCTACATACGCGAGTTCGACGACCTGCAGCATCGCAACGGCGCCGAGTTCACGCTGTACCACGTCACCCGCAGCGCGCGCTTTCTGGCGCGCTTCATGCCGACCGTCGGCATGGAGGCCTGGGTGCCGATATCGACGCGCATCGTGCATTTTACCGGCTACGAAATAAAGCTCAGCCAGATTCAGCTGGCGGACAGCCGCGATCGCAAGTTGGGGCATTTATTGGGCACTGCGGACTTGATCGCGCAAATGGCCGACCGTTGCTACCTGGAGAAGTGCCGCGATCGGCTGTACCCGGAGTTCGTTCTCGGCGGAATAGCGGCTGCGCCCGGCAGCGATGGTGAATTGCAGGTGCGCTACAGCTCCGGCCTGGATTTACTGCGGCAGACTCCGCGCTTCGTGCGCGAGACGCGCACGCAGCGGCTGGATGGCGAGTTCGAGCACGCCTACCGGTACGTGGAACCGCTATTCGGCGGCAAGAACCCGTACCTCGACGCCATCGACCGGAATGTCGAGTATTTGCAGCGCATACTGCGCGCCGAGCGATGGCGCATGTTGCGGCGAAATCCGCCCCTGTTCACTTCCGAGGGCAATCAGCTCGGCCAGGTGCGCGATCTGATGGTGACTCGACTGAAGGCGCTCTGGGCTTAGGCGTCAGGGCCAATCGATGCGCGCCACGTAGCGGGCGTGGATTTCGTCGAGCCGTTCGAGCACGTACTCGCCTCCGAGCAGGCCCGCTGCACCGAGCGCCGCGCGCAGCACGCCGGTGCTCAGGGCCCGGCGCGCCGGCTCCGCCACCGGCGCGAAGCTGAAATGCCACGGCTCGGGCAGCACCCCCGACAGTTCGCCGCAGTACGGGCGAAAAAATCCGAAGCGCGGGGCATTGGCCTTAAGCCACTGCGCAAGCGGTGCAAACGGTCCAGGGGCCGTGAACTCCGCCGCCGTCAGCTGCACTCGATAGCCCGCGCCGACGGCGTTACGGTCGATGAGATCCACATCCGTACCCCAGTGGTGGCGGCTGGCCCCGGGGAGGGCCGACCATTGCAGAATGGCGCTGACGCGCTCGGCCGGCGCCAGCTGAGCGGCGTCGAGCACGCGCCCCGACGCGTCGTAGATCGGCGCCGCGCCGCTGTATTTCGCGTTCCAAATCGCGAGCTGGCGCGCGAAGTCGCGAAAACTACTCGCAGGCGTCAGGTCGAAGCCGGAAGCCATCGCCGCCCGGCGCAAATTCAAGAACGGCGCCACCACGTGGGCGTGCAGCGCACACGGCGGATCGGCCACGTCTACTATGTGGCTGCGCACGACTCCGGTCAGCTCGCCAGGCGTCACGGCGCCAATTCGCGAGCGGCCGCGTACTCTGCGACCTGGTCGATGACTTTCACGAACGTATCGACCTCTTGGGCGCCCGAGATGGTGTATTGGCGGTCAAAAATGAACGTCGGCACCCCGGTGATGCCGAGCACGGAGGCATGACGCTCCGCAGCGACGACACCATCCTGGCCGGCGCGCAGCACGACGGCGGCTCGAGTTTCGTGCTCTGGAAGGCCGACCTCGACACCAAGCCGGACCAGCTCCTCGACGTCCCCGATGTCGCAGCCCTCCTCGAAATACGCTTGCATGACACGCTCGGCTGCCTCGCTCTGCAGACCGCAGCGCGCGGCATGTGCAATCAGCAAATGCGACCGTCGCGTATTCGGTAATCGCTCGATCAGATCGAAGCGGAATTGCAGGCCGACGGCCTCCCCGTGCCGCACCAGCAGGGCCTGGGTTTCCGCGATCTTCGCGGGGTCGGCGCTTTTGTTCGCCAGGAAGCCCGCGCGCTGCACACCTTCCCACGGCAGATCGGGATTCAACTCGAACGGACGCCAGGCCACGTGCGGCTCGTATTGCGCCCGCGCCGCCAGCGCGAGTTCAAAGCGGCGCTTGCCGAGGTAGCACCAGGGGCAAATCGTGTCGCTGTAGATGTCTATCCGCATTCTCGCGCCCATGCCGGTCGGATTGTACCGGCCCCTTATGGGCTATAGTGTGAACGAGTATTATTCGTCGATGGCACAAAGCCTCAAAACCAAGTATTTGCTGCTCGCCCTGGGGGTCGGGGCGGGTCTTTCGCTGCTGCTCGGCGGATTTGCCTATTACCAGCATCGCATCGATGCGGCCGACATCGACCAGCTGACCTACGCGGCCGTCCAGCAAGGGCTGGAAGGCGATCTGGTATCCCGCGCAAACAGCATCGCCAAGGTGGCCGGCGCGCTGCTCGCGCCCGCGCTTGCGGCGGGCAACAGCGCCGCCGTGGCCTCGATCGCCGGGCGGTTGCTCGAGGAGCGCGACATTGAGCGGATCGAGGTCACCGATGCGCACGGCACCGTGCTGTTCAGCGGCAGCAATCCGCGGGACGCCGCCGCGCCGGACGTCGCTCCGCAGGCTCTCAACGGCGCACTCGGACCGCTGACGGTCGACTACGGCATCCCCTCGAGCAGCGCAGGTTCGCCGCTGCGCGGCGGCCTTCAGATCTGGATGAGTCGAGCGAGCATGCAAGAGACGCTCGCGAGGATCCGCGCGAGGCTGGAACAGCAGCAGACGGACCAAGTCAAACGGCTGCGCGGCATGCTCGCGGGGGTCACCGTGCCGCTTTTCGCGCTGGGATTGATTGGAGCTTGGTTCATTGCGCGGCAACTGTCGCGACCGATCTCGGCCCTGGTCAAGTCGGCGCACCGCATAGGCGAGGGTGACTACACGCGGCCATTGGACGTTGCGCGGCGCGATGAGCTCGGCGAACTGCAGCACGCGCTCGAGCGCATGCGGCAAAAGCTCTCTGAAACGACCATCACCAAGAACTATCTGGACACCGTGCTCAACAGTTTGAGCGATTCGGTTCTCGTGACCTCCCCGGACGGCCTCATCAACAGCTGCAACGAGGCCGCCCAGCGGCTGCTGGGCTACGCGGAAGCCGATTTGCTGGGCAAGCCGCTGCTCAGCTTCGTCGATGAGGCGCACCGCGGCGCCTTCGATCTGACAAATTCGGCGCCGGATGCGCGCGAAACGGTGTTGCGCACCGCCAGCGGCCAGACCATTCCGGTTTCGATGGCCTCATCGACGATCGCGACGCCCGACCCTCAATTCCAGGGCAACATCTACGTCGCGCGGAATATCACCGAACGCAAACGCGCAGAGCGCCGCATCCGCTACTTGGCGCGCTACGACGCACTCACGAAGATGCCCAATCGCATGCAGTTTCAGCATCTGCTGCAGCAGGCCATCGCACGCACCCGCCGCAACCAGCGCTCGCTCGCGCTCCTGTACCTCGATCTGGACCGGTTCAAGGAAGTCAACGATACCTTCGGCCATGCGGTCGGCGACCGCACTCTTGAGATCCTGAGCGAGCGGCTCACGCGAAACTTGAGCAAGGACACGGTCATCGGCCGCCTCGCGGGCGATGAATTCGCCATGTTCGTCGACGATTTGCCGAGCGATGTCGACAATCGCCCCGGCCTGGGCGCGCTCGCGCGCACGCTTCTCGATGAGATCAGCCGTACATTTTATGTCAACCACCAGGAGGTCTATCTGACCGCCAGCGTCGGCATCGCAATCTGCCCGTACGACGCGGAGAACGTGATCGACCTGATCCGCAACGCCGATGCCGCGATGTATCACTCGAAGCAGAACGGCGGCAACACCTGCGCATTCTACGTGCCGCAGATGAACGCGGCGGCGGTCGAGCGGCTGATGCTGAAGAGCAAGCTGCGCCGCGCTTTGGAACGCGACGAGCTGGTGATTCTCTACCAGTCGAAGGTGGATTTGCGCACTGGGCGCGTGGTCGGGGCGGAGGCGCTGCTGCGCTGGCGGCTGCCGGGCCACGGCGACATACCGCCGTCGCATTTCATTCCGCTCGCCGAGGAGACCAGCCTGATACTGGATATCGGCGAGTGGGTGCTCAATCGCGTCTGTTCCGACTACCGGAATTGGCAGAAATCCGTTCCGCAGCCGGGTCGAATCGCGATCAATCTGTCCCTGCGGCAGCTGAAGCAGGCGAGCTTCATCGCGCGCTGCCGCAGCGTGTTTCGCAAGTACGGCGTTTCGCCGACCTGCTTCGAGCTGGAGGTCACCGAAACGACCCTGATGACCGACCCGAAGCGAACCATAGGGCTCCTGAACGAGCTTTACGCGATGGGACTGCATCTGGCCATCGATGATTTCGGCACCGGGTACTCGTCGCTTTCGGCACTGCAGCAGTTTCCGATCGGCACGCTGAAGATCGACCAGTCCTTCGTACGGGACCTCGCCGTGGACTCCAATGACGCTGCGCTGGTACGCACCATCATCGACATGGGCAAGAGCCTCGAGCTCGAGGTCATCGCCGAGGGCGTGGAAGCGAGCGAGCAGCTCGAGTTTTTGCGCAGACACGGCTGCTTCTATGCGCAGGGCCGCCTGTTCGGCGACGCCATGGAAGCGGACAAGCTGCTCGCCGTTCTCGCCAGCCAGGCGCGTGGAGCGGCCCACCACGCGGCCTTGTGCGTTCCCGCGACATTGCGGCCGGCGGCGGGCTGAAGCAATCGGACTACTGACGGCCGCCGGTTTCCAAGGCCTCGCTCAGCGTGCGCGTGGTATCGGCCACGATTTGGGCGAGCGCGGCATCGGCCGCCCGGTTGTAAGCCTCGACGATCGCCGTCAACCGGTTGTCCGCCGCACGCTGCCGATCGTCAGCCTCGAATTGTCCCAGGATGCGCCGGTCGGCGGAACTGCCGACGCGCCCGAACAGGCGCACGTGGATCGTCGGCGCAGCGCTACCGCCGGCGCCCGTGTCGGCGGAATATTCGGCCTGAAAGTCCTCGACGTCGATTTCGAGCCAGTAGCCGCTGCCGAAGGCGGAGGATTCTGCGTGGACGCTGCGCAGTTTGGCGCGGGCGCGAAATACCTGAATTGCAAGGTCTTGAACCACCGCATCGAGCGGTCCGCTCCAACGCGCGCCGGCGAAATAATCCAGACGCCGGTCGGCGTATAGAACCGCGATGAGGTCGCTGCCGAGTCCGATCCGTACGCGCGGCTCGAGCACCGCGAGGTCCGCCGGTATTTCAGCGCCCGAGGGTGCCGCGGCGCCGGCCGACAACAGGTACACGGACGCAGGCGGCACCTTGCTTTGGAACAGCGAGCCGCCGCAGGCCGCCAGCGCGAGCGTGCAGATCGCGCAGAGCAGGCGCATCATTTCGGCACCTCGACGCCGTGGTAGTTCGGCTCATAGAGCAGCTGCGACGGGTTCTGCTTCAAGCTGCGCGACAGGTCGCTGATATCGCGCGCGGCATCGTGCGCATCGCGCAGCAGCCGGTCAAACTCGGGCAGGCTTCGCTGTGTGAATTGGGAAAGTCCGGGCTCGTTCTGCGCGACGAAGCGATCCAAGCGATCCGACGTATCCGCCAATTTCTCCGTGACGTGGCGCACGTTGGACAGCGCCGCTTCAATGTTCGGTGCAGCTGCATTCGTCATGCTGCGCACCTGGGCGGCGGCGTCTTCGACTTCGTGGACGGCGCGCCGGGAATCGGCCACCAGCAATTGCACGTCATGCACCGTCTCGGGCAAGCGCGTGCTCGCCAGGCGTGCGTTACCGAGGATCGCGTCGAAGGCGCGCACATTCTCGTCGCTGAAGACCCGATTGAAGCGGTCCACCAATTCTCCGGTTCGCGCGGCGAGGGCGGGCAGGCTGCTTAGCAGGATGTCGAAGTCCGACGGCGCCGAGCGGATCACCGGATAGCGGTCACCTTGCTCGAGCGGGCCGCCGGCGGTGGCCTTGGGGTCCTGTTCCAAATCGATGTACAGCAACCCGGTGATGCCCTGCAGGCTCAAGGAGGCCAGGGTGCGCGCGTCGAGCGGCGCCGCGGACTCGACATCCACGATGACCTGCACACGTTTGGGGTGCTGCCGGTCCAGCTCGAGGCGCACCACCTTGCCGACATCGACGCCGAGGTAGCGCACCGGGCTTCCCCTCGTGAGTCCGCTGACGGTGCCCTGGAAGTAGATCTCGTAGCGCTCATAGGTGCGCTTCTCCCGCTGCTCGGTGTACCAGTACACGAATGACGCCGCCATCGCGATGACCAGCAGCACGAAGGCGCCCACCACCACATAATTCGCGTCCCTGTCCATGCGAGCTCTATCCCTCCGCCGCTTCCGCCGCGCGCGCGCGCGGCCCGTGAAAGTACTCGTGAATCCACGGGTGCGGATTTTGCACTATGCCGGCGAGGGTGTCGGTCACCATGCGCCGATCGACGATCACCCCGACGCGGTTGCAGGTGCGAAACAGAGTGTCGAGGTCGTGGGTGATCATGATTACCGTGAGCTTGAGCTGCGAATGAAGTTTCAACAGTAGCTCATCGAAGGCCGCGGCGGAAATCGGATCGAGCCCGGAGGTGGGCTCGTCGAGGAACAGCAGCTTCGGCTCCATGCTCAAGGCCCGCGCCAGGGCGGCCCGCTTGACCATGCCGCCGGATAACTGAGCCGGATATTTGCGGGCGGACTCGGGCGGCAATCCCACGAACTGAAGGTTCAGCTGCGCCAGCTCATCGAGTGCGTCCTCCGGCATCGAGAAGTACTCGCGCAGGGGCAGCTGGATGTTTTGCGCGACGTTCAACGAGCTGATCAAGGCCCCATTCTGGAACGTCACGCCGTAGCTGCGCACCATGACGAGCCGTTCCGGGCGCGTTAAACGCCCCACGTCTCGGCCGTACATCTCGACGCTGCCGCCCTGCGGCTGCCGCAACCCCAGGATCGTGCGCAGCAGTACCGTTTTGCCCGCTCCCGAACCGCCGACCACACCGAAGATTTCGTTGGGCAGCACTTCCATATCGAGGCCCTCGTGCACGATCTGCGCGCCGAAACGGTTGACCAATCCGCGCACCCGGACGATGGGATTGAGGGCTGAATCGGTCATCAGAAGTCGATTCTCTCGTAGAAGACCGCAAACAGAGCGTCGGCGAGAATCACCAGAAAGATCGATTGTACGACGGCGACGGTCGTGAGGCGCCCCAGTTCGCGCGCCGACTCGCGCACCTGCATCCCGCGGTAAGTGCCCACCGCGCCGATGAGCAGGGCAAACACCGGTGCCTTGATCAGGCCGGCCCAGAACGTCGTCGCCGAGATCGCCTCGCGCAGGCGGCTGATGAATTGCGCGGGCGGGATGTGCAGCTCGAGCAGCGACAGCAGACAGCCGCCCGCGAGCCCCATCGCGTCGGCTATGACGGTCAGCAGGGGCAGCGCCACGATCAAGCCCAGGATCCGCGGCAAGACCAGTAATTCGACCGGATTCATGCCCATGGCGCGCAATGCATCGGTTTCCTCGTTGAGCTGCATGGTGCCGATCTCGGCCGCGAACGCGCTGCCGGAACGGCCTGCGACCATGATCGCAGTCAGCATCACGCCCATTTCGCGCAGCACGCCGAGGGCGACCAAATCGACGACGTAGATGGTGGCGCCGAATTTAGAGAGCTGCTGCGCGCCCAGATACGCTACGACGACGCTGATCAAGAATGCGATGAGCGAGACGATGGGAATGGCCTTGACGCCGGTCTCGTAGATATGCCGCGCGACCGACGGCAGGCGCAGCGCCCGCGGCCGCGAAAAGACATGGCCGATCACCATCGAGATACGGCCGATGAAGCCGAACACACCGCGCGCTTCCTCGCCCTGAAGCACGGTCCAGCGGCCCAGTTTGGCGAGCAGGCTCGGAGCGCTCGGCTGCGCCGGCGCCGCATCGTCGAGGGTGCGGCGGTCGACTCGAAAATCGCGTAGCAGCTCCACCGTGTGCGGAGGGTCGCCCTCGTGGCGTATCTGCAAGGCCGCACCCGGCTCCTCCAAGCGCCGCAACAGCGCCCAAACCGTTCCGATCCCGGGATGCAGCGCATGGGACCAATCGCAGATCAATGTCCCACTCCCCGGGACCGCCAGAGCGTTGAGCTCCTCGTCGATTTGCGTCATCCCCGCCAGCGACCAATCGCCGTTCAGGACCAGCCGCCATCCCTCGCCCTCTCGCTGCAGCGACATTGTATTCATGGCTATATGCTAGCCGAATGCAGCATAGCGATCCGCTGTTACAGATTCTGATTCTGCTTGCCGCCTCGGTGTGCGTGGTCGCGGCCGTGCGCAGACTGGCATTGCCGGCGATCCTGGGCTACCTCGCGGTGGGGATGCTGCTGGGCCCGCACGCACTCGCCTTGGCGGCCGACAACGACACGACGCGCCTTCTCGCCGACTTCGGCGTGGTATTCCTGGTGTTCACGCTCGGGCTGGATTTCTCGCTGCCCCGCCTGGTCGCCATGCGTTGGGAGGTGCTCGGCGTCGGCGGCGCCCAGATGCTTACGACAACCGCAGTCGTGGCCGCGGGCGCCGCCGCAGCATTCGGCATCGCGCCAGCGGTCGCCATCGTCGTCGGTGGCGCAGTGGCGATGTCCTCGACAGCGATCATCATCGCGCAATTGACCGAGCAGTCGGAGAACAACCGCACGCACGGCCGTCTGGCCGTGGCCATCTGTCTGTTTCAGGACCTCAGTTTCCCCCTGCTGCTCGGCTTGGTGTCCGCGCTGGCCGGCGGCGGCAGGAGCGTCGCGGCCCCGCATATCGCCGCCGCCATCGGTTTCGCCGCGCTGGCCCTGCTGCTGGTTCTCGCCGCGGGCCGGTGGCTGTTGCGTCCGCTGTTCCTGGTCATCGCCTCGGCGCGGTCCGCCGAATTGTTTTCACTTGCGGTATTGTTCTCTGTACTGGCCGCGGCCTGGGCCACCGAGGCGGCCGGCCTGTCTCCTGCGCTCGGAGCCTTTCTAGCCGGCATGATGCTCGCGGAAACGGAGTTCCGTCATCAGATCGAAGCCACCATCCGCTCCTACCGCGAGGTGCTGCTCGGCCTGTTTTTCATCACCGTCGGCATGCTGCTCGATTTTCGCCTGCTGCTGCGCACCCTGCCGCTGGTCAGCGCGATCCTCGTGGGAATGCTGCTGTTCAAGGCAGCGGTGGTCGCCGTGGCGGCCAAACCCGCGACGAGGAGCTGGTTCAAATCTCTGCGCACCGGGGTCGTGGTGAGCCAGGGCGGAGAGTTCGGCTTCGCGCTGCTGATTCTGCTGCTCAGGCGCGAGCTGCTGGGTCCGGCGTTGGTGCAGCCTCTGCTCGCGGCAATCGTGCTCTCCATGGTGCTCTCGCCCGTGGTGATTCGTCACAACCGGCGCATCACTCGTGTCATCTTGCGCGAATCCGGGCCGCGGCATACCGAGGCGATGCGCGAGACTCGGACGACCCTCGCGGTCGCGGAGCGCGATCACGTGGTGATCTGCGGCTTCGGGCGCGTGGGGCAGAACATCGCACGCGTGCTCGAGCAGGCCGGCTTCGAGTACATCGCGCTCGACCTCGATCCGTATCGCATCCGGGTCGGCCGGCAGGCCGGCGATCCGGTCATCTACGGGGATGCCGGACAGGTCAAGGTGCTTGAAAATGTGGGCTTGAGGCATGCGAGCTGCGTGGTCGTCACCTTCACCAATCCGGAGGTGGCCTTGCGGATTCTGCGCTCCGTGCGCGAGCTGCGCGGCGATGTGCCCATTCTGGTGCGGACTCAGGACGACACCCGGCTCGAGGAGCTGCAGAGAGCGGGTGCAACCGAAGTGGTGCCTGAGACCCTCGAGGCCAGCCTCATGCTGCTGTCGCACCTGCTGCTATTGCTGAAGCTGCCCGTTGCGCGGGTCATCCGTACCGTGAACGACATCAGAAGCCATCGATACGGCATGCTGCGCCAGTACTTCCCGGGCGCCGGTGCCGAGTTTCTTGATGACAGTCACGCATTTCGTGAAGAGCTTCACAGCGTCATCCTGCCGCCTCATGCTTGGGCGGTGGGCAGAACCGTGGCCGAACTCGCGGACAGGGGTTCGCAGGCGGCCGTCAGCGCGGTAAGGCGTGACGGAATCGTAGGGCGCGAACCGAGCCCGGATACGATCTTCAAGGAGGGCGATGTGGTCGTGGTGTGTGGTACGCCCGAAGCCGTGGAGCGTGCCGAGACGCTGCTCCTGATGGGATAAAAAAGCCCTTTACTTCGGACCCCGGATGCTCGCATAGTATAAGAGCTGTTCAAGGGCAAACCCGCCGAAAGGTGGGGACGCAAAACCACCGGTCTAAGGGGCTTCCGACGGAAGCCTGACGATAGCGGGGTCGCCAGTATCAAGCGCCAACCGCGCATTGAGCACCCCCTCGGTCTTGTGCCCCCGGACAGCAAGCGTAAGTTCTCAGCTTGTTTTAGTTTTCGGGGGGCAGCAGCATGGTAGTCAAAGTGAATCGTTCGCGGGACGCGGACGCATCCGGTCTGTACCGCCGGCCGCGGATGGTGATGCGCGCGAAGCGCGCCGAAGATATTCCAACCATTCTCGCCAACGGCAAGGCCTACCCGACGCCGATTCGCATCGTGGGCGGCGACTACTCGCAAACTCGCTGCGTGGGCGGCGACGGCGGCACCACCGTCAATTTGAGTTCGCTCGACAAGATTCTGGAATTTGGGGAGGACGAGGTCCGTGCACAGGCCGGCGTGCGCGTGGGCACGCTGGTGCGGGCCCTCGCCGAGCGCGGTCACGAGCTCCCGCTGACTCCCGAGATGGGCCACATGTCCTTGGGCGCGGTGGCCGTGACCACCTTGCCGCAGGCCTCCTACGAGACCGGCGTCGCGCAAATGTCCTCTCTGGTCAAAGAGATCAAATTGATCACGCCCCAGGGAAAACCGATGACCGTGACCGACCGCAACGTGGACTTGCTGCGCGTGCTGAGTTCGAGCTTCGGTCTGCTGGGAATCGTTCACGAGGTGGTGCTGCGCGTGCAGCCGCTCACTCCGGTGCGGATCGATTATCAGGTACTGACTCTCAAGGAATTCACCGCGCGCTTCGCCGGTATCATCAAGGCGCCGGGAGCGCTGCGCCTTCATATCTCCCCATTCAACGACCAAATCACAGTGGAGCGCCGCACGCCCGATGAGACGGCGAGCACGAACCGGTCCGGCATTTGGCAGATTCGCAAGTCGGTGATGCGCAACGTGCTGCCCGCGTTCGGATCGACGGTGGGCAGCGTGCTCGCCTCTCCCGGGGTCGCCGGAGCCGTGGTGTCGGGGATGCAGCGGGCGCTGCGCGCGACCCTCGACCGGGCGGCGGGCGACGTGGTGCTGTACGCGCACGAATGGATCCGGGATTTGCCGCAGGAAGCATGGAAGTCGCGCTACACCTACACCCTGTGGGCGTTTCCTCAGACCGACTATCCGAAGCTGCTGGGTGAATATTTCGCGTTCTGCAGATCTTATTACAAGCAGCACAATTATCGCTGCAACGTGGTGAACGGCGCGAGCCGCCTGCATCAAGATCGAAGCTCACTGTTCAGTGTCAGCTTCTCGGGCCCCATGTTCACCCTGGAGCCCTCTTCGACGGGTGATCGGGGGTGGGCCGAATTTCTCATCGATTTCAATGATTTTGCTTCGGCGCTCGGCGGAGTGCCCACCTTCAATCAGTCTCGCGCATTGAAGCCCTCTCACGTCAGCACGGCGTTCGGCGAGCGTGTCAAGCTGTTCCGCGCGCTGCGTCAGCGCACAGATCCTCTCAACCGGCTGTGCAACAGCTATTTCTCCCACCTGATGGATTAGGAGCGGCGCTCAAAGTCCGCATGCGCGGCAGGGTGACCAGCGGGTTCGGTCATCAGCCCTTGTCTTGCAGATGCGCTTCGAGAAACCAAAGGTACTTATCGAGAGCCCGCGAAATCCCCGTGAACAGATCCGCGGTATCCGCATCGCCGAGATTGGCGGTGTCGTCGATGGCGGACCGGACCGCTTTGCCGAACGCGGCCACCTGCGTCGACAGATAGAACAAATGGTCCTTGCCCGCGGTGATGCTCAAGGGATAGTTCTTGAGCTTGCTGCGCTTGGCGGCGACCGCCACGGTGCCTTCGGCCGTTCCGCCCAGGCTCGTTATGCGCTCGGCAATCTCGTCGATCTGCTCCAGGACAGCATCTGAAATCTTGTCGAACAGCTCGTGCAGAGCGATGAAGTGAGGGCCCTTGACGTTCCAATGCGCCTGCTTGACCTGGCCCTGCAAATCGATCGCGTCGGCCAACCGCTCGTTGAGAATGGCGATCACATTGCGGCGAGTTTTTTCCGACAGGTCTATTTTGGTCTTATACATTGAGCGCTCCTTGGCTGGCGTCGTGGCACGGGCGCTATTTTGCACTGCCCGCAGGCGAATCCCAAGCGCCGCAACCGAGTGGTGCTACGTGCTGGGAGCCTAGAGCTCGATGCTCCGCAGGCGCAGTTGAACGGCGCCGCAGATCAGTGCAGCGCCCACGAGCACGCCGATCCAGGTCGCCGGGCTCGACAAGAACCCGATTGGATCGAGCAGGTGCCAAACACTGTTCGGCGTTGTGATGCTGTCGGCGCCGCCGAGCGGCGTCGCCACCCAGCCGGCGTGCTGCGAGAGGTTGTGGAACGCAACGGCGAGGTAACCCGCTAGGCGGTTCTTCAGCAGATTTTCGACGACATGGCTGCCGAGGAACAGCCGTTCGGCCAGAACGGCCGCCAGCGGCGGCATGATGGACCACAGCATCACCGCCCGTCTGGCCCACGCCGAAATCAGCATGAACCAGCCGGCCAAGGGCAGGTACCAAATGGCGATTGAAGCGATCACATACAGCCACAGCGCCTGCACCTGCAGCCACAGGTCCGGCTGCCAGAGCGCGCTGCCAAGGGACGAATGGGCCCGCAATGAGATGATGAACGCCATCAGCAAGGCCGACAGATCGGCGGCCGCGAAATACACGATCGGTATCGCGATCAGGCCTGTGAACAACTTCGCCAGAACCATGGCGGTGTCCGAGATCGGCAGGGACTTCCAGAAAAGAAGGCTGCGGTCTTTCCGATCGGCGTTCAGGCAGTCGAGCAGGTACCAACTGGAGTAGATCGTCATCACCAGGAAGAAAATGAAGCCGAACGCAAACAACACCATGCCGGCCATCGCGCGATTCCGTTCCGGCGAACCCAGCCCCGCGACTTCGACCCTGCCGAACAAGGCGGCGAGCATCAATGCACAGGCGATCACGGCCGGGCATATCCAGATGGCCCTGTTTTCCCAGAATTCCCGGCGTATCAGCCATACGTAGGTGTTCATGACGAGTCTCCTAGGATAACTTGGCGACGAAAAGGTCGGAGACGCTCGGCGTGAGCACCTCGCCGAAGCTTGCGAGCCTGTGAAAATCGGGGCGCTCGAAGTACAGCACTTTTTTGCCGAGCATGGGCCGCTCGTAGAACGGATTTTCCGCGCGCGCCGCGGCGATGAGGTCCTCGGAGACCGCGACGGCCGCGTAGCGTGTGGCCATCTCTTCGAGCGAGCAATCGAGGACGATGCGCCCCTTGTCGATGAACAGGACATCGGTCAGCAGATTCTCCACTTCCTCGACCTGGTGGGTGGTGATCAGAATTGTCCGCGTCGCATCCATGTAGTCGTTCACCAGCGCGTCGTAGAAGCTGCGCCGCGCGAGGATATCGAGCCCCAGCGTAGGCTCATCGAGCACCAGCAGCTTCGCGTCGATGGCCATGGTCAATGCCAGATGAACCAAGGTTTTCATCCCCTTCGACAGTTCTCGAATCCGGCGCTGGCCGGCGATCTGCGTCTTGGCGAGCAGTGCGAGCGCACGCTCGCGGCGAAACTGCGGATGCACCCCGTCGACGAAATCAACCGCCTGATCGACTCGAAGCCATCCCGGCAGCACCGCGATATCCGCAATGAATGTCGCCTCGAGCATCAGCGCGGCCCGGTTGCCGAACGGTTCACGGCCCAGAACACTGAGCTCGCCCTCGTAGGCGGTGAGCCCCAGAATGGCGCGCAGCGCGCTCGTCTTGCCGGCGCCGTTCGGCCCGATGAGACCGACGATCCGGCCGGCCTCGACGGAGAAATCGACGTGGTCGAGCGCGATCTGCGAACCGTATTTCTTCGACAGGCCGCGCGCTTGGATGATGGGGGACATGGTCTAGCTCATGGGTCCTTAGGCTCCGCCGCTGCGAGGCGGCGGAGCCGGATGGGTGAGCGCGGGGGTCTGCGCGAACAGCTCCTGCGCGGAAAATCCCAGGCGGTGGATGACCGCGAGTATCTGGGGCCATTCCTCATGCAAGAAGCGCTCGCGTTCGCCAGCCAGCAAGAGCGGCCGAGCGCCCTCGCTCACGAACATGCCGCGGCCGCGGCGCTTTTCCACCAGGCGTTCGTCGACCAGTTGCTGATATCCCTTGAGCACCGTCAGCGGGTTGAGCCGATAGTCGGCGGCGACCGCGCGAACGGACGGCAAGGGGTCGCCTTCCTTCAGCGCGCCTTCGAGGATCAGGGCGACCATCCGATCGCGAAGCTGGCGATAGATGGGCTGATTGTCGTTCCAATTCGGATCCATTCCGCACTCGATGTCGCGGCCCGTGTAGGGGCCATATAGCACTCTAATCTAGCAGAACGCTCCGGAATCGAATCAGGCGGCCGCGAGCGCGACCGCGAGATTCTGATGCAGCTGGGTGCTGAACAAGAAGGCGATGCCGCCCATCATCAATGTGTTCATGATCAACGCGATGCCGAGGGCAGCAAGTTTTCTCGAAGTCTGGGTAGTCATGGTTGTCTCCTGTTGGTTCGTCGCCAATCTGTTTTGGTGACGTGGTGATATAGTAAACTATACTACTAATACATGCAAGTGCTCTTGGCGGGTCGCCCGAGATGGCGCGCATGGGCTAACATCAATTGTTTTGCGCCGTGGGGAGATACGTCATGAAAAAGCCCGTCACCGTCACCATCACAGGCGCCGCAGGTAACATCGGGTACGCGCTCGCGTTTCGTGTCGCATCCGGCCAAATGCTCGGCGCTGATCAACCGATCAACTTGAATCTGCTGGAAATACCGGCGGCGGCGGCGGCCGTGCAAGGCGTGGTGATGGAGCTGAACGACTGCGCGTTCGCCACCCTCAACAAGGTCACCGCCACGCACGATGCCGGCGTCGCTTTCAAGGACTGCCATTTCGCGCTGCTCGTCGGCGCACGGCCGCGCGGCCCCGGCATGGAGCGCAAGGATCTGCTGCTTGAAAACGCCAAGATCTTCTCGGCGCAAGGCAAGGCGCTCGACGCGGTCGCGAGCCGAGATGTTCGCGTATTGGTGGTCGGCAATCCGGCCAATACGAATTCGCTGATCGCACAGCGCAACGCACCGTCGTTGGAGCCCGACCGATTTACGGCAATGACTCGGCTGGACCACAACCGGGGCCTGGCACAGCTCCGCGAAAAAGCCGCGGTCGGGCTCGCCCAGGTCAAGCAGGTGATCATCTGGGGCAACCATTCGGCGACCCAATATCCCGATCTTAATCATGCAACAGTGGACGGCAGACCCGCGCTGTCCGTGGTCGGCGAAAGCTGGTTCAAGGAAATCTTCATTCCGACGGTGCAGCAGCGCGGCGCCGCCGTGATCAAGGCGCGCGGCACATCCTCAGCGGCCTCGGCGGCCTCCGCAGCGATCGACCACATTCACGACTGGGTGATCGGCACCCGCGCCGGTGACTGGGTGAGCATGGGCATCCCATCGGACGGCAGCTATGGCATTCCGGAGGGCGTCATCTATTCGTATCCGGTGACCTGCGAGGGCGGCCGCTACAGGATCGTGCCGGGCTTGAGCATCAATGAGTTCAGCCGCGAAAAAATGCTGGCGACCCATCGCGAGCTGTGCGAGGAGCGTGACGGGGTCAAAGACTTGATATAGGTTACCAACACAGGGGATTCCCTTGCGGTCGATTCTGCACGTGGACATGGATGCGTTTTATGCGTCCGTGGAAGAGCGCGACCGTCCGGAATTGAAGGGGAAGCCGCTGATCGTCGGCGGTACCGGCGCGCGCGGCGTGGTCGCCGCCGCCAGTTACGCGGTGCGCCGCTACGGCGTCCGCTCGGCGATGCCGATGCGCGAAGCCCTGCGGCGCTGCCCGGAGGCGCTCTGCGTGCTGCCGCGCATGGCGCGCTACCAGCAAGTTTCGGCGCAGGTGTTCGGGATTTTCCGCGAGTTCACGCCGCTGGTGGAACCGCTCTCCTTGGACGAGGCGTTTCTCGACGTGACCGCCAGCCAGCGACTGCTCGGCAGCGCAGAGACCATCGGCGCAGAAATCCGGCGCCGAATCCGCGCCGCCACTGAACTTACCGCCTCCGTTGGAATCGCACCCAATAAGCTGCTCGCCAAGATCGCGTCGGATCTTTGCAAGCCGGACGGACTGTGCCGCATCGGACCTGAGAACGTGCATGAGGTATTGGATGGCTTGCCGATTCAAAAGCTCTTCGGAGTGGGGACGAAATCGCTGCCGACCGTCCAAGCGGCAGGTATCCATACCTTCGGCGATTTGCGCGGGGCCGGCGACGAAGCACTGTGGCGCGCCTTCGGCAAGCACGGGAAGTCGATGCAAGCCCTCGCATCGGGAATCGACGAGCGGCCCGTCGTTGCGGAGCGCGAAGAGAAATCGATCAGCGCGGAGGAGACCTTCTCCGCCGACATCCGCGATACCGCGGAGCTCCGGCGGCAATTGACGCGCCTCGCCGATCGCACCGCCGCGCGCCTGCGGGCTCACGGCCTGGCCGCGGGTCGGGTCACCGTCAAGATCAGGCGCGCGGATTTCACGACGTACACGAGGCAGAGGGCACTGGAGCCGCCGACGCAGGACACCGCCGCGATCTGCGCCCTGGCGCAAATCCTGCTGCTCGACTGGATGGGCGCCCACCCTGATGCCGCGGTGCGATTGCTGGGGGTCGGGGCGGGCGATCTGCACACACCGCGACAGGCCGATCTGTTCTGCGGGCAGCCGCCCAAGGAGTCGCGCCTCGACGCGGCCGTCGACGGCATTCGGGACCGTTTTGGGGCCGCGCTGGTGACCCGGGCGAGCCTGCTTCCGCGCTCGCGCGGACCCACCGGTTCACGGCACGGCTGAGCTTGGTATCATCGGGCCCAGACATGTACACCAGCTTCTTTGGCCTCAGCGAAAAGCCCTTCGCGATAACACCGGATCCGCGCTATCTCTACTTGAGCGAGCGCCACGCGGAGGCTCTCGCACATCTGCTGTACGGCATCAACGAAGCCGGCGGCTTCATTCAATTGACCGGTGAGGTCGGTACCGGCAAGACCACCATCGTTCGCACGCTGTTGTCGCGAGTCCCGCACCATGCCGACGTTGCGTTGATTCTGAATCCGCGGATCACGCCGGTCGAATTCCTGCTCACCATCTGCGAGGAGCTCGGCCTGGGGTTGAACGAAGCGGACCGCGACAGCGTCAAGCAGATGGTGGATGCGCTGAACCGCAGGCTGTTGTCGGCCCACGCCGATGGCAGACGCATCGTCGTGATCGTCGACGAGGCGCAGAATCTGTCGGCAAACGTGCTCGAGCAGGTTCGCCTGCTGACCAATCTGGAAACTGCGACGCAGAAGCTCCTCCAAATCATATTGATCGGGCAGCCTGAGCTGCGCGAGCTGCTGGATCGGAACGACCTGCGCCAGCTGGCGCAGCGCGTCACCGGGCGCTACCACCTCAAGCCGCTGTTGCGGGAGGAAACTCAGCGCTACGTGCGCCATCGGCTGCGGGTGGCGGGAGCGTCCGGCGATATTTTCACGCCCGCCGCACTGCGCGAGGTGCATCGCGTGTCATCGGGCATACCCCGAGTGATCAACGTGTGCTGCGATCGCGCACTGCTCGGCGCTTACACCCAGGAGATCAGAAAGGTGACGCCGGCGCTGGTGCGCCGAGCCGCCGGCGAAGTCTATGGGCGACGCTTTGCACCCCCGTGGCTCGGGTGGGTCGCCGGTGCAATCATCGTCGCCGGCGTGACCGCCACCGCCTTTGCGGGATGGCGCGCCTGGCAGCAGCAAACCTCCGCATTGCGCGCCGCGGCGAAGACACCGCCTCCGGCCGCGCATGCGCTGCCGCCTGCGGTTCCTCATCCCGCGGCCGCCGCGGCGGCTCCGCCGGTGTCGATCAACGCGCTGCTGGCCGCCAATAGTGCCAATACGGGTGATGCAGCCGCGTTCCGCCGGTTGCTGTCGCTCTGGGGAACGGCGATGTCGAACGACCGCGACCCGTGCGGCCAGGCGCAAAAGGCCGGACTCGCGTGCCTGGATCAACGCGGCTCGTGGGCAGAGGTCCGCGCGCTCAATCGACCCGCCATCTTGACCCTCACCGATGACCAGGGTCAGAGGCATCGCGTCGTCCTGTCCGGCTTGGACGATCAATTCGCCACGCTTGATTTGGGCGATAACTACGTGCGCCTGCCGCTGGACGAGCTGTCGCGCGATTGGTTCGGGGAATTCACCCTCGTGTGGAAGCCCAAGACCGCCCGCACGCGGCCTCTGACGCTGGGCATGCAGGGCGACGAAGTCCGTTGGTTGAGGCGCAGCCTCAACGCACTGCGCGGCGCAGGCGCAAATCCGGAACACGACGATATCTATGATGAAGAGTTGGCGATCGCCGTGCAAAATTTTCAGCGAGAACACCGGCTCAATGTCGACGGAATTGCCGGGCTGCAAACCCAGGTGGTGCTCGACACGGTCTTGGCCGAGCCCGGGTCGCCCTTGCTGATTCACGCCACGCCGCACAGCTAGGACCTCGCATGTCGTTCATTCTCGACGCACTCAAGAAATCCGAAATCGAGCGGCAGCGGCAGGCCATCCCCGGTTTGATGGATTCGGGCACGGCACCCGCGCGCGCGCGCCTGCCGCTCTGGGCCCTCGCCCTGGCGGTATTGCTGGCAATCAATCTGATCATATTGGTGTACGTGCTGCGGCGCGGCGGAGCGCCGGCCGCCGTCGCGCCGGCCGTCCGAGCGACCGCCGACGCCACCATGTCCGCGCCGAAACCCGCGGCCACGCCGAGCAGGACGGCCGCGCCGAGCACGCCGGCCGCGCCGAGCACGCCGGACACGGCCGCGGAGCACTTCAGCCCGCTCGACGGAGCGCCGGTTTACGCCCCGGAAATCCCGGCGGTCGACGAATCGGCGGACGGCGTACCGGAGCGCGTGACAGCGGCGCCGGCGCGCGGCGGCGAGGCGAGCGTGCGCACATCGCATGGGCGCGACCCCCTGCTCACCGACGACGACGCCAAGCCCGAAGAAGTGCTGCCCAGCATCAGCGAAGTCAATTTGTCGGGTGAGCAGACCCTACCCGACCTTCATCTGGACGTGCATGTCTACGCGACCAGGCCGGCCGAGCGGTTCGTTTACATCAACATGCGAAAGTATCGCGAGGGCGCCACACTCCAGGAAGGCCTCACTCTGGAACGAATCCGCCGCGACGGTGTGGTGCTGAATTTTCATGGGGTGCGTTTTGTACTGCCGCGCCAGCAGTGAATAATGAAACTCATGAGAAAAATCCTGACCCTGACGATGAGCGGCCTGGTGACCGTGCTGCCGTTGACGCTGACCGTCTATGTGATTTGGTGGCTGGTTCACACGGTCGAGGGATGGCTGCGCCGCGCGATTATCGGCCTGGGAATAGTCAGCCCCGAGCACTACTGGCCGGGTCTGGGCTTGATCGCCGGATTTTTCCTGCTGCTGATCGTCGGCAGCCTGGTCAACGCTTATGCCGGCAAAATTTTCCTCAAATACTGGGATGACTTTCTCGGCCGCATCCCGTTCGTCAAGACTCTCTATGGCGGATTCCGCGATGTGGTCAGCCTGCTGCCGTCCGGCAGCGGCGAGAAGCGCGATTTGCAGCGCGTGGTGCTGGCGCAATTCGCCGATGTGCATGCCATCGGCTTCGTCACGCGCGAAGACGTTCCGTCCGTGCTCGATGCGCACGGCGGGCGCGATTGGGTGACGGTCTACTTTCCGATGAGCTATGCCTTCGGGGGCTACACCATTTACCTGCCTCGCGAGCGCATACAGCCCCTCGACATTTCGGTCGAGGATGCCATGCGGCTTGCCATCACGGCGGGTTTGACCGCGGGCGCCCGCCACAAGCCCCTCTGAAAAAACATCCACGTGCATCGACCATGATCATGCGATGCCTGCAGGCCCTCGCGCTGGTGTGCACGCATTCGGCGCTCGCTTTCGCGCTGAGCGCCGCGCGCGGGCCCGCCGCGGCACCCACGGCCGACAAATACCAAACGTGGCGAGCCGATGCGGCGCAGGTCTTAAGCGCGCGGGGGGATGCCGGCTCACTCGCCACCGCCGCCGCATTGAGCTTTGCCGCGCGCCGGCCGGGCGCCGTCGAACTCGCGGTCAGGGCCAGCGAGCTGGATCCTGGAAACCCCAGCATCGGCTGGCTGCGCC
This sequence comes from Steroidobacteraceae bacterium, assembly GCA_052326345.1. Lineage (GTDB taxonomy): Bacteria > Pseudomonadota > Gammaproteobacteria > Steroidobacterales > Steroidobacteraceae > Bog-1198. The sequence goes on along the minus strand of JBKQOZ010000019.1, from coordinate 39,363 downwards.
TGCAGCTCTGTGCCAACACTCCGGGTTGCGACATCCGCGACGCGGCGACCGCCATGCGCTGGATCGACGCAGAGAACGGCGCCGCTTGGCTGCCGACATTGGCGGCTGCGCAGAAGGATAAGGACGCCGTCGAAACAGATCGCATCCTGACCGACATGGCGCGGGGGGTTCGGTTCGACCTGTATTGGAATCCAACCGTCGTGCTGCTGTTCGACGCACTGAAGAAGGCCGGCGGGACGCTGCCCGCCAAGTACCTTCCGTCCGATTGGTCCCGCCTCAGCGAGGCGATGGGTATCGCCAGCGCCGAGATCATTCCGCCGTTTGCGCCGCTGCACAGCGCCTGCCACGATCCGGCGGACGCGGAGCGCCGCGACAGCTGTCTAAAATTATCCAAGATCATGCAGCGCGGCGACACCGTCATCGTACAGATGACCGGCTTCAGCATGGAGAGGCGATTGTCGCCAGCCGACAGCAAGGAGGCCCGCACCGTCGCGGAGCATCGGCGCGTGCTGGAATTCCGCATGTCGGCCGCCCGCCAATTCGATGAGCCGATGCTGCCCTGGCTTAAGAGCGCGCGCGCGCGCGCCCGGATCGCGCAAATGCGGGCCATACCGCGCGAAGAGGATCTCGACATTGCCATTCTGCGGAAGCGTAAAATGCCGCTGGAACCGCCGGAGGATCCCCGATGATCGATCTGTACTACTGGCCCACGCCCAACGGCCACAAGATAACGATGCTCCTGGAAGAGACGGATATGCCCTACCGCCTGATTCCCGTGAACATCGGCAAGGGCGAGCAATTCAAGCCGGAATTCCTCGCCATCTCTCCAAACAACCGCATCCCGGCGATTGTCGATCACAATCCATTGGGCGGCGGCGCGCCGATCTCCGTGTTCGAGTCGGGCGCAATCCTGCTGTATCTTGCGCAAAAGAGCGAGCAGTTCATACCGGAGAGCGTGCGAGGCAGCACTGAAGTGATCGAGTGGCTGTTCTGGCAAGTGGCCGGTCTTGGCCCGATGGCCGGCCAGAACCACCACTTCTCGCGCTATGCGCCGGAGAAGATTCCTTATGCCGTCGAACGCTACGTCAAGGAGACAAATCGTCTCTATGGCGTCCTGAACAAGCGCCTCGCCGATCGTGAGTTCGTGGCCGGCGCCTATTCCATCGCTGACATGGCCGCGTACCCCTGGGTGGTGCCGCACGAGGCCCAAGGCCAGAATCTCGCGGATTTCCCGCATCTGCAGCGCTGGTTCGAGAGCGTCAAAAGCCGGCCGGCCACCATTCGCGCATACGAACTCGGCGCAAAGGTCAACAGTGGCCCGACGATCACCGAGGAGGCGAGAAAAATTCTCTTCGGCCAAACGGCCGCGTCGATCGCCAAACAGTGATACGAGGCGCGCCTACGGCGCGCTCGGCGCCTCCGGCGCGCTCGGCGCCTCCGGCGCCGAGCCGTCGTGGGCGGCGAACCAGGCCAGCACGTAGCTCACCTTGGCGATGAGCAGGCTCGGCCTCGCCGAGATGTCGTGCGATGCATTCGGCACCCGTACCAGGGCGGTGTCGATCTTGCGCAGTTTGAGCGCCTCATAAAATTGCTCGGCCTCGGTCGACGGCGTGCGGTAATCCACCTCGCCGGTCATCAGCATCGTCGGCGTGCGCACGTCGCCGACGTAAGCCAGCGGCGAGCGCTTCCAATACTCCTGCAGATGATCCCAGGGGTAGCCCTCGAACCAGTACCGGTAGAAATAATTGGCCATGTCGGCGGTCAGCACGAAGCTCGCCCAGTTGATCACGGGTTTCACGACCACCGCAGCCCGAAACCGGTCGGTGTGCCCCACGATCCACGCCGTCAGCACACCGCCGCCGCTGCCTCCGGTCACGAACAGGCGCATCGGATCCACGTAGCCTTTCCTCAGCACCCCATCGACGCCGGACATCAAGTCGTCAAAGTCCTTGTCGGGATAATCGTGGTGAATCAAGTCGGCGAACTCCTCGCCATAGCCGGTGCTGCCGCGCGGGTTGAGGTAGAGCACGACGTAGCCGGCGGCCGCGTACAGTTGCAGCTCAGCGGCGAAACTCGCCCCGTAGCTCGCGAAGGGACCGCCGTGGATTTCGAGCAACAGCGGATACTTCTTGGCGGGATCGAAGTTCGGCGGCTTGATGATCCAGCCCTGGATCTTGCGGCCGTCGACCGACGAGTCGAATACGGCTTCTTCCACGGCGCCGAGCACGCGGTTGCCGAGCAGGTTCTCGCTCAATGCCGTGAGCGTCGCGATGTCGCGGGCGGAGGTCCCGCTGGCGAGCGCGGGCGGCGCCAGGGGCGCTGCTTGCGTGTAGGCGAAGCGGGCGGTCGCGCCCGCGCCGGCCGTTGCAACGGAAAACGAGCCCCCGGTATAAGGGCGCGTAATGTCGGCGCCGCCAAGATCATACGCGAGGACGCGCATCCTGCCTGCGAGGTCGATCGCGGCGAGTTTGATCGACCCGTGGTCGACATATTGAAAAAAAAGCTGCTTGCCGTCGCCGCTCCAGCGCGGCGCGGCGGCGTCCCGATCGAGCGAGACGGTCAACGAATGCGAATGGCTGCCGTCGGCGTCCATCACGTAGAGCTGCGTCGCCTGATAGCCGAGCCGCTTATCGTCGAACCCCAGGTAAGCGATGTGCTTGCCGTCCGGCGAAACCGCCGGACTGTAATCGGGCCCGCGCCGGTCGGTGAGGGCGTGAATGGAATCGTCCGACAGATCTACGCGGTAGATTTCGGTGTCGATCGGCTCGTAATCGGCATCCGCGCGTCGATTCGCGGCGATCAGGACGCTTTTGCCGTCCGCGCTCCACGCCGGAGTGCCCTCGTGATCGTAGTCACCATGCGTCAACTGCCGTGCGGCGCCGCCGTCGGCCGCGACCACGAACAGCTGGCTGAAGCTATTCGGCAAATAGCCTTCGCCATCCGCGCGAAACACCATCCGATCAATCAGCTTCGGGGGGTCGGCCCACTTTGCGCCCTTCGGTGCCTCGGGCAGCTCGACCTTCAGCGGCTTGCGTTCCGCCGGCACCGGCATGGTGAATGCCAGCCAACGGCCGTCGGGCGACCATGCCAGGCTCGTCGGAGATTCCGTGAAATGGCTGATCGCGGCGGTCACGTTGCTGTCGGTCCAGTACATGAACAGCTGGTTCGATCCGTCGCTGCCGGTTCCGATGTAGGCGATTCTGGCGCCGTCCGGCGACCAGCGCGGCCGCATGCTGTGGTCGGAACTCGACAGGGGACGCGAATGCCTGCCGTCGGCGCCAGTGAGCCAGATCACTCCGTGCGGCTTGTCGGTCTTGGTGTCCATGCGCATCCGCACGTAGGCAATGCTGCGGCCGTCCGGCGAGATTTGCGGGTCGGACACCCACTGCAAATCGAACACGTCCATGGGTTTGAGGGGCGATTTGCCGGCTTGGGCGGCGCTCGGGACGGCCGCGGCGGCGGTCAGCATCGCCGCGAGACCGAACGAGGCAGCGATGCGCGCGATGCGCGACTTCAGAACATCAAGCATTTCTGCCTTTTGTGGTAACCCAGCAATTGCGTTGATGCTCATCGACGATCCCGACGGCCTGCATGAACGCATAGCAAATAGTCGTCCCGACGAACCGGAACCCTCTGCGCTTGAGGTCCTTGCTCATGGCATCGCTTTGCGGCGTCGAGCTCGCGATCTCCTCGAGGCGCAGCGGCCGGCGGCGCAGCACTTTGCGGTCGGTGAATTGCCAGAGGTAGTCGCTGAAGGCGCCGGGGCGGTCGCACATGTTGAGGTAGCAGCGCGCGTTGGAAACGAACGCGTCCACCTTGAGCCGATTCCTCACGATGCCCGGATCGCGCAGCAGGCGCTTGCGCTTTGCGGCATCGTAGCGGGCCATTGCTTCGGCATCGAAGTCTTCGAACGCCGCTCGATAGCTCTGGCGCTTGCGCAGGATGGTGAGCCACTTTAGGCCCGCTTGCGCGCCTTCCAGACACAGCATTTCGAACAGTTGCCGGTCATCGTGGACGGGCACGCCCCACTCGGTGTCATGATAGGCGATGTAGAGCGGGTCCGCGGTACACCACGCGCAGCGCAGCTTGCCGTCCTCATGACGCCGCACGCCTGTCACGATCCGGCTCCATCAGACGTGCAGCCGCACGGCGTGGCGATCCTTGTACACCAGCTCGATGCGGTCGACGCCGCGCGTGCGCCGCGCCGCGCCGCGAATTTCGTGCATCAGCTTCAGAAGCACGCGGGTATTGATTTCCGGGGTTGCAGACAGGCGCGGCTCGACGCCGAGGTGCAGCACCACGAACCGCTCGTGTGCCCAACGCACGAACACCGCGACGCCCAGCGGCCGGCCGACGTCCGACACCGCGAACAGCGTCTGAACCCCCTCGATGTCGCCGACCCGAATGCGCAGGCCGCCCTCGTGCTCATAGATCTCCGGTACGCCATAGGTCTCAATGGACTGCTGAATACCCAGGCGTACGCGATGCTGGTTGACGTTGAAAAACAGCAGCTGTTCGAGCGCGGCTCGTTGTTGGACATGCAATTTGCAGGTGATGCTGATCGACTCGCTCAATGCTATCCCCGCGACGAGCGCCTTCGCCCCTGAATGAGTGTTGAGTCACAGAAACCGCTTGACGCACTGCAACATACATTGTCTGCGGCACGAGACTCCGTATCGTATAGCGTCGCTGGTGGAATGACACTAGCAGCCGCGGGCTGGGCTTGGATTGGTTGCTGCAATGCGGCCTCCGGGGGCGCCGAATGATCCAGGTCTCAAGGTACAGAATGCAAGGAAATGGGCGGTGATAGGTCCCGAGGACGAGGGCCGCGCAATCGATGCGCTACGGTTCAGCCTCGCGAGCGATATTGTGGAACTGGTCGTGCTCACCGGGGACGACATTTTCCTGCAAACCCTGCGTGAGGCCGTCGGGCCGCCGCGGCGCCTCTGGCACGTCCTCTCCGCGGATAAAGTGAGCGACCTGTTGGTCGCCGGCGGCGTCGGCATTCTGGTTCTGGATGTGCAGACGCTGCGTGAGACCGGCGTCCTGTTCATCGCGCAGATCAAGCGTCAGTTTCCCGACCTGGTGGTTGTGGTCGCCGGCAATCGCGACGACGAGACATCGCTGGCCCCTTTGATCAGCGAGGGCACGGTCTATCGATTCATTCACAAGCCAATGTCGCCCGGGCGGGCGCGCTTATTTGCCGACGCAGCGGTCAAGAAATACGACGAGCAGCGCCAGCGGACGGGCCGCGTATCGGTGGCCGCGATCACCACCCCGGCGAATCGCGAGCTGCTGATCGGCGCAACCTGTGCGGCGCTATGTGCGCTGCTCGGCGCGATATGGCTGCTGCACGGCAGCGGCCACGGCGGCAGCGCCCAGCGCGCACCCGAGACAGCTGGAAGGCCGGCCGCCGCGGCGCCGGCCGTCGAGTCGCCGCTGCTCGCCCGCGCCGCCCAAGCGCTGGCGGCAAATCGTCTCACGGCACCGGCCGGCGATAACGCGCTGGAATTGTACCTGCAGCAGCTGGCGGACAATCCCGAGGACGCGGACGCTCGCGCCGGGGTGGCCGAAGTCCAAGAACGGCTGCTGGTGCGGGCGGAAAATGCGCTGTTGGAGGAGCGCCCCGAGGAGGCATCGGCGGCTATCGAGGCGGCGCGCAAGGCGGGCGTGGAAAACGGGCGCATCGCCCTTCTCACTGCGCGGCTCGCGAAGGCTCGCGACCAGGCCAAAGCCCCGTCGGCCCCGGTCCTGACGAAAGCCGATGCCGCCCCGCTCGAGGCACCCGAAGAGCGAGCGGCCGACCGCGGAGCCGACAAGCTCTCCGAGCTCGCCATGCAGCGCCTGCACGAAGGCAAACTCATCGATCCGGAGCACGACAATGCGCGCTACTACGTGCAGGAGGCCCTGCGTCAAGATCCCAACAGCAGCGCCGCACTCGAGGCTCAAGAGGCGCTGGCGCTCGGCCTCCTCACCGCTTCGCGCAACGCCATCGACCACCGGGATTTCGCGCACGCCTCGAGCTCCCTCGAGGCCGCGAGCGGCATTGCGGCGCCGGCGAACATCGACAACGTGCGGCAGCTGCTCGCCGACGCGCGCCGGCAGGCCGAGTCGGACGCCGCGGATCATCTGCTGAAATCGGCACGCGAGCGGCTGCAGCAGGACCGCCTGATCGCACCGGAAAACGACAGCGCCATGTACTACTTCACGGCGCTGCGCGGCGTCGATCCGGCGAACGCGGAACTGCCGCCGCTCACGCAAGATCTTGGAGCGCGGCTCGCCGTGAAAGCTCGGCTCGCCTTGAGCCTCGGACAGTATGACGCCGCCCGCAACTGGCTCGACCAGGCCGCCGCAATCGGTTACTCGTCGCCCGATGCCGCAGCCACGCTGCGCGACGTGGATTCGGCGGTCACCAGACAGAAATTCCTGGCGGATGTGGTCAGCGCCAACGAGCTTGCACTGGTCAAATCGGTGCAGCCGGTGTATCCGAGAAAGGCGCAGCAGAGCGCGATCGAGGGCTGGGTGGAGATGGACTTCACGGTCGACGAAGCGGGCGCGGTGAAGGACATCGCCGTTCGCAGCGCGAATCCGCCCGGGGTGTTCGACCAGGTGGCCGTCGGCGCCCTGTCACAATGGCGCTACAAGCCTGTCCTGCACGACGCAAAGGCGGTTGCCCAGCGCGCGCGCATCCGCATCCGCTTCGCGCTAAGCCGCTGAACTGCGCGCGCGCGAAACCGCTGCGGACGATTCCTGGGCGAGCGCGCCTATTTCCGCTCCGATACGCAGGTCCTCCGAGGCGCCAAACGCATGTTTGCGTATCTGCCCGGCCTTATCGATCAGCACGAGGCTGGGCGTACCGCGCATCTTGTATCGCTCCATGGTCTGAGGAATCGGGCCGGCTGCGCTCGCACTGTCGAGCGCGATCGGAAATTTGAGCCGATACTCATGAATGAACGAGTGGAGCACCGCCGGACTATAAGCGTCATGGTGCTCGAACGTGGTGTGCAGGCCGATGACCGCAACATCGTTCGGCTCGAAGATCTCGTGAATCCGCCGTGCCTGCGGTATGGCGCCGGCAACGGAGTTGGGGCACAGCACCTGGAAGGCGACCAGCACCACCACGCGGCCGCGAAGTGCGGACAGCTGCAGAGGACGATCGGTATTGAACCATGTATGCACCAGGAGCTCGGGTGCCTCGAACGGTGTGGCGGCCATGTGCCATTGTACCTCGGCGCACCGCAGTTGCGATTTCGATTCCATCTGGTTCATGCTTTGGGCAGCAGGAGGAAGGCGACATGCAAAGACTTGACATCAACGGCAGCATTCATCAGGTGGACGTGGATCCGGAGATGCCGCTGCTTTGGGTGCTGCGCGACGTGCTGGACATGACCGGCACCAAGTTCGGCTGCGGCATGGCGGTGTGCGGAGCGTGCACGGTGCACCTGGACGGCACGGCCACGCGCTCCTGCGTGTTGCCGGTGGCCAGCGCGAGCGGACGCAAGATCACGACGATCGAAGGGATCGGACGCAGCAATGTAGGCCGAACCGTGCAGGCGGCATGGATCGCGCAAGATGTGCCTCAGTGCGGCTACTGCCAATCGGGGCAGCTCATGTCCGCCGCCTCTTTGCTCTCCAAGAACAGCTCCCCGAGCGATGCCGATATCGACGGCGCGATGAGCGGCAATATATGCCGCTGCGGAATTTACAGCCGCATCCGCGCGGCCATTCATCAGGCGGCCTCTGACCTGGAGCAAAAGGCATGAACGCCATGAACCATGAATCGCGGCGCGAATTCCTGCGCACGGCCGCCGGCATCGGCGGCGGATTGATCATCGGTTTCACCTTGCCCGCCGCCGTGCGTTTCGGCGCGGCGAGCGCGCCCTTAAGGCCGGCGGCCGGGCCGCTCTCGGATGAGCTCAATGCCTTCGTCAGGATCGACGGTCAGGGAACCGTCACCTTGATCATGCACAAATCCGAGATGGGTCAGGGCGTTTATACGGGCCTCGTGCAGCTGCTCGCGGAGGAGCTCGAATGCGACCTCGGGCGGGTGCGCATCGAGACCGCGCCGGTGGCGGCCGCATACAACAATCCGGTGTTTCCGGTGCAATTCACCGGCGGGAGCATGAGCATCTCTTCGTGCTGGAGCGGACTGCGGCTCGCCGGCGCTGCCGCTCGCATCATGCTGATCGAGGCCGCTGCGCGAGAATGGCGGGTCGGCTCCGACTCATGCCGGGCCGAGCAGAGTTTCGTTTATGGTCCGGACGGCCGCAAGGCGAGCTATGGACGGCTGGCGGCGGCAGCCGGCAAGCTCCCGGCGCCCGATCCGGCCGCAATACGCCTCAAGCCGCGCAGCGAATTCACGGTCATCGGCAAGTCGATCAAGCGGATCGAAGTTGCGGAGAAGATCAACGGCAGCGGCAAATTTGGGCTGGACGTGCGCCTGCCCGGTATGCTTCGCGCGGTCGTCGCCAGGCCGCCCGCACTCGGCAGCACGCCGAAAAGCATCGACGACAGCGCGGCACGCGCCGTTCGCGGCGTCGTCACGGTGGTACGGCTCACCAGCGGGGTCGCGGTCGTCGCCGTCAATACCTACGCCGCGCGCAAGGGCCGCGACGCGCTGGTCATCGAATGGCAGGCGCCCGATGCTACGCTGGACACGGAGCGCTTGCGCGCCGAGTATCAGAGGCTGTCGCTCACGCGGGCGCCGCTGGTGGCGCAAAACGACGGCGACGTCGAGCTGATGCTGCGCAGCGGCGGTTCCCGGCGCCTCGAAGCATTCTATGAAGTGCCCTTTCTGTCGCACGCGCCCATGGAACCGCTCAATTGCGCCGCGGATTGGCGCCCCGATCGCTGTGACATTTGGACCGGGACGCAGATGCAGTCGCCCGATCGGGCCGCAGCCGCCGAAGTGGTCGGGTTGCCGCCGGAGAAGGTGTTCATCCACACCATGTTGCTGGGCGGCGGTTTCGGCCGGCGCGCAAATCCGGCCAGCGATTTCGTGCGTGAGGCCGCGGAGCTGTCCAGGAAGCTCGCCAAGCCTGTGCAAATCGTGTGGACGCGCGAGGACGACATGCACGGAGGCTGGTATCGGCCGCAACTGGCGAATCGCCTCAAGGCCGCGCTCGCGGCCGACGGCAAACCGATTGCCTGGCAGCACACGGTAGTCGGCCAATCGATCATGGCGGGTACCATCATGCAGGGCATGATCCAGAAGGGCATCGATCCGACCTCGGTCGAGGGCGCCGCCGATATGCCCTATGCGATTCCCAATGTGCGCGTGGACCTGCATACCACCACGGCACCGGTCAAGGTGCTGTGGTGGCGTTCCGTGGGCCATTCGAACACGGCCTTTGCGGTCGAGAGCTTTCTCGACGAATGCGCGGCGACAGCGGGCAAAGACCCTATGGAATACCGGCGCTCTCTGCTGGGTGAGCGTCAAGGGCGCCATCGTGCGGTGCTCGAGCTGCTGGCTGAAAAGTCCGGCTGGACCACGCCCCTGCCGGCCGGGAGGGCTCGCGGCGTCGCGATTCACGAATCCTTCGGCAGCGTGGTCGGCGAGGTTGCGGAGGTTTCAATGCAAGACGGCCTGCCGCGCGTGCACCGGGTGGTGGCGGTGATCGACTGCGGCACCGCCGTCAATCCGCAGATGATCGCCGGCCAGATCGAAAGCGCCGTCAATTACGGACTGTCCGCGGCCCTTTATGGCGAGATCACTTTTGCCGAGGGCACACCGCAGCAATCGAATTTCGATACTTATCGGGTGTTGCGCATCAACGAAGCGCCGGCGGTCGAAACTCACGTAGTGCCCAGCGAGCAGCCGCCGTCGGGAGTCGGCGAGCCCGGTCTGCCGCCAATCGCGCCCGCGGTGGCCAATGCGATCTTCGCGCTCACCGGGAAGCGCGTGCGCCGGTTACCCATGGTGCGCAGCGGCCAATTCACCGCCTGAGCTTCAACGCGTCCGCAGTACCGCCGGCGCCGGAATTCGAGGCGGCTCGCTCGCGCCGCTTGCGCTCGGCGATCTCCCCACGATCGACGGCGATCTGGCGCGGCGAGTCAAAATCAACATGGGATCTGCCTCGTGCAATGGCGCACTCCGGCCTGCATTCGGCCGCTTTCAGCGGCGCTCACCAATGGCCAATTCCACCTAATCCATGTAGGACTCAGGATGACGTCGCAACCCGGCGAATGCCGGGCACTGCTGCTCAGCCGGTGATGACGATCTGGTCCGCCGGAACCTCGGCCGTGCCGTTCCACGTGTTCACTGTCGCTTCGTAGATGGCCAGCTCCTGGAGCAGTTCCTCGAGCGGCCGTGCCCTGCCCATGGCAAATCCCTGCCCATAATCGACCCCCAGGTCCGCCATGCGGGCGCGCAACATATCCGTCTCGACGTATTCCGCGATGGTCTCCATGCACATGACTTTCGCGAGCTGTGCGATCGCCTTGATCATCGACTCGGAGCGGGTGTTGGTGAGCGAATCGCGGACGAAGCTGCCGTCGATCTTCACATAGTTGACCGACAGGTCCTTCAAATATGCCAGCGAGCTTACACCCGTGCCGAAATCATCGAGTGCGAACTGACAGCCAAGGTCTTGCAAAGTGCGCAGGAAGTGCTGAGCCTTGTCGAGATTGCCGATGGTCGCGGTTTCGGTCAACTCGAAGCACAGCACGTTCGCCGGCAGCTTGCTCGCCTTGATCTGATCCACCACGAAATCCAGGAACGAGTCATCCTGCAAGGATTGCCCCGACAGATTGATCGCGAAGCGGGCAATCTCCTCGCCCACGGACGCGCTGTGTTCGCCGAGCAATTCGCAGGAGCGACGCACCACCCATCGGTCGACCGTCGGCATCAGCTGATATCGCTCCGCCGAGGAGAGAAACTTTCCGGGGGGAATGATTTCGCCGCGATCACCCAGCATGCGAATCAGCAACTCGAAGCGCGGTCGTCCATAATTTCCGCGCAGCGGCAAAATCGGCTGCGCATCGAGCCTGAAACTGTCGTTGCCCAGGGCGTCGCGCAATTTGCCTATCACCAGGATATCGGTATGGCGCCTGATGATGCTCTGGTCGGAGTCCTGAAATACCTCCACTCGATTGCGGCCGCGGTCCTTGGCGGCCTTGCAGGCTATCTCCGCGGTCGCCAATGCATGGGCAAGCGCATTGTCGTTGCGGCCGATCGGCGCCACCCCGAGGCAAACCGAGACTTCGAATGCACCTTGCCCCGCGCGCGGCTTGATGGCGGCGGCGCCTGCGCGAACGAGTTCGGCGACCGACGCAGCCGACTCCATCGAGGTATTCGGAATGAGCGCGGCCAGACGGTCTCCGGAGATTCGCGCCGAGAGCGCGACGGCCGGCAACGTTTTCGCCATGCATTCGGCGACGCTGACGATCACGTCATCGCCGACGTGCATGCCGAAGGTTTCGTTGATGACGTGCAGCCGGTCGATGTCCAGATACAGAATGCTGTGCGTATTGGATGATTCGGCGGAGGCCAGCAGCGCGGTCGCCTGCCGTTCGAAAGCGTGGCGGGTCATCAGGCCGGTGCTCGCGTCGTATTGCGCCTGGATGATGACAGTGACCTTTTTCGCCAGCAGCTCGGCGATGCGCGTTTGATGCGAATCGAAATCATGCGCGCTGGGCGGGTTGAACAGAGCGAGGACCCCCATGACGCGCTCCGACGGATGGCGCACCGGGCAGGCCAGGATCTTGTAGGGCGCCGCCACGTCGCTCGCCACCTTGGATATGTGGTTGATGACGATGGTGCGCTGCTGCAGCTGCATCCACGCCATCAAGTGCTGCTGCGCACGCTGCAGCGACTCCTGCGACATCGGATTCCCGCTGCGCGTCATCGACAGCGCGATGTTCTTGTCCGGAACCCACAGCGCCGCGAGCGCACATCCCATGTGTTCGAGCCCGGTCTTCAAGATCAGATCGAACTCATCCCCGTCGCCCGTCGCGGTTTGGTTCGAGGACATCTCGAGCATCAGGGAAAGATCGCGCTCGCGTATCCCCAGATCGCGCTCGCGCGATCCCAGCTGCGAGCGCAAGGTCAACTCGCGGCGCAAACACTCGAGTGCGGGCTGCACCAGCTGACGCACGTATTGCAGCGGGCGGCCTCCGGTGCCTGCGCCGGAGAGCCGCGCCACCATGCTGACCACACCGAGCAACTCGATGTGCTCGCCGCGCACCGCAAAGGAGTACACCGCCCGATCCGCGTCTATCCGCACAATGCCGGCGAATTCCGCAGGGTCGGTCAGCGCATTTTGAATCGTATCCTTGACGATCTCGAGATCGTCGGCGAGATCCCATTCGTCCGAGGCCCAGATCAAGTTGGAGAAGCCATCGTGCACGACCACGCCGCGAAGACTCGGCATGAGCATTCTGAGCAATCGGCTATACGGCTCGAACGAGGCCGCCGTTGGGTCGGACTCGGCCCCGATGGATTTGACGTCCAGCAATGCTGCCATCCTAAGCGTGGTAAATTAGAAGGTGGCGACTCGTTGAACAATGTGCGGGAAATGGGCCTTTGTATCCTTGATGTCCGTCGCAGTTCAACGCGCGCCGTCCGGGCCTGCCGCACGCGCTTGACAAAATCTCCTCGCGCTTGTGATCCAGTTCCTTGGATCATTTGGGACCGCGGGCGGTGCGTGCCACCAGCCGCAGAAGATACCGGCCGCCGGGGACCCGGACCAGGCGGAAAATGCGCCGCCAAAATCGCCGTGCCGAGTCGTCGAAACTCGCCAGCGGCAAGCTGTCGTACAGACGGCTCAATGGTTCATGGATGACGGCCGTGCGGGTCTTCAAGGTCCTGACGCCCCCGGCCGAGGTCAGCGTCACGAGCACGCCGCCGTCGACCCAGTCGAAATCCACGGCGGTGAAAATCGTGCCCTGCAACAGCCGTGGGGCGCCGGGCTGCGCGCCGAACAGATAGATTTCGGCGACGCCGGCGGGCTGCCGGCTCTTCAGCTGCCACGACTCAGCCCCGAGCTTTCGGCCTTCAAAGCTGCCGCGCACAGTGCGCCGCAATTGCGTTTTCATTCCGTCACCCTGGTCGGGTTATCCTCGCCGGCTCGATCTTTTCGAAGAATCCATCGTGGATGCGCCCAACAAACTGCTTCCCGGCCAAATCTCAAGCCCGAGCGGCCGGCTGCGGCTCGATTATGCCGCCGTCGCCCGGTTGGCGCTTCCGTTCATGTTGAACAGCGCCGTGCAAGCGGTACTCAACGCGACGGACACTTGGTTCGTCGGCCGTCTGTCTCCGGCGGCGACCTCGGCCATGGGTGCAGTTTACTGGCCGGTGCTCGTTTTCATACTGCTATTCGGCGGCGTCGGGCTGTCGGTCCAGACTTTGGTGGCGCAGGCGTATGGGGGCGAGCGCGGCGCCCAGGCCTCGCAGGCCACCTGGACCGCACTATGGGCTTGCCTGTTCACGGTGCCTGCGTTCACGGCACTGGCGCTGGCCGGCTCGTGGATATTCTCCCCGTTCGGCATCGCACACGTAACTCTGCGGCTCGCCCTTGACTATTGGTTCCCGCGGATCCTGACCGCGCCGTTCGCCATCGCATTGTGGTCGCTGCTGGGCTTTTTCAACGGCATAGGCCGGCCGGTGGTCACGCTGCGCGTGACGCTCTGCGTAGCGGTGGTCAATGCGGTGTTCAATCAACTATTCATATTCAATTTCGGCCTCGGGGTCGCCGGATCGGCGTGGGCGACGGCCGTCGCGCAATTCGTCGGTGTGGGCCTGGGGCTGGCCTGGTTCCTGAACAAGGCGAATCGCGACCGCTACCGCTCGCACCTCACCGCCCGCTTGCGGCTCGGGCCGCTGCTGCGGCAGTTCAACCTGGGCTTTCCGATGGGACTGCTGTACGCCGCCGATATTCTCGGCTTCGCCCTGTTCCAGCTGATGCAGGTGCGCCTGGGCGACGTCGATGGAGCAGCGACTCAAATCGTCATGATGCTCACCTCCTTTTGCTACATGCCGGCAGTCGGTATCGCGATGGCCGGTACTACGCTGGTCGGACAGGCCATCGGCGCCAGGGCGCCGGATTGGGCCTACCGGGTCGGCAACAGCATCATCGTGCTGGCCGTGCTCTACATGGGGATGATCGGCCTGCTTCTGGCCGCCGCCGGAACGTGGCTGCTGCCGTGGTTCACCAACGGCGCCGATCCGCAGGCCGCCCTGGTGGCGGCCAGAGGCTGCACATTGCTGTGGATTGCCGCCGGCTATCAATTATTCGACGGTTTGAACATCAGCAGCGGCTCCTGTCTGCGCGGCGCCGGCGACGTGCGCATTCCAGCCATCATGGTGCTCGCGCTGTCCTGGTCGCTGTTCGTGCCGCTTGCTCATATCTTGTCGTTCCAGCCGGGCGGCGGCTGGGTCGATTGGCTGCCGCAGTTCGGACTGGGCGCAGTCGGCGGCTGGTTCGCCGCGCTGGCTTACATCTGCTGCCTGGGAAGCATGCTGCTCCTGCGCTGGCGGTCCGGCGCGTGGCGGCGAGTGGTTCTGCCGCTCAATTGAATTGCTGTGCTAACTTAAAGCGATGCGTATACGGACGGCGGACCGGCGGCGGTGGGTGCATCTCGCAATCGTGGTTGCGCTCATGGCGCCCGCGCAATCGTTCGGGTACTCTGGCGCCCCGGCGCCCGTCGCGCAAACGATCGCGGATGAGCGCCTGCCCATGAGCGCGGTCAGCTTCGCCATCGTCGATCCGGACACCGGCCGCGTTCTCGTCAGCCTCAATGGCGACACCCCGCGCAGCCCGGCATCCACGATCAAGACGCTCACGACGTTCGTCAGCCTCGACGTGCTCGGACCGGCATACATGTGGCACACGCGCGCACTGCTGCGTGGGGAGTTGAAGGACGGCGTGCTGGACGGGGACCTCATATTGCGAGGCGGCGGCGATCCCTACATGACCCTGGAGCGCTGGTGGAGCTTCGCCAATGCCTTGCGCGCCCGGGGACTGAAGACGATTCGCGGCGATATCGTCATCGACAATTCCGCATTCGCCGTGCCGCCGGAGGATCCCGGAGCCTTCGACGGGCGTCCGCACAGAGCCTACAACCTGCAGCCGGACGCTTTGATGGTGAACTTTCAGTCGATTGAATTTACGGTCGCGCCGAACGAAAGCACGCATCGCGTCGACATCGTGGCGACGCCGTCGCCCGTCAACCTCACGGTGGACAATCACATCGACTTCGCGGCTGGCCCCTGCAGCGAGCGCACCGCCGTGGTCGAATTCGAAGTCGCCTCCGAACAGTGGGATCGAGTGGTGTTCAGCGGCGCTCTGTCCCCGCATTGCGCGGAGCGGAGCCTGACG
Organism: Steroidobacteraceae bacterium; assembly: GCA_052326345.1. Taxonomy (GTDB): domain Bacteria; phylum Pseudomonadota; class Gammaproteobacteria; order Steroidobacterales; family Steroidobacteraceae; genus Bog-1198. The sequence goes on along the minus strand of JBKQOZ010000019.1, from coordinate 24,046 downwards.
CGGGTGCTGCTCAAGCCCCCCACGTATGCGTTCGGCACGTTCGTCGAGCTGTGGCAGGAGCTGGGCGGAGAATTCCACGGCAAGCTGCGCATCGAGGCAGCCGCGGCGGATGCCCGCCCCTTCGTCACCTTCGACTCCTTGACTCTGGGCGAGATGGTGAGGCTGACCAATAAATTCAGCAACAACCTCATGGCACGCCATCTGCTGCTCACCCTGGGCGAGGAGCGCTACGGAGCGCCGGCGACGCTCGACAAGGGCGCCGCCGCGATCGCCGAGTGGGGTAGCGACCACGGATTCGACCTCAAGGACATCGACATCGACAACGGCTCCGGCTTGTCGCGCACGACGCACATCACCGCTCTGGAAATGGCCGGTGTGCTGCGCGCGGCGTACCACAGCCGCTTCGCGCCCGAGTTCATCGCGTCCTTGCCGCTGGCGGGAATCGACGGCACTTTGAGAAATCGAATGCGCCAGGCCCCCGCCGGTTCGGTGCGTCTGAAGACCGGCCACCTGGACGGCGTCAGCGCAGTGGCGGGCTATGTGACGGCACGTTCGGGCAAAACGTACGTTCTCGTGTCGTATGTCAATCACCTGCGCGCGAACGAGGGCGCCGGCGAGCCCGTGCACGCCGCTCTGGTGGCGTGGATGCAGGAAAACCTGTGATCAGCCGCCCAGCCGCTCCATGTCCCAGAGCACGGCAGTCACGTCCTTGCGCAGCCAGACTCCGAACCCCAGGTGACGGAACTGCCGCTTCAGACGCCGCCGATACCAGTCGCCGGCGCGCAGTCGCACGGCGCGCCGATCGGTGCGCTTGCGGTCGCAGTTCGCGCGCCAGTCCTCGCGCGTCAATGCGCAGACGTATATCGCAGAGCGCGCCAGCGCACTCAAGTTCGCGATCGCACTCGCGGCGTCGCGATCGTCCAGGTATTGCAGCACATCGTAGCAGACGACCAGATCGCTGGGATGGCGCGGGGCATAGTTGACCACCGAACCGCGTGTCCACCCGTAGCGGCCGCATAGATACTCGCTGTCCTCGAGACCGGTGTAGCGCGCCCGCGGCAGCACTTCGGCAAACGGCTTGCGCAGCAGTCCGATGCCGCAACCGGCATCCAGGATGGAGCGCACCGGCACACAGGCGTACGCCAGAATGGCGGCGATCAGCCGGGCGCGCACGCGCATCGCCTGCGGCGTGGTGACGCGCGTACCGGGATCGAGATAGAACCTGCGGAAGTACGCAGGTCCGAAAATCCCGGCAGCCTTAGGCGCGCTCGGCACGATCGGCTACTCGACGGTCAAACTCTTGGCCAAATTGCGCGGCTGATCGACGTCCGTACCCTTGAGGACGGCCACATGATAGGCGAGCAGCTGCAGCGGGACCGCAAACACCACCGGTGCCTGCAGGGCGCTCGCTGTCGCCGGCATTTGGATGACGGTGACGCCGTCGGCGCTCTGCATGCCGGCATCGGGATCGGCGAATACGAAAAGCTGCCCGCCGCGGGCGCGCACTTCCTGCAGATTCGACTTGAGCTTCTCCAGAAGCTCGTTGTTGGGCGCGACGGCGATCACCGGCATGTCCTCATCGACCAGCGCCAGCGGTCCGTGCTTGAGCTCCGCCGCCGCGTAGGCTTCGGCGTGGATATAGGAGATCTCTTTGAGCTTCAGCGCGCCCTCCATCGCAATGGCGTGCAGCGGCCCACGCCCCAGGAACAATGCGTGGCGCTTATCGGCGAATGCCTCCGCCAAGATCCTGATTTCGCCATCGAGGCCGAGGGCCTTCTCGACCAAGCCGGGCAATTGCAGCAGCTGCACGATCAGCTCCCGTTCGTGCGCGGCGCCTTGCAAACCGTGCTTCGCGAGCGCCACCACCAGCATTCCCAGCGCAGTGAGCTGCGTGGTGAACGCCTTGGTCGAGGCCACGCCGATCTCCGGGCCGGCGCGCGTCAGCAGCACCAATTCCGACTCCCGCACCATCGAGCTTTCCGCCACGTTGCAAATGGTGAGCGTGGACAGATAAGGCGCCTGGCTTGCGTTGCGCAGGGCCGCAAGTGTGTCCGCGGTCTCGCCGGATTGGGAAACGGTGACGAACAGCGTATCCGCGGTGATCACCGGATCGCGGTAGCGGTACTCGCTCGCGATCTCTACGCGCGCCGGAATACGGCAGATCTGTTCGATGAAATAGCTGGCCACGAGGCCGGCGTGATAGCTGGTGCCGCAGGCCGCGATGTGCACGGCCCTGACGCGCTTGAACAGCTGCGAGGCGTCCGGCCCGAACGCCGCTTCCAGCAATTTCGCTCCCGCTACGCGCTCTTCCAAGGTCTGCGCAATGGCGCGCGGCTGCTCGTGAATCTCCTTGAGCATGAAATGCCGGTACTGGCCGCGCTCGACGGCGTCGGCGGCCAACTCGCTCTCGCGCACCGGCCGCACGGCCGATATGCCATCCGAGTTCACGATGCGGATGGCTTTGCGGCGAATCTCCGCCACGTCGCCCTCCTCCAGGAACATGAACCGGCGGGTCACCGGCAGCAGCGCGGCGACGTCGGAAGCGACGAAGTTTTCGTCGACGCCGAGACCGATGACCACCGGGCATCCCGCGCGCGCGAGCACGATGCACTCCGGATCCGCCTCGCACACCACCGCCAGCGCGTACGCCCCGTGCAATTCGCGGATGGTGCTGCGCACGGCCTCATAGAGGCTGCCTGCACTCGACAGATGGTGGTGGATGCGATGCGCGATCACTTCGGTGTCGGTTTCCGAGCTGAAGGTATACCCGAGGTCGATGAGCCCGGCCTTCAGCGCCTCGTGATTTTCGATGATACCGTTATGCACGATGGCGATGCCGTCGCGCGAGACGTGAGGATGCGCATTGCGCGTGGTCGGCACGCCGTGGGTGGCCCAACGGGTGTGGGCGATGCCGACGTGACCCTCAATGGGCGCCGCGGCGAGGGCGTCCTCCAACGCCTTGACCTTGCCCACCGCGCGCAGGCGGGCGAGCTGATGCTCTTGCGTCAGCACGGCGAGCCCGGCCGAGTCGTAGCCGCGGTACTCGAGGCGCCTCAGGCCCTCGATGAGGATCGGAACCGCATTGCGTTCCGCAACAACACCGACGATACCGCACATGTTTTAAGTCCGCTCCGGTCGTGGAAGGTTCATAAGAGAGCTAGTGTGCCACGGGCGAGATGGATCCGCCGAGGGCCTGGAACAAGGCGGCGGTATCCGCATATCGATTGGCGCGGGCCTGCGCCTGCGAGACCAGCGCCTGCTGATAGGCGAGCTCCGCACTGAGCAGCGCCAGGTAGCTCACCGAGCCGAGTTCCAGCTGTTGACGCGCCACACCCAGGCTCTTTTCGGCGGCAACCGCGGCGCGGCTCGCGGCCTCGAGCGCATCCGCATCCGCATCCAGCGCGTGCAGGGCGTCCGCGACGTTTTGAAATGCGGTCAGGACGGTTGCCCGGTAGGTCGCGGCGGCCTGGTCCAGCGCGGCGTCGGCAGCGCGCTTGCGGTGGAGCAGCGTCCCTCCCTGGAAAAGCGTCTGAGTGGCATCGGCGCCGATGGTCCAAAATCCGGTCCCGGGCTTGAACAGGTCGCTCATGAGCGTCGCCGAGCTGCCGAGGGTCCCGGTGATCGTCAGCTGCGGCAGCATGTTTGCAATCGCCACGCCGACCTGCGCCGTTGCAGAGTGCAGCTGGGCCTCCGCGGCGCGCACGTCGGGACGCCGTTCGACCAGCTGCGACGGCACGCCCAGCGGCAGATCGACGGGCAGCGTCAATTGGTCCAGCTCGAAACGAGCCTGCTTGAATTCTCCGGCCAGGTGGCCCGTGAGGACCGCCAATGAATCGCGAGCCAGATACAATTGCTTGTTCAACGGCGGCAGCGTGCCTTCCAGCTGGGCAAGCGCCGCATCCTGAGCGTATACGTCGGCCTCGGCCACCGCGCCGAGCCCGAGCTGGCGCCGTAGCACGGCGAGCGACTCGCGCTCGATGTCGATCACCCGCAGCGTCGCGGAGATCTGGGCGCGCAAACCAGCCTCCTGGATCGCGGTGGTCACCACGTTCGCGGTGAGGGTCAGATAAGTCGCATCGAGTTCAAAGCGCGCCGACTCGGCCTGCGCCTCCAGCGACTCCACCTGGCGCCGGTTCGCGCCGAACACATCGGGAACGAACGTCACCGCAACTTGCGGGGTGTACAAATTGAAGAGCGCCGTGCCCGAGGTCAACGTAGGCGCCAGCACACCGACGGCGTTGTGCTGACGCTGCGCGTCGAAACTGCCCTGCACCGCCGGAAAATAGGCGCCGCGCTGCGCCGCGGTGAGCTCCATGGCTTGACGCAGCGCCGCCTGCGCCGATGCCACCTCCGGGCTGTTGCGCAGCGCCTGCGTCACCAGTTCATCGAGTTCCTTGGAGTCGAACAGCGTCCACCAGTTTCTCGGCACGTCCTGCTCCTTGAGGAAACGCTGCGCGGCTCCGCCGGGCCCGGCCGCAGCCGCAGTGCTCGACGGCAAAGGCTCATCCGTGTAGCTCGCGACGCCGGGGGCCGCCGGGCGGTGAAAATTGGGTCCCACGCAGGCGCATGCCGCCGCCGCCATGCACAGCACTGCGTGCCGCGCAACCGAACGGCACCGCACGGCCGAACCGCGCCATGAAAGCATCACTCGCTCACCTCCCGCGGCGACTCCGCCGGCAGTTCGCGCGCCGTCGAGAATCTCAAGATGAGCACGGGCAATACGAGCAATATCAGGATCGGTGCCAGCAGCATGCCGCCGACCACCACCAGCGCGAGTGGCCGCTGCACTTGTGAGCCGATGCCGGTCGAGATCGCCGCGGGTATGAGCCCCACGCACGCGACGATGCAGGTCATCATCACCGGCCGCAACTGCGTACGGCAGGTTTGCAGCATGGCGCTCGCGCGATCGAGCCCCGACTCCAAGCTCAAATGATAATAAGAGACAATCAGAATGCCGTCCATGGCAGCGATTCCGAACAGGGCGACAAAACCGATTGCCGAAGATACGCTGAAAGCCGTGTGGGTGGCCCACAGTGCGAAGATGCCGCCCAGATTCGCCATGGGAATCACGCTGGCGGCGAGCAGCGCGTCGCGAAAACTGTGGAAATTCAGGTACAGCAACAGCACGATCAATGCGATCGAGAGCGGCACCACGATGATCAAGCGCGAGATCGCCTCCTGCAGATTGCCGAATTCACCCACCCACTCGAGGCGGTATCCACCCGGCAGGAGCACCTGTTCATCGACTGCGCGCTGCGCCTCGAGCACCGCACTGCCCAGGTCGCGCCCGCGAACGCTGAACTTGATCGGCACATAGCGCTGCTGCTGTTCTCGGTAAATGAACGCCGCGCCGGAAACCAGATGCACGTCCGCTACGTCTTCGAGGGGCACCTGAATGACTCCATCGCCCGTGCTGGCGGCAGCGGTGACCGGGATGCGCCGGATCGCGCTCAGACTCTCACGATACGGGCGGGCGAGACGCACCATCATCGGAAAGTGCCGGTCACTCGCGCCCTCGTACAGATCACCCGCGCTTTGACCGCCGATCGCGGTTTGCACGACGGCGTTGATGTCCCCGGGCGCCAGCCCATAGCGGGCGGCTCGAACGCGATCGACGTCGATGCGAATGGTGGGCTGACCCAGCGACCGGAGCACCGCCAGATCGGTGATGCCCGGCACCTTGGCCAGCACGGCGGCGATGGCGTCGGCCGTCTTTTCCAAAGTCTCCAGATCGTTGCCGAACACTTTGACGGAATTCTCACCCTTGACGCCGGATGCCGCCTCTTCGACGTTGTCCTGGATGTATTGCGAGAAATTGAATTCGACGCCGGGGAACTGCTGCCCCAGCGCCTCGGTCATGTCCTGCGTGAGCTTTCCCTTGTCGACTCCGGCCGGCCAGGTGTCGAAGGGCTTCAGCGGCACGAAGAACTCAGCGTTGAAGAAACCGGTGGCATCGGTGCCGTCGTCGGGCCGCCCATGCTGCGATACCACGGATTGCACCTCGGGGTACTTGCTCATCAGCACGCGCATGCGATTGACGTAGCCGTCGCTGTCCTCCAACGACACCGATTGGGGGAACGTCGCACGGACCCACAGGTTTCCCTCTTCGAGCGAAGGCAGGAACTCGAGGCCCAATGAGCGCACCGCGAAGAGGGCGAGGAGCGAGAGCAGTGCGACGCCGGCGAAGGTGATGATGCGGTTCGCCAGCACGAATTCCAGGGCGGGCTGGTAAATGCGGCGCAGTGCGCGAACTACCGGTGTCTCCCGCTCCGACACTTCCTGCGGAAACAGCAGCAGACTCAAGGCCGGCGCGATGGTGAAGGTTGCGATCAGACCGCCGGCGATGGCATAGGCATAGGTCTTGGCCATCGGACCGAATATGTGGCCCTCGATCCCGGACAGCGTGAACAGCGGGACGAAGCCCGCGATGATGATGGCCGCCGCGAAGAAAATCGACTGACTGACTTCGGCCGCCGCAATCGATATGGTGCCCATCTTGCCGCGAAAGCCGCTCGGAACGCGCATCCGGTGCAGCTGACTGGGCCCGGTGCCCAAGTGTGCGGACGCCTCCGCCAGATGCCTGAATATGTTCTCCACCATGATCACGGTGGCATCGACCACCAGGCCGAAATCGATGGCCCCGACGGACAGCAAATTCGCCGATTCGCCGCGTATCACCATGAGACCGATGGCGAACGACAGCGCGAACGGAATGGTCGTGGCCACGATAATGGCGCTGCGCAAATTGCCGAGGAATGCCCACTGCAGCAGGAAGATGAGCACGATGCCCGCGACCATGTTGTGCAGCACGGTGTGAGTCGTGATGTTGATCAGATCGCTGCGGTCGTAGATGCGCTGGATGCTGACGCCGGGTGGCAAAATGCCGCTTCTGTTGATCTTGTCCACTTCCGCTTCGACGCGCTTGATCGTCGGCACGCTTTCGGCGCCGCGGCGCATGAGCACGATGCCCTGCACGATGTCCTCCACGTCGTCGTAGCCGGCGATCCCGAGGCGCGGCAGGTGCCCTATGCTCACTTCGGCCACATCGCCGATGAACACCGGCACGCCCTGGTTGCTGGTGATCAAGGTGCGGCGAATCTCGTCCGCCGAATGGATGAGACCCACACCGCGGACCACCGCGGACTGAGCGCCGAAATCGACGGTCTGGCCGCCGACGTTGATATTGGCGTTGCCCAGAGCCGTCAACACCTGCGGCACGGACAAGCCAAAGCCGATCAACCTGTGCTGGTCGATGGCGATGTCGTAGGTCTTGGTTTTGCCGCCCCAACCGGTCACGTCGATGACCCCCGGCACCGCCTTGAAGCGCCGCTCGAGCACCCAATCCTCGAGCGTCTTCAAGTCGGTTACCGAATAATTGGGAGGCCCCACCACCCGATAGCGGTAAATCTCGCCGATGGGGCTGGTCGGCGAGATCTGGGGCTGCGCTCCGTTCGGCAGGGCGGCGAGCTGCGAGAGCCGGTTGGTCACCCACTGCTCGGCCTGGTAATAAGTGAAATCGTAGGTGAATTGGACCTTGACGTCGGACAGCCCGAACAGGGAGATGGTGCGGATGGCCTGCACGTTGGGGATGCCGGCCATCTGAATTTCGAGCGGGATGGTGATGTAGCGCTCGATCTCCTCGGCGGATTGCCCCGTGCTCTGGGTGACCACGTCGACCAGCGGCGGCACCGGATCCGGATACGCCTCGATGTTCAAGCTGAGAAAGCTGACGATTCCGGCGCCGAGCATCATCACCAGCAGCACCACGATCAGCACTCGCTGCCGCAGCGCGAAGGAGATGATCGCGTTCATGTGGACCCGGCTGCCGCCGCCTGATCGATGAAGAGGCCGCCCTTCGTGACGATCCGCTCACCCGGCTTCAAGCCGTCCAGCACCTCGACCAGGCCGTCGTCGCGACGACCCGTGCGGATGGCGCGGTACGCGAGCACTCCGTCCCCTGCAACCAGCCACACGTGCGCGGCATCGCCCTCGTAGACCACGGCCGCCTCCGGTACGGAGGGAGACTCCGACGAGGCGCTGGTGACGATCCGAAAATTCGCGAACATCTCCGGCTTCAGCGCGCCGTCGCGATTGTCAATTTCCGCCCGGGCCGGGAGTCGGTGAGTCACCGGATCCACCAGCGCCGCGACATAGGTCACCCGTCCGACGTAGGTGCGCTTCGGATACGCGGGTACGTGCACTTCCATGAGCTGGCCAAGATGCACCGATCCAGAGTCCGCCTCGCGTACGTTCGCCAACAACCACACGCTCGACGGATCGGCAATGGTGAACACCGGCGTGCCGCTGCCGGCCTGCAGGTACTGACCCGGACCGACCTGCCGGTCCACCACCACGCCGGCGATCGGCGCGGTGAGCGCGGCCACCGCGTCTATGGTGTGCGCCGCTTCCAGCGCGTCGATTTCCACATCAGACTTGCCCAGGATCTTGAGCCGATTGCGCACTGAATGCAGCGCGGTCTCCGCCGCGGTGAGATCCGCCTGGGCCTGCTGCCAGTCCTGCAGGCTGCCTCCCTTGGCCTCGTACAGCGCGTGCTTGCGAGTCTCGTTGATGCGCGCAAGCTTAAGCTGTGCGACGGCCGTCGTGAGGTCATTTTGGGCCTGAACGAATTCGGAGGCTTCCACCGTCGCGAGCGGAGCGCCCCTCTTCACGGTGTCGCCCAACCCCGCGATCACGCGCACCACCCGGCCCGAGTAGGGAGAATACAGCGGCGTCGTGCGATCGCCATTGACGGCTATCTTCCCGTCGGTCAATTCCTCGCTGGCGAAGCCGTGCATGGCGACGGACTCGACCGTGAAGGTCTTCATCTGCTGGGCGGTGACACGGAAAGTGCCCGCCGGCGGCGGCGACTCGCCGGCCGGGGCTGGGTGCTTACCGAAAAGCCTGGCGCCCAGCCAGAGGCCCAAGACAACGATGACGACCAGTGCTGCTCCGATACCCACGGCCTGCAGCTGGCGCTGGCGCGACCAGGCGCGCCGATCGATCGATTCCTGGCCATTCGGCGGGTCTCCAGGATTGCTTGGCACTTCGCTCATGCATTGGTCCCATTGGGTCGGCCACGCAGTGTGCCACACTCGTTCGCGTGGCTTAAGAGCGGACCGCGGCGGCGCGATCGACGGACCGTCGATTCGCGCGTCAGCGCCCCGGACCCTTTACCGGATGGGAGACGCGGTTGATGAATTGCTGCAGCTCCCTGGGGTCCAGCTCGCCGCTTTTATCCGCATCGGCCAAATTGAATTCGGCTTCCATGAAGCTCATGAACTCTTGCTTGGACACCTTGCCGTTTTTGTCGGTGTCCATGAGCCGAAGGAGCTGCGCGACGGGAGAAAGACCCGCCTCGAGTTTCTTCACCGAGGTCGCGGGCACGGGCTCGTCTGCCAGGGCGGCGGTGGAGGCAGCGACCAGGCCGCTCGCTGCGAGAACGACGCCGGCGAGCATCATATGAATAACTGTGGACATGGCTTGTTCCTCCGTGCATATCGAATGCCCCGCTAAAAATGAATGATCGCATCCGCCGCGATCATGGCCTGCGAGTGCTTCCCGCCTTCGGGGGAGGCGGTCGGGTTGTCGTACGCTTGCGCCTCGCGCGCGTGTTCCCAGCGAATCTCGGGGCGCAGCTCGATCACGTCGCCCATCCAGTGGGTGTAGCCCAAATCGAGCTCGACGTAACGAGTCTTGAAGCCGGTGCGCTGCCCCGTGGCGTCGTTCATGTAATCGGTTCTCCACACGACGATGTCGCGCGGACCAATCTGATAATTGATGTAGTTGAGGGCGGCCCACTCATACGAATAGCAAAACACCACCGCCGGGTTGCACTGCGCGCCGCTCGGCGCACCGATGTTCACGTAAGAATAGCGCTCCGGGATATACGCCGCGCCGGCCGGATTGTTGACATTCGGCGTGTGGGCCTCCCACATGTACCAGAACTCGGTGTCCGTGTGCCATTTGGTGTCGAATTTGTGATACCAGGTGATCACTGCGTGCTGCACGTTGTTCCAGCGCCAATTGCCGTCGTTGAGCCCGTTCATGCAGGGATACAGATTGTCCTTGCCGGAATCGGAGGTCCAGATGACGCACGCGGCCGGCGTCAATTGGCGTTCGCTCTTGACCCAGGGCCCGATATCGTTGCCCGCAGAGAGTTCGGTCTGCATCTGCCAGTTCTTGTTGAGCTTGGTGGTGCTTACGATGCCGTTTTGGGTATACGGATCGAAGGTGTAGAGCAGTGAATGGCTATAGGTGAGATTATTCGGCGCGAGCTGCGCTTCGATGTCGGGAATCGAAATATAGCGGCCGACGCGCACATTCTCGCCCTCGGCAATCTGCGGAAACCAGAAATCCAGATAATACATCACAGGATCGAAGCCGTAGGGCTTCTCGCTGGTCAGGTACTGATTGCTGAAGATGCCGTTGCTGAACGTATACTTGTAATCGGTTCCGTAAATTCCCGTAAAGCGGCCTCCCCAATCGAAATGATCGCGCTGCACCTCATCGGGCGTGCGCTCTATGTACAACGCCACTTGGTCGAGCTGCACAGTATTGGGCTCGTATGAATAGGCTGCCGGAGAATTGCCCCCGGTGCCGGTCTGAAAATTGTACCGCGTATGCGAAGTGCTGACGTCGCCGCCCGGCTCGATCCAGCCATAGATGGTGAAACGGCTGTCCTTCAGCTTCTGTCCCCCTTTCCCGCAATACAGCGCGTCCATCAGCGCGCTGTAGTACATATTGTCGACGCCGATGGTCTCCGAGCCGCCGATGTTCCAGGTCGAGTATGGCCAGGGCGGATTGGATTCGGGAATCTCCGCGCCGCCCACGATCATGGCCGGAGGGGCATTCGGATCGCCGCCGTTCCATGCAAGATGCTCCTGGTAACTATCCTTCAGACGCGCATAGAGGCCTTCATTTTCGGAGCCCGGCTTGCAGCCCTGCGCGGGCCCATCCGGATTCGCAGCGCCAACGGCCGACGGCGGGCTCGTCGCGTTGTCGGGGAATGCCGCGGGCGTAGCCCCATACAGTAGAGCGATCGCGATCACCTGCGACCACGAACGACAGCGGCCTTGCATCAATTCGAAGCGTCCTTCTCGTCACAAGCCCGGGTAAGCGTTACGGTGCCGCAGTTTGGATGGACGCGTGTAGAAAGGACATCGTGGTTTATGCGTATATAGGGGGAAGAATATTGCTAGAGCATTCGCGAGACGCTAAGGCGCGCGGGCGATGCTCGCGAGACTTGTCGCCCGAGCCGGCATAGTCAAATCTAGAATTTGCGGCGCAGCTGCGTGCCGTCGATGGTGGCGCGGTTCGCTGGCCGACCGATTGCCGGTCCGCCCAGCCGCCCTAAGCCTCCGGCATGCGGGCCGCCAATGCTCGACTCCCGAACAACCGTCTTCACGCTGGTCGTCGCCTGGGAAGCATTTTTTGAGACAGCCAGCTTAGGCCCGCCTACCGGGTTCGAGCCGCGTGGGCCCCGAACGACACCCTCGCTGCCGGTTGCAGCACCGTACGACCCGACCGGCCGGCTCGAGGCCTTCGCGAGGCGCCCGCGGGCCTGTTTGCTCAGCAGTGAGTGCAGGCGATCAGCATTGCCGTGGGCGAGTTGACCCACTCCACGCTGCGGCCTCACGGAGCCGCGGCGTGGCGAAACATCCGCCGCTGCATTTCGGCTCTTCGGACCGCCTTTGCCCGAGTCTACCTGGGTCGATTCTCGGGTCTCCGCGCGCCCCGCCTTGATGCTCGCGTTTCGGCCAAGTGCGGCGCGACCGGCCGCCTGGCCCATGTCGGCTACAGCCACTGACGAACCTCCGCGCTCGGGTGATTCTGCCGCGCTCGCGTCGAGGGCCAGCGGCGCGCACACCCATATCGTGCACAGCAACCGAGCAATCTTCATCCGCTCTTACTCGGCGACAAATCTTCGGTCTTGCTTGCATCCTCAATCCTCTTGCTTTCCGAAGAGGTCTCGATGCGATAGATCAGTTTACCCAGAGAGCTCTTCGGCAAATAGCAGAAGACATCACCCTGCCAAAGCGCGGGGCCGCAACCCTTATTATCGAGCGCTTTTACGTAACCAGCTCCGTTCATGCATGCCGGCACTTCCACATCGAGATGCGCCAACGTAGATCGTGCGTCCTCGTTCGGATGGGAATGCTTCGACTCGAGGATGCATCGTTCGAGCTGGGCATGCTGTTGTTTGAGCCCGCCGATCCACATACGCGCCCCAACCCCGCAAAGGCCGCCGATCACGAAGAGCGCGGCGATGAGCGCAACGTTGAAAGGCGTTTGTCGCGTCATATTACTCTCCAGGCTGCCGGGCAGCGGCGTCACGCGGTGCGCGATCATCATCATGCAAGAACATCATCTGCAGGGCGGGTACGATGAGGAGCAATAAAACCGGTCCGATGAGCATGCCGCCCACGACCACGGATGCCAAAGGCCGCTGCACCTGGCTGCCGATGCCAGTCGACAGCGCCGAGGGCAGCAGGCCAATGCAGGCGGCCAATGACGTCATCAACAGCGGCCGCATTCGCTGCTCGGCGGCGTGGGCCATCGCCTCGAGGCCGCTAAGCCCGGTCGCACTCTTGGTCTGATTGTAATAGGTGATGATCAGAATTCCGTTCATGACCGATACGCCGAACAACGAGATGAAACCGACGATCGACGAGACGCTCAAGGGCTGACCGGAGACGAACAGCGCGATGACCCCGCCGCCCATCGCAAAGGGAATGCCGGCGAGCGCCAGAAGGCTGTCACGCAGCGAATTGAACAAGCCCAACAACAGCACCATGATCAGCACGAGGCTTAAGGGCACGACGATCTCGAGGCGATGCTTTGCCTGCTGCCATTCGAGATACTCGCCGGCCCATACGAGGCGATAGCCCGTCGGCAGGATCACGTTTTTGGCGATTCGCTCCTGCGCTTCGGCGACCGTACTGCCGAGGTCACGGCCGCGAACGCTGAACTTGACGGGAATAAACCGCTGCATAGCTTCGTGATAGATATAGGAGGCCCCGGTGTCCAAGCTGATCGTCGCGAGCTCGCGCAAGGGGATATACGATGTCCCGCCGGCGGCGTTCTGATAAGCAACTTTGACATCGCCAACCGCTTCAATGTTGTCGCGGTACTTGGGCGCGAGGCGAACGGTGACGTTCCACGAACGATCGCCTTCCAGCAGCGTCGTCGCGACCGCGCCGCCCATCGCCGCTTGAATGACGGTATTCACGTCGCCCGTATTGAGTCCGTATCGGGCGGCTTTATCCCGATCGATCGCGATATTGAGGTTGGGCTGCCCCACGACGTGAAAGGTGCCCACATCCTCCATGCCCCGGACTTGTTTTATCTGGTCGCTCACCGCGAGGGCGAGCCTTTCGAGCTCCTCCAGATTATGGCCGACGATCTTGACGGAGTTGGCGCCTTTGACGCCCGACGTGGCCTCTTCGATGTTGTCCTGTATGTTTTGCGAGAAATTGAACGTAAGGCCCGGCACCGCGTCGTTGAACTCCTGCAGCAACTGCGTGGTCAACTTGTCCTTGGTCAGGCCCGCAGGCCACTCGCTGTGCGGTTTGAGCGGCACGAACAGCTCGACGTTGGAAAAGGGCGACGGATCGCTGCCGTTATCGGGGCGGCCATGCTGCGAAACCGCGGTGATGATTTCCGGGTGGCTCAGCAGAATTTCGCGGATTTTCCGGACTCCCTCCGTGCCCGCAGCCAACCCCATCGTCGGCGGCATCGACAGGCGGATCCAGTAGTTGCCTTCCTCGAGAGCGGGCAAAAATTCGCTGCCGAGTTGCGTCGCCAGCAATCCCGTGACGAGCAAGAACACGGCGCCGATTCCGACCATGATGCGCCGCCGCTCGAGCGCCCAGTGGAGCGCCGGGGTATACGCCGCCCGCACCGCTCGCACCACCCTGGTCTCGACCTCCTTCACGTGTTCCGGAAGGAGCATCGAGGCGAGCACCGGGGTGACCGTGAAGGTCGCGAGCACGGCGCCGGCCAGGGCATAGCCGTAGGTTCTCGCCATGGGACCAAAAATCTGACCCTCGACACCCTGCATGGTGAACAGCGGCACAAAGGCTGCGACGGTGATCGCCACGGAGAACAGCACCGCCCGGTCGACCTGCATGGCGCTGATGTAGATGAGGCGCAACCGATCGGTCCATGTGGAGATCGTGTCGATATCTTGTTTGACGCTCGGATCCCGTCCCATGTGTCCCTCGGCCAGATCCTCCAGCAGATCTTGCTGCTTCTCTCTGCTCAACTGGAAGTTTCGGAAAATATTCTCGACGAGAATAACCGCCGAATCGACGATGATGCCGAAGTCGACGGCTCCGATGGACAGCAGATTGGCGTCCTCGCCCTGCAGCACCAGCATGATGATGGAGAATAGAAGGGCGAAGGGAATGTTGACGCCGACGACGATCGCGCTGCGCAGATCGCCGAGGAAGATCCACTGGATGAAGAAGACGAGAACGCAGCCGAAAACCAGATTCTCCAATACCGTATGGGTCGTCACGTGGACGAGGTTCATCCGGTCGTAGAAGGGCACCACCTTGACCCCGGGAGGAAGGCTGCCGTCGTGGTTCATCTTGTCGATTTCGGCGATGATTCGCGGAACGATATCCTGGGTATGAAAGGTGCGCCCCATGACCACGATGCATTCCACCACATCGTCGTCATGATCTTTGCCGACCATGCTGAGCCGGGGCACGTTGCCGACGTACACCTGGGCCACGTCCTTGATCCGTACCGGCACGCCGCCTGCTTGGGTAAGCAGGACGTTCTCGATGTCATTGACCTTGTAGCCCTTGGTCAAATCGTCGTTGCCGCCATCATTGAAGAGACCGATTCCGCGGATGTTGACGGATTGCTGGCCGATATTGATCTCGCGGCCGCCCACGTTGACGTTGGCATTGCCGAGAGCCGTAATCATCTGAGGGATCGTGATGCCATAAGTCTGCAGCTTTTGCAGGTCGGCCTCGACTTCGAATTCCTTGGTCGGACCGCCGAAGCTGTTGACCTGCACGACGCCGGGAACCGTCGACAACCGGCGCAGCACGATGTAGTCCTGAACCGTGCGCAGGTTATCCAGACCGAAATGCGGCGGGCCTACCATCGCGTATCGAACGACCTCGCCGACGAGGCTCGACTGCTGGATCTGGGCCTGCACGTTGTTGGGCAGCGAGACATTCTGCTGCAATGAATATTCGATCTGGGTCTGGGCGAAATAGAAGTCGACGCCGTATTTGAACGTGACGCGCAGGAAGCTCAAGCCATAGAACGACGTGGAGTTGACCGCGGTGATATACGGCGTCCCGTAGATGCCGACTTCCATCGGAATTGTGTAATAGCGCTCCATCTCCTCGGCCGACAAGCCGCCTTGCTGCGCGGTGATCTCGATGATCACCGGCGCAGGTTGGGGATACGCCTCGATGTTGAGCATGGTGAAGGCGGCCACCCCGCCGCCGAGAAACACCATTAAACCCAGTAGAACAATCGCGCGTCGCGTGAGCACGAACGCAAGAACACCTTTTAGCATGCTGTGCCTTCCTCAATTGGCATCGGGCTTCAGCTGTCGGTACTGGGTGTGAGCATGTTGTCGAGGAAAACCGCCCCGTCGGTGACCACCAGTTCGCCTTGCTTCAGCCCCTCGAGGATCTGGTCATAGCCGCCGCTTTGCAGACCAAGCTTGACCTTGCGCTGAGTGAAGTGATGCCGATCGGTGGTTACCCAGATGGTCATGGTGCCGTCGCCCGCGCGCACGACGCTCTCGGGCGGCACCGCCGGCGTGACCACCGGATCGCCAATGCGAATGACGAAATTCGCGAGCATTCCGGGCTTAAGGTCGCGCCGGGGATTCTGGATCTCCGAGCGGATGAGCAGCGTATGCAGATTGGGATCGACGGTCGCGCCGACGACCGTGATCTCGCCTTCATACACCTGGCCCGGGTAGGCCATCGTCGAGACAGTCACTTTCTGCCCGACGTTGATGTACTTGATGTTGCTCTCGGAGACGTTGGCGAGCATCCACACGGTCACCACATCGGCAACGGTATAGGGGGCAGGAACATTGCCGGGCTGTACCAAGAGCCCAGGTTGCGCCACGCGCGCCGTGATGCGGCCGGTGATCGGGCTCGGCACGACCAGGACCGGGTCGATCTTGCGGTTGGCGACGATCGCATCGATCTCGGCCTCCGATTTGCCGAATACGCGCACCGCATCGCGACCCGCCTTGAGCGCGCCCTCAGCGGTCTGCTGATCGGAGATCGCTTGCTGCAGGTCCTTCTCCGCGATGCCCTGCACCTCGTAGAGTTGCTTGGCGCGCTCCAGAGCGTGCGTGGTCAGATCCAAAAGACCCGCCGCCGCGATCAAATTCGAGTCCGCCTGAATGAGATCCGGGCTCTCGATCGTGAACAGCGTCTGGCCCTTCTTCACCGGGTCGCCGACCTCGGCGTAAGCCTTGATGATCTTTCCCTGATAGGGTGAGAACACCTGAACCGCAAGATTCTCATTGAAATCGATGCTTCCGACCGCGGTGCGCTCCTGCGGGAACGCATGTTCTGAGGCCGCGCTAATCTTGATGCTCTTGAGCTGCGCGTCGGTCAATTGCACCGACGGATCGGGTCCAGGCGCCACTGCATTCGCCTTCGGGCCGGCGCCCTTTGTCTGTGTATCGTCTGCCCTGGCGCTGAAATGCGTGACTCCGATCAAGGCGGCCAGCAGCATTGCAGCACCGGCGGCGATCGCTCGCCGGCGACCCCCGACACCCAATTCATTCCACGCTGAGGACAACCGATGGCGCATTCGTTACTCCCAGGGAATTGCGGCGCCGCAGCGCGCTGGCGCCGCGGCCTTGAGCGAACAATGGCCGCAAGTCGCCCGCGAGACCACTCGGATTTCCCACAGTACCTTGACCATGGCAGATACGGGCAGACTCATCCCCACGTCTTAACGGTGGGAGGTGCCTGCCCGCTTAAGGCTTCACTTCGATGGAGTCGATGTATGTCGGCCGTGCGTTCATCCGTTATAGTTTTGCTGGCCGTGACATTGGCGGCCATGACATGCGGCTGCGCCGTCGGGCCTCGCTGGCGCACGCCGCAGGCGCCGGCCGATGCCGGCTACGCACCCGCGCCCTTGCCGGAAACGAGTGCCTCGGCTCCCGTCCACGGCGGCGAAGCACAACATCTCATCGCCGGCAGGGATATTCCCTTCGAGTGGTGGGAGCTGTTTCAATCACCGGCACTCAACTCCCTGATCGAAAAGGCGTTCAAGGCCAATCCAACCATCGCGGCGGCACAAGCATCGCTGCGCCAGGCACAAGAACTGGTCTATGCGCAGCAGGGCTTCTTTTATCCGTCAGTAGGAACGATGTTGCAAGCCGAGCGCCACAAGGTATCCGGCAACACCAACGCGAGCTCGACCATCGGCGTCCAGGGTAATGGCGTTAATCTGCTGCCGGCACTGGAAGATCCCTTCCACGAACCGCACAACCTGCCTTCCTACTACACATTTTACACCGCCGAACTGACGGTGGGGTTCGTGCCCGACGTGCTCGGCGGCAACCGGCGGCAAGTCGAGTCCTTGGCCGCACAGAAGGACGCGCAGCGCTTCGCGCTCGAGGCGACGTACATTACCCTCGCCTCCAATGTGGTCGCCGCAGCCATCCAGGAGGCCTCCGTGCGCACGCAGATCCAGGCCACCCGGGAGATCATCGCGGCGGACCAGAAATCGCTACAGATCTTGCGCGATCAGTTCAAGCTGGGTTTTGCGATGCGCATCGATGTGGCGGCGCAGGAAGCGGCGCTGGCGCAGATCGAGACCACGCTTCCGCCGCTGCAGAAGCAGCTCGAGCAAACGCGCGATCTGATCCGCGCGCTCGTGGGTGATCTGCCCAACGGCCCGGACGAGCCGTTCGAGCTCGATGCGCTGCAGCTGCCGCCGGAGCTGCCAGTGACCCTGCCGTCCAGGCTCATCGAACAACGTCCCGACGTCAAAGCCGCAGAGGCGCAGCTGCATGCCGCGAATGCCCAAGTGGGGGTTGCGGTCGCCGCGATGCTGCCGCAATTCTCGATCTCCGGCGAGTATGGCGGCAATGCCACACAAATCACCCAGATGTTTAGCGCCGGAGGTCCGTTCTGGAGCCTGTACGGCAATGTCAGCCAACCCATATTCCAAGGAGGGACGCTGCTGCACCAGGAACGCGCCGCCAAGCAAGCCTTGAAGCAGGCGGCGGCTCAATATCAGAGCACGGTCATTACCGCCTATCAGAACGTCGCCGACACGCTGCATGTGTCGCTGTCCGACGCCGAGGCGCTCGCCGCCGACGTCGAGGCAGAAGCTTCCGCGAAAGTGACCTATGACCTCACGCGCCATCAGGCGGAAATCGGCTACGTCGATACGCTGACTCTGCTCAGCGCCGAGACGGCTTATCAACAGACCCTGCTCACGCGCGTGCAGGCGCAGGCCACACGATACGGCGACACGGTCTCACTGTTCCAGGCGCTCGGCGGAGGCTGGTGGAACCGCAAAGAGGTTGCTGCCAAATGAGGCTCACTGACCGCGAATTTTCCAAAGTCATTCTGCCGTCCAGAAGCAGGCGGAGAAACCGAACCGCCCTCGTCGTTGCCGCTGCGGCGCTCGCCTCGAGCTGTGCGGTTGGCCCGAATTTTCACAAACCCCAAGCGCCGGCCAACGCCGGTTATGCGCCTACGCCGCTGCCGGACTCGAGCGCATCGGCGCCCGTTCACGGCGGCGAGGTGCAACATTTCATCGGGGGCCGCGATATCCCCTTCGAGTGGTGGCAGCTCTTTCAGTCCCCGGCGCTCAACTCACTCATTGAAAAAGCCTTCAAGGCAAATCCGACCATCGCGGCGGCGCAGGCGGCGCTGGCTCAGGCACAGGAGCTAGTGTATGCGCAGCAGGGTTTCTACTTTCCCTCGGTGGGCGCAACGTACCAGGCCGAACGCCATAAGATAGCCGGCAATCTAACGAACGACCAGGCCCCCGGCGTGCAAGGCAACGGCGACAACCTCCTGGCGCCGCTGCAGACCCCGGGCGTGCCGCCCTACACAGCGCCCCTCTTCTATAACTTTCAGACGGCCGAACTTACGGTGGGATTCGTGCCCGACGTGTTCGGCAGCAACCGGCGGCAAGTAGAGTCCTTGGCCGCGCAGACCGAGGTGCAACGGTTTGCGCTGGAAGCCACCTACATCACGCTTGCCTCCAATGTCGCCGCTGCCGCCATCCAAGAGGCATCGCTGCGTGCGCAGATCCGCGCGACTCAGGAGATCATTGCCGCCGACGAGAAGGCGCTGCAGATCTTGCGCGATCAATTCCGGCTGGGTCAGGCGATGCGCATCGACGTCGCCGCCGAGGAGACGGCTCTGGCACAGGCCAAGGCCACGCTACCGCCCCTGCAGCTGCAGTTCGAGCAGGGGCGCGACTTGATTCGCGCCCTGGTGGGCAATCTACCGAACCAGGACGTCCCCGAAACCTTTGAGCTCGATGCGCTGCACCTGCCGCCGGAGCTGCCCGTCTCCCTGCCTTCCAAGATCATCGAACAGCGCCCCGACGTTCGAGCGGCCGAGGCGCAGCTCCATGCCGCGAATGCGCAAGTCGGCGTCGCGGTGGCCGCCATGCTGCCGCAATTCTCGATTACCGGGTCGTATGGCGGCAACGCAGACCAATTCAGCTGGATGTTCCGCCATGGCGGCCCATTCTGGAATCTGGTCGGCGATGTCACCCAACCCCTGTTCCAGGGCGGTACGCTGCTGCATCGAAAGCGCGCCGCTGACCAGGCTTTGAAGCAGGCCGCGGCGCAATATCAAAGCGCGGTGATTACGGCCTATCAAAATGTCGCCGACACGTTGCATGCATCGCTGTCGGACGCCGATGCGCTCGCCGCCAACGTCGACGCGGAGAAGGCGGCCAAAGTTACCTACGATCTTACCCGACGCCAGATGGAGATCGGCTATGTCAACACATTGATCTTACTCGCGGCGGAAACGGCTTATGATCAGGCGCTGCTCAGCCGAGTGCAGGCGCAGGCCGCCCGCTACGGCGATACCGTGGCTCTCTTTCAGGCGCTCGGCGGAGGTTGGTGGAACCGTACGGCGAAGGCCTCGGTCGCGAATTCCCCCCGCTGAAGCTTGCTTCAGCTGCTGGCCTCTGCCCCGGTGTCGATGACGAGCCGGTAGCCGACACCGAGCTCCGTCAGGATGTGTTGCGGACGACTGGGATCAATTTCCAGCTTTTTTCGCAAACTTCCGATATACACCCGCAGCGCGCGCGAATCGTCGCGATGCGGCCCCCAAACCTCTTTGATGAGTGCCGCGTGCGTCACGATGCGATCGCCGTGGCGCGCGAGCGTCTCCAGGATCCGGTGCTCGAGCGGAGTCAAGCGCACATCGCCTCCATCCCGGCGATGGGCGATGCGCCTGCCGAGATCGATCGAGACGTCGCCGAGTTCGAGCATGCCCATCGGCAGCTCGCCGCGCGCGTGCCGCCGTACGATCGCACGAACCCGCGCCAGGAGCTCGGGCGCGCTAAATGGTTTCATGACGTAGTCATCCGCACCATTCTCGAACGCCGCAAGGCGCTGCGCTTCGGCGGTGCGTGCCGACAGCACGATGATGGGCACCGGCGACCACGCGCGAATGGCCGTGATGACGTTCAGACCGTCGCGGTCCGGCAGCCCGAGGTCGACCAACACCACGTCCGGTCTGTGCAGCCGCGCGTCCTGCTCGCCGCGAGCGGCGGTATCGGCGATGACTACTCTGAATCCGTTTGCCTCGAACAGCACACGCAGAACGTTCTGAATCCCCTGATCGTCCTCGAAGATCAAGACGAGGTGCATAGCCTCAGTCATGCGTGATTCCAAAACCGCTTGTGTATCTGCAATTCTCCCGGCGTTCTACCGTGCCGTCAAACCTGTCGAATGCCGTCGGCAGAATCGTCCCGCGCACCATGGTGCAGCAGGGCGTGCATTCTTGCGAGCAATTCCGGGGCACTGAACGGCTTCGTGACATACTCGTCCGCCCCCGCTTCGAGCGCCGCGATTCTTTGCGACTCGAGCGTCCGAGCGGACAACACGATGATGGGCAGGTGCGACCAGGTTCGTATGTGTTGTATCACTTGAATACCATCTCGATCGGGCAGGCCCAGATCGACGATGGCGAGGTCGGGTCGCTGTGATTCAGCTTCGCGGATCGCGAGGTCGGCGGTATTGGCCGCGACGACCCGCATTCCGTTGGCTTCGGCGAGAAAGCGCAGGACGTCTTGGATTCCCTGATCGTCCTCGACGATGAGCACGACGCGCATCGCGCGGGTCTCAGCAAGGCTCCATTGCGGGCCGCATGTCCGTTTGTGCCGCCATGGGCAGCGTGATTTCGAAGCGTGCGCCGCCTCCCGGATTATTCATGGCGCGAATGTCTCCGCCGTGCAGGCGCGCGGCCGCGCGACAAATCGCGAGTCCGAGGCCTATGCCCACGATGTTGCTCTCGGAACGACCGCGCTGGAACTTCTCGAACAAGCGCTCCGGGTCGCCGGGCGGAAGGCCCGGTCCGTCATCTGCGACGATCAGTAGCAGGCTCTCGTCTCCGGCGGCGGCGGATATCGTAATGGTCGTACCGGAGGGCGTATATTTCGCAGCGTTCTCCAGGAGGTTGCTCAGTATCTGTACGACCAGAGTCGGCTCGACCCATATCAAGGGAAGGTCCGACGGCAAGTCCAGCAAGATGCGCCATTGCGCGAGCCGGGCCGCACACGTGCGCAGCGCGAGTGCGACTAAGTCGTCGATTGCGTGCCAGTCGCCCTGCAGAGCGCGGCTGCCAAATTCCATCTGCACCAGCTCGAGAACGTTGGTCAGCAGCTGCGACATGTCGCGGGCCTTGCGTTCGATCAAATGACCCAGCGTGGCGAGCCGATCGAAGTTGAGCGCGTACTCCGGCTGCCCGATCAGGCTGCCCGCGCCGGCGATCGCCGACAACGGTGTGCGCAGATCGTGAGAAATCGAAGCCAGCAGAGTGTTGCGCAGCAAAGCACGCTCTGCGGAAATTTTTGAGGCTTCGGCGGCTTCGGCCAGACGCGCTCTTTGCAGCGAGAGTGCCAGCTGGGCCACGAACGTTTCCAATAGATTCAGCTGTTCCGATGGCAGCTCACGAGTCGGGGATTGCGGACATACTACGATCACGCCCTTGACTCGGCGACTGCCCCGCAAGGGCAGGTAGATCGCATCCTTGATGCAGCGTTCGCCGCGGACGACGACATCCTGGGCAAACTCGAGGTCAAAGGCCGGTAAGGAAGATCGTGCCTCCGTGCACGCGCAATCGTCGGCGCGCGCCACGGGCGCCAAGCACCCGCGCGCATCCGCCAACAACACGACTGCCGTGCTGTCGAAGACGGCACAGATATGCCGGACCGCCGCCGCCGCCATGGCTTGCGCATTTGTTGCGACCGCGAGTTCGCGGCTCATCGCATACAGCACCGCGGTGCGCTGCTCGCGAGCGTCGGCGATCTCACGGTGACGCCGAATGCTGACCATGAGGTTCGCAATCACCAAGGCGACCACGAGCATCACGCCCAGCGCAAAAAGATATTGAGTGTCCTGCACATCGAAGCTGAATAGCGGCGGCACGAAAAAATAGTCGAACGCGAGCATATTCGCGATCGCGAGCAATACAGAAGGCCCGCGTCCCAATCGGAGCGCACCAATGGTCGTTGCCAACAAATAGAGCATGACGATATTGACGAGGCCGAAGTAGGAAGAGAGCGGAAGAGCAATCGCCGTGGTGAGCCCGGTAATCGCGAGCGCCCGCAGACAATCGGGCCAGTACCAGAGCGGGTGCGGCTCACTGGCATGAGTCGCAAGCCGAACGATGGTCTTCCGAGCCCGATGGAAGCATGCGACGACGATGAGCCGCCTTTGGCTCAATTTTTGTTTAAGCAGCTGGGACGGCGCTACTGGCGACGCAGCGCTGTGCGTAGAATTCGTCCAAAATGCGGGTCTCATCTCAATCGGCTGCACACGGCGCTCGGGCTAATCCGGTGCGCGGTGGGAATCGTGAGCTTTTGGTTGCCTTGCAGCATCATTACTTGCCTCGCGTTTCTGTCGAAGTATCCCATCTACCCCATCTAACACGTTAGTCGAGACAGCGTAATGATTCCATAAGGCCGTGGCCCGCGCACTGAGCGGGCCGGAGAGAGGCACGTCTCACGAGATCGAAGCGGTGGTTCTGGACTTCATGTTCTGGCGCAACCCGTGAGGGGAGCGCCTTGTCCGCGCGCGCCTAGAACTTGACCATGAGGCCGGCACCCAGGACTACTTCGCGCGTAGTCAGATCCGGAAACCAGTCGCCCGCGACGCAGTTACCGCTGGTCGGATCGGCAGGGCCGCCCACACAGCTCGCGGGCGAGCCGTTGTTGCCGCCGGGAGGCGTGATGCCGCCCGGTCCCGACCAGTAGGGAACGTTCGAATGCCGGAACGTGGCTTCCGTCCACCAGGTGATCCAGTCGTTCGGCATGTACTGAAAATTGATCTGTGAATCCCATTGATAGAGTTTCTGGCCCGGCTGCTGAGTGAAGTACGGCGAGCCGCTGGCGGCCGTCGCTCCATTGATCGGCGGAGTCAGGGCGAGATAGCGACCCGGATTGTTCATGAAGCCCCCGCCAACAGTCACCGCGAACAGATCATTATGGAACCACGCACGGTTGTAGAGCATCGCACCGAGAAATTCCTCCTTGTTCGGCTCGTGCGTACAATGCACGCCGCCGCCGTACTCGCAGCCGAAATCCCACGTCAGGCTGAATGCCATTTTGGATATGCCGGCGCCGCCCTGGCCGTGTGCGTCGTAGTATTTCACCAAGAGGCTGTCGTCCTCGTGAACACGCGTCACGTTGGCATAGTTGACGGGCGGCCCCGCCCCCACATACGACCCGGCCGCAGCGTTGGGATTACCCCCGTTCTGGGGCTGGCAGGGCACGTTCATGGTTCCTTGCCCGTTGTTGCTGTTCGCCTGGCATTGCAAATTATCCTGTCCGGTGGTGT
>JBKQOZ010000018.1:0-20131 GCA_052326345.1 Steroidobacteraceae bacterium | reverse complement strand
CCCGGGCCGTTCCCGGCGCCCCTTGATTTTTCTTCGACACACCCCAGGTCGGCGTGTCAAACTCTGCGCCCTCTTGGCTGCCGGTCGACCCCGGCCTTAAGCCGCAACTGTCATGGAACTTTGATATGGCTCGCACAATACCCCTCTCCGATATCCGCAATATCGGCATCATCGCCCACGTCGACGCCGGCAAGACGACGACGACGGAGCGCATCCTGTATTACACGGGGCGCAAGCACACGATCATCGACATCCACGACACCAAGGATTTGAAGACCTCGACGACCACTGACTACCTCGAGCAGGAACAGAAGCGCGGCATCACCATCCAAAGCGCGGCGGTGTCGGCGTTCTGGCGCGACAAGAAGATCAATCTCATCGACACCCCCGGACACGTCGATTTCACCATCGAGGTGAACCGGTCGCTGCGGGTGCTCGACGGCGCGGTCGTGGTCTTCGACGGGGTCGCG
Organism: Steroidobacteraceae bacterium; assembly: GCA_052326345.1. Taxonomy (GTDB): domain Bacteria; phylum Pseudomonadota; class Gammaproteobacteria; order Steroidobacterales; family Steroidobacteraceae; genus Bog-1198. Next base: position 19,661 of record JBKQOZ010000018.1, on the reverse strand, counting down.
GGCGTGGAACCGCAGTCGGAGACCAATTGGCGCCTTGCGGACAACTACGGCGTGCCGCGCATGTGCTACGTGAACAAGATGGACCGCAGCGGCGCGAATTTTCTGCGCTGCGTGGAGATGATCAAAAAGCGCCTGGGCGCGCGGCCGCTGCCGGTGCAGATTCCGATCGGATCGGAGGAAAACTTCAAGGGCATGGTGGATCTGGTCGAGATGAAGGCCCTGGTCTGGGATTCCGACGACAAGGACGCGCAATGGCAAATCCTCGAGGTCACCCCTGACCTCGCCGACAAGCTGCACATCACCGTGCCGAGCGACCGGCAGCTGCTGGCCGATGTGGAGAAGTTCCGCACCGAGCTCATCGACACCTGCCTCGAGCAGGACGACGCGGCGATGGAAGCCTATCTCAACGAAGGCGTCGTCCCGTCGGGAGACGTGCTGCGCCGGGCTTTGCGCAAGGGCACCCTGCATTCGGCCTTCACGCCCGTGTTGTGCGGCTCCTCTTACAAGAACAAGGGCGTGCAGCAGGTCCTCGACGCCGTCGTCGATTATCTGCCGGCGCCGACCGACGTCGCCTCGATCAAGACCGTCGACGCCGACGGCGAGCCCATCGGGGAGCGCAAGTGCTCGGACGATGAGCCCTTTGCCGCTCTCGCCTTCAAGGTGATCAACGACATCTATGGCGCGCTCACCTTCATCCGGGTGTATTCCGGCGTGTTGACCAAGGGCGCCTCGGTGCAAAATTCCACGCGCGGCAAGCGCGAGAAGATCGGGCGCATGGTCGAGATGTTCGCCAAGGAAGCCAATCCGGTCGAGGAAGCCCGAGCCGGAGACATCATCGCGCTCGTGTCTCTCGCGGACACCGAGACCGGCGATACGCTGTGCGATGCGGCCAACCCGGTGGTGCTGGAGCGGATGCGCTTCCCGGACCCGGTGATCAGTGTGTCGGTCAAGGCGAAAACCAAGGCGGAACAGGAAAAATTCGGCGCCGCGCTCGGCAAGATGGTGCGCGCCGATCCCTCGCTGCACCTGGAAACCGACCGTGAAACCGGCCAGACCATCCTGCGCGGGATGGGCGAGCTGCATTTGGAGGTCACCCTGGACCGCATGCGCACCGAGTTCGGTGTCGAAGGCATCATGGGCGAGCCCCAGGTCGCCTATCGGGAGACCATCACCAAGAAGCTGACCGAACAGTACATCCACAAGAAGCAGACCGGCGGCGCCGGCCAGTTCGCGGAAGTGTGGATCGTGTTCGAGCCGCTGCCGCGCAGCACGGGCTTCGAGTTCGTGGACGAGACCGTGGGCGGCTCGGTTCCCAAGGAGTATGTTCCGTCGGTTGAAAAAGGCCTGCGCATACAGAAGGAGGACGGCGTCCTCGCGCACTATCCGACCGTGGATTTTCGCGCAACGCTGATCGACGGCAGCTACCACGACGTCGATTCGAACGCGCTGACCTTTGAAATCGCCGCCAAGGCCTGCTTCCGCGAGGCCATCCGCAAGGCCTCGCCGATCCTGCTCGAGCCGGTCATGAAGGTCGAGACGGTCACGCCGGGAGACTATCTCGGCGATGTGATCGGCGACTTGAATCGCCGCCGCGGCTCGATCCTGGACCAGCTGGAGCGGGGCACCAATATCGCCGTCGTCGCGAATGTGCCGCTATCGGAAATGTTCGGCTACATCGGCCATTTGCGCAGCATGACCAGCGGACGGGCTTCCTATACGATGGAATTCTCGCACTATGACCCGGTGCCGCGGCAGATCGCCGAGGAGGTCATCGCGCAGGTGGGCAAGGCGGCGGTCGCGAGCTAGCCGCCGCAGTCCTCGCCATGCAGCCCCTACTGGGGCAGCTTTTTGCGTGCCTCGGCGACCAGCTCGTGCACTTTGACCATGGCCTTGTCCGCCGCCGCCTTGGCGCAGTCCTCATCGCTTGGCGTCGAGTGCGGATATTGCCGGCCAATCTCCTTGCACGCCGCCATGGCTGCGTCACGGACGCGCTTTTCGAGCGCGATAGGCCCGTATTGAGAGGCTAGATCCAGGTCCGCGACACTCACACCATAGCTGAGCGATACGTCGACCAGCGGGATACCTGTGCTCGTACGACCGGCGGCTTCTGTGGTCATCACTCGCGTGCCTTGAACCGTCACCTCCTCGACATTCTGTGCGGCGGCAATCGGGCCGATCAATGCGAACGCGGCCGCTGCAAGCACCGCTCCCGTCGCCTTGGTTTTCATTGCATTCCTCCCATGTGAACAGGCGAATCACAGTAGACCGACGCCGCGCGCGTCGCCATTCGGAGTTATGCGTTGCAGCTCGCGGCAGATACCTAGCGGTTCAACCGGAACACCTGTTCAGCGTTCGTCTGCATGAGCATCTTCTTGTGCTCCGGGCGCAGCTCGAATGCATCGTAGGCGGCGACCTCGTCCGCGGATTGCTGGTACGGATAGTCCATCGCGTAGATCACGCGGTCGGGGCCGAGCACATCCATGCAGAACTTGACCGACGGCTCCCACCCCTGGCCGCTGGTGGTGATCCAGATGTTGCGCTTGAAGTAATAGGAGATCTTGTGGCGCAGCGTGACCGCCGGTGCGCCGCCGCGCAGCCCCGGTTTGCCGTCCGCGTTGCTCTGCATCCAGTCGAAGCGATACAGCAACAGCGGCATCCCCTCTCCCATGTGGCCGATCACGATGCGCAGCTTGGGGAATCGATCGAACGCTCCGGACATGATCAGTCCCATGGTGTGCATCCACACCTCGTGCGAGAAGCCGGCGAGGGCGCCGCCGAACCCGCGAAATTCATAGGGCTGAGACCACGCCTTCGGCGGAATGGTGGGATGAATGTACAGCGCGGCGTCGTTGGCCTCGAGCGCCTCGAGGATGGGCCAGTAGGGCGCCTCGTCGAGGTAGCGTCCGCGAAAGTGCGAGTTGATGACGGCGCCGTTCAGCCCGAGAGTTTTCATTCCGCGTTCGATCTCTGAAACGGCACCCGGCACGTCCTGAGGCGCGAACACGGCGAGTCCCGCGAAGCGGTTCGGATGGCGGCGGCAGACTTCGGCGAGCCGGTCGTTTGCCAGGCGTGCCAGGGCGCTGCCTTCATCGGGTTCGAGCACTTGAACGCCCGGCGAGGTCAGCAGCAGAAGCTGCTTGTCGATGCCGAGTTCGTCCATGCGCGCGATGCGCCTCTCGCCTAAGTCCATGAGCTGCTCTTGCAGCGGCGCCATCTTGGCGAACATGCCGGCCATCCGCAGCGAAGGATCGTCCGGTGCGTTCGCGCTGTCGAGCAGCCGCACCTGGGCCTCCAGGATCTCGGGTATGTTCCACGCCTCCTCGGTGGCGATGCGTTTGTAGGGTGCGTGGCGATCGATGGCCCGGTGCACGGGAGCCAGCCCGGACTTCCTCTCATCGCTCGCCACCTCGACGTTCCACATGCGCCCATCATGGCTCGTTCGAGTACAGCTTCACTATCTCATAAAGGAAATGGCGCCCGTTCATCAGGGAAATCACGCGAATGCGCTCGTTCAGACCATGCGCGCGGGGACCCTCGGCATCGTGGAACATCCCGGACAGGCCGTAAGTGGGAATTCCGGCGGCATTGAGAAAGCGGCCATCCGTTGCGCCGGTCGTCATCGTCGGCACGACGATGACGCCGGGCCATAGGGCGGCGGCGACCTTGCGCACCGGATCCATGATGCGTGCCGACAGCGGCGGCGGCGGCGATTGCATGCCCGGCTCGCCGGTCGGCGCCACGCCGATCTTCTCGTCCGCGATCACCCTCATGAGCTCCTGTTGCACGGCGCCGATCGGTGTGCCGGGCAGGATGCGGCAATTGACGTTCGCGTGCGCGCGCTGAGGCAGCGCGTTCGGCGCATGTCCGCCGCTGATTTCGGTGACGGCACAGGTCGTGCGCAGCATGCCATTCCAGCCCGGATTCACGGCCCACAAGCGCTCGACCGCCGCTTCGTCCAGCGGGTTGTCGAGCACCGCCCGCATGTCGGCGGCAACCTCCGGCGGCTGCAGCTTGGCCTGTGCCTCAAAGTAGCCGCGCGTCGCCTCATTGAAGGCGACGGGGAAATTGTAGGCGCCGAGCTTGGCGAGTCCGGTGCTGAGCCGCACGATCGGATTGTTCTTGGTCGGCCGCGAGCTGTGGCCGCCCACGTCGGAGGCATCGAGGGCAAAATCCTGATAGACCTTCTCGCCCGCCTGAATTTGCAGCGCAATGGGCTTCTCATTCTTGTCCAGCTCGCCGCCCGCCCCCTCGTTGAGGGCGAACTCGGCGTCCAGGACTTTCGGCTGGCTTTGGATCAGCCATTTGACGCTGTTGAACACATCGGGCGTCTCCTCGCCGCAGGTGAGCGCCAGCTTGATGTCGCGGCGCGGCTTGAACCCCTCCTGCCGATAGCGGATCAGAGCGTCGGTGAAAACCGCCGCCATCGCCTTGTCGTCGCTCGCGCCGCGCGCATAGAACCAGCCGTTTTCCTCGACGAGCTTGAACGGATCGCGCTGCCAATCCTCGCGCCTGGCCTCCACCACGTCGATGTGCGCGAGCAGCAGAATCGCCTTGGCTTGGCGCTCCCGGCCGTGCAGTACCGCGACCAGTGCGCCGTCTTGCGGCCGGTCCGGCGGCGCCAGGATTTGCGCATCGCCGGCCGCAATGCCTGCCGACAGCAAGCGCGCGCGCATCGCCTCGGCGGCCCGGGTGCAGCTGCCGACCGAGCGGGTGGTATTGATCTCGATCAGTTCCTTGTAAAGGTCGCGGAATGCGCCTTCGCCGCTCGCCGGCATCTCTGCACGGGCCGCCATGCCGAAGGTACCGATCGCCGCTGCAACCAACATCGATGCTCGAAAACCCATGGCAACTCCTCTTCACGGGGATGCGGCAGCCTGCAGGGAGCGGCGGCCGAGATCAAGTGCCCCCGCATCGAGTACTCGCCATCGAGTATCATCTGGCCCCTTCGGACCAACGCGGCGCCGCGGCGCCTCATCGAGGATCATCGTGCTCAAACAAGCCTGTCTATGGACTTTCTGCGTGGCTTTTCTCAGCGCCAATTGTCCCGCGCAGCAGAGTTCACCCGCCGTTGCGTTGACGCTGATCCGCGCCGGCAAGTTCATCGATGTGCAAGCGGGACGCACCCTGACGAACCAGCTCATCCTCGTGCGCGGAAAAAGGATCGAGGCGGTGGGCGCGCAGCTGACCATTCCCGAAGGCGCGGCCGTGGTCGATCTGTCGAACATGACCGTGCTGCCCGGCCTGGTCGACTGCCATACCCATCTCGCCGATCTCGCGGACGCGGAGCCGCTGGATGTGCTAAAGAGGACGGCTGCCGAGGCCGCCTACGCCGCCATCCCCAATGCCCGCGTGACGCTGCTGGCCGGCTTCACCACGGTGCGCGACGTGGGCGTGTACCGCGCCTTCAACGACGTCGCGATGCGCGATGCCATCGCCAAGGGCATCATCATCGGTCCGCGCATGTACGTGGCGGGCGCCTACATCACCATCAGCGAGGGTGCGGGCGCCATGACCGGCCTGGCTCCGGATATTGAGCTGCCGTGGGATCTGCGATACGGCGTCGCGAACAGCCCGTGGGAAGTACGCCAGAAAATACGGGAACTCGCCCACCGCGGCGCCGATCACATCAAGGTGCTGTCCACCGGGGCGGTGCTCACGCACGGCAGCAATCCGAAATCCATCGAGTTCACCCCCGAGGAGCTGCACGCCGCCGTCGATGAGGCCGGCAACTTCGGCCTGCGCGTCGCCGCGCACGCACATGCCGCGGAAGGCATCAAGAATGCGATTCGCGCGGGCGTCGCATCGGTCGAACACGCAACGCTCATCGACGACGAGGGGATCGCGCTCGCCAAGCAGCACGGAACCTATCTTGACATGGACATTTATGACGAGGAATGCATTCAATCGGCGCCGGACACTCCGGCGGATTTTCTGCAGCACGATCGCGATCTGGGGGAGGCGCAGCGGCGCAACTTCACCAAAGCGGTGCGCGCAGGCGTCAAGATGACCTTCGGCACGGATGCGGGCGTCTGTCCGCACGGAATCAATGCGCGGCAGTTTGCCTTCATGGTCAAGTACGGCATGACCCCGATGCAGGCCATCCAGTCGGCCACCGTCAATGCCGCGGACCTGATCGGACACCCGGAGCTGTTCGGCTCGATTACCGCGGGAAAATCCGCGGACATCATCGCGGTCAAAGGCGATCCGCTCGCCGATATCCGGGTGCTGGAGCACGTCGCCTTCGTGATGAAAGAGGGCACCATCTACAAGCGTGAGCAATAACCATCATGCAACGAGGTTTTCATGCGCTATTCGCAACAGGAGCGCTCCTCGTGAGCGCCGGCGCCCATGCGGCCGCGGCGGGCGGATTCGGGCCTTCGAATCCTTTCTATGAGCCGAGCGCACTGCCGTTTCACGCGCCGCCGTTCGACAAGATCAAGGATGCGGACTACCAGCCGGCCATCGAGGCCGGCATGGCCGCGCAGCTCGCCGAAATTCGCCACATCGCCGAAAATCGCGCTGCGCCGACTTTTGAAAACACGCTCATACCCTTGGAAAGGAGCGGGCAGCTGCTCGAGAGAGCCAGCGCCGCATTCAACGCCGTCACGGGCGCCGACATCAATCCCATCCTGGAGCAGGCGAAGACCGCTCTTGCGCCGAAGCTCGCCGCGCATCGAGATGCCATCTTCCTGAACGCGAAACTGTTCGCACGCGTGTCCGCCGTCTACAAGGCTCGCTCGAACAAGTCCCTCGACCCCGAATCCGTGCGTCTGGCCGAGTTCACCTACGATCAGTTCGTGCATTCGGGCGCGAATCTGTCGGATGCGCAGAAGGCGCAGCTGAAGACGCTCAACGAGGAGGCCTCCACCCTCTCGAATGCCTTCACCACGAAATTGCTGGCGGCCAACAAGAATGCGGCGTACGCGACCGACGCGCCGGCGGCGCTCGCGGGCTTGAGCGAAGCGCAGATCGCCGCCGCGGCGCAGGCGGCGCAGGCACGCGGCGCGGCCGGCTATGTACTGCCTCTGCAGAACACCACGCAGCAGCCGGCGCTCGCATCGTTGAGTGCACGGGCCACCCGCGAGGCGATATTCGCGAACTCCTGGAACCGTTCCGAACATGGCGATGCGAACGATACGCGCGCGACGATCGCGCGCCTCGCGCAGCTGCGCGCGCAGCGCGCCCAGCTGCTCGGCTATCCGAGCCACGCGGCGTGGAAATTGGAGGACCAGATGGCGAAGACGCCGCAAGCCGCGCTCGACTTCATGAATGCGCTGGTGCCGGTGGCGACGGCGAAGGCCGCAAACGAGGGCAAGGACATTCAGGCGGCGATCGCCTCGCAGGGCGGGAGCTTCTCGCTCGAGCCCTGGGATTGGGATTTCTACGCCGAGCGGGTGCGCAAAGCCAAGTTCGATCTCGACGATGCGGCGGTCAAGCCGTATTTCGAGCTGAACAATGTGCTCGAAAACGGCGTCTTCTACGCCGCCAGCCGGCTCTACGGCATCAGCTTCCGGGAGCGCAAGGACGTGCCGGTGTACCAGTCCGACGTGCGCGTATTCGAGGTGGACGACGTCGACGGCAAGCCTCTCGCACTGTTCTACTGCGATTACTTCAAGCGCGACAACAAGAACGGGGGCGCCTGGATGTCATCGTTCGTCGCTCAATCGAAGCTGCTCGGCACGCGGCCCGCGATCTACAACGTCGCCAACCTGCCCAAGCCCGCGCCCGGCGAGCCTGCGCTCATCAGTTTCGAGGACGTCACCACGATGTTCCACGAATTTGGACACGCCCTGCACGGCATGTTCGCGGACACCGAGTACCCGAGCCTGTCGGGCACTGCCACGCCGCGGGACTTCGTGGAGTTCCCCTCGCAGTTCAATGAGCACTGGGCGCTGTATCCGGAGGTGTTCAATCACTACGCGAAGCACTACAAGACCGGCGCCCCCATGCCGGACGATCTGGTCGAGAAGATCAAGGAGTCGGGGAATTTCAATGAGGGATACCGGCTCACGGAGCTGCTCGCCGCCGCAGAGCTCGATATGCAGTGGCACCTGCTGCCGCCGAGCGCGCCGCTTGAGGACCCGGACAAGTTCGAGCAGCAGGCGCTCGCCAGAACCCACCTCGACCTGCATGAGGTGCCGCCGAGGTATCGTTCGAGCTACTTCAGCCACATCTGGGGCGGCGGGTATTCCGCCGGCTACTATGCGTACTCCTGGACGCAAATGCTCGCTGACGACGCCTATCAATGGTTCGAGGAGCACGGCGGACTGACCCGCGCGAACGGCGATCGGTTCCGGCAGATGATCTTATCGCGCGGCAACACGCAGGACTTGGCGGCGATGTACGCAGCCTGGCGCGGCCGTGCCCCGAACATCGATGCCATGATGAAGTATCGCGGCCTGGATGATTCGAGCGTTCGCGTGCAATAAGTTAACTCGCGCCTCCAGCGTGCGCCGCTTACCGGACACACCGCAAGATCAGCTATGATCGGGCCACGAGTCCGCAATTGCCTTGCGAGGGATATCGTGAAGCCGAACCTGCTGTCCAGCCGCCTCTGGCCCTTGTTGTTCCTCCTGACCCTGTGGGGCGGCGCGGCTCCTGCGCTGCCGGTCTCGCACATCCAAGTTCGGATCGTCACCGGCGCTGCGGACCTGGGCGCAGGCAGTGTTCTGGAGCTGCGCATCTATGAGGCGGGCAAAGCGGTGCGGCGGCTGCCTCTGACGCATGGCGAAGCCTGGCCACGCGAATCCACGCGCGTCATTCCGCTGACGTTGAGCGAACCGTTCGACCCTCGCGGCGTGCTGCGCTTCAGCCTCTATTATCGCGCTGCCAGTCCACTGTCGCCGCCGTGGGAGGTCGTGGCCGCTGATGTCGATTTGTCGGACGGGCGTGGGCCGGCGGAGCTGCTGCTCAACACGACTCTCTCGGGCGAAATCGACCGGCAGGGCGAGCTCGCGACGCTGGAGCGCGATGCCAGCACGTTGACCTGCCTTACCGATGCGGATTGCGATGATCAACGCGCCTGCAACGGCCACGAGCGCTGTCTGCCGCGCAGCGCGGAGGCCGACGCGCGGGGCTGCGTGAGGGGAAATCCGGTGGTGTGTCCGGTCAATCAGGTCTGCACCGAAGGGCGCGGCTGCGTCGGCGCCGGGACCTTGAAGCCGACTGCGCCTAAATAGCGGGTATCTTGAGCCAGGCTCCTAGGGCACCAGCAGGAATCGGTGCTGCGCGGGCCCCGGCAGAAACGCCGTCGGCGTTCCCGCGGCCCAGGCGGCGAACCCTGAGCGGTAGAACGGCGAGAGCGGATGGCCGCTTTGGCCTCCGGGCATGTGAAAGTACCCCTGATCCTCATGTCCCGGTGCGACGCTGAAGCGCTCTGACGCGCCAAAGTCCGGCCCCTGAATGCGCGGCATGTCGTGGGGTCCTCCCGCCACCCGCACCGTCGGCATGTCGAGGAGGGGGGAGAGCAGCGGCAGAGCCGTCGACAGCGGATGCCTGACTCGCAGCGCATTGACCTCGCCCCAGGTGCAGGCGGCGAGGCTGCGGCACACGGGGGGCAGCTTCTCGGCGGCCACGAGCGCTTCGAGCAGCAAGCCGTCCCAGTCCGCATAATCCGCTGTCAGCAGATGCAAGGGCCGCTGCTGCAGCAGGCGCCACAGCGGACCCTCGAAGGAGTCCGGAATCTCGAAGCGAAAATCGGGCGCCTGTTGGCGCGCCGGGGCGACGAGCATGAAAAACGCGCGCGCCTGCACCTGCGCGCGAAACAGCCTGACCAGGCGGTACGCGGCGTCGCCGGGCGCAGCATGTCCGCTCCAGAGCGCGAGCACCGCGCGAGCGGCGTCGTGCTCATGTGCGCCGCGCGCTCGAGCCTGCTCGATGACCTCGCCCAGCAGCGAGCGCCAGCGCTCGAGGAACGAGGCGCGATCGTCCAACTGCACCGCCAAACTGTCCGCCGGCGTGAATGGCTGCGGGGCGCCCTTAAGGTCTGCGAGGATCTGCGCGGCGCGTGCGCCCCGGTCCATGCCATCATCTCCGATCAGCCCGGCCGGCGCGCCGCCGACGACACGCGCATTGGCCGACCACAGCAGTCCCGCGGCCGGATCGATCACACGCGGCTGGTTTTCAGGGGCCAGCCATCCGGCGAAACCGACGCTGCCGTCGGTCGACAGCTGCGGCACGCCGCCCTCGGCGCCACTGCGTCCGGGCAAGCGCCCGGCAATGGTCCAGCCGATGTGTCCGCTGCGGTCCGCGATCAGCAGATTCTGCCCCGGAATTCCAAATTCCGGCGCTTCGCGCACGGCCTCTTCGACCGAATGCGCGCGTTCGAGCTCGAGCAGCTTGAGGTTGATGGCGCTCGGCTCGTGCGCCACCCATTGCAGCGCGTAGGGCCGGTGTTCCCAATCCATCCCGATCACCGGACCCCATTGCGTTCCCGCCACTTCGAGGTGCACCGTCGGCGCACCGCGCACCTCGATCGCCTCATCCGCATGGCTCAAATGTCGCGGACCGAGTGCGGTCGCGTACGCCGAGGCATCGCCCGCCACGGGCACGAGTCGCACCACGGTTGCGAATTGACCGTAGCTGTTGGTGAAGCCCCAGGCGATCGCGCGATTGCTGCCGGCGACGATCGAGAAGGTCCCGGGCAAGGTCACGCCGTTCAGGTCGAGGGTGTCGCCCGCCGCCTGCTGCACCAGCCGTACGCGATACCAGATATTGGGAACGTGAAAATCCAGGTGCATGTCGTTGGCCACGAGAGCGGCGCCGTTGGCCGTGCGCGAACCGGCCACCGCCCAGTTGTTGCTGCCGAGCAGAGCGAGCTCGGCCACGGCGTCCGGCGGCGGTTTTGCGGGCAGATCCTTGCGGGCGCGCAGATCGACCTCTCCGGCGCTGGGAATCCGCGGCTCCGCGCTGTGAGTGGCGTCGATGGCCGCGTCCCATTCGGGCGCGCCGGCTTCGAGCAAGCGCCACAACGGCTCCGGCAGCGTTGCGCGCAGAAGGCCGCGCTGCAGCGCTGTATGCCCCGCGGAGTCTTGCAGCTGCAGGAACATGGCATGCACGCACAGCACGCTGTCCTCGGCGCTCCACGGCTGCGGCTTGCTCTTGAGCAGCCAGTATTCGAACGGACGGCTGCGCAGCGAGGACACTCCCGCGTTGACGCCGGCGACATAGGCATCGAGCAGCGCGCGGCTGGCGGCGTCGAGATCGGCCACGACGGCGCGCGCCACGGTGCGAAACCGATGCAGCCGCAGCTCGCGATCCGCAGGCAGCAGCGCAGGACCGAGAAGTGCGGACAGTTCACCGGCTGCCGAGCGGCGCATAAGGTCCATTTGAAAAAAGCGGTCCTGGCCGTGCACGAAGCCCAGCCCACGTGCGAGGTCCGCGCGGCTCTGGGCCGTGATGGTCGCGATCCCGGCTGCATCACGCTCGATCGACACGCGTCCCGCGAGTCCCGGCAGCGCCGCCTGTCCGTCGAGGGTGGGGAGACTCGCGCGCAGCGTGAGCCACACCGCCGCGGCCGCGAGGAGCAGGGTAAGCGCCAATGCCGCGGCGGCCGCTCGGAGGATTCGCGCGGCCCGGCTCATCGGTGCTCAGCGAATGCGCGCGCATCCGTGCGCGCGACTTTTACCGACGCGATGCCCTGACTATCACATCCGTGCGGCCGGGCATCGGATTGCATTATCCCTTTCCAGGCGCCGGTGCGCAGTGAGGCGTTGGGCGCTCGCCGGTGCAATATGTCAAAACGAACCCTCTCCGGGGTGGTAGCGCCTCTCGGCATGCGCCAGCACGTCTTGCGGTGTGAACAGCACGTCGCGGAAGCGGCCCTCAGTGTACATGAGGGCCTGATCCGCAAAGTGAGGGGAGGAGGGATCGGCGCTCTCGCCACCGGTCATGATGGCCTTGGCGCGCACCGTCGGACCGAACTCCACCGCCGCGACGAAGCTGTTGCCGGACGAACCATAGATCCGTTTGGTGGTGCGCGGTTTGATGGAATCGAACGATGCCAGCGCACCCCATTGTCCCGGCGCAAAGCCCACCGGCAGGCTGGCCTTACCGTCGTCGAAGGGCTGCACGATGTCGGCGGTGAGGCGCTGGAAGCGGTTGATCTCTCCCCACGACACGTCCCAGCGGCCGAAGTCGCGCTCGAGAGCGGCCGTGGCGTCGCGCAAAGCGTCCAGACGCTCATCGTCCGTGACGTGATTCACCAGGTAGTCGTATACAGGCTCGCCGGCGTCGCGCGCCAAAATACTTTTCTGATCGATGAGGCGCTGGCCCCAGAAGATGGCGAGCGCTGTCGGCACCGAGTCGGACGCGGTTCTTCTGTCCCAAACGCGCAATCGGGCGATCGGCTCCTGCAAGCCGATTCGCCGCGGATCATCCGGACCCAGCCGATCATATGCGCCGAGCAAGGGCGGCAACAATACGTCGAAAGCCGTGAGACGGGCGTCGTACGCGGCCGCAATCAGGCTGTCCAGGGTCACATCGTGAAGGTCCCGCAGTACCTGCACGGCGTGAACGCCGCGCGGATTCTCGCCCTTGGTCCACATGTAGGCGGGATAGTCTTCGCGCCTGGGGCTTTGCGGGCCGGCTGCGGAAAAGGGCCAATCGTTGGTGTTTTGAATCCAGCCATTCGCGGGATTCAGCAGCGTGATGGTTTCATCGAGGGCGTGCGCGCCCTGCCATTCCGTGGACGGATCGCTGCCGTCGACCGGCCGTGTGTAATCGAAGCGCGGGTCGCGCTTCGGGATGAAGTTGCCGTGAAAATAGGCGATGGTGCCGTCGGCATCCGCGTACACCGTATTGTTCGAGGTGTCGGTGCGCATGTCCTGGATCGCGCGAAAAGCGGCGTAATCCGCGGTCTTGGTGCGCAGGTACGACTGCTCCAGGGCGCGCACCGGATCTTCGAGAAGCTTGAGGGCGATCCACTTGTCTGCCTGGCTGCGCACGATCGGGCCGTGATGGCTGCGGTAGACGGTGAAGCGGCGGCTGATTCGGCCGGCGCCGCGCTTGACGCTGACACTGATCACCTTCTGCTCGATCTTGCGCAGGCCTCCCGCGTAGCGGTAGTACAGGCCTTCAGGCTTGCGCACGATGGTTTCGGCATATTCGTCGATGGCATCGCCGCCGTATGATGTATGCATCCAGCCGTTGTGCGCATTGAATCCCTGGTACACGAAGAACTGGCCCCAGGTGACGGCGCCGTAGACGTCGAGTCCCGCCTCGCTGGTCATTTGCAATTCCGCGCGGAAATAGAACGAGGTGTGTGGATTGATCCACAGCAGTGCGTGCCCGGAGGCGCTGCGGCTGGGGGCGATCGCGAAGCCGTTGGAGCCGCCCGGGGAGGACGCATCGGGCCGGGCAGGGGCCACCGGCGGCGCTGCAGGCAAAGGGTAGAACTCGGCGAGTTTGCCGAGATCGACGCTTTCGACATCCCCGCCGATGCTGCCTTCGGTGAAAGCAAGCGCCATCCAAGGCTCGAAATGGGTGATGAGCTCGGGTTTGACCGCCGGATGGCCCGCGAGGTAGAAATTCAGCCCATCGGCCCATGCCGCCGTCAGCGACCTGAGCCACGCAGGGCTGCTCCGGTACGCGAGCCGCAGCTGCCCGGGATCCACGAACAGCCGCTGCCGCAGATCGCTGTACAGCGCCGACTCACCTTCCGCCTCGGCAAGGCGGCCGAGCGCGGTGAGGTAGTTGTGCTCGATGCGCCGAAAATCATCCTCGGCTTGCGCGTAAATCGCGCCGAATACCGCATCGGCGTCGGATCTTCCGTACACATGCGCGATGCCCCATTGATCGCGCACGATGCTCACGGCACGGGCGTGCAGCCGCCAGCGCGCGCTCTCGGACGCTCCTTGCGGGAGAGCGCTGCCTGCGTACGCAATGAGCACGCACGCCAAGCACAGGCTCAAAGGGCGCCGCATCGATCATCGCTTGGCCGATTTCATGCGGCGCACCGTCGCATCGAAGGCGAGCCGCGAGACGCTGATGTGGCTGCCGAGGTCGCTGGCCGCCTCCCGGCAACGCTGCCGGATCGCCTCCGTCAGCTCGCTGTCGTCACCCCCCAGCTGGCCGGCCTGGCATTGAATCTCCGCGGCGCGCTGCACCACCCACAGCAGCATGAACGTCGTGGGGATATCGCGCTCGCAGACCGCGACGCCGTGATTGCGCAGCACCAGCACGTGTTTGTCGCCGAGGCTTGAGAGCATGCGGTCGCGCTCGTCCCGATAAAGCGTGATGCCCTCGAAATCGTGATAGCCGACGCGGCCGATCAGCTGCGCGCTGTAGAAGTTGTTGTGATCGAACCCGCCGCGCTTCATCGCGACCGCCGATACCGCGGTGGTGTGGGTATGCGCGACGCATCCCACGTCGGAACGGTTCTGGTGAATCGCGCCATGCAGCGCAAATCCTGCCGGGTTGGCCGGGTACTCCGAGGGCTCGACCAACTGCCCCTCGACGCTGACCTTGAGCAGATTCTCCGGCGTGATTTCGCAGTAGTTGAGGCCGAACGGATTCACCAGATAGTGGTGGGCGGGCCCCGGCAGCCGCACGGAAATATGATTGAAGATGAGCTCGGTCCATCCCAAGAAATCGATCACATGGTAAAAGTCCGTCAGTTCGCAGCGTAACCGCCATTCATCCGACGGCGTTAGCGAGGAAATCTTCGATTGGGTGAGCATGATCCATCCGCTCCGCGGCGTTTGTGGTGCGCATATCCTAATCCCAATGTCGCGCCAAGTTCGAGTCCCGCGTGAGGCCCGAAGGCGTCGAGCGGGACTGCGCAGCGGGTGCACCGCTGGACGGGCCAGATTCACGGGCGTAGCGGACATGGAGTAGCGTATAGTCGCGCAAGCAATTGTAGGGGTCCTATCGTGCTTACCGGTCAGACGATCAACAGTCGGCATGCCGATGTATTTACCTTTCTGGGTGGCGACCTTAACAGGCGGGCAAGTGATTGTAAGATCCCGGAAGAGGCGTCCTGCGACAGCTTGGTCTACGTGAGTACGCCGGAACAACTCTCCGAGGTACTGCCGCGGCAGCCCGCGATCATGATCCTCTCCTCACAGGTGGCCGGCTCATTCGTCGCGCCGCCGGATGGCGGGCCTTGCTGCTTTTCGGTGCGCAACATCCCGATGGGCATGGCGCTGCTGCTGCAATACTTCGACAAAAAGCCGTCCCGCTTCACACAGTGGGGACAGCGCCACCCGACCGCGGTGGTGCACCCCGAAGCGATGATCGGCGCGGATGTATTTCTCGGCCCGTACTGCGTCATCGGCGCGCACGCGGTCATCGGCGACGGCTGCATGATCGGCTCCCACGCGGTCATCGAAAATCACGCCCGCATCGGCGAGCGCTGCGTGATCCACCCGCACGTGTTCATCGGGTCGGCGTGCGAGATCGGGCGCCGCTGCGAGATTCATCCGCACACGACGATCGGCAGCGATGGTTTCGGCTATGCCGCCGATCCGGACGGCACGCCGAGAAAAATTTCTCATCTCGGCAACGTCAAGATCGGCGATGGCGTCGAGATCGGCGGCAACTGCGCCATCGACCGCGCGACGCTCACTTCCACGCATGTCCGCTCGGGCACCAAGCTCGACAATATTTGTCACATCGCTCATAACTGCGACCTCGGGGAGAACGGGCTTTACACGGCGGGCTTCATGATGGGAGGCTCGACGAAGATTGGACGTCAGTTCGTCACCGGCGGTTGCAGCGTGGTGACCTCGCACGTGACCTTGGCCGATAATGTGGTGTTGCAGGGCCGCTCAGCGGTGACCAACGACGTTCCCGATTCGGGCCCGTACGGCGGCTATCCGCTGCAGCCGCTGAAGCAGGCGATGAAAACCGCGGTCAGCCTCGGCCAATTGAACGAAATACGCCGCAATCTGAAGCGCGTCATGAAACATTTGCATCTCACCGAGCCCGATCATAAAAAATCCGCCGATGGGTATTGATGGTGCACCGATGAACAAGCCGTTCACGCTCTATGGAAGACCCGGATCCGGTTCATTTGCCGTGCAAGTCGCTCTGGAGGAGACAGGAGCGGCGTACGAGTGTGTCACGGTGGGCCAAGAGCCTGCCGATCTGGCGCGTTACCTTAAGATCAATCCCACCGGCAGGGTGCCGGCTCTGGGGTTGCCCGATGGCACGATCATGTTCGAATCGGCCGCGATCCTCACGCACTTGGCGCTGCTCTACCCCGATTCGCGGCTCGCGCCGCGGCCCGGCACGAGCGCGCATGCGCTGTTTCTTCAGTGGATGACCTTCCTGTCGGCGAATCTCTACGAGGCGGTGCTGCGCATCTACTATTCGGCTCGATATTCGACGCGCGGCGAGGCGGACAGCGAGGCGATCAGCCAGCAGGGCAAGGCGGACTTCGTCACGCATGCGGCCGTGATCGGCGGCAGGCTGCATCCGTACGTGCTCGGCGCCGAGTACTCGATCGCTGACCCATACCTGTACATGCTCGCTTCCTGGTACCCCGACAAGGCACAACTGCACGCGCGGCTGCCGGCGCTCGGCACGCACGCGGCGCTCATGCTGGCGCGCCCGGCCGTGGCCAAGGTCGAGGCCGCACACGCCAGTCCGGCGGCAAGCTAGCTTGGGCTAGCGCAGAAGATCGGCGCGCGGCGCGGTCCATGGCGCGGCTCGCTCGCAGCGTGGCCGAGCGCCGTCGGGGTCGATCCCGGAGCTGCCGCCGGGGGTGCTGCCAGGGATTTCCAATCGAACGTCCAAGCCGCCGCCGTTGGGTCCGCGATCGAATCGCAGGTCGCCCAAGACCTCGGTCGCAGCGCCTGTGGAGCGCGCGCCCGGGACCGCCTTGGGGCCGACGGTGGCGATGAACGGCGCGCGCGCAAACCGCATGAACGCTGCAGCGTCGCAATGGTCCGCGAGCAGCGCGATGAAGTCGGCCTGCGGCACGGCAAACTCGCCGAGCCAGTGCACGGCGCCCGTGTCCGGGGCCACAACCGGCCTTAAGGGTGCGGTGTGCTGCGGCGCGGCGAGGGTGGGGCATTGTGCGGCGCCGAGGAAGCGGGGTGCGAGCGCGAGGGTGGCGTGGCGGGCCACGTAGCGATCCTGGTGGGTTTCGAGCAGCAGCAGGTCCCAGCAGATCGGGTTCACCGGCAGCGGTGTGAGCACGTGGTCGAGCATTCGATCGCCCGCGAAGGCGCCGCGCGCCAGCGCTTCGGCTCGACGCGCCGCGATTTGTCCGGCGAGCACGAAAACCAGAGTCACGCCGAGCGCGGCCGCCGCGCTGATGCGTGCGGCGCTGCGCGCGGTGACGTGCGCACCGAGCGCGAGCGAGAGCAATATCGCTGCCGCGAGCATCACGCACAGCGTTGAGGTCACGAGGTGGGTGGCGGCCCCCAGGACGACCGCGGCCGTCAACGCCGCGCCGAACAGTACCCGCGCCGTGAGCGAGCGCAACCGGAAGAACAGCGGCGCGGCCGCCACCCAATACAGCGGCTCGATGATGAATACCGCGTCGCCGTAGGTCCAACGGTTCTCGGCCGGCCAGAACGGATGGACTCCGTAGCTGTTCAGGTAATCCATCCCGAGATGCAAGGCCGTGGCGAGAATCGCCGTGCCCAGCAGCAGGCCGCAATCGCGAGGCGAGGGTTTGAGATTCTTCCAGGCGAGCCAGGCGCGCACGCCGCCGTACAGCAGCAAAGCCAACGCCAGGCAGCCGATGACCGTGTGGGTGTATCCCCGATGCCAGAGTACGTAGCGCAGACTGCTCGTCGAGGTACCCTGGTACGTGTACAGAAGATCGAGATCGGGCGCATTGCTGCCGATCACGGCCACCGCCAGCAGCAGACCGCGGCGCAGCGGCGCGCTCAATCCTTGCCCGCTGGGACGCGAATGATGGACGATCGCTTCACCCGTGATCAGTCCGATCAGCGTGTGCGTCACGTTGTCCAATTCGGCGCCGTTGCAGTGCCTATCCGGCGCGGGCTCGGCGCAGCGCCTGCGCCATGCAATGAATGCCCCCGCCGGTCTTGGAAATCTCACTCATGTCCACCTCGGCGACTTCGAAGCCGTGCGCGCGCAGCTGCCCGATCAATGCGCGGCTGGATTTGGGCACGATGACCCGGTCCCGGCCGAGGGACATGAAATTGCAGCCCAAATTGATCGTGTCCTCGAACGGCACATCGAGGATCTGGTGCCCCTTGCCCTTGAGCCACGCGACGATGGCAGGATCGGTGCAGGCCAGGCACACCGCGGTGAGGCGCTGCGCGATGGGTACGACCATCAGATCGATGTGCACGTAGTATTCGTCGAAGAATGCGAGGCGGGTTTCCCAGCCTTCCTTCTTGAACCAGCCCTCGACCTGTCGCGCGCCCTCTTCCTGGGTGCGTGCGCCGCCGCAGCCGATCAGCACGCAGCCTTCTTCGATCACGTTGAAGTCGCCGCCTTCGAAGGTGCCGGCGGTCACCATGTCGTAAATCGGAATGCCGAGCCGCTCGTAGGTACGGATCGCCGCGAAATTCTCGCCGCGACGCCACCAGTTCGCCATCGCCGTGATGATGGCGCCGTACGGCGTCATTACGCTCGAGTCGCGCGCATACACCTGCATGGGCAGCTCCGGCTCAGGCAGATGCCAGTGCATGCGCACGCCGAATTGCGCATAGGCGCTCTGCAGTTCCCGATGCTGCGCTTGGGCGCTGCGGATGTCGGCCGGATGCTCGCGCAGTGTCCTGCGCGACAGCGAGCTCGTCGCCATGTGCCGCAGATGATCCGCAGGGCCGAGCAGCACGTCCGTCAGAGGGTCGGTCTCGTTGCGAAATCCCCAGTCGGTGAGCGGCGCGGTGCCTCCGTTGTCGAGGCGGCGTTTGAGCGCGAAGGTCTCCGATGCGCCCGCTGTGTGGTCGTTAGGCATCTTTCTCTCCGGATGGCCGCGCGCGTTTTTGCGCCGTGATGACGCTCAGGGGCGGCCGGCGGCGCCGCGCGCCGGCGCTGCGGCGAACGCATCGAAGCGCAGGTCGATCAGCGTACCCGACTCTTGATACGGCACGCAGGTTACTTGATTCACGATATGGCGCGTCGTGAACATGGGCAGTACCTGAGCGCGGAACTGATCCACCAGTTCGCAGTCCCCGATCTGCAGCCCCTGCGGCGAATGAGGGGCGAACGCGACGGAGCGCCAAACTCCGTCGACCGGCTTTTCCTCGGACGGCTTGCCGTTGTCGAGCGGGGCGAGCGTGTAGAACGTCAAGTCCGCCCGCGCGAACTTGTCGGGGCGTCCGTAGGGCGATGCACACACGCCGGGCCGGGATTTAGAGTCCGCGCGTGCGCCGGCGGCGAGCAGCAGCCTCTTGAGCTGGTCGGCAAGGCCGTCGCAGGAGTACGTCGAGGTAAATCCCAGGTATGCGAACGTGTACTGATGCTTCTGCCATACCCCGGGAGCCGGTGATGGCGCCGCCGCTTCGGCGGCGATGCTCGCGCCCGTCGGCAGGATTGCGCTCGATAAAACGAGGGCGGCAACCAGGGCGCGGCCCGCGATGAGCGCCGGGTTCGAGCGAGTCTTCATGACGGTTCTCCAGTGTGAATTCACGCGGCAAGGAGCCGCGGTCAGCATAACGAATGAGAGGGTAAAATGGTTGACCGTCTGCGCCGTTCGGCGCTGCCGCGTTCTTGCTACCATACTGGATAGACAT
>JBKQOZ010000017.1:0-32397 GCA_052326345.1 Steroidobacteraceae bacterium | reverse complement strand
TGGTGGTGAGAGAGGGACTCGAACCCTCGACCTCGGCATTATGAGTGCCACGCTCTAACCAGCTGAGCTACCTCACCACGAAGAGCGCCGGATTCTCCGGAGCCGTGTTGCCCCTGTCAAGCCGCGGCGGTGCGGCTAGACATTGAACCTGAAATGCATCACATCGCCTTCCCGCACGATGTACTCCTTGCCCTCCAGACGCAATTTACCGGCCTCCTTCGCGCCGGCCTCGCCCTTGTACGCAATGAAATCATCGTACGCAATGACCTCGGCGCGGATGAACCCATGTTCGAAATCGGTATGAATGACGCCGGCCGCCTGCGGCGCGGTGGCTCCCTTGCGCACCGTCCAGGCGCGCACTTCCTTCACGCCGGCGGTGAAATAGGTCTGCAGTCCGAGCAGCGCGTAGGCACCGCGAATCACCCGATTGAGCCCCGGTTCGTCGAGCTTCAATTCCTTGAGGAAATCGGCGCGATCGGCCTCATCGAGTTGGGAAATCTCCGCCTCGATGGCGGCACAGACCGGGACGACCACCGCACCCTCGGCCTTTGCAAGCGCGCGGACGCGATCGAGCTTGGGATTATCGGTGAAGCCCGCCTCATCGACGTTCGCGACGTACATCACCGGCTTGTCGGTGAGCAGGTGCATGTCGCGGAGCATCGCCCGCTCGTTGGCATCGAGTCCGAGCGAGCGCACCGGCTGAGCCTTGTTCAGCTGCGCACGCACCCGCTCGAGCAAATCGCGCGTCTTGACCGCATCCTTGTCCGCGGTTTTGGCCGCCTTGATGGACTTCTGATAGGCGCGCTCAACGCTGTCGAGATCGGCCAGCGCCAGTTCGGTATTGACCACTTCGATGTCGTTGGCGGGGTCGATCGTGCCGGCCACGTGCACGATGTCGTCGTGTTCGAAGCACCGCACCACGTGCGCAATCGCATCGACTTCGCGGATGTGCGCGAGAAACTTGTTGCCGAGCCCCTCACCCTTGGAGGCGCCCGCGACTAAGCCTGCGATATCGACGAACTCGACGGTAGTGGGCAGGATTCGCTCCGGATGCACGATGGCGGCGAGCTTCTCGAGGCGCGGATCGGGAACCGGCACCACGCCGACGTTCGGGTCGATGGTGCAGAAAGGATAATTTTCCGCCGCGATCTGCGCGCGCGTGAGGGCGTTGAACAGGGTCGATTTTCCAACATTCGGCAGTCCGACGATTCCGCAGCGGATGGGCATCAGGTTTTTCCCGCACGACTGTGCAATTTGGTCATCGCGCGTTCAGCGCCTTGTTCGAGCATAAGCGGCATGCAGTCGGCCGCCAGGTTGGCTGCATCCAGAATGAGGTCCTCTTCGGCGCGCGGCGCGCGCGTCAATACATAGTCGATGACCTCGGTCTTATTGCCGGGATGGCCCACACCCAGGCGCAGCCGCCAAAAACCCTCGCCGATCTGCGCAATGGTATCGCGCAAACCGTTGTGCCCGCCGTGTCCTCCGCCGAGCTTGAGGCGCACGCTGCCCACGGGCAAATCGAGCTCATCATGCGCAACCAGGATCGCAGCGGGAGCGATCTTGAAGAACTCGCTGAGCTGGCGTATCGACAGGCCGCTGCGATTCATATAGGTGGTCGGCTTCAATAGAATGATGTCCTGTCCGGCTATGTTGATGCGCGCGGTTTCTCCGGAATACTTTCGATAATCGCGGAACTCCCCGCCGTGGCGCAGCGCAAGCAGATCCACGAACCAGAAACCCGCATTGTGGCGAGTCACCTGATGCTCAGGTCCCGGATTGCCGAGACCGGCAATGATGCGCAACGGTAATTCAACCATCGAGGATGCACCCACCTCACAACTGCAGCATAAAAAGTAAGGGCCGCCACCGCCTGACGGCCCTTTCTGTACAAAACGCCTCGAGCAAACTATTTCTTGGCGTCTTTTTTCGCAGGTTCCTTCTTGGCCTCGGTCTTCGCAGGCTCCGCCTTCTTCGCCGCGTCTCCGGCCACCGGGGCCGCAGCCGCCGGGGCTCCTGCCGGCGCCGCCCCCTCCGCAGCCGCCGGGGCTGCTTCCACTGCCGTGGGCTCAGGCTCCTCGGCGCGCGGGCTGTGAATGGCCACGACCGCCGCGTCTTCCTTCGCCAAGTCCACCAATTGCACGTCCGGCGGGATCTTCAGCTGCGACAAATGGATGCTCTCGTTCAGCGATAATCCGGAAATGTCGACCTCGATGAACTCCGGCAGGTCCTTCGGCAGGCAGGAGACCTCCACATCATTGCGCATGTGAAACACGATCCCGCCCTGGGATTTGACGCCCGGCGAAATGGCCTCGCCCTTGAAGTGCAAGGGAATGCTGATGCGGATCTTCTCGTTGTCTTCGACCCGTTGAAAGTCGATGTGCACGATCGCATTCTTGTACGGGTGGCGCTGAACATCCTTCAGGATCGCAGCCTGCGACTCCTCGCCCACCTTCAAATTGAGAATGGTCGAATAGAAGCGCTCGTTCTCGAGCATGATCGAGAGCTTCTGATGGCTCAGAGTGAGCGCGCGCGCCTCCGAATGGCCGCCGTACAGGATGGCCGGCACTTTTCCCGCGCGACGCAGGCGGCGGCTCGCACCTTTGCCTTGGGTCTCGCGGAACTCCGCCTCGAGTTCAAAAGAGGTTTTCATAATCTTCTCCAGTTGCATCACAAACACGGCTGCCCAAGCACCGCGACCAGTTGCCAAGGCAGCCGACCAATTCAATCACCGATCAATCGACGTACAGCGAGCTCACCGACTCCTCATCGCTGATGCGCCGTACGGTTTCCGCGAGCAATCCCGCCACGCTCAGCTGGCGAATGCGCTTGCAGGCGCTGCCGGCGTCGGAGAGCGGGATCGTATCCGTCACCACCAATTCGTCCAGGACCGACTTCGAAATGCGCTCGATCGCGGCGCCCGACAGCACGGCATGCGTGATGTAGGCGACCACTCGGGTGGCTCCCTCGTCCTTGAGGGCCTGCGCCGCCTGGCACAGCGTGCCGGCGGTATCCACCATGTCGTCGATCAGCACGCAGGACTTGCCCTCGACTTCGCCGATGACGTTCATGACCTTCGACTCGTTCGGCCGCGGGCGCCGCTTGTCGATGATCGCGAGCTCGGCGTCATCCAGCCGCTTCGCGAGCGCTCGCGCCCGCACCACGCCGCCGACGTCCGGCGAAACCACGATCATGTGGTCGTCCCTGTGCTTCCAGGCATCGCCCAGCAGCACCGGGGACGCATACACGTTATCGACCGGTATGTCGAAAAAGCCCTGGATCTGATCCGCGTGCAGATCGACGGTCAAAAGCCGATCGACGCCCGCGCTCGCGATCATGTTCGCCACCAATTTGGCGGCAATGGCGACGCGCGTCGCGCGCGGCCGCCGATCCTGGCGCGCATAGCCGAAGTAGGGCACCACTGCAGTGATCCTTTTCGCCGACGCGCGCCGGCAAGCGTCCGTCATCATCAGCAATTCCATCAAATTGTCGTTCGACGGCGGACACGTGGGCTGCACGATGAACACATCGCGGCCGCGCACGTTTTCCATCAGCTCGACGTTCACCTCGCCGTCGCTGAAGCGGCCCACGTGGGCGCGACCGAGCGGCACGTGCAGGTGGCGGGTAATTTCCAGCGCCAGCAGCGGATTCGCATTGCCGGCGAATACGGAGATGGTTGGGGAATCGAACTCTTTGCTTCGCGACATAGACTCGCTTCTCGAAATGGCTGGGGTGGAAGGATTCGAACCTCCGTATGGCGGGATCAAAACCCGCTGCCTTACCGCTTGGCGACACCCCAAACTTGAAAATCAACCGTCAGCGCTAACCTTGTGCGCCGCCGCTCAGCCAACCGCCAACCGCTCAAGCAAGGGCGAGTCGTTCATTCCCCGAACCACATAGGCATCGAAACCCGGCGGCAATTTGCCCATGATGTCGCGGCCTTCCGTCGTCTCGCAGGCCATGAAAACACACGCCCCCGTCCCGGTCAGCCGTACCGCGCCGAAGCGCGACAGCCAATCCATCGCGCGAGCCACTTCGGGATATCGGCGCCGCACCACCCCCAGGCAGTCGTTGACGCCACCGGACGCCAGAAAACCTTGAATTGTGATGGGCGGAGAATTTCTTGTCAATTCAGGGTCCTGGAATACGTCCTTCGTGCTCACGAGGACATTTGGCTTGAGAATCAGATAGTTACGCTCAACCGGCGCCAGCGGCGGGTACAGCGGAGTCAGCCGCTCGCCCACCCCTTCGGCCCAGGCCGCACGGCCGTGCACGAATACCGGCACGTCCGCACCCAATTTCAATCCCAACGCAGCCAGTTGCGCGGTGGACCAGCGCAAGCCCCAGAGATGATTCAATGCCACCAGGCACGTCGCCGCATCGGAGCTGCCGCCGCCCAATCCGGCCCCCATCGGGATGCGCTTCACCACGCTGATGTCTGCGCCCAAGACACACGCGGCCTCGGCTTTGAGCGCCTGCGCCGCGCGCACGCACAGGTCGGCTTCCGGAGAGACACCGGCTGGGCCGGCGCCGCGCCGAATGCAGCCGTCCGAGCGCACCTCGATCGAGATGTCATCGCAGAGGTCGACGAATTGGAAGCAGGTTTGCAGCTCATGGTAGCCGTCGGATCGGCGCCCTAGAATGTGCAGGAACAAATTGAGCTTGGCCGGCGCAGGCCATGGCCGCGGCTCGCTCCCGTTCATCGCAGTCCCTCCCAGTGGTCAACGGCGATGCGCACTCGCGCATCGGCGCGGCTCATCACCAGGCGCGTCGGCAGCAAATCACCGTTGTTCGGCAGATACCGGTCGTACTCGATGCTCCACCCCGCCTGCGTCAGGTGCAGCGCGCGATCCTGATCGTTGCGCGTCAGATCGAAGGCGGCGCTTGGGTCGGGAACGCCCAGCAGCCAATAGCGCAGGTTGTCCAGCGGCAGCTCAAACCCCAAACGGTCCTGCAGCTGTGCCGCCACCGCATCGCTCGGCGGCGCGCCGTTGATCGAGAGCCCCGCCGGGGTCACCTTGAGCAGCAGGGCGCCGGCGCCGAACGGGCCGGAAAGACGCACCTCGCTCGCCGCGCCGCGCTGCCGCCAGTCCAAGCTCGCCTGCCATCCTTGCTTGCCCATTGCGACGGCCGCACGCCCGTCGAGCTGCCACGCGCTCGAGCGCTGCAAGTCCGCCAGCCGCTGATCCCACGGCAGCGGCGCGAGCGCAGGGCGCACGCCCACACAGCCGGCCAGCACGGCGCAGCAGGCGATGAAGCCGATCAGCCGGCGCATGGGTTCATTTCTTCGGGGCTTGCAAGCGTTGCCGCGTCGCCTTGAGCAGCCGATTATCGGCATCGATGGCGGCGGCCTCGGACCATACGCGCTCCGCTTCGGTACGCCGATTCAGCTGCCATAGCACCTCGCCCAGGTGCGCCGCGATATCGCCGCCCCGATCATCCGCATAGGCGGCACTCAAATATGGCAGGGCCTGTTCGCTATGGCCCTGGCGGAACAACACCCAGCCCAGACTATCGAGAATTGCGGCATTTTTCGGCGCCGTGGCATGGGCGCGTTCGATGAGCTCGCGCGCGTACTTGAGTTCCTTGTTGTGATCCGCCAGCGTATAGCCGTAGGCGTTCATCGCCGCTGGGTCATCGGGGCGGGACTTGAGAACCTCCTTCAGCTCGTGCAGCGCCGCGTTGATGCGCCCTTGCTCCTCGTAAGTCGAGGCGATTGCGTAGCGTATCTCGACGCTGTCCGGATACTGCAAGACGCCATTGTCCAACACGTCGATCGCCTGTTGCGATTCGCCCGCATCAGCGTAGAACCGCGCTCTTGCAGCCAGAATCTCCGGCGCACGCTGTGGCTCATCCTCGAGCAGACGGTCGAGCAGGTCCTGGGCCGCCGGCGCGGCACCGTGCCTCTGCAGAATGCTGCATGCGCGCAGCAGCGCGGGCAGCGCGTTGTCCCCGCTCTGCACCTGCGCGTACAAGCGCACGGCTCGCTCCAGATCGCCATGCCGCTCCGCGATCAATCCCAAGTAGTAGAACGAATCGTCGACAAACTTGCCCATGCTCAGCAATTCGGAAAAGTGGCGGCTCGCCGCATCGAGCTTGTCGTCTTGAAAATCGATCAGACCCAGAAGACGCAAGGCGACCGGCGCCGATTCGGCTTGGCGCGCGAGAGCCTCCAATTGCGCGACGGCCGCGGAATCCCGCTGCGCTGCCAACAGCAGCAGTGCGTAGTCGAGCTGGTTCTCGGGCGTGGCATCGCGTTCCGCGATCGCACGCGATTGCGCGAGAGGCTCCTCCGGATCGCCCGCCAGGATGCGCGCGCGCCGCAGGCCCTGCGAGAGCTCGCGCCGCTCCTCGCCGCCCTTGCCCGCATCCGCCTTCGCGCCGCCGTCCGCACTCGCGCTGGCGTCCGCGTCAGCCTCGGCGCCGGCGCCGCTGCCCATCAGCGCGAGCGCCGCCGAGAAGCTGC
This sequence comes from Steroidobacteraceae bacterium, assembly GCA_052326345.1. Lineage (GTDB taxonomy): Bacteria > Pseudomonadota > Gammaproteobacteria > Steroidobacterales > Steroidobacteraceae > Bog-1198. The sequence continues at coordinate 25,934 of JBKQOZ010000017.1, read as the reverse complement.
GCACTGCAGCGGCCGGATCGTCGGCGCGCATGGCGGCGAATCCCTGCAAGCGCAGCGCGGCCGGCGACGAGGGAAACGCCTGCGCCAGCCGGTCCGCGAGTTGACGGACCCCGAAGACGTTGTCGACACTGTCGAGTTCGGTCTCGAGTTGCGCGAACTCCGCGTCTGTGCCGCGAGGCGAGGCCACCAACACGATCCGATATTGATCGGCGGATTGGGCGATATGATGCAGCGCCAGCGCCGCCTTCGCGGCCGCATGGTGCGCCTCGAGCGATGCGGGATCCTGATTGATCCAGCGCGCCGCGACGGCGGCGGTCAACGAGGGTTGCAAGGATTCGGCCGTGACGTCGGCCGCACGCTTGAGAAGCGAGGGCTGATTGTCGATGGCGGCCGCGGCGGCGTATTGAAGCGCCGCCACGCGCGGTTCGTGTCGAACAAGGGCTATCTCGCCCGTGACGGTATAAAATACCTGCGGGGCCTCGACGGCTTCGGGTTTGGAACTGGGCCCGACGCAGGCGGCGGCGGCAAGGGCGCCCAGCCCCAGGCAGGCTCTTGCAAGGTGTGAAATCGAGAACACGGCCGCACTATAGCTAAATGATTTGCCCCACGCCGCAGATTCCCGCTTGATCTAGCGGGGTTTCTTCACGAGAATCTGACGGTTACAAGTCAAAGCGCTGCAATGGCATTCAACGTCCTCGGGCTCAATCATAAGACCGCGCCGGTCGCCTTGCGCGAGAAGGTGGCGTTCAACGAGGATCGCTTGGTGGCCGCTTTGCGCACGCTGCGGCAGGAAAGCGGCATCGCCGAAGTGGTGATTCTGTCGACCTGCAATCGCACCGAGGTGTATTGGGCGGGCACCGCGAGCGGTACGGAATTGTCCCGCTGGCTCGAGCGGCATCACGGCAATAACCTGGACATCGCCTCGAGCTTGTACGTGCATCAGGATCGACTAGCGGTCGAACATGCCTTCAGCGTCGCCTCCGGACTCGACTCCATGGTGCTCGGCGAAGCGCAAATTCTGGGTCAGCTGAAGGACGCGTACCGCGTCGCGCACGAGACCGGCAGCACCGGCCCCTGGCTCAACAAGCTGTTTCAGGCGGCCTTTTCCGCCGCCAAACGGGTGCGCTCGGAGACTCAGATCGGCGCCAATGCGGTCTCTCTCGCGTCTGCGACCGTCAGCCTGGCGCGGCGCATGTACGCGAATTTGGGCGATCACACCGCCCTGATGATCGGTGCCGGCGAGATGATCGCGCTCACGGCGCGCCATTTCGCCAGCGCGGGCGTCAAGCACATGGTTATTGCGAATCGCACCTTGAGTCGGGCGCAATCCCTGGCGACCGAACTGAAGGCCCATGCGGTCGACTTGAGCGCTCTCGACCGGGAGTTGGCCGATGCCGACATCGTGGTCAGCTGCACGGCGAGTTCGGCGCCGCTCATCTCCAAGAATGCCGCGGCGGCCGCCGTGCGCACGCGGCGCCATCGCCCGATCTTCATGGTTGATTTGGCTGTTCCGCGCGATGTCGAGCCGTCGGTCGCGGAGCTCGAAGACGTCTACCTATTCTCGATCGACGATCTGCAGCAGCTGGTCGACGAAAACCGCCAGCAGCGCGAACTCGCAGCCGGAGGCGCCCGGCTGCTGCTCGAAGAGGAGGTGGCCCGCTTTCTGGCCGGATTGCGCGCGCATGACGCGGGACCCGCCATCCGCGCGCTGCGGCAGAACGCCGATGCCATCCGTCTGCAGACCATGGAGCAGGCCCGGCGCATGCTCGCTGCGGACAAATCCCCCGACGAAGTCCTCGAATATCTCGCCAATACCCTCACCAACCGCCTGCTGCACTCCCCGACCCACGCGCTGCGGCAGGCCGCCGAATCGACCGATCCGGCCCTGGCGGACATCCTCGCCCGACTGCTCCTCGAAGAACGCGGCCGGCATTAGTCTGCGAGGCCGCTATAATTCGCGGCCATGAAGGACTCCATCAGGCGAAAACTCGAGAAACTCGACGAGCGATTCGAGGAAATCAGCCGCCTGCTGTCCGATCCCGGCGTCATCGCGCGGCAGAATCAGTTTCGTGAACTCTCGATGGAGTACGCGCGGCTGGGGCCGGTCATCGACCGATACCGGGGTTTTCTCGCCCTGGAGGCCGACGCCGCGATCGCGCGCGAACTCGCCATGCAGGAGGAGCTGATCCAACTGACGCCGCGCATCGCTGCCGAGGAGCACGAGCTGCGGCGCCTGCTCGTTCCCAAAGATCCGCACGATGACAGCAACATCTTCCTGGAAGTGCGGGCCGGCACCGGCGGCGACGAGGCGGCGATCTTTGCCGGCGATCTGTTTCGCATGTATGCGCGCTATGCGGAATCGAAGGGCTGGGAAGTGGAGGTGCTGACCGAGAGCCCCGGCGAACACGGCGGATACAAGGAGATCATCAGCCGAATCATCGGACGCGGCGCGTTTTCGCTACTGAAATTCGAGTCGGGGACGCACCGGGTGCAGCGCGTTCCGGCCACCGAAGCGCAAGGTCGCATTCACACCTCAGCGTGCACCGTCGCCATCCTGCCGGAACTGGAAGAAGTCGAAGCAGTGGACTTAAATCCGGCGGATCTGCGCATCGACACCTACCGGTCGTCCGGTGCGGGAGGCCAGCACGTCAATAAAACCGATTCAGCCATCCGCATTACGCATTTGCCGTCCGGCATCGTGGTCGAGTGCCAGGATGAGCGCTCGCAGCACAAGAATCGTTCGCGCGCGCTGTCCCTGCTCAAGGCCCGGCTGCTCGCCGATGAAAGACAAAAGCAGCAGAGTCAACAGGCTCAGTCGCGCAAATTGCAGGTCGGCTCGGGAGACCGCTCGGAGCGCATTCGCACCTATAACTTTCCGCAAGGACGGGTGACGGATCACCGGATCAATCTCACCCTCTACAAGCTCGACGACGTCATGAACGGCAACCTCGATGAGCTCATCGGCGCCTTGAATCAAGAGCATCAGGCCGAAGAACTCGCGCAGCAGGTCGAATGAGGCCGATGAGCACCGTCGCCGAAACCTTGTCGCTTGCCGCACGCACGCTCGCGCAGCACAGCGAATCGCCGCGACTCGATGCCGAGGTGCTGCTCGGTTCAGTATTGGGGGTTGGACGCGCCGCGCTGATCGTGCGCGGCGCACAGCCCATCGCCGGCGCGGCGCTGCAGTTGTATCAAAGCCTCCTCGACCGGCGCGTCGCGGGCGCGCCGGTCGCCTATTTGACCGGCACCCGCGAATTCTGGTCGCTGCCGCTCAAGGTCACGCCCGCAGTGCTCGTACCGCGACCGGAAACCGAAACGCTGGTCGAGCTCGCATTGCAGCGCTTGCCGCCAGATCAGCAGCGCTCGGTCCTCGATTTGGGCACCGGCAGCGGCGCCGTCGCTCTCGCGATCGCGACCGACCGGCCCCGAGCACAAGTCACGGGCGCGGATATTTCTCCGGCAGCCTTGGGCGTGGCCAGGGACAACTCGCGCGCCCTTGCGCTGCCGCAGGTCGACTGGCGCCTCGGATCCTGGTTCGATGCCGTGCGCGGCGAGCGCTTCGATATGGTGGTTGCCAATCCACCCTATGTCGCGGCCGCAGATCCCTCGCTCAGAACCCTGGCTGCCGAACCCGAGCTCGCGCTTAAGGGCGGTGCGACCGGTCTCGACGCGCTGGCGTCGATCGCCGCGGGCGCTGCGGTGCATCTTAAGGCCGGCGGGTGGCTCCTTCTCGAGCACGGCGGCACCCAGGGGCCCGATGTGGCGCTGCTGCTCGAGCGGCATGGCTTCAGCGGCGTGCAAACCCATCATGACCATGCAGGCATGCCCCGCGTTACGCTGGGATTCATTCACTCACCACCTGAGGAACTTCCATGATCCGCTTTGAAACCACGCTGGGGGATTTCACCATTGAGTTGTTCGAGAAGGAGGCGCCGGAAACGGTGGTCAATTTCTTGCGCTACATAGACGAGGGGTTCTTCAACGGCACCATATTTCACCGAATCGTCCCCGGCTTCGTCATACAGGGTGGTGGATTCACCGAGGACATGACTCAAAAGCGCACCCAGGCGCCGATCAAGAACGAGGCGGACAACGGCGTGAAAAATACGCGCGGCACCCTTTCCATGGCGCGCACCAACGACGTCAACAGCGCCACCTCGCAGTTCTTCGTCAATCTGAAGGACAACGATTTTCTCGACCACAAGCGCGGCAACTTCGGCTATGCCGTGTTTGCACGCGTCACATCCGGCATGGATGTCATCGACAAGATTGCGGCTGTGCAGACCGGGCGGCGCCGCGGTTTCGATGATGTGCCGGTCGAGGCGGTCGTCATGAAGAGCGTGCACAGGATCGACCCCTAGCGCGTGCCGAATGGCGCAAAGCAAATCGTGGATGGGTCGTGCAGCCCGCACACTGCTGTGGATCGCGCTCGGCTGGGTCGCGGTTTCGGTGGCCGCCGTGCTGCTGTTGCGCTGGATCGATCCCCCTTGCAGCGCTCTCATGGTGGAGAGTCGGATTGCGGCCTGGGTGAACCGCGACGATGCGTATGTGTTTCGCCACACCTGGGTCGACCTGACGCATATCTCACCCAATCTGCCGCTCGCGGTGGTCGCTTCGGAGGATCAGAAATTTCCCGATCACTGGGGCTTCGATGTTGAAGCCATTGAGAAAGCCTATGAGCTCAATCAACATAGCCACCACGTGCACGGCGCGAGCACCATCAGTCAGCAAGTCGCCAAGAATTTGTATCTGTGGTCCGGCCGCAGCTACTTTCGCAAGGCGCTCGAGGCGTATTTCACGGTTCTGATCGAAAGCTGCTGGCCCAAGCGGCGCATATTGGAGATCTACCTGAATATCGCCGAATTCGGCTACGGCACCTACGGCGCTGAAGCGGCGGCGCAGCGCTTTTTCCATAAACCCGCCTCACGACTGACGCGCAGCGACGCCGCCGTCCTTGCTGCCGTACTGCCGAACCCACAGCATTATCGTGCGTCGGCGCCATCTCGATATGTTGATCAGCGTCGCGATTGGATCCTCAGCCAGATGCAGGCGCTGGGCGGACCGGAAATGCTCGATGAAATCGACGCGTACCCGAGCCGGCGCCGCTGAGCACACCGGGGCCACCATGAGGAATCGGCACAGGTTTCACTCGAGATTGGCATCCGCTGCGATGCTGCTGATCGGCGGCATGGGCTGCGCCGCCGCCATCCGGGCGAACGATTCGCCGCCCGCGACGGGCGCTGCAGAGCACGTGAGCCACGGCCGCTTCGAAAACGTCGCGATCTATGCGCCTGTGGGTACACCGACGAGTTTCGTGCTGCTTTTATCCGACGACGGCGGATGGAATCCGGCCGCTACGAGCCTCGCCGAGCGGCTTTCGCGCCACGGGGCGATGGTCGCCGGCATCGATCTGAAGAAATTGACGGCGAAGCTCGAGGCCGATGATTCGGACTGTGTCTTCCCGGACGGGGATCTGGAGAATTTGAGCCACTTCGTGCAGGCCTACTACCACCTGCCCGCCTACCTCACGCCGTTTCTGGTCGGCTACCGCGGTGGCGCCGGCTTATCGTATGGGACGCTCGTGCAGGCGCCGCCCAACACCTTTGCCGGGGCACTGACCCTGGGGTTCTGCCCGGCGTCGAACCTGCGCAAACCGCTTTGCAAGGGGTCAGGGCTTGAATACGGCCCTCGCGGCGGCGAACGCGGCACAGAATTCCTGCCCGCCAAGCAGCTCGCAAATCCATGGGTCGATCTGCAGGGCGAACGCGACGCCGCTTGCAATCCACGCGCGGTCGGCGACTTCATCGGCCAGGTGCACGGCGCGGCGCTGGTCGTGCTGCCGGGGATTGGCTCCGAGTACTCATCGCCGGCCGCTTGGCTGCCGCAGCTTGTGGCGGCATTCGATTCGCTGGTGAAGCACTCTTCCGGGCTGGCGATCCCGCCCGCACCGCCCGACTTGGGGAAACTGCCGGTCATCGAGATTCCCGCGCAGGCCGGCACCGCCGCCGGAGATACCTTCGCCATCATCCTGTCGGGCGATGGCGGCTGGGCGGGCCTTGACAAAGAGGTGGCGCTGGCACTGAGCGCACGCGGCATCCCGGTCGTAGGCCTCGATTCGCTGCGCTATTTCTGGACGGCCCGCACACCGGACGGTCTGGCGGCGGATACCGATCACATGATTCGTTACTACCTCGCACACCTGGATAAGAAGCGGGTACTGCTGATCGGTTATTCACAGGGCGCCGATGTGCTGCCGTTCGCGGTCAACCGGCTGCCGGCGGCAACGCGTGCGCGGGTCTCGCTGACGGCCCTGATGGGCATGTCCGAACACGCGCTCTTCGAGTTCCATGTGAGCAGCTGGATTTCGAACGACAGTTCCGGGCCGTCGACGTTGCCAGAAGTCGCCCGGCTGGCCGGCACGCCGGTGCTGTGCATTTACGGGGAGGATGACAATGAGTCGCTGTGTCCAAAACTCGATCCGCGCACGGTGCGCGTCGTGAAACTCAAAGGCGGCCATCATTTCAACGGCGATTATGCTTTGCTGGCACGGGAAATCCTCGCTTCGGCCAACCCATGAATTTCTCGACCAGGCGTGACCTGCTGCGCGCGGCCTGTACCATCCCGCTGCTGAGCGCTGCCATGGCACATCGCGCCTCGGCATCGGCATCGTCATGGGCCGCGGCCTCCGCCGCGGCTGCGTTGAAGACGGGCCTGACGCCGATCGCCGGCGCCGCCAAGCCCATCTCGGCCGCCGAGCGGCATGCACGCATCGCCAAGGTGCAGGGGCTGATGCGCCGGCGCCGGGTGGAGGCACTGCTCATCGAGCCGGGCGCGTCGCTCGACTATTTCACCGGTATCCGCTGGCAGCGATCGGAGCGGACGACTGCCGCGATCATCCCCGCGCTTGGCGAGGTGATGGTCGTAACGCCCGCCTTTGAAGAGCCGTCGGTGCGGGAGACCTTGCAGGTGGGCGGCGACGTGCGGCCGTGGAACGAACACGAGAGCCCGTTCGAACGGATCGTGCAGGGCCTGCGGGACCGCGGCATCGCATCGGGTGTCTTGGCCGTCGAGCCTACGGTTCGCTTCTTCATTGTCGAGGGCATTCGCCAAGTCTCCAATGCCTACGATTTGGTGTCCGCGGAGCCCTTGATCCGTGCCTGCCGCATGATCAAGTCGCCGGCCGAGGTGGCGTTGATGCAAACGGCCAACGACGTGACCCTCGCGGCGCTGCGTTATGCTCATGCGCACGTCGAACGCGGAATGAACGCTGCGGACCTGGCCGCTATCATGGACGCAGCCACCACGGCGCTGGGCGGAGCACCGGAATTCTCGCTGGTCCTGCTGAACGAAGCTTCCGCCTACCCGCACGGCTCTCAACAGCCTCAGCGGGTACGCGACGGCTCCGTCATCCTCATGGATTGCGGCTGTACCGTACAGGGCTACCAATCGGACATCTCGCGCACCTGGGTGTTCGGCCACGCAAACGCCCGGCAACGCAAGGTCTGGGACACGGTCAGGCGCGGCCAGGAAATTGCCCTGCAGACCGCTAAGCCCGGCAGTGCGGTGGGGGCCATCGACGATGCCGTCCGCAGATACTATGAGAGCGAGGGCTGGGGTCCGGACTATCGGCTGCCGGGGCTATCGCACCGAACGGGCCATGGAATAGGCCTCGATGGTCATGAGCCCGCCTACCTCGTGCACGGCGACTCGACGCCCCTCGAACCCGGCATGTGCTTCTCCGACGAGCCGGGAATTTACATTCCCGGGGAGTTCGGCGTACGTCTGGAGGATTGCTGGCACATGAGTCCATCGGGGCCCGTGCTTTTCACCCCGCTCGCCAAGTCTCTCGAGGATCCCATTTGAGCGCGCTGCTCTGGTGTCAGAACGGCTTCTCGACCGGAAGCATGCAAGCGGCTAAGCTATGACTCGAGCTCATTATCTTCATGGAAAAGTTGAAAGACGCTCATGGCAACGACGGCGCTTGAATTGCGACATCTGGAGACCCTGCTGGCACTTGCCGATTGCGGGAGCCTTTCGAAGGCGGCTGCGCGCCTGTTCCTGACACAGTCTGCGCTGTCGCACCAGCTCAAGGCATTGGAGAGTCACTATGGCGCGGCCCTGGTGGAGAAGAATGTCAGGCCACTGCGCTTTACGGCCATTGGCCAAAGACTGCTCGCTTTGGCGCGCGCGGTGCTTCCTCTGGTCGCCGATGCCAGCCGCGACATCGCTCGGCTGGCGCAGGGTCACGCCGGACCCTTGCGCATCGCCGTGCAGTGCCACAACTGCTTCGACTGGCTGATGCCGGCGATGGACGCGTACCGAACGCTGTGGCCCGAGGTGGAGCTCGACATCATTTCAGGGTTCGTCGTCGATCCTTTGCCCTTGATCGAGCGCGCCGAGGCGGAACTGGCGATCATCCACGACAAGCCGCCGGCGCACCCACAGGTGGTCTTCAGCCCCCTGTTTCGCTACGAAAGCGTCGCACTGATGAGTCCCCGCCACCGATTGGCCGCCAAGAGTTGGCTCGATGCCGCTGATTTCGCCGATGAGACGCTCATTACCTACCCGGTGCCGGATGAGATGCTGGACGTGATGAAGCACTGCCTATCGCCGGCGGGCATCAACCCCAAGCGCCGTACTGCGGAGTTGACGGTTGCCATCCTGCAGCTCGTTGCGAGCGGCCGCGGCATTGCCGCCCTGCCGTCCTGGACGGTCGGCAACTATATCGAACGCGGCTATGTCGTATCGCGGCCGATCGGCCAGGCAGGACTGCGCTGTGAGCTGTATGCCGCGACCAGCTGCGCATCCGCCGACGCGGCGTACATCAGAGAGTTCATCGCCCTCACGCGCGCGCAGAGCCTCACCGAACTGGCCGGAGTGTCCGCGCTTTAGGGTGCGGGTTCAGGGCGCAATGATCTCGCCGAGGAATTCCTCGGCGACTTCGAGATACCGATCGACGTCGGCCGCCGTATGAGCGAGGGACACCTGCGGGCCGGCAGAGGCGACCGCATCCCAAATGCCCCTATTAGCGAAGTAAACGCGCCGCGTATCGATGAAATCGACGTCGAGCGATCGTGCCGCTTCCTCGCCGTTGCGCGGCAGGGCCGAATCGAGACAGTAGCCGGAACGCGGGCCGAGCCGGAAGGCTCGCCAGGGCAGGCCATGGCGCGAGAACAGCCGCTCCAGGCCATCCGCAAGGCGCCCGCCGAGCGTGGTGATGCGGGCATAGTCCTCCGTGCGCAGCAGATGGGTCAAGGCCGCACGCGCAGCGGCCAGAGCAATCGCGCTCGCATAGAGCGTGCCTCCGGTGCCGATCCCGCGCGGCCCCACGTCAACGTCCAGGTGCCGGGCGCACAACTGGCCGAGCGAAGCACTCATGCCGTACAGACCAAACGGAATGCCGGTACCGAGTCCCTTGCCCAGCACGACGAAGTCCGTCTCCAAACCCCATGCCCGAGTCAGACCACCGTAGGCGAACTGGAAGGTGTGGGCTTCGTCGAGACACAAGAGCGCGCCGTGTTTCGCCGTGAGTTCGCGCGCGCCGGCCAGGAAGCCGTCCTCGGGCAGCACGATGTTGCAATTGGACAGCGCCGGCTCCGTAAGGACCAGCGCCACCTCTGCGGTTTTGAGCTCCCGCTCGAGCGCCGCCAGATCGTTGAAAGGCAGGATTCGTGTGGCCTCACCGGCATGCCGTGGCAGCCCCGCGACCTCGGCGGTGACGCGACCGTCGACGGTCTTGACCAGAGTCTCCTCGAGGTGGCCGTGGTAGTGCCCGTGGAATACGACGATGCGCTCCCGGCCGGTCGCGATGCGGGCTATGCGCATCACCTCGATGTTTGCGCCCGTGGCCGATAACGTGGCCTGCCAGAAGGGCAGTCCGACCAGCTCCGACAGCCGTTCCGCGACGTCGACCGCATCCACCGTCGGCAGCAGAAAATGCGCGCCCTGCTCGACCTGCGCGCTCACCGCCGCCACGATCGGTGGCGGGCCGAATCCGGCGCACATGGAGAGGTCGGCGACGTTAAAATCGAGGTACTCGTTGCCGTCGATGTCGCTGAATCGCGCTCCCGCGCCCGACTCGCAGTAGATCGTCGGCGTGCGGTACAAGCCCGCCATCCAGGCCATCGGTACGGCGTTCGGCAGATGCGCCGCCGCGCGCAAGCGCATCGCCGCTGATTTCGGCGTGCGGGCACGAAAGCTCACGTCCTCGCGCGCCCGCGTCGCGGCGAGCTGCGGCGTGCTGAGAGTACTCATCGAAGAGCCCGCTCGACCGCTTGCCGAAACTGCTGTTCGTCCAATGCGCAGATGCGCTCCCACTCCACTTCGATCAACTCGGCCTGGTCTATTGTGATGTCGGCAACTGCGAAGCACATCACGACGCTGCCGTCGCTCTCGACGAAGCGCGCTGTTCGAGTGTCGTCCTCGTAGGCACGCGTGGATACGGGCTTTCCGCCCTCGAGGACCATGGCAAGCCGGTCGCCGTTTGGAATCGGCGCCAGGAACTGCGCCATTCCCGTCTCGTCATCCAGCCGCGCCGTCGTCGTGACTATTGCCGTTTGCATGGTGTGCGATCCCTCCTCTGGTTCGCGGCTGGTGTTTTCTCGCCGTATGGCGGTCGGTCAGCGTATTCAGGAATGCAACGATGTCGCGAATGTCCGCATCGCTCAGCGCCGGCGCGTCCCCCGGATGCCGATCGAACGGCGCCCGTGTATCGACATTGCCCTGATACTGCATGGGCAGATCGTCGAACTTCGAAATGCTGCCATCCGCAGCCCGCGGGTACCATTTCTGCGGCTGGGTATCCCGCTCGGCGTAAAAGCGCACCACGTCCTCGAGCCGATGGAAATAGCCGTTGTGCAAGAATGTACGCCGCAGCGCCACGTTGCGCAGGGTCGGCGTGCGAAACAGGCCGCAGTATTCCTTCTTGTCGGCAAGATCGGATCGCAGCGGCCCGCACAGCCCGAGGTCGTAATAATGCGGATCCGCGTTTGCTCGAATCGCGGCGTTGCGCGGCGCACCTATGCCCGCGTAGCCAAAATCCGTGAACTGCGGGAACACGCCGGCCCGGATCGTGCTCGGATGGCAGCGTGCGCAGTTGCCCTTGGCCGGGTCGTTGAACGCCGCCAAGCCCCGCAATTCATCGCCGCTCAGCGAGATCTCATTCCGCAGGTAGGCATCGTACTTGCTGCTGTAGGGATAGAACTCCGCGGGAGTCTGCTGATAGGTCTCGAGCGCCAGCAGCACACCCTTGAATGCCAGTGCGCTGTCCGCAAACACGTCCTCGCCGAAGGTCTGGCGAAACTGCGCCGCGTAGGCGGCATGCCGCACTTTGACCACGACGGCCTGCGCATTCGCGTTCGCCATTTCGTAGGTGGAGAACAGCGGCAGCCGCGCCTGATCGTGCGCCGACTGCGCACGGCCGTCCCAGGTTCGACCGCCGGCCGGACCCTGATCGATGCTATCGTCATCCTCGTCCTCGACATAGTGTTCCGTGAACGCAGGAACGTTCTGCGCATACATCAGCGAGGGAACGGCGCGCGCTCCGGCTTGCCGGCCGTCGGCGCCGCCGCGCTGCACCGGCAGGTCGTTCGGCGGCCCGAAACCCCTGTTCGGATCATGGCACGTGGCGCACGCCATTTTTCCCGACGCCGACAGCGACTTGTCGAAAAACAGGGCGCGGCCGACGGCGCTCATCGCCGCCGCCGATGGAACCTTTTCGAATGTACTGGCGTAGAACGGCTCGGACGCGGCGCCGCACGTCTTGCACAGCGCGGCCCAGATCAGCGCCGTGCCGAGCGCGACGCGGCTAGTGCACCCTGCTGCCGCCGTCGCTCTGAACACCGGGATTGAAAAGCTGCGCAACATCAACCGCATCGAATACAAACGCGCGATTGCAGAAGTCGCACCGAACCTCGACTTCCCCGCGCTCCGCCAGGACCGAACGCGTTTCCGTCTCGCCCAAACCCTGCAGCATCCCGCCGACGCGCTCGCGCGAGCAGCGACAGCGGAAATAGACGGGTGAGGGCTCGAACAAGCGCAGATCGTCTTCGTTGAAGAGGCGGTGCAGAATCTGCGCATCGGCGAGAGTGCGCAGTTCCCCCGAAGTCAGGGTATCGCCGATCAGCTGCACGCGGCGCCAAGCGTCGTCCACCGCCGCCGGCCCCGTCGAGGCGCCTCCCCCGCCGGCCGGAAGCCGCTGCAGCAGCATCCCGGAGGCGCCTTCGCCGTCGGCGTACAGCCACAGCCGGGTCGGCAGCTGCTCGGAATTCTCAAAGTATTGTTGCAGCGAATCGGCCAGTCGATCGCCCGTTATGGGCACGATTCCCTGATAGCGCTGCGCGCCGTCGTCCGTTTCCAGGGTCACGGTCAGATTGCCGGCGCCGATCAGATCGCCCATGCCGGCCGCACCTGTGCCGGCCGCACCGGTGCCGGCCGCGCCGGTGCCGGCGGCCTCCTGCCGTTGCCGATGGCGCGCCAACCCGCGAACGCCGAGGCTGCTGGTGCATTGCGCCAGCAGTAAATGCACCGGGCCGTCGCCCTGCAGCTGCAACGACAGCACCCCCTCGAACTTGACCGTTCCCGCCAGCAGCAGCGAAGCGGCGACCGCTTCTCCCAGAATGTCGCGAATCGCCTGAGGATACTCGCGATGCTCGATCAGCGCCCGCCACGCGGCATCGAGGTGGACCAGGTGTCCGCGGATCGGATACTGCTCGAAGACGAAACGATGCAAACAGTCGCGGTCATGCATCAGGAGCTCTAGCCGCCGTCCAGTTTGGCTTTCAGCAGCTCGTTGAGCTGCGCGGGATTTGCCTTGCCTCCCGTCGCCTTCTGGACCTGCCCGATGAAGAATCCGAACAGCTTGTCCTTGCCGGCGCGATAATCCGCGAGCTGCTTGGGGTTGGCGGCGATCACGGCGTCGATCACGCCCTGTATCTCGAGCGAGTCGGTGATCTGTCTGAGGCCCTTCGCCTCGATGATGGCGTCCGCCGGCCGGCCCTCGGACCACATGGCTTCGAACACGTCCTTGGCGATCTTGCCGGAGATGGTCGCATCCACAATGCGCGCCAGCAGGCCGCTCAATGCCGTGGGCGACACTCGCGACGCGGTGATCTCCGCGTTTTCGCGATTCAGCGCGCTCGACAATTCGCCCATCACCCAATTGGCCGCGAGCTTCGCATGCGTCGCATTGCGCTGCGCTGTCCCTGCTTCGCGCAAGCCCTGGGGGGCCATCCCTGGCCCCCCGTGCGACGCATGCGTCGCACCCAGCGCCGCGACGACCGCCTCGAAGTACGCGCCGAGCTCGCGGCTCGCGCTCAACACGCCGGCGTCATAGGCGGAGAGCCCGAAGTCGCGCGCGAACCTCGCGGCCTTCTCGTCCGGCAGTTCGGGCAGGCTGCCCCGCACGGCCTCGATGAACTGCTGGTCGAGCTCGAGCGGCAACAGGTCCGGATCCGGGAAATAGCGGTAGTCGTTCGCCTCCTCTTTGGAGCGCATCGAGCGCGTCTCGTTCTTGTCCGAATCGTACAGCCGGGTTTCCTGAACCACTTTGCCGCCGCTCTCGATCAAATCGATCTGGCGGGCGATTTCGTATTGAATCGCCTTCTCGACGAAGCGAAAGGAGTTCAAATTCTTGATCTCCGCCCGGGTGCCGAATGTCGCCTGTCCGCGCGGCCGCACCGACACGTTGGCATCGCAGCGGAACGAGCCCTCCTGCATATTGCCGTCGCAGATCTCGAGGTAGCGCACCAGGGTGTGGACCTTTTTCATGTACGCCACCGCCTCCTTGGCCGAGCGCATGTCCGGCTCGGAGACGATTTCGAGCAGCGGCGTGCCGGCGCGGTTCAGATCGATGCCGCTCGCGTTGGCGAGGCCCTCGTGCAGCGACTTGCCCGCGTCCTCCTCGAGGTGCGCGCGAGTCACGTCGATGGTCTTGACGGTGCCGTCATCGAGCATGATGGCGAGGGAGCCTTTGCCGACCACCGGCTGCTCGTACTGGCTGATCTGATAACCTTTCGGAAGGTCCGGGTAAAAGTAGTTCTTGCGGGCGAAGATCGATCGCCGCGCAATGGTCGCGCCGATGGCGAGTCCGAACTTGACCGCCATGCGCACGGCTTGCTCGTTCAGCACCGGCAGCACACCCGGATAGGCGAGATCGATCAAATTGGCCTGAGTATTCGGCGCGGCGCCGTAGGTGGTCGCCGATCCGGAGAAGATTTTCGATTTCGTGGCGAGCTGAGCATGGATCTCCAGGCCGATCACCACCTCCCAGTTGGCCATCATTCGTACCCGCCGGGAGCTTGGGCGTGCCACGCAGTCGCGCGCTGGAGCTGATGCGCCGCGCCGAGCAATCGAGCCTCTGAGAAATGCGGTCCGATCAGCTGCAACCCCATCGGCAATCCGTCGACGAAGCCGCAAGGGATCGAAAGCCCCGGCAGCCCGGCGAGGTTTGCCCCGATCGTGTAGATGTCGTTCAGGTACATGGTCACCGGATCATTCACCTTCGCACCGATGGCGAAGGCGGGGGTCGGGGTGGTCGGCCCCACGAGCAAATCGACCTTTTGGAAAGCCGCGCGAAAATCGTCGGTGATCAGGCGGCGCACTTTCTGCGCCTTCAAATAGTAGGCGTCGAAATAGCCGGCCGACAATACATAGGTTCCGGTCATGATGCGGCGTTTGACTTCCGCGCCGAATCCTTCGCCTCGCGACCGTTTATACAGCTCCTCCAGGTCTCTCGGCTGCGCGCAGCGGTGGCCGAACCGTACGCCGTCGAAGCGCGAGAGATTCGACGAGCATTCGGCCGGTGCAACCACATAATAAGTGGGGACGGACAGCGGCAGGTGCGGCAGGCTGACTTCGACGGTGTCGGCGCCAAGCGACAGGTAAATCTTCAGCGCATCGTGGATGAGTGCCGCGTTGCGGTCCTCCAATCCGTCGAAGAACTCGCGCAGCAGGCCGATTTTCAACCCCTTGAGCGGCGCGTCCAAAAGCGCCGGATAATCGGGGACGGGGGTATCGACACTGGTCGAATCATTGGGATCGAACCCAGCCATGATCTGCAGGACGGCCGCCGCGTCTGCCGCCGTCCGGGCGAACACCCCCGCCTGATCGAGGCTCGATGCGAACGCGATCATGCCGTAGCGCGACACCCGGCCGTACGTGGGCTTGACCCCGGTGATGCCGGTGAGGGCGGCAGGCTGACGGATCGAGCCGCCGGTATCGGTACCGGTGGAGATCGGCGCGAGCCTGGCGGCCAGCGCCGCCGCCGACCCGCCCGAGGAGCCCCCCGGTACTTTGGTCGTATCCCAGGGATTCTTGACCGGCCCGTAATAGCTCGTCTCGTTGGAGGAGCCCATGGCAAATTCGTCCATGTTGGCCTTGCCGAGCATGACCGCACCGGCCGCCTTGAGACGCGCGACGACGGTGGCATCGTAGGGCGCCGTGAAGTTGTCGAGCATGCGCGAACCGCAGCTGGTCCGGACCCCGTCCGTGCAGAAAATATCTTTATGAATGAGGGGGATGCCGAGCAAGCGGCCCCGCTCCCCCGCCGCCAGGCGGCGATCGGCCGCCGCCGCGCTGTCGAGAGCCTGCGCAGCCGTGACGGTGATCACGGCGTTCAAAGAGGGGTTCAGCCGTTCGATCCGCGCCAAAAAATGCCGCGTCAACTCCACACTTGAAATCTGCCTACCCGCCAAACGGTCGGCGAGTTCGCCGAGGGAAAGATTGTGCATCATCGTCACTGGACTTTGAGGTTGAGCCTTACTCTATGACTCGCGGCACGACGTACAGCCCGGCCTGCACACTGGGGGCGTTGAGCTGGTATTTCTCGTGGTGGTCGGTTTCCGACACCACATCGGGCCGCAGGCGCTGGCGCTGGCCATCCAGCGGGTGCGCCATCGGCTCGACGCCGCCGGTCTCGACGCGCGAGAGCTCAGCGACGAAATCGACGATGCTCGACAAGCTGGTGACGTAGACCGGCATCTCTTGTTCGGTGATCGACAGGCGTGCGAGGTGCGCGATCTTTTCGACGTCTTGACGGGTCAGGCTCATATTGAGTGCCAAAAATGCGCGCGAGTGCGCAAAAATAAGCGCGATGGATGATACACGTTGCCTTGCTGAAAGTCGTGTCGGTTGTTACATTAGCGCAACTTTTTTCACCCCCTTTCGCAAGCAAAAGACCCCATGTTCAAACGCCTAAGAGGTTATTTCTCCAATGACCTCTCAATCGATCTTGGAACCGCCAATACCCTGATCTACGTGCGCGAGCGCGGCATCGTCCTCAATGAGCCGTCGGTCGTCGCAGTGCAGGACGAACCGACGCGCGGAGGCAAGATCATCGTCGCCGTCGGCGTGGAAGCCAAGAACATGTTGGGCCGCACCCCGGGCCACATCACGGCGGTTCGTCCCATGAAGGACGGCGTCATCGCGGACTTTACGTACACCGAAAAAATGCTGCAGTACTTCATCAAAAAGGTGCACGGCAACCGTTTTTTGAGCCCCAGCCCGCGAGTTCTGGTGTGCGTGCCGTTCGGCTCCACGCAAGTCGAGCGCCGTGCAATCAAAGAATCGGCGGAAGGCGCCGGCGCGCGCAGCGTCGACATCGTCCCGGAACCGATGGCCGCGGCCGTCGGCGCCGGCCTGCCGGTGCAGGAGGCGCGCGGCTCGATGGTGCTCGACATCGGCGGCGGCACCTCGGAAGTGGCGGTCATCTCCTTGAACGGCATCGTATACGCAGCGAGCGTGCGGATCGGCGGGGACAAGTTCGATGAGGCCATCACCAACTACGTGCGGCGCAATTACGGGATATTGATAGGCGAGGCGACGGCCGAACGCATCAAGCTGGAAATCGGCTCTGCGTATCCCGGACAGCAGGTGCGGGAAATTTCGGTGAAGGGGCGCAATCTCTCCGAGGGCGTGCCGCGCAGCTTCACGCTCAACTCCAACGAGATCCTGGAAGCTCTGCAAGAGCCCTTGCAGGGTATCGTGGGCGCCGTCAAACAGGCCCTCGAGCAGACGCCTCCCGAACTTGGCGCCGACGTTGCCGAGCGCGGGATCGTACTCACCGGGGGCGGTGCGTTGCTGCGCGATGTGGATAAACTTCTCATGGAAGAAACCGGCTTGCCCGTGGTGGTCGCAGATGACCCTCTGACGTGCGTCGCACGCGGCGGAGGCCGGATCCTCGAACTCACCGAGGAGCATGGACCGGGCATCTTCGGATTGGAGTAATGCGAGCGCGGGAGCCTGTCTGAGCATTCCGCGCCCAAGACGCGCAACGCCGCAGCCGCCACCCGCCCAGCAGGCTCCTCGGGAAGCCCCCGCCCATGGTCGCATTTCGTAATTCCGATACTTCCGGACGAACGACGGGGCTGCTGCTGCGTTGTGTTCTGTACTCTCTGCTGGCCTTGGGATTGATGATCGTCGATAAGCGCTACGACCATCTGGGCAAGATTCGGCGCCTGCTGTCGATCGTTGCGTATCCGGTGCAGGTCGCCGTGGAAAGCCCGTTCGAGGGCTGGAACTGGTTTCGAGAAAGCATTACGACCCGCGATGCGCTGCGCGCCGACAAGGCCCGACTCGAGGCGGAGCTGCGCGTGGCGCAGTTCCGGCTCCAGCGGTACGAGGCGCTGGAGGCCGAAACGCAGCGGCTGCGTGCGCTGCGCGACAGCACCGCCGGGGTCTCGAACCGGTTCATCATCGGCGACATCATGGACGTGGACCTCGACGCCTTTCGCGCGCGGGTGCTGGTCGATAAGGGAGCGCGCGACGGGGTGTTCGTCGGGCAAGCGGTCCTTGATTCGGGGGGAGTCTTCGGACAGGTCGCCCGCGTCGAGCAGCTCACCAGTGAGGTCATACTCATCAGCGATGCGGCGCATGCGATACCCGTCCAGATCAACCGCAACGGCCTACGTACCATTGCCGTCGGCACCGGCGACTCGAGCCGGCTGAAGCTTCCCTACCTGCCCACCAGCGCCGATGTGATCGCAGGCGATCTGCTGGTCACTTCGGGGCTCGGCGGCGGCTTTCCCGCGGGATATCCGGTCGGGACCATCGCAGAGGTCAAGCGCGACCCGTCACAGTCGCTGGCGGATGTCGACGTACGTCCGGCTGCGCAGCTCGACCGCTCGAGAGAGTTGATGTTCGTGTGGCTCAAGTCCGGCGCCGCGCTGCCCGCGGCCACCACATCCGCCGCGCCGGCTGCGCCGGTGCCGTCCGGCGTAGCGCGGCCCGCCGTCATTTCCCCGGCCAGCGCACCGGCGAGCGCACCGGCCGGTGCGCCGGATGCAGCCGCGAAGCGCGCCAAGGCGCCGTCCGGGCCGCCCCCGCGGGCGCCGGAAGGGGCAAACGACGAATGATGCGCGATGAACGAATCCGCCGATTGCCCATGGCACTGTCCGCGCTGGTGGCGCTGGCGCTGACGGTGGTGCCTTTGCCCTTTGCGCTCGATGTTTTGCGGCCGGATTTTCTGGTGCTGGTGGTGTTTTACTGGTCGATCGAATCGCCGCGCGCCGGCGGACTGGGGCTGGCGTTCCTTGCCGGCCTGGCGCTCGATGTGATCAATGGTGTCGTTCTGGGCCAGCATGCGCTCGCACTGACGCTGATGGCCGCTTGGGCGACGCATCTGCGCCTGCGATTGCGGGTGTTCTCCGTGTTGTCGCAATCGCTGACCATATTCGCGCTGTTGACCGGATATCAGTTCATTCTGTTCTGGGTCGATGGCGCCACCGGGAACCCCGTCACGAGCTTCAGCCGCTGGCTGGCGCCCGTGATAGGCGCATTGCTGTGGCCGTTGCTCGCCGGCACTATGGCACGCCTGCATGAGCGTTAGCCTCACCGGGGGTTGGTAGATTGCCGCGTCGAGTCCGCATCAAGGATCACTGGGCTGAACAGCGCATCTTCACGATTCGCGGCATCGTCGCGGGCGTGATCGTCGCCGTCCTGCTGTTGACCGTTGCCGGGCGGCTCTTTTATCTGCAGGTCATCAAGCACGACTACTACGCCGAGCTGTCGCAGGGCAATCGAGTGCATACCGACCCGATCCCCCCCAGCCGCGGGTTGATCCTCGACCGCCATGGCGTGGTGCTCGCGGACAATCTGCCGGCCTTTCAGCTCGAGTTGGTGCGCGAGCAGGTCGGCGGGATGGCGGAACTCGACGCGGCCTTGGCGCGCCTGGTGGCCATCGGATTGCTCGATGCGGACGAACTGCGCGGCCTGAAACGCACCATCCTGTCGCACCACGTCTATGAAAGCGTCCCTCTCAAGCTGGCCCTCGATGATGAGGAAATGGCCCGCTTTGCGGTGCACCGCTACGAGTTCACCGGCGTGGACATCCGCACCCGGCTGTCGCGGCACTACCCATTCGGCGCCATGGCGGTGCACGCGCTGGGCTATGTGGCCGCCATCAGCGAGCAGGATCTGACGCGCATCGATTCGGCGACCTACGCCGGCACCACGCTGATCGGCAAATTGGGTGTCGAGGGCGCCTACGAAAACGATCTGCACGGCACGCCCGGCTACCGCGAAGTACTGGTGAATGCCGCCGGCAGGCCGGTGGAGCGCCAGGGCGCCTACACGCCAAAACTTAACACGCGTCAGCCGATCGCGGGATCCGATCTCATCCTGAGCCTCGATATGCGCGTGCAGCGCGCCGCCGAGGATGCACTGTCGGGCAAGCGGGGAGCTGCCATCGCGATCGATCCGCACACCGGCGACGTCATTGCACTCGCCAGCACTCCCGGATTCGACCCCAACGCGTTCGCGCGCGGCCTGACGAGCAAGCAATACGATGCTCTGCAAAACGACATCGACAAGCCGCTGATCAACCGGGCGCTGCGCGGCGCCTACCCGCCGGGCTCCACCGTCAAGCCGTTCTTCGCGTTGGCGGCGCTGAAATACGGCGTCATGACTCCGGAGCAGACCATTTTTTGTCCCGGCCATTTCAGCCTGCCCGGCTCGAGCCACCTGTTCCGGGACTGGAAGCCGAAGGGCCACGGTACCATCTCGATGCGCCACGCCATCCAGCAATCCTGCGACGTGTATTTCTACACGGTGGCGAACAAGCTCGGCATCGACCGCATGCACGATTTCATGGCCACGTTCGGATTCGGCGACCTTACCGGCATCGATATTCCAGGCGAAAAGCCCGGATTGATGCCCTCGACCGAATGGAAACGGCACGCCTACAAGAGGCCCGCCGAGCAGGTGTGGTTCGCCGGCGAAACAATCAGCGTCGGAATCGGCCAGGGCTATATGCTGGCAACCCCCATGCAGCTCGCGCATGCGGTGTCGGGCATCGCCTCGCGCGGCCAGATCTTCAAGCCGAGGCTGGTGACGGCGGTGCGTGCACCCGGATCGGATACCCTGACGCCGCGCCCGGTTCAGCAGGAGCCGTCCCTGACGGCCGTTGCTGAGGACCAATGGGGCGTCATCGTCGACGGCATGGAACTCGCCACTGGGCCGGGCGGCACGGCCGCCGCGGCGACCGCCGGATCTCCCTACAAGATCGCCGGCAAGACCGGATCCGCACAGGTCTTCACCATCGGGCAGAACGAGAAATACAATGAAAAGCAGCTATCGGAGCGCATGCTCGACCATGCTCTGTTCATCTCGTTCGCACCGGCCGAGGACCCGAAACTCGCCGTCGCCGTGTTCGTGGAGAACGGCAAGCACGGCGGCAGCACGGCGGCGCCGATCGCGCGCAAGATGTTCGATGCCTATTTGTTGCCGGAGAAAGCCGGGTCGCCGGAAAAGCCATGATTTACGATGAATTTTCACCCTCGCGCACGCGCCGCACGCTGACCGCGGGCGGCCGCACCTTGCGGGCGCTCGGCTTGGACGGGCCGCTGACCGGTGTGCTGGCGCTGATCGTCTGCATCGGCATCCTGGTGGTGTACAGCGCCTCCGGCCAGAATCTGAAAATGGTCGAGCACCATCTTGCGAACATCGCCATTGCGGTGGTCGCCATGCTGGCCCTCGCGCGCCTCGCGACTCCGCAGTATCTGCGCCTGCTCGCGCCCGTTGCCTACGTGATCGGTATCCTGTTGCTGGTCGTCGTTGACGTCACCGGGCATGTCGGCAAGGGCGCGCAGCGTTGGCTCGATATCGGCTTCTTGCGCTTCCAGCCCTCCGAGATCATGAAGCTCGCCGTGCCGATGATTTGTGCCTGGTACATGCACGAGCGGCCGCTCCCGCCGACCTTCAGGGACCTGCTGGTGATGGGCTTGCTGATCGCACTGCCGACGGCGATGATCGCCAGGGAACCGGATCTCGGTACCGCGCTGCTGATCGCCTCCTCCGGCCTCATCGTGCTGCTGCTGGCGGGGCTGCAGCTTCGAATCATATTGATATCGATACCGCTGCTCGGGGGCGCCGCCTGGGCCGCCTGGCACTTCATTCATGACTATCAGCGTCAGCGCATACTGACATTCCTGAATCCCGAAAACGATCCGCTCGGCGCCGGGTACCACATCATCCAGTCCCAGATCGCGATCGGCTCCGGCGGCGTGTTCGGCAAGGGCTACATGATGGGAAGCCAGGCGCAGCTGGAGTTTCTGCCGGAGCGCTCCACTGACTTCATCTTCGCGGTCATCGGCGAGGAACTCGGTTTGCTGCCTTGCCTGGTGCTGCTGGTTCTTTACGGCATCGTGATCGGGCGGGCGCTGTACCTGGCGATGCAGGGACAGGACACCTTTGCGCGCCTGACGGGGGGGGCCATCGCATTGAGCTTCTTCGTGTATGTGTTCGTCAATTCCGGTATGGTGAGCGGCATCCTGCCGGTCGTCGGCGTACCCCTGCCGATGATCAGCTATGGGGGCACTTCTATGGTCACTCTGCTGGCGGGCTTCGGGATATTGATGTCGCTTCATTCGCATCGCAAGCTCATAGGGTCGTAGGAGCTGAAGGGTGCGCGCGCTCCTTCGCTCAAAAGCCCTGCTGCTCGCCGCCGCTCTGATCGGCTCGAGCGCAAATCCCGCCGCCGCGCTCGACACGCATCGCGCCGACGTGAAGAGCTTCATCGCACAAATGGCGGATCAATATTCGTTCAAGAAGAGCCAGCTGCGACGATTGCTCGCGGCCGCCGAAATCCAGCCGGCAATCCTCGAAGCGATGGACCGGCCGGCGGAGAAGGCCAAGCCGTGGTACGAGTACCGCCCGATATTCCTGAGTGAACGGCGCATCCGCGAGGGCACGGAATTCTGGCTCGCACACCGCCAAGAACTGGATCGGGCGAGCGTCAGCTCCGGAGTGGCGCCGGAGTACCTGGCCGCGATCCTCGGCGTGGAAACCTACTACGGCCGCTTGACGGGATCCTACCGCGTGCTGGATGCCCTGGCGACACTGGCGTTCGACTATCCGGCCCGGGGAAAGTTTTTCCGCGACGAGCTCGAACAATTCCTTCTACTGACCCGCGACCTGAAGTTGGATCCGCTGGCGATCAAGGGATCGTATGCCGGCGCGATGGGCGCGCCGCAATTCATGCCGTCGAACTATCGGCGCTATGCGGTCGATGCGAACGCGGACGGCCACATCGACTTGTGGAGCAACTGGTCGGACGTCTGTGCGAGCGTCGGCAACTATCTGAAGGAACACGGGTGGAATCCCGGCGAGCCCGTGCTGAGCGAAGCCAGCGTCGAGGCGGATAAGGCCGCGGATTTGGACGGCCGCAGCCTGTCGCTCAGCGAAACGGTCGCAACCTTGCAGGCGAAGGGTGTGAGCTTCGAGAGCCCATTGCCGCCCGATGCGCCCGCAATGCTGGTTGCCGCCGACGAAGCCGATGGAGTTCATTGGCGCGTGGGGTACAACAATTTTTATGTCATCACGCGCTACAACCACAGCGCCCTATATGCCATGGCCGTGTATGAGCTCGCCGCCGCGGTCAAACAGCGGATCTTGATGAACGACTCGCCGCACCCCGGCGATTCTCCGCAGCCCACGGATGCGCCTGTGGCCCCGGTGACCGCCGCGAGTCCCGCCGCCGCTCCCGGCGCGGCGCCGCTCCTCGACGCTACGCGTGCCGCAAAGCCGTGAATGCCGATCGCTCACTTGCAATCTCGGCCCTGGCGGTCGCCGTCGGTATGAGCGGCTGCGCAGGCGAGGCGCAGCGGGCCGGCCCTGCTGCGGTTACCCGGCCGCCGCCGGCCGCGGCGGCGGCGCCCGAGGCAGCGGCCCCGCCGGCGCAGTCCGTTCCGGACGCAGTCCCGCGTGTCGAGCCGCGCTCGCGCTACGGCAACCCGCCGTTCTACGACGTATTCGGCAAGCGCTACTACGTGCTGTCCTCGAGCACCGCTTACGTGGAGCGCGGCGTCGCGTCATGGTACGGGCCGGGGTTTCACAAGATTCGCACATCGACCGGCGAACCCTACGACATGTACGGCATGACGGCCGCGCACAAGACACTGCCGCTGCCGGCGTACGTGCGCGTGATCAACTTGCAGAACGGCCGCAGCGTCGTGGTACGTGTCAACGACCGCGGCCCTTTCGTCGACAACCGCATCATCGACCTATCCTATACGGCCGCCGCCAAGCTCGACATGCTGCGAAATGGCACGGCGATGGTCGAGGTTCGCGCTATTGACCCGACAGTCCCGGCGGCCGACTCGACGGTCTTTGCGAGCATGTCGGTCGGGTCGCTGATTTCCACGGCCGGAGCCGCCGAGACCGCGCCGGTGCCGTCGCCCGCGACCGCACCCGCGCCGTCACACGACGCCACCCTCTTCGTTCAAGCCGGCGCATTCTCCGATCCTGCGAATGCCGAGCGGTTGGCCGCCAGATTGAGGGGCGGCGGCTATGGAAACGTCTTCGTGCGCGACGATTGGATCGCGGGCCGGAAAATGTACCGCGTGCGCATCGGTCCAGTTCCGGACGTTCCGGAGTTCGACCGCATCGTCGATGCGCTTGCGCGCGCGGGCGTGCGCGATGCGCACCTTGCAATGAACTAGCTCAAATACCGATCCTCTGTGCCACCACTCGCCGTGGCCGCCGCTCGCCGGTAGACTCAATCACTTTTTAAATCAAGGTATCCGTCCATCATGCTTCGTTCCCTGTTGACCCTCCCGCTTCTCGCCGCGCTCTGCGCCCCTTCCATCGCTGCCGAGACGCCGATTCCGACGGCGCCCGCCGTCGACGCGCGCTCCTATATCCTCGTCGACTACCGCACCGACAAGACCCTGGCGGCCCATGAGGCGACCGCGCGCGCGGAGCCCGCGAGCCTCACGAAACTGATGACCGCCTACATCGTCTTTCAGGAACTGGCGGCCGGCAAACTCAAGCTGGACGAACAGGTAATCGTCAGCGAGAAGGCCTGGCGCTCGGAAGGGTCTCGCACCTTCATCGAATTGGGTAAGCCGGTATCGGTGGAGCTGCTGATTTTGGGCATGATCGTGCAGTCCGGCAACGATGCCACGATCGCGTTGGCGGAGCGCGTGGCCGGGACGGAGGAGACTTTTGCGCAGCTGATGAACGCCACCGCCAAGCGGCTCGGCATGATCGACACGCATTTCGAGAACAGCTCCGGGCTGCCGGCTCCCAACCACTACACCACCGCTCACGACATGTCGCTGCTCGCCATCGCGATGATCCGCGACTTTCCCCAGTACTATAAGTACTACTCGGTGCGCGAATTCGAGCACAACGGCATCAAGCAGCAAAATCGCAACGGTCTGCTCGGCCGCGACCCGAGCGTCGACGGCCTGAAGACAGGCCACACGGACTCCGCGGGCTACTGCCTGGTGACCTCGGCCCTGCGCGACGGCATGCGTTTGGTGTCGGTGGTGCTCGGATCCGCGAGCATGAAGGGCCGCGAAAACGCCAGCGCGGCGCTGCTGAATTACGGCTTCACCTTTTACGATACCAAACTGGTGGTCAAGGGGGGCGCTACGCTTGCCACCACGCCGGTCTGGAAGGCGGCAAACTCGCCGGTCGATGTCGGCATCCGCGACGATCTTTACATTACTCTGCCGCGCGGGCAAGCCAATGACATCAAGACCGCCGTCGAGGTGCAACCGCGCCTGATCGCGCCGCTTGCGCGCGATACCACCGTGGGCCAGCTGCGCGTGTCCGCCGGCAGCCAAACTCTGGCCACGCAGCCGATTCATCCGCTCACCAGCGTCGCTGCCGGCAGCTGGTGGCGCCGGCTGATAGACACCATCCGGCTGTGGTTCGCGTGAGCATGCCGCTGCCCATTTGTTATCTGAACGGTGAGTACCTGCCGCTGGCCGAAGCGCGGGTGACGCCCCTGGACCGCGCGTTCTTGTTCGGCGATGCGGTCTACGAAGTCGTGCCGGTGTACGGCGACCGGCCATTCAGGCTGCGCGAACATCTTGACCGGCTGTCGAGGAGCCTCGCGGGCATCCGCATGCAGCCGCCGCTGACGCATGTCGAGTGGAGCGAGATCTGCGCTGAGCTGATTGCGCGCAACGGCGGCGGGGACCAGTATCTTTACATGCAGGTAACTCGCGGAGCGGAGTTCGGCCGCAACCACGCATGGCCGGTGGGACTCGAGCCGACGCTGTTCGCGTTCGCCTCGGTGCTCGAGCCGCCCTCCTCTGCGCTCCTCGAACAGGGGGTGTCGGCCGTCACCGCGGCGGACACGCGCTGGGCGCGACGCGACATCAAATCCACTGCGCTGCTCGCGAACGTCCTCCTCAAAAAGCTCTCCGCCGATGCCGGCGCCTTTGAAACCGTATTGCTCGAGCGCGGAGAGCTCACCGAGGGCTCATCGACCACGGTGCACGTCGTCATGCAGGGCGCCATTCACACGCCGCCGAACGGCCACCAGATTCTTCCCGGTACGACGCGCGAGGTGGTCGGCGAGCTGGCGCACCGTTTGGGGCTCGTCAGCCGCAGCGTTCGCGTCTCGGAGGCGCAGCTGCGCGGCGCGGACGAAATATGGCTGGCGTTTTCCACGCGCGGCCTGCTGCCGGTGACCAGGCTCGACGGCA
>JBKQOZ010000016.1:0-11173 GCA_052326345.1 Steroidobacteraceae bacterium | reverse complement strand
ATGAGTGCGTGTCGGACGCGGGGCATCTCAAGAATCGCGCGACCGGAGGCCGGATCAAGGCGATCATGCCCGTGCACCTGTACGGCCAGTCCGCCGACCTACCGCCGCTGCTCGAGCTCGCGCGGCGCCATCGGCTGCGAGTCATCGAGGATGCCGCTCAGGCGATCGGCACGGAGGACCGAAACGGCGTGCGGGTCGGATCCTTGGGCGACATCGGCTGTTTTTCCTTCTTCCCCAGCAAGAATCTCGGCGCATTCGGCGATGCCGGAATGTGCACCACCAACGATGCGGATCTGGCCGAAAGCATGCGCGTACTGCGCGTGCACGGGGGCAAGCCCAAGTACTTTCACGCGGTGATCGGCGGCAACTTTCGCATCGATGAATTGCAGGCGGCGGTGCTTCGCGTCAAGTTCAAGTACCTGGACGGCTGGACCGAGGCGCGCCAGCGCAACGCCGCCTTTTACGACGCTGCGTTCGCGGGAGCCGGCCTTAAGCCACAGGTGATCGCGCCCCGTGTGTTGCGCGGCCGCCACATCTTCAATCAGTACGTCCTGCGCGTGCAGCGCCGCGACGCGCTGAAGTCGTTCTTGGGCGAGCGCGGAATCGGCACCGAAATTTACTATCCGGTGCCGCTGCATATGCAGCCCTGTTTTGCCTACCTGGGGCACCGGCGCGGTGACTTTCCGCACTCCGAGCGGGCCGCCGAAGAGACGTTGGCGCTGCCGATCTATCCGGAATTGAGCGCGGCGCAGCTCGAGCACGTGGCCGCGAGCGTCGCGCAGTTCTACGCCTGACGGCGCGCTCACGCGCCGCAGCGCCAAGCCTCAGGGTTTCTCTATCAAGGCTTCTTGAAGTCGTCCGGCAGCAGCTGGTGCCGCGACAGCAGTTTGTAGAAATCGGTGCGGTTGCGCCGCGCGAGCCGCGCCGCCTGACTCACGTTGCCCGCGGTGATTTGCAGTATCTGCGACAAATAATTGCGCGTGAACTCATCGCGGGCCTCGTCGAAGGACGGCAGGCGGATCGGATTGCCGCCCAGGGATTGCTGCACGAGCTCGGCGGTGATGATGGGCCCGGTCGACAGTGCGACGTTTTGCCGCACCACGTTATACAGCTGGCGCACATTGCCCGGCCACTCGGCGGTCGCCAGCAGCTCCACCGCCTCCGGCGCATAGATCTTTCTCTGGCCGCTTTCCTTGGCGATCTGCTCGAGAAAATGCGCCACCAGCAGCGGAATGTCTTCGCGGCGGCTTCCGAGGCACGGCATCTCGATGTGTACCACGTTCAGCCGATAATACAGGTCCTCGCGGAATTGCCCGCCGACCATCATCTGGTGCAAGTCCCGATGCGTCGCGGAAATCACCCGCACGTTGACCGGTACCGGCTCGGTGGTGCCCACCGGACGGATTTGATTTTCCTGCAGCACGCGCAGCAGTTTGACCTGCAGCCGCATCGGCAGGTCGCCGACCTCATCGAGCAGCAGGGTGCCGCCGTCCGCGGTCTCGAACAGGCCTTTCTGCGCGCGGGTCGCGCCGGGAAAAGCGCCCTTTTCATAGCCGAACAGCTCCGCTTCGAGCTGGTTCTCGACCATGGCGCTGCAGTTGATGGCCACGAACGGCTTGTTGCGGCGCGGACTTGCTTCGTGAATGGCGCCCGCCAGCAGCTCTTTGCCGGTGCCGCTCTCGCCGGTCAGCAGCACGCGTGCGTCGGTGCCGGCCACCATGTTGGCCTGCGCCAGCTTATCTTCCATCAGTTGATTGCGTGTGATGATGTTGGCGCGCCAATCCTCGTCCACGTGTGCGAATCCGGACACCTTGAGCGCCTTTTGCACGTGGTCCAGCAATTCTTGTTTGTCGACCGGCTTGGTGAGAAAGCCGAACGCGCCGCTCTGGGTGGCATGCACGGCGTCCGGAATGGTGCCGTGCGCGGTGAGAATGATCACCCGCAGGCCGGGCCAGCGGCTTTGCAGCTCCTTCAGCAATCCAATGCCGTCCATCTGATCCATCCGCAGATCGGTGATGACCAGGTCCGGCCGAAACCGGGTGCAGGCGGCGAGCGCCGCCGCGGCGCTCTCGACCGCTTCGACTTCGTAATTCTCGGCGCGCAGCCGGATGGTGAGCAGGCGCAGCAGCCCGGGATCATCGTCGACCACCAGGATCCGCGCCTTGCGCTTTTGCGGCGCCGACGTGTCGCGCGAATTCGGCTGGAGGCCGAACGAAAGGGGCGTGGTGGCGGCGTTGGAATTGGCGTTCACGAGACTCTCCGGTGATTTCATTTGGGGGGCGGCGCGCTGGTGCCGCGATCATTGATGGATCGCTCGATGTTCGTCACCGCATCGAGCTTCGCCCGTGCTTCGTCCAACGCTTTGCGCAATCGCGCATTTTCATCCAACTCCGCTTGCAGGCGGCGATTGACCGCCTGCAGCTTATCACGCGAATCGTGCGCCGCGTCGTCGCTGCGCAGCCGCTGGTTTTCGGCCTGCAGAACCAGCTGTTGATCGACATCCTGCAGCTCCACCAGGGCCAACAGGCGCTCCGCGCTTAAGAGAGTTTCAGGCCTGGCCAACAATTCCGACAACTGTCGCTGGGCGGCGACGGGATCGGACCCGCTATGTCCAGGTGTCGCCAGCGCGAGTGCATACTTGAGCCGGTTGCTCGTGGTCGGCGAGACCGCCGCCGCATTCTTGGCGGACTGGAACAGCTCCGCCTGCCGTGCCGGGTCGCCCTGCGGCAGCTCGCTCATCAGTTCGAGCAGCGGGGTGATCGGCCCCAAATCGGCCGCCGAGTGCTCCGCCGCGGCCGGCGGGGCCTGGGCGGTCGGTGCGCCGGCGCAACCGGCGAGGCCGCAGGCTGCCAATCCGTATGCTGCGAAGCGCAACCGGCTATGCTGCATGGGCCTTTTCACGCGCAGCGGACTGGCGCATGGGTAGACGGACACGAAAATGAGCGCCGCCGGCCGGTGCTTCGAGGATCTCGATGCTGCCGCCGTGCGCGTTGACGAATTCCGTCACCACCGACAGCCCGATACCGGTTCCCTTCACGTGCCCTCCCTGCGGCGTCTTGCCCTGATAAAAAGCCTCGAAGATCCGGTTGCGCTCCTCCTTGGGAATTCCGGGGCCGCTGTCCATGACATCGAGCACCAACTGCTCGCGTTCGGCCCGGGCATTGATCGAGATGGTGCCACCGCGCGGTGTGAACTTGATCGCATTTGACAATAAATTATCGAGAATTAGCCGCACCTTGGCCCGATCGGCCAACGGCGTGAGGTCCTCCACCTGCACATCGAGGCGTACGCGCTGCGCCACCAAAGTGAGCTGCTGATTCTCCAATACCGATTTGACCAGCGGCCGCAGCTTGAATTCGGACACCTCCAAACCCACGCTCTTCGCCTGCCAGGCGCTGAACGACAGCAGATTTTCAATGAGACGCTGCAGCTTCATACCGTTCTCGCGCAAGATGGCGGTGACTTCTCTTTGGGCGCTCTGCAGCTCACCGACTGCTCCGTCCATCAAGAGTTCGGTTCCCTCCCTAATATTCGCCAGTGGCGTCTTCAGTTCATGCGACATATGTCGCAGGAATCGATTCTTTTCCTGTGCAAGATCCAATAATCGCACGCGCAGCCACTCCAATTGCGCCGCCAGGCGCTCCAAGTCGGCCGGCCCGCGAATGACGATCGGCCGGGAGAAAGTGCCGCGCCCGAGTTCGCTGATCGCGCGGTCGATGGCGCGGATGGGCCTGCCGAACAGGTAGGTGAACACGCCGACCACCGCAAGGGTCATCGGCACCAGCAGCAGCGTCTGCCAGAACAGATTCTGCTGCGCGAGCTGCGCTGCCCGCTGCAGATTCGTCAGTTCGCGGTCGATCTGCGCGCTCACGCGATTCGATATTCTGGTGGCGAGGTCGGCCATCTGCGGATAGGAGTTGATCAGCTCCGCCAGGCGTGGCGAGCTCGGCGGCGCGCTCTTGAGCTCCTGCCAGACACGCTCGGCATCGGCCTGCAGCGCGTGCGCGTCGGCCTGCGATTGCGAATCGAGCGGCAGGCTGAGAAGCTCGTTGATGGCATTCTGCAGCCGCTCCTGGTTGCGCGCATAGACATCGAGCAGCTCGGCGTTGGGGATGATCTGGTAGAGCCGCGCGGTGCGCTCGAGCGCGCCGATCTGCTGGAACATGTGCTGATTGCTGCGGGTGCCCTGCATGCCGTGCACCACCAGCTGCTCGCTGCGATTCGACAGGCGATTCATCTGTACGGCGGCATTCACGATGGCGAACAGCAGCGGAGCGGCCACGATGGTGAAGCCGATCAGCATGAGGCCGCTCAATGATCTGGGTCGGGGCAGACGCATGGGCGCATTCTAGCGTAAGGCTCTTGAGCAAGGGCGTGAGAGCGTCGCACCTGTAGAATTCCAGCCATGAGCCTGGAAGCACCTTACGCCGAGCTGTCTCCGGAAACGGTCTTGGACGCGCTGGAGGTCCTCGATTTTCGCTGCGATGGGCGCGTGCTGGCGCTCAACAGCTACGAGAATCGGGTCTACCAGATCGGCATCGAAGATGGCGAGCCGGTGGTCGCCAAATTCTACCGGCCCGGCCGGTGGAGCGATGCGGCCATCGCCGAGGAGCACGCCTTTGCCGCGGAGTTGGCGGCGCAGGAGATTCCGGTGGTCGCGCCGCTGGCGCCGCACGGTGAGACGCTGCACTTTCACCGGGGCTTTCGCTATGCGGTTTTTCCGCGCCGGGGAGGGCGCTGGCCGGAGCTCGGCAGGGCCGATGAGCGCGAGTGGGTGGGGCGCTTCCTTGGCCGAATTCACACCGTCGGGCGCAGCGCGGCGTTTCGCGAACGGACGCGCCTCAGCGTCGAGGAGCTGGGCCGCAGGGCGCGCGATTTCGTGCTCGAGGGCGAATGGCTGCCCGATTATCTCGTGGACAAATACGCCGATCTTACCGATGAGCTGCTCGAGGAGGTCGAAACGCAGGCGCTCGGCTGGCGCGGCGCGCGCCTGGGACGGATCCTCGGCGACTGCCACCGCGGCAACATCCTATGGACCGATCTGGGACCGCATTTCGTCGATCTCGATGATTGCGTGACCGGTCCCGCGATCCAGGATCTGTGGATGCTGCTCGCCGGGACGCGGCAGGAAATGCGCACGCAGCTCACTGATCTGCTCAAGGGCTATGAGCAGTTCCTGCCCTTCGACCGGAGCGAATTGGCGCTCATCGAGCCGCTGCGCGCGCTGCGCATGATTCACTATTCGGCATGGCTGGCGCGGCGCTGGTACGACCCGGCATTCCCGAAGGCCTTCCCCTGGTTCGCCGAGCCGCGCTACTGGGAAGAGCACTACCGCGCCCTCGAGGAGCAATTGGCGGCGGTACGCGCCGAGCCGCTCGAGTTGTGATCGACGCCGGATATGGGAGATCATAGGCGCCATGATGAACCGGAGAGTGCTGGCATGGTGCGCGGTGGCGCTGCTGGCCGCGTGCCACCGCGACTCGAGCCCCGCTCCGCAGCCCATGCCCGCTCCGCGGAAGCTTGCGCCGGCCGCGAAGGTCGCGGGGGCCAAGACACCGCAGCAATTGACGGCGGACATGGTCGAAGCGGCCAGCCAGGGCAAGTCGCAGGCGCCGGTCATGCTCAAGTTCGACCTGCTGCAGCGGCCGACCGTGGGCCAGCCGCTGCAGGTCGTCCTTGCGCTGCTGCCGCAGATTCCCGGGGAACTGGCCGACATCGATGTGGCCGGCTCGGACAGCCTGCAGGTGGCGGCCGGCGACGGCCGCGTCGAAATCGCCGCGGTCGACCCCGCGCAGGTCTACCGGCACCAGATCACGGTCACGCCGACCGCCGAAGGGATGCAGTTCCTGAGCCTCAAAGTGAGCTTGAAGCACGACGAAATGACCGAGTCGCGCGAGTTTGCCGTGCCGCTCATCGTCGCTGCGGCCCCCGCAGCTGCCGCCAATCAGAAGCCTTAACCCCACCTTGGCCGCCGCGGCGAAAGCCGGACAATGCGGCGCGCTTCGCTCTATAATGGGCGGTTTTCCTCGAGGCCCTCTTTGTGACGCAGAAACTTCGCAACATCGCCATCATCGCGCACGTCGACCACGGCAAGACCACGCTCGTGGATCAGCTCCTGCGCCAGTCCGGCACGCTTGACGCGCGCAAGGACGTGCAAGAGCGGGTGATGGACTCGAACGTGCTGGAGCGCGAACGCGGCATCACCATTCTCGCCAAGAACACGGCGATCACCTGGGGAGACTATCGAATCAACATCGTCGACACGCCGGGCCACGCCGATTTCGGCGGCGAGGTCGAGCGCGTGCTCGCCATGGTCGATTGCGTGCTGCTGCTGGTCGATGCGGTGGACGGGCCCATGCCGCAAACCCGCTTCGTGACGCAGAAGGCCTTCAAGCATGGGCTGAGGCCGATCGTGGTCATCAACAAGATCGATCGCGATGAGGCGCGGCCGGGCTGGGTGCTCGACCAGACCTTCGATTTGTTCGATCGGCTGGGCGCCACGGACGAGCAGCTGGATTTTCCGGTGGTCTACGCATCGGCTCTGCGCGGCTTCGCGGGCCTCGATTCGACGGTGCGCGACGGCGACATGCAGCCGCTCTTCCAAACCATCGTCGCGCATTGCCCGCCCCCCGACGTGGACGTGGACGGTCCGCTGCAGCTGCAGGTCACGCTGCTCGACTACTCGAGCTATGTCGGCGCCATCGGCATCGGCCGCATCAAGCGCGGCACCTTGCGGCGTGGCATGACGGTGACCGTGGTCGATCGTGACGGTGCTGAGCGCAGCGAGAAAATCACGCAGATTCTGGGCTTTCACGGCTTGACGCGCATCGAGATCGAATCCGCGGGCGCGGGCGACATCGTCGCCTTCGCGGGGATTGCCGAGCCCAAGGTGTCCGATACGCTGTGCGACCCGGCCACGGTCGAGCCGCTGCCGAGCCTCACCGTCGATGAGCCGACGATCAGCATGACCTTCGAGGTCAATACCTCGCCGTTCCTCGGCCGCGAGGGCAAGTTCGTCACCAGCCGCCAGATCCGCGAGCGCCTGGAGCGCGAGTCGATCCACAACGTGGCGCTGCGCGTCGAGCCGACCGCGGACCCTGACAAATTCGTGGTCTTCGGCCGCGGCGAATTGCACCTGGGCGTGCTCCTCGAAAACATGCGTCGCGAGGGCTATGAGATGTCGGTGTCCCGGCCGCGCGTCGTGATCAAACAGATCGGCGGCGCCGCGCATGAGCCCTACGAGCAGGTCACGGTCGATGCCGACAGCGATGCGCAGGGCGACATCATGATGGCCTTGGGCAGCCGCGGCGCGGAATTGAAGGACATGCAGGCCGACGGCCGCGGGCGCGTGCGCCTGGACTACATGATTCCGTCGCGCGGACTGATCGGTTTTCAGACCGAATTTCGCACCATGACGCGCGGCACCGGTCTGCTGCATCACGTGTTCGATCACTACGGGCCCGTGGTGCAGCGCGAATTGGGCCAGCGCCCGCAGGGAGTGCTGATCGCCAACGGCCAGGGGATGGCGCTCGCCTATTCGCTGTTCAGTCTGCAGGAGCGCGGCAGGCTGTGCATCGGACCGGGGGAGGAGGTCTACGAGGGCATGATC
Source organism: Steroidobacteraceae bacterium (assembly GCA_052326345.1). Taxonomy (GTDB): domain Bacteria; phylum Pseudomonadota; class Gammaproteobacteria; order Steroidobacterales; family Steroidobacteraceae; genus Bog-1198. The sequence goes on along the minus strand of JBKQOZ010000016.1, from coordinate 3,564 downwards.
ATCGGCATCAACAACCGCGACAACGATCTCGTCGTCAATCCGCTGAAGGGCAAGAAATTGACCAACATGCGCGCCGCCGGCAAGGACGAGAACGTCGTGCTCACCCCGCCCATCCGCTTCACTCTGGAGCAGGCGATGGAGTTCATCGATGACGACGAGCTAATCGAGGTCACCCCGACCTCCATTCGCCTGCGCAAGCGCAATCTGCGCGCCAATGAGCGCAAGCGCTCCGAGCGCGAAACGGCCGATCAGGGCTCCTAATTATTTAACCGATTATTGGGCGAACCGAGACGCCCGTCACGCCTCAGGTCAGGGATCTCCCTAACATTCCCATTATCTGGGTGTCCGGGGTGCGAAGGACTTGTCACGCGATACCGCGGCCGCCATTCGGAGCGAGCCGCCGCCAACGCAGGGGAGCTTGAATCACCTGCTCGAACGTCAATTGAGCGACGCGCGCGGGCGCGGCGGGGAGATCGATTTGCCCGCGCTGCTCAAGATCGTGAGCGCGCATTACGACCGCATCGACTCGGAACGGCGCGGCATCGTTCGCTCCATGCAGCTCATGTCGGACGAGGCGCAGGCGCTCACCCGGGAGATTCGGGAGCAGAGCGCTTCGCACCTGCAGGCGATCCTCGACAACGTCAAGGACGCCATCATCACGATCGATGACGCCGGGCACATCGAGACCTTCAATCCTACCGGCGAGCGGATCTTCGGCTATTCGCAGCCGGAGATTCTCGGCCGTACGCTCGATTTCCTGCTGCCCGACACTGACACGCGCGGACCGCTCGAGTTTCTCGAGCGCTGCGCCGCGGAGATCGACGACACGCACGCGGATCTCGCCGCACATCAGGCGTGGGGCGTCACCAAGGAAGGCGCCCGCGTCGCGGTGGAAATCGCGGTGAGCAAGGCGCGCCTGAACCGCAGCGATGGCTACATCGTGTGCATCCGCGACATCACGGAGCGGCACCTCTCCGAGCAGTCGATGCGCGAGAGCGAGGCCCGCTACCGGACCCTGGTGGAACACGCGCCCGAGGTAATCGTGGTGTTCGACGTCGATCGGGGAAAGTTCGTCGACGTCAACGACAACGCCTGCCGCTTCTTCAAGATGGACCGTGCCACTCTGCTCGAGAGCGGTCCCGACAGGATCAGCCCCTCGGAGCAGGCCGACGGCAGCCCCTCCTTCGGCGTGCCGCGCGGCTACATCGAGGGCGCGCTGGCCGGCGGCGCGCCGGTGTTCGAGTGGGTGCATTGCGATTCGCTCGGCCGCAACATGCCCTGCGAGGTGCGCTTCGTGCGCCTGCCGAGCTCCAATCGCCGGTTGATTCGCGCCAGCATCACCGACATCACCGAGCGCAAGCGCAGCGATGCGATCGCGGCGGGTGAGCGGCGGGTGTTCGAGAAAATCGCGGCGAATGCACCCCTCTCCACCGCGCTCGAGGCGATCTGTGAAGTGATCGAGCGCGTCATGGTCGGAGGCTTTTGCGCGATCAATCTGTTCAACGAGGAGGCCCAGGTGCTCTCCTTCGGGGTGGCGCCGAGCCTGCCGCGCGCCTTTCTCGCCGCCATGGATTGTGCGCCGGTCGGTATCCGCTTCGGCTCCTGTTCGGCCGCGGTCTATCTGTCCCGCCAGGTGACCGTGGCCGATATCGACACCGATGCGCTCTGGGAATATCGGCGCGAGGCGGCGCAGCACGCGGGCTTGCGCGCCGCCTGGTCGGCGCCGATCGTCGCCTCGGACGGCAAGGTGGTGGGCACCTTTGCCGTCTACCAGCGCCAGCCCGCGCTGCCGCTGCCTCGCGATCTCGAGCTGATGTCGCGCATGACGCAGATCGCCGGCATCGCGATCGAGCGGCGCAGCGCCGAGGATGCGCTGCGCGAGAGCGAGGCGAAATTTCGCGGCCTGTTCGAAAGCGTGATGGAGGGGGTGTACCGCACCACGCGCGACGGACGCCTGCTGGTGGTGAACCCGGCATTCGTGCAGATGCTGGGCTACACCTCGGCCGAAGAGCTGTACCAGGTTCCCGCCCACTCGCTGTATTGGTATCCGAGCGACCGCGATACCTATGTGCGGCGGATGGAGAGCGAAGGCGAGGTGCGCAACGACGAATATGTCCTGCGGCGCAAGAACGGCAGCATGCTCGTGGTCGTCGACAATGGACGGGTGGTGCGCGACAAGCAGGGCCGCGTCATCGGCTTCGAGGGCACGATCGCCGACATCACCGAGCGCAAGAAGGCCGAAACCGCCGTGTTCCAGGCCAAGGAGCGCGCCCAGGTCACGCTGCAGTCGATCGGCGATGCGGTGATCACCACCGATTCGCACAGCCGCATCGACTACATGAATCCGGTGGCCGAAAGCCTGACCGGCTGGGAGAACCGTGAGGCGCAGGGGCAGCTCATCAGCCAGGTGCTGACCGTGGTTGACGAGGCGACGCGCGAGGCGACCGAGAGCCCGGTCATGCGCTGCCTGCGCGAGGGGCAGATGCTCGGCCTGACCGAACACACGGTGCTGGTGAACCGGCGCGGCCAGGAAATCGCGATTCAGGATTCGGCGGCGCCGATCCGCGATCGCGCCGGCAATCTGATCGGCGCGGTCATGGTGTTTCACGATGTCAGCAAGGAGCGTCGGCTGCACCGTGCGCTGCATTATCAGGCGAGCCACGATGCGCTCACCGGACTCATCAACCGGCGCGAATTCGAGAACCGGCTCACCGCCGCCGTCGAAAGCGTGCGCCAGGATTCGGACTGCCGCCATGCGCTGCTGTACCTCGACCTCGATCAATTCAAGCTGGTGAACGACACCTGCGGCCATCCCGCCGGCGATCAGCTGCTCAAGCAAATCACCGGCGTGCTGCAGTCCCGCGTGCGCAGCGGCGACACACTGGCGCGCTTGGGCGGCGATGAGTTCGGCATCCTGCTGCAGAACTGCCTGCTCGATCAGGCGCTGCGCGTGGCCGAGAACCTGCGCCAGGCGATACGCGACTACCGGTTCATCTGGCAGGACGGCGTGCTGGCGGTCGGCGTGAGCGTCGGCATCGTGGAGATCACCAGCGAGACCCCGACGGTCGCGAGCGTGATGAGCGCCGCGGACGTCGCCTGCTACGCCGCCAAGGACCAGGGCCGCAACCGCGTGCAGCTGTACAAGCCCGACAACGTGCCGGAGCGGCACCGCGAGATGCACTGGGTCTCGAAACTCGCACGCGCCTGCGATGAAAGCCGCTTCGAGCTGTTCTATCAGCCCATCGTGCCGATCGGCAAGACCCCGCACGAGCGCGAGCACTTCGAGCTCATGCTGCGGCTGCGCGACGAGGCGGGGTGTCTGGTGCTGCCCGCCGAATTCATACCCGCCGCGGAGCGCTACAACGTCATGCCTTCCATCGATCGCTGGGTGGTGCGCCAGGCGCTCGACCGGCTCGTGCACCGCGTCGCATCCGGCGTCAAGCCCTATACCATCGCCGTCAACCTGTCGGGCACCTCACTCAACGACGAGCGCTTCCTCGAGTACCTGATCGCCGAGTTGAGCGCCCATGATCTCGCGCCCGGAGCGATGTGCTTCGAGATCAC
>JBKQOZ010000015.1:0-2754 GCA_052326345.1 Steroidobacteraceae bacterium | reverse complement strand
AGACGATGCCGGTCGCCAAGCCCGACCCAACAGATGCGGGCGGGCAGCCCTTGGAATTGAATGCGCGACTTCGCCATGTCGAGCCAGTTGTGCAGGTGCCGGTCGTGCGGCATCAGCTCCTTGACCTCGGTGTCGGTGCGGAGGATGTCCTCTGGGTCACCTGAGAGCGCCACCCATCGGAACGGGCCAACGCCACGGCAGAACAGCGGACGGATATAGGCAGGCACGAAGCCGGGGAAGTCAAACGCGTTCTCGACACCCATTTCCTTGGCCATCTGGCGGATGTTGTTGCCATAATCGAACGTCGGCACGCCACACCGCCAAAACTCCAGCATAGCGCGCACGTGAACGGCGATCGACAGCTTCGCCGCGCGCTCGACGCCTTTGGGATCGCTCACGCGTCGCGCATCCCATTCGGCGAGCGTCCAGCCCGCAGGCAGGTAACCGTTGATCGGATCGTGTGCCGAAGTCTGGTCGGTTACAACGTCAGGCTTCACGCCGCGATGCACCAGCTCGGGCAGCATCTCGGCTGCATTGCCGAGCACGCCAACAGAGAGCGGTTTCCGCTCGCGGCAAGCGCGCTCGATCATCGCCAATCCTTCGTCCAAATTCTTTGCCTGGACATCGAGATAGCCGGTGTTGAGCCGCATCTCGATGCGCGAGGGCTGGCATTCGATTGCGAGCAGCGAGGCACCCGCCATGGTCGCGGCAAGCGGCTGCGCGCCGCCCATGCCGCCGAGCCCTGCGGTAAGAATCCATTTTCCGGCAAGGTCGCCGCCATAGTGGCGCCGCCCGACTTCCGCGAAGGTCTCGTAGGTGCCCTGCACGATGCCCTGGCTACCGATATAGATCCACGAGCCCGCAGTCATCTGGCCGTACATCATCAGGCCTTTACGGTCGAGCTCGTTGAAATGGTCAAGCGTCGCCCAATGCGGCACGAGATTCGAGTTTGCAATCAGCACGCGCGGCGCATCCGGGTGCGTGCGAAATACGCCGACCGGTTTTCCGGATTGTACGCAAAGCGTCTCATCGGCTTCGAGCGCGGTGAGGGCCACCACCATGCGATCGAAACTTTCCCAGTCGCGCGCGGCGCGGCCGGTGCCGCCATAGACCACGAGCTCATGCGGCCTCTCGGCCACTTCGGGGTCGAGGTTGTTCATCAGCATTCGTAGCGGCGCCTCGGTTAGCCAGGTTTTGGCGGAAAGTTTTGGGCCGCGTGGTGCGCGGATGAGGCGAGCATTGTCGAGACGGCTGGGCATTGAAATCCTCTTCAGGCGCGGGCAAAGGTCAGGCAGGCTTCGAAGACCCTCCGCAAGGTCTGCTGGATCGGCTTGGCGAAATCGTTGTCCCAGCGGGGCGGATCGCTCTCGTCGGGAAGATAGGCGCGCATCGCGACTTCCATCTGCACCGCGTGGATGCCATCCGCAGGTCTTCCGTAGGCGCGGGTGATCCAGCCGCCTTTGAAGCGACCGTCGACTACGTGCGACCATCGGCTCGCGGTGCAGATGGCAGCAATCCGCTCGGTCAACGCCAAATCGCACCCCTTTCCGTCGTTGGCGCCGATGTTGAAGACCGGCAGTTTGCCCGGGAACAGGCGTGGGATCACCGACCTGATCGAGTGGGAATCGTACAGCACCACGCGCTTGTGCAGACCCCGCAGGCGCGCCAGCTCCTGGGCGAGCGCCGCATGATAGGGCGCGAAATAAAGCTCTTTGCGCCGCTCGATCTCCTTCAACGTCGGCACCGCACCGTCGCGATAGAGTGGCCGGCCATCGAAGGTTTCGGTCGGCACCAGGCCTGTCGTCGCCTGTCCGGGATAAAGCGAGGCGCCGGACGGATCCCGGTTGACGTCGATGACCGATCGCGAGAGCGCAGTGTGCACGGTGGTCGCACCGAAGTCGTGGGCGAAGACGTGGAGCCGATCGACGTACCAGTCGGCGTCATGGCGCGCGAGGTCCGCCGAAACGAGGCCCGCCGTGCAGTCAGACGGAAGTTCGAGACCGCTGTGTGGAAATGAGACGATGAGCGGCGCCTCGCCACGCCTCGCAGTGAGCCATGGTTCGGTCATGCACTCGTTCCTTCGAGGCTTGGCAGACTGACTCCGGCTACCCCGGCGAGCGCGCCGGACCGCACGAGATCGGCGGCGGCGGCGATGTCCGGCGCGAGATAACGGTCGTGCTCGAGCCTCGGCACGTGTTCACGCAGGCGCGCGCGCACGCGCTCAAGCGGCGCGCTGGACCCCATCGGCGTATGGAAGTCGCAGCCCTGCGCCGCCGCGATAAGCTCGATCGCAACGACATTCGTGGCGTTCTCCGCCATGGCCACAAGCCGGTGCGCGCCGTGTGCCGCCATCGACACATGGTCCTCCTGATTGGCGGAGGTCGGGATCGAATCGACGCTGGCCGGATAGGCGCACTGCTTGTTCTCGGCGATCAGCGCCGCCGCCGTCACCTGCGCGACCATGAAACCGGAATTGAGACCCGGCTGCGGCGTGAGAAAGGCCGGCAGTCCCGAGAGCGTGGGATCGATCAGCATGGCGATGCGCCGCTCGGCAAGCGAGCCGATCTCGCACACCGCGATCGCCAGAATGTCGGCGGCGAACGCCACCGGCTCGGCGTGGAAGTTGCCGCCGGACAGCACCTCGCCGCTGTCCGCGAAGATCAGCGGATTGTCCGAGACCCCATTCGCTTCCGTCGCCAACATGGCCGCTGCCTGCCGCAGCAAATCCAGCACGGCACCCATCACCTGCGGCTG
>JBKQOZ010000014.1:0-50754 GCA_052326345.1 Steroidobacteraceae bacterium | reverse complement strand
CGATCAGATTCATCGCGTGTTGGAGTTCAGTCAATTTAGACTCAAGCTGATCGAGTTCCTGAAACTGCCGCTTAATGTAAGCGAGACAGCGTTACGCGCGATGATCAAAGGAATCAGCCCCAACGTGTATAGAAATTATCTCGCGCGCGCAGCACGTGTTGAGGACGATTTAGACGCGACTGTGCGACTACCAATCATCTCGCTCAACGGCGAAGCGCGGTGACGGCGACGTGAGTGCTTCGAACAGTGCTGTCGCTTTCATGTCAGGCCGCTTCGCGCAGCGGCCTCACGTTGGGCGGTTTTTCCTCGGCCCGGACCGATCGCCACCCCGGCCATGCCCCACGGAACTCACCGGGACCGCCACCGGGCGTGGCAACGGCGATCCCGCCGACCCCGTCCATCTACACACCTCCGGGCCTATGCAGCGCTTAGAATAACCCCGCGTGTCCATTCGCTTGGATATCATAGGCTGGTGGCCACCGATTCCTCTCATCCGGCACCGGCTCGCACCGAGCGCGACATCGGCGGCTTCGACCTGCGCAGCTTGCCGGCCGATTTCTACGAAGATCCGTTTCCTTACTACAGGGCCCTGCAAGCCGTCTCCCCGGTCCGCGAGCTGCCGGACGGCTCGTACCTGCTGACCCGCTACGATGAGGTGGAATTCGTCTACAAGAATCCGAAAATCTTCAGCTCCGACAAAAAGCGGGAATTCGGCGGCAAGTTCGGCGCCTCGCCGCTCTTCGAACACCACACGACGAGCCTGGTATTCAACGATCCGCCGCTGCATACGCGAGTGCGCCGGCTCATCAACGGCGCATTGACGCCGCGCGCCATCGGGCAGATCCAGCCGGATCTCGAGAGCCTTGTCGATCGCTTGATCGAGGAGATGGCGGCGAAGGAGTCGGTGGATCTTATCGAGGATTTCGCCGCCGCCATCCCCGTCGAGGTGATCGGCAACCTGCTCGGCGTGCCGCGCGGCGAGCGTTCGCCGCTGCGCAATTGGTCTCTGGCCATCCTGGGGGCGCTGGAGCCGCGCTTGACGCCGGACGCCGCAACACGCGGCAACTCCGCGGTCGAGGAATTTGCCGCCTACCTGGACGGGCTGATCGAGCGGCGCCGCATGCAGGGCGGATCACCGGACGCGGACCTGATCTCGCGGCTTCTGTACGGGGAGTTCGAGGGCCAGAGCCTTACCCGGGCCGAGCTCGTCCAGAATTGCATCTTTCTGTTGAATGCCGGGCACGAGACAACCACCAACCTGATCGGCAACGGACTGGTTGCTCTCGCGCAGCACCCGGACCAGCGCGAACGGTTGCTCGCCGATCCGCGGCTGATCAAACCCGCCGTCGAGGAACTGCTGCGCTACGAAAGTCCCAATCAGCTCGGCAATCGAATCACTACGCAGACGGTGGTGTTGGGCGGCGTGGCGATGCCGGCGGGGACCCAGATCACCTTGTGCATAGGCGCTGCGAACCGGGATCCGGAGGTATTCCTCGAGCCCGACACACTCGACATCGGACGCTCGCCCAATCGGCATTTGGCGTTCGGGAGCGGGATTCACCAGTGTGCGGGCGTGGGCGTCGCGCGGCTGGAGGCGGCGACCGCGATCGGGCGATTCGTGCAGCGGTTTCCTTCGTACACGCTGGCGGGCGCGCCGACGCGCGGCGGCCGCGCTCGATTTCGCGGCTTCCTGCGGGTGCCCGCCAGAACCGGCCGTTGAGGGAGGGCTCGATGCGTCGTCTCATCATGCTGCTGGCGGCCTCGATCGCGTGCGTGTCCGGTTGCGCAGGCATTCAGCCGAGTCCGCTCGTCAATGAACGGCGCAGCGTGCACATGGAGCAGGACAAATCAAAGACCATCATCGTCCTGCACGAAATGGTCTTCTTCGACGCTTCGCCGCCCGCGCATGCACTGCGATTGCCGGTGGGGACCTACGTTTTCGAGGCGCAGGACGATGAGTACTGGTACATGCGTTGCGGCACTGCGCTCGGACTCGAGGCCTTCCGCAAGGGCGGCAGGGTTGACGATCGCAGCATTGCGGGCGGGATCATGGTCGGCAAGTATTCGTTTCGCGCCGTTCCCGCGGGCGGCTACATCGACGGCGACGGATCGGCGAAGATTCTGGTGTGGAAGCTCGGCGGCGATTTCATGAGCCGCGAAGGCAAGGATTGGAAGAAGTCGTTTTGAGGCCGTGAGGGGCACCCGATGCGAGTGCTGCTCGTCGAAGATGACCGGATGATCGCCGAGGGGCTGCAAACGGCTCTGCGGCAGGACGGCTATGCGGTGGACGGCGTGACCGACGGCCGCAGCGCCGCGGAGGCGCTGCGCACCTCGCGCTTCGATCTCGTGCTGCTCGATCTGGGGCTGCCGCACCGCGATGGCATCGAGGTTCTGCGCGAGCTGCGCGGACGGGGAGATTCCACGCCGGTCATCATCGTTACCGCGCGCGACGATGTGCAGAATCGCGTGGCGGGACTCGATGCGGGTGCGGACGACTACATCATCAAGCCCTTCGATCTCGATGAGGTGGGCGCACGGATGCGCTCGGTACTGCGCCGCGCCGCGGGACGCGGCGATCCGCGCATCGAGCATCGCGGCATTTCGCTCGATCCGGTGACTCACATGGTGGCGCGAGACGGGGTGCCCGTGGTCTTGTCGGCGCACGAGTTCTCGGTGCTGGAGGCGCTGCTGCAGCGTCCGGGCGCCGTACTGTCGCGCGCGCAGCTCGAGGATCGGCTCTATGGCTGGAGCGGGCAGGTCGAAAGCAACGCGGTCGAGGTGTACATCCACGGGCTGCGCCGCAAGCTCGGCAGCGATGCGATCCGCACGCTGCGGGGCGTGGGTTATTTCATACCCAAATGACCTCCATCCGCACCCGCCTGTTGATCGCGCTGCTCGCTCTTGTGACGGCGACTTCGCTGCTCGCCGGGACCCTCACCTACCGGCGCGTGCTCGCCGAGACATCGATCCTGTTCGATTATCAGTTGCGCCAGATGGCCCTGTCGCTGCGCAGTCAGGTGTCGATGGCGCCGCGCCTCGAGCTGCCGCCGGACGAAGCCGATGCCGATTTCGTCATCCAGATCTGGGATCTGTACGGCGCGCGGGTGTACCTGTCGCGACCCGGTCTGCCGCTGATCAATCAAACTGCGCTGGGCTACTCGGACGTGCGCGTCCGGGGCCAGCCGTGGCGCACGTACGGGCTGCAGACGCTCGATGGTGTGATTCAGATCGCTCAGCCGCTGCGGGTGCGAGAGGAGCTGGCGCGCGCCGCGGCGCTGCGCGTGGCGATACCGCTGCTTCTGCTGCTCCCCGTGCTGGGAGGGGCGATCGTCGGCGTCGTGCGCAGTGGCCTCAAGCCCCTCGAGCGCGTTGCGATCGAAGTGCAGCGGCGCAATGTGCACAGTTTGACGCCCATCGGCGCCGCCCGGCTGCCCGAGGAGGTGGCGCCGCTGGTGCAGGAACTCAATCGCTTGCTTGAGCGTTTGAATGCGGCATTCCAGCGGCAGCGTGCGTTTATTGCCGATGCCGCTCACGAGCTCCGCTCGCCGCTGACGGCGGTTCGTCTGGATCTGCAGCTGCTCGATCGGGCGCCTGACGAGGCGGCGCGGCGGGTGGCGCGCGCCAATCTGGGCGCGGCGGTGGATCGCGCCGTTCACCTGTTGGAACAACTGCTCGCGCTCGCACGCAATGAGCCGCGCGATGAACAGGATGAGCTCTCGCCAATTGCACTCGAGGGCGCCGCGGCTCGCGGCATCGCGGATACGCACGCGCTGGCGATGGCGCGGCGCATCGATCTCGGTCTGGATGCGGACCCCGCGGCCGTGGTGAGCGGCGACCCCGATGCGCTGCGCACCCTGGTGCGAAACCTGGTGGACAATGCGGTGCGCTATACGCCGGAGGGCGGGCGGGTGTCCGTGCGAATCCGCAGCACCGCTGCCGGTGCGCTGCTCGAGGTGGCCGACACGGGGCCCGGCATCCCGGTATCGGATCGGGAGCGCGCCTTCGACCGGTTCTATCGGCGAACCAATTCGCCCGAGGGCGGCAGCGGATTGGGGCTCGCCATCGTGAAAGCGATCGCCGACCGGCACGGGGCGCGGATCAGCCTGAATGACGCCCCCGGCGGTGGATTGCTGGTGACGGTGGGCTTTCCACGGCCCTCTTAAGGTCCGCTTAAGCCCGGCGAGGCAGCATGCTCTCAAGGAGCCTCACCTGAGGCGACATTTCTTTGAGGAGGTCATGCCATGAGAAGCCAAACCAGAATAGTTGCCGGCGCTGCCGCCGGCGTTTTTGCCGTCGGTGCGGTCACCGGCTGGATGGCGCCCGCCATACTGCGATCGGCACACGCCGACACCGTCATGAGCGCCCCCGCAGCGCTCGCCACGCCGCCGCTGCAAGCGGCCGCCGTGCCGCTCGGGACGGCGCCGAATTATCGGGCGATCGTCGCGCAAAATCGCGGCGCCGTCGTCGGCATCACCACCGCCGGCGAGATGAAGGCCGCGCAGTCGTTCGGCGGCAATCCGTCCGATGACAACAATCCGCTGTCGCAATTCTTTCGGATGATGCCGAATCCGCGGGAGCATGTGCCCATGCACGCCCAGGGTTCCGGCTTCATCATCAGTCCTGACGGCATCGTGCTCACCAACGCACACGTCGTGGAAGGCGCCAAGGAAGTCACGGTGAAACTGAACGATCATCGGGAATTCAAGGCGAAAGTGCTGGGCACGGACAAGACGAGCGACATTGCGGTTCTCAAGATCGATGCCCGTGGCCTGCCGGTCGTGAGACTCGGCAACTCCGATCAGCTGGGCGTGGGCGACTACGTGCTCGCGATCGGCGCGCCGTTCGGTCTCGAGGAGACGGCGACCGCCGGCATCGTCAGCGCGACGCAGCGCTCGCTCCCCGGCGACGGAGCGGTGCCGTTCATCCAGACCGATGCCGCGGTCAACCCGGGCAACTCCGGGGGGCCGCTGTTCGACGCCAGCGGCGCCGTGGTCGGCATCAATTCGCAGATCTATACCAACTCGGGCGGCTATCAGGGCGTCTCATTCGCTATTCCGATCAACCTCGCGCAGAAGGTCGAGCGGCAAATCGTCTCGACCGGCAAGGTCGAACACGGACGGCTCGGGGTCGAGATTCAGAACGTCGACCAGTCGCTGGCGCAGTCCTTCCATTTGAGTACGCCGGCCGGAGCGCTGGTGGCCAAAGTGGAACCCGATAGCGCCGCCGCGCGCGCCGGACTCATGGCCGGCGACGTGATTCTCAAGTACAACGGCGCCCAGATCGGCGACGCCGGCCAGCTGTCGGTGCAGGTGAACGGCGACGCGCCCGGCGATAAAGCGACGCTCGAGGTGATGCGCAACGGCAAGCTGATGACCATCACTGCGACCGTCGGCTCGGCGAGCGCGGCGACCGTCGCCGCGAATGGCAAGACCGCGCCGGAGTCGACGCATCTCGGGATGACATTGCGCCCGCTCACGAAGGAGGAGCGCGACCAGGCCGGCGTGCCGGGCGGCCTGGTGGTGGAGGATGCGACTGGACGTGCGGCGGAGGCGGGCATCCAGCAGGGCGACGTGGTGCTGGCCGTCGATGGCACTCCGGTGCAAAGCGTGGAGCAGCTGCGCAAGCTCGTGCACGAGCACGACAACCAGGTCGCGCTGTTGATTCAGCGCGGCGACAGCCGGATCTTCGTTCCCGTCGGATTGGGCTGATTCTGTGCTGATGCCGTGACAGGCACGCCGCCGGTGCGCACCCCGTGTGCGCACCGGCGGCCAAGCAGTCCGCGCGCGAATCGGCTATAAAGATGCCGATGAAGCTACGCCTCGCCGCTGTCGCGCTTGCCAGCCTGCTCGTCTCACCGGTCGCCCTGGCCGATGCGACGGCGATCACACCGCCTCCGGCACCGGGTCCCGCTACGGGTCTGGCCGATTCGGCGGCGCTGCGCGCGACGGTGTTCGGCACGCCCCCGCAGGATATCGCACCGCTGCCCGCAAAGGTGCCGCTCACCGAGATGGACCTCGCCTTGCCGGGTGCGCGTCCGGTGCCGCCCATTTATTGGTTCGACCGCCGGCTGCGCGTGTGGTTTTCGGCGCAGAAACAGCCGGCGCCGCTCGTCATCGTCATCGCGGGCACCGGCGGTGGCGGCAATGCTCAAAAGCTGTCCACGCTGCGAGCCGTGCTGTACGGCGCCGGCTATCACGTGCTGACGATGCCATCGCCGACCTTCCCCGGCTTCATCGTCTCCGCCTCGAGCACCGGCGTTGCGGGCGACCTTCAGCAGGACGGCCGCGATCTGTACGCAGCGATGCAACAGATCATCCCCCATTTGCCGGGCGTAGTTCGGATCACCGATATCGATATCGTCGGCTACAGCCTGGGCGGCGCGAATGCCGCCGTCGTCAAATCGATCGACGACGCCGAACGCAAGCTGCATATTCACCGCGCGGTGATGATCAATCCGCCCGTCAGCCTGTTCTCTTCCGTGGGCCGTCTCGACAAACTGTACGCCATTACGCTCGGGCAAGGGGACGCGGGGGTCGAACGTTTCTATCAGAAGCTGTACGCGGCGCTCGCGAATTTGTACCGCGCGTCGGACCGCGTGGAACTCGACGAGGACTTCCTGCTCAGTGCGGCCGCATCGATCCTGAAGACGGATGCGGAATTCTCGGCGGCCATCGCACTGACCTTCCGGCTCGCTTTGGTCAATATGTTTTTCGCCGGCGATCTATTTTCCGGAGCGGGCGTCGTCATCAATCCAAATCATCCGCCCAAAGTCGGCGATTCGCTGGAGCACATCTCGCTGGAGCTGCGCGGAATGCCGTTCTCGGAATATTTCACGCGCATCTTCGCGCCGTACTATTTGCGCCGCTGGCCCGGTACGACCGAGGATGCGCTGATCGCGGAAAACCGTCTCGATTCCATCGGCACCGCGCTGCGCGACAACCCCGACTACTACGCGCAGACCAACAGCGATGATCTCATTCTCGACCAGGAGGAGCTCGGCTGGTTGAAGAGCACCCTGGGCACGCGAATCGCTGTCTATGATCATGGCGGGCATCTCGGCAACCTGGGCGATCGACAGCAGGTATCCGACATGCTCGACATGCTGGCAGGCCGCTGGAAGGCGGGCGCGCCGTGAACGCGCGAGTGATGCTGTTCGTGCTCGTGATTGCGCTCGCCTCGAGCGGCTGCGCCACGCAGGAAGCGCGCTATCGCAGCTGGCCGCCGGAGACTCCGGCGGCGGATAACGCCGCGGCCATCGAGCGAGCGCAGGCGCGGACGGCCGAGGCGGCACAAGCCGCCGCCAAGCAGCCCGCGGCCGCGGCGGGGCCCCCGGTCACGGCGGCGGATGCGCCGCCCATGGACACCTATGACCCCTGGGCGCGCCTCAATCGCTTCACCTATCGATTCAATGCACGCTTCGATGACGCCCTGTTCCTGCCCGTGGCCAACGCGTACCGCCGCCTGCCCTCACCGGTGCGCGCGGGGGTCGACAATTTCTTCAGCAATTTGAGCGAAGTGGACAGTATCATCAACTACACCCTGCAAGGGCGTCTGGGTCGCGGCGTGCGCAGCCTCGGACGGTTCGTGATCAACAGCACGCTGGGGATCGGCGGTTTGTTCGATGTCGCTTCACGGATCAATCTGCCCAAGGCGCCGACCGGCTTCGGAACGACGCTGGCGAAGTGGGGCATGCATCCCGGTCCCTATCTGGTGGTGCCGATTTACGGGCCTTCGACGTTGCGCGAAGGTATCGGACTGGCCGGCGACTATGGCACATTGTACGCCATCAACCCGGCCGATCTGTATCGCGGCGATCAGTCGTGGGCCTTGGGGGTGCTCAATGCGGTTGACCGGCGCGCCAACATCGATTTCCGCTACTACGAGACGGGCTCGCCGTTCGAATACGAAATGATCCGCTTTCTCTACGTGCGCAAGCTCTTGATCGAGGACTCGAGCCTGCACCCGCCGAAGAAGCGTGATCCGGACGTGCCGGCGGGCCAATGAGCCAGGCCGCGCCCGACCTGTCAGCACGCAGCCGGGCGGTCGGGATCGTCGCGACCGGCACCATCCTCGCCATCCTGTACTTCGCGCGCGATGTGCTCGTGCCGATCACGCTCGCGGTCATTCTGAGTTTGCTGATCTCGCCGCTGGTGCGCGGGCTGCGCCGCGCGGGCCTCGGCCAGACCTCATCGGTGCTGGTGGCGGTGCTCGCGTTGTCGGTGTCGTTTGCCTCGGTCGCCTTCATGGCCGGCGTGCAGCTCGCCCGGATGGCCGCCAGTCTTCCGCAATACGAGCACACGATCCGGCACAAATTGGCGACGCTCAATGCGCTGACGGTCGGTCGACTGCACGCGCTGAGCGACGAGACGCGGCGCCTGGTCGGCGAGCACATCGAGCAGGACCTCGCCGCGCCCGAGCCGGTCGTGCCGCTGCCCGTGGTGCCGCTGCCGGTCGTGCCCACGCCGATTGTGCCCACGCCGATTGTGCCCACGCCGATTGCGCCCACGCCGATTTCGCCCACGCCGGCCGCAGCCGCGCCGGCCGCGACGGTGTCGTTGCAGGCGCCTGGCTATCCCGACAACCCGCTGCAGGTCATCGAGAAGGTGCTGGCCTCGGTGTGGGTTCCGCTCGAAACCACCGGCATCATGCTGGTGGTTCTGGTGTTCGTGCTGCTCGAGCACGAGGCGATGCGCGACAGGTTCATCCGCATCGCCGGCGGAACGGATGTGAGGGCGACCACGCTCGCACTCAACGACGCCAGCGAGCGTCTCTCGCGATTCTTCGTCTCGCAGTTCACCGTCAATTTCGGAGTCGGCATCGCGCTCTGGGTCGGCCTCGCCATCATCGGGCTGCCGCACGCGGTGCTGTGGGCATCGCTCGCCGCCGCCCTGCGTTTCGTGCCCTACGTCGGCGTGTGGATCGCGGCTTTTTTTTCGGTTCTGCTCGGCGCAGCGGTCGATCCGGGATGGACGCTGGCGATTGCCACCTTGACGCTGTTCATCATCGTCGAACTGATCGCCAGTCAGCTCGTCGAACCGGAGCTGTATGGCCACACCACGGGAATGTCCCCCTTGTCGGTGGTGGTCGCCGCGATATTCTGGAGTTGGCTGTGGGGACCCGTCGGCCTGATCGTGTCGACGCCGTTGACTTTGTGTTTGGTGGTGGCGGGACGCCACATCAAGGCGCTGAGTCTTCTGGACATACTGCTGGGCGATACTCGCGCGCTCAGCATGTCGCAGCGGTTCTATCAGCGCGCTCTGTCGGCCGACTCGGAGGAGATCATCGCGAGCGCACGGGCCTTTCTCAAGGGCAATTCCTTCGCCGCATATTGCGACCTGGTGTTGATGCCGGCGCTGCACCTGGCATTTCTCGACGTCTCGAGCGGCGCGATCAGCCGGGAGCAGCAGCTCAAGGTCCGCAACACCATCGTCGCGGTGATCGCGGCGCTCGGCGGCGAGACCCGCAACCTGCCGCGCAGGCGCAGCCGGGTGTCGGTGCTCGATGACTTGAGCGCGGGGCGGCAGCTGCGCCAGCAGCGCGAGCAGCTGACCGGCCGCTGGCAGGGTCCGCTCGCGGTGCCGCCGGGCTCGGTCATGCTCTGTGTGGGCTTGGGATCGATTCCCGATGACCTGGCGACCGAGCTGTTGGTGCGCATTCTGCGGGATCAGAAGCTCGACGCGCGGCATCTGTCCGTCGACGATTTGCAGCAGGTGCCCCCGCCGGAAGCCGCTCCCGGCAGCGTCTCGATGGTCTATCTGGTGAGCGCTTTCCCGAGCTCGGAACGCCTGCGGGCCGAATCGACCGCCGCGGAAATACGCCGGCGCTTCCCGGGCGCGTTCCTGGTCACGGTCTTATTGCCCGGATTGTTATTGCAGGCGGGGCCCGCAGCCGACACTATACGCGGCGCCGACAAGGCAGCGGGATCGTTCAGCGAAGCGCTGCAGATTTGTCTCGATTGGCTGCGGGAGCAACAAAAGCCCGATGCGTGACATTCATGGTTGACAAGGACGCGGCGCCCTCCATCCGCATTCGCTGGCGAATATTTTCCTTCCTGTTCGGCTTCGGCCTGCTCGCCTACGTGCAGCAGAAGACCATCACGGTGGCCGCCGAACAGATGATGCCGGCGCTGCATCTGACGCAGCTGCAGCTCAGCTGGCTGGAAGACGCCTTCGTCTGGGGCTACGCCATTTTCCAGCTCCCGGGCGGCCTGTTTGGCCAGCATATCGGAGCACGCCGCACCTTCGTGATCATCAGTTTGACGGCATTCCTCGCCACCATCGCCATGCCGCTGGCGCCGAATTTTTTCACCGGCCACGCGCTGTTCGGCGCGCTGCTCGGCTCGCAGCTGCTGCTCGGGGCCTCGCAAGGCGCGATCTTTCCGGTCTCGGCCGGCGTGTTCGAAGCATGGTTTCCGCCCGGCCGCTGGTCGTTCGTGCAGGGCCTGCAGACCATGGGGCTGCAGCTGGGTGCGGCACTCACCCCGCCGCTCATCGTGAATTTGATGGCGCACTTGGGATGGCAGCGTGCGCTGCTGTGGGCGAGCCTGCCGGCGCTCGGCCTGATCGCGCTCTGGGCCTGGTACGGGCGCAACACGCCGCGCGAGCATCCGTCGGTCGGCCCGCGCGAGCTCGGCGAGATCGGCAACCAGCCGCAGGTTCATTCCTCGATCAGCATCAAACAGGTCTTCCGGCTCATCGGCAACCGCAACGTCGCGCTGCTGTTCATCTCCTACATGAGCATGAATTACACGTTCTACCTGCTCTCGAACTGGGTGTTCCTGTACCTGGTTCAGGAGCGGCATTTCTCGGCGCTGGAGAGCGGCTGGCTCGCCGTGGCCCCGCCGCTGGCTGCTGCTGCCGGCGCGGGTCTCGGCGGTCTCATTACCGCCGTGCTGGCGCAGCGCTTCGGCAATCGCTGGGGCTACCGAATGCTGCCGCTCGCAGCTCTGCCCTCCGCAGCGGTGCTGCTGATGCTCGCCGTCAACGCCGCCAATCCGTATCTCGCAGTGGCCGCGCTCGCCTTGTGCTTCGGCGCGGTGGAGCTGACCGAAGGGGCGTTCTGGGGGGCGGCCATGACGGTCGGTCGCGGGGACACCATGGCGGTGTGCGGTTTCATGAACACCGGCGGCAACCTGGGCGGCATCATCGCGCTGCCCATCGTCGGGTACTTTGCCGATCAGCATGCATGGCATACCGCCTTCGTCATCGGTGTCGCATTCGCCGTCGTGAGCGCGCTCGCCTGGCTCGGCATCCAGGTTGCATCGGCGGTCGAAGCGGAGCCGCCGCCCCTGGTCGCGGGCGAGGCAGGCGCGTATTAGGAGCCGGCATTGAAAACCGCGGTCGTCACCGGCGCGGCGCAGGGCGTGGGTCTCGCCACCGCCGAGCTGCTGGCGCGGCGCGATTACCGCGTCATCCTGCTCGACATTCAGCCGGTCGATGCCGAGGTCGAGCGGCTGCGCGGCGCGGGCGCCGCAGCGCTCGGACGCTGCGGGGATGTGTCCTCGGAGGCCTTCGTGCTCGAGCTGGCGCAGTGGATCGGGCGCGAGTACGGCGCGCTCGATGCGCTGGTGAACAATGCGGGCATCAGTCTCATTGCAGCGGCGCAGGACACCTCGGCGGCACAGTGGCGGCGCGTGATGGACGTCAATCTGTTCGGCCCGTTCTTGCTGTGCAAATACCTCGGAACCCCGATGCTGGAGCGCGGCCGCGGCAGCATCGTCAACGAGGCTTCGGTTGCGGGGCTCGCCGCCGTCAGCCACCGCAGCGCCTACAACGCGTCCAAGCACGGCCTCATCGGGCTCACCAGGACGCTGGCGGCGGAGTGGGGCGCACGCGGGGTGCGCGTCAACGCGGTGTGTCCCGGCTGGATCAAGACGGAAATGGATGCGGCCGATCAAGGCAGCGGCGCGTACTCGGACGCGGACATCGTCAACCGCGTGCCGATGGCGCGCTTCGCGCGCGCCGGCGACGTCGCGCAGGCGATCGCATTTCTTTTGGACGAGGAGCGCGGCGCATTCATCAACGGCGTGAGTCTGCCGGTCGACGGCGGCTGGATTGCCGATGCGAGCTGGGAGAGCCTGCGCTTGCGGACCAGGACCTAGGCTCGGGGCGCGCGCGCGTGACGGGCCGCCGCTGGCAGTTCTGGGTCGATCGAGGCGGCACGTTCACCGACGTCGTGGGCTGCGCGCCCGACGGCGCGTTGCACACGCTGAAGCTGCTGTCGGAGAGTCCGCAGCAGTACCGCGACGCCGCGGTCGAAGGCATCCGCCGGCTGCTTGAACTGGGCGCCGGCGCGCTGATCAGCCCGGCGCAGGTCGAATGCGTCAAAATGGGCACCACGGTCGCCACCAATGCGCTGCTCGAGCGGCGCGGCGAGCGCACGGTTCTGGTGACGACCCGCGGTTTTCGCGACGCCCTGCGGATCGCCACACAAGCCCGGCCGCGGCTGTTCGACCGTCGCATCGTGCTGCCCGAGCTGCTCTACGAGCGCGTGATCGAGGCCGATGAGCGTGTCGATGCGGGCGGCGGGCTCATCCTTCCGCTCGACCGCGCCGCACTGGGCGAGCAGCTGCGCGCGGCGTACGCGGCCGGGGTTCGTGCCTGCGCCGTCGTGTTTCTGCACGGCTACCGCTACCCGGCGCACGAGCTTGCGGCGCTGGCGCTGGCGCGCGAGGCCGGCTTCACCCAGGTCAGCGTATCGCATCAGGTGAGCCCGCTGATGAAGCTGGTGCCGCGCGGCGACACCACGGTGGTCGATGCATACCTCTCGCCCATTCTGCGCCGCTACGTCGACCAGGTATCCCAACAGATGCCGGGGGTGCGCTTGCTGTTCATGCAAAGCTCCGGCGGGTTGGCCGAAGCGAAGCGATTTTTTGGCAAGGATGCGATCCTGTCCGGGCCCGCGGGCGGCATCGTCGGCATGGTCCTAAGCGCGCGTGCGGCCGGATACGAGCGGCTGATCGGTTTCGACATGGGCGGCACCTCGACGGATGTGAGCCACTATGCCGGTGAATACGAGCGCGCGTTCGACACCGAGGTGGCGGGGGTGCGGATGCGCGCGCCCATGCTGAGCATCCACACCATCGCGGCAGGCGGCGGCTCGATCATTCGCTTCGATGGAGCGCGGCTGCGCGTCGGACCCGAATCGGCGGGCGCCAATCCGGGCCCCGCGAGCTATCGGCGCGGCGGCCCGCTCACCATCACCGATGCCAACGTGCTGCTCGGGCGCATCCAGCCGGAGCATTTTCCGCGTGTTTTCGGCCCCGGGTCGAATCAACCGCTCGATCGGGCCGTCGCCCTGCAGGGGTTTGAGGCGATGGCGCAGCACATGAGCGCGAGCTCGGGGCGGCGCATCAGCCGGGAGGAGGCGGCGGCCGGCGCGATCAGGATCGCCGTCGGCAGCATGGCCAATGCGGTCAAGCGCATTTCCGTGGCGCGCGGCCACGACGTCACGCGCTACACGCTGCAGTGCTTCGGCGGCGCAGGCGGCCAGCATGCATGCCTGGTGGCCGATGCTCTCGGCGTGCGGCAGGTGTTCTGCCACTCGCTCGCGGGAGTGCTGTCCGCCTACGGCATGGGCTTGGCCGACCAGATCACGATGCGCGAGGCCGCCCTCGAGCACGTGTTGGACACAGCGGGCGTGGTGGCGGCCCGCCGGCTGGCCGCGCGCCTGCAGCGCGAGGCCAGTGCGGAACTCGCCATTCAAGGAGTCGCGCCGCAGAGGATGCGCAGCACGATTCGCCTGCATGTTCGCTATCAAGGCACCGATACCGCATTGCCGTGCGGCTTGGCGGCGGATGCGGCCGCGCCGGGCGGGGGCCCGGCGCAGATTCGCGCGCAGTTCGAGCGCGAGTATCGCCAGCGCTTCGCCTTCCTCATGCCGCACCTCGATGTGATCATCGAGGCGGTGTCGGTGGAATGCATCGGTGCCGGCGAGCGCGTCGCCGAGCGCGCCGGCGAATCGCTGCGCGCCGATGATTCGCCGCGCACCGCTGATCGAGCGCGCGGCACCGCCGGGGCGCCGCCGGCCCCTCGGCCGCAGGCAGCCGCCGAGCTGCCCATGTACTGTCTCGAGGATCAGGAACCGGCGGGCTGGCGGGCGGCGCGCCTGTTCGAGGGCGCGGCCCTGAAGCCGGGCGCATGTTTCGACGGGCCCGCCATCGTCGCCCAACGCAATGCCACGGTGGTCGTCGAGCCGGGCTGGCAGGCGCAGCTCAGCGCCGCCGGCCACCTGGAGCTGCGACGCGTACATGCGCGGGCGCAGGCCACCGCCGCGGGCACCCGCGCCGGCCCGGGCGGCTGCGATCCGGTCATGCTCGAGGTGTTCAACAACCTGTTCATGAGCATCGCCGAACAGATGGGATTGCGCCTGCAGAATACGGCACATTCGGTCAACATCAAGGAGCGCCTGGATTTCAGCTGCGCGGTATTCGATGCCTCAGGATCGCTGATAGCGAATGCGCCGCACATGCCGGTTCACCTGGGCTCGATGAGCGAATCGATCCGCGCAGTCATGCAGCGCAACCCGTCGCTGAAGCCGGGCGAGGTCTACATGCTGAACGATCCCTACCACGGCGGCACGCACCTGCCCGACGTGACGGTGGTCACCCCGGTGTTCCTCAAGTCCGAAGTCCCGAGCTTCTTCGTGGCGTCGCGCGGCCATCACGCCGACATCGGCGGCATCACGCCGGGTTCGATGCCGCCGTTCTCGACCAGTATCGGCGAAGAGGGCGTGCTCTTCGACAACTTCAAGCTCATCGAGGCGGGCGTGCTGCGCGAGGCCGAGCTGCGCGCGATGCTGGCGGGCGGCCCGTTTCCGGCGCGCAACCCGTCGCAAAACGTGGCGGACCTGCGCGCTCAGATCGCCGCCAACGAGAAGGGCGCGCAGGAGCTTGCGCTCATGGTCGAGCAATACGGTGCCGATACGGTGGCGCGGTACATGCGCTACGTGCAGGACAATGCCGAGGAATGCGTGCGGCGCGTGATCACGGCGCTCAGCGACGGCGAATTCACCCTGCCGCTGGACAACGGCGCCGAAATTCGCGTCCGGGTCCGGGTCGATACCGAGAAGCGCAGCGCCTGCATCGATTTCACCGGCAGCAGCGGCCAGCTGCCCAACAACTTCAATGCGCCGCGGGCCATCACCGTGGCCGCGGTGCTGTACGTGTTCCGAACCCTGGTCGAGGATGAGATCCCGCTGAACGCGGGCTGCTTGAAGCCGCTCAGCATCATCGTTCCTGAGGGCTGCATGCTCAATCCGCAGCCGCCCGCGGCCGTGGTGGCCGGCAACGTGGAGACCTCGACCTGCGTGACCAATGCGCTGTACGGCGCCTTGAAGGTGATGGCGGCGAGTCAATGCACGATGAACAACTTCACCTTCGGCAACGCGAGCCATCAGTACTACGAAACCATCGCCGGCGGCTCCGGCGCGGGACCTAAGTTTGCGGGCGCAAGCGTGGTGCAGACGCATATGACCAATTCGCGGCTCACGGACCCGGAGGTGCTGGAGTTCCGCTATCCGGTGCGGGTGGATTCGTTCGAAATTCGCGCCGGATCCGGCGGTGCGGGACGCTGGCCGGGCGGCAACGGCGGCGTACGGCGCATCCGCTTCCTCGCGCCCATGACGGCCTCCATCTTGAGCAACGGCCGCAAGGCCGGGGCCTTCGGCATGGCGGGAGGGGAGCCCGGCGCCCCGGGCGAGAACCGCATCGAGAGGGCGGACGGCCGCATCGAGGTGCTGGGCGCGATCGGGCAGGCCGACATGAATCCGGGCGATGTGTTCGTGGTGTGCACGCCCGGCGGCGGCGGCTATGGCGTCGTATAATCGGCGATCATGCCGCAGATCGAAATAGTCGAGGTTGGGCCGCGCGACGGCCTGCAGAACGAATCGATGCTGTTCAGCACGGCGCAGAAGCTCGAGCTGATCGGCCGCGTGCTCGATGCCGGTGCGCGGCGCATCGAAGCGGCCAGCTTCGTCAATCCGAAGCGCGTGCCGCAGATGGCCGATGCGGAGGCGGTCGCGGCCGCTCTGCCGCGCCGCGACGGCGTCGTGTACATCGGTCTGGTGCTGAACAAACGCGGTGCGCTGCGCGCCATCGAAGCCGGCATGGACGAACTGGGAGCGGCGTGCGCGGCGTCGGACGGTTTTGCGCGGCGCAACCAGGGTGTCTCCTCGGATGAATCGCTCGAGGTGTGCTGCGAGATCGTGCGTCTGGCGAAGGAGCACGGACGCCGCGCGCAGATCACGATCTCGACGGCTTTCGGCTGCCCTTTCGACGGCGAGGTCGAGCCGAAGCGCGTGGTCGAGATGGCGCGCATCGCCGCAGCGTCCGGCCCTGTGGAGATCGCAATCGCAGATACCATCGGGGTGGCCGGTCCGGCGCAGGCGGCGAGGCTGGTGCGCGACGTGGCTGCGGCGATCAAGCCCTTGCCGGTGCGCGTGCACTTTCACAATACGCGCAACACCGGCCTTGCCAATGTGTGGGCCGCCGTCGAGGCCGGCGCGGCGACCGTGGATGCCTCGCTCGGCGGCATCGGCGGCTGTCCGTTCGCGCCGATGGCCACGGGCAACGTGCCCACGGAAGACGTGGTGTATCTGTTGGAGCGCTCCGGCTATCGCACGGGACTCGATCTCGATCGGCTGATCGAATCGGCGCAGTGGCTCGGCGCCGCCATGGGGCGTGAAGTGCCGGGGATGCTGAGCAGAGCCGGGGCTTTCCCCGGCGCGCAGCCTAAGGGCGCGCAGCCTAAGGGCGCGCAGCCCTAAGGCGCACAGCTAGCGCGGCTGCATGCGAATGGCGCCGTCCAAACGGATGGTTTCCCCGTTCAAGGTCGGTATCTCCACGATGGACTGCACCATCTGCGCGAATTCCTCGGGTTTGCCCAGGCGTGGCGGGAAGGGTACCTGCTTGCCGAGCGACTCCTGCACCTCCTTCGGCAAGCCCGCCAGCATCGGGGTCATGAAGATGCCCGGAGCGATCGCCACACAGCGAATGCCGAGCGATGCGAGCTCGCGCGCGATCGGCAAGGTCATGCCGGCGATGCCGGCCTTGGTCGCGGCGTAGGCCACCTGCCCGATCTGACCTTCGAATGCGGCGACCGAGGCGGTATGGATGATCACGCCGCGCTCGCCGTCCTCGTTGGGCGCGTTGCCGCGCATGATCGCGGCCGCGGTTTTGTCGCAGAGGAACGTGCCGATCAGATTGACTCGAATCACTTTCTCGAAGTAGTCGCCGGCCATCGGCCCGTCCCTGCCGAGCAGCTTGCCTACGCCGATGATGCCGGCGCAGTTGACGAGCAGATTGATTCCGCCGAGCGCCGCGCGAGCGGCGGCCATGGCCTCGACCACCTGCGATTCGACGCTGACATCGCACCGGAAGAAGGGCGCGCCGATTTGCTGCGCCACGCTGTGCCCGGCGGCCTCCTGCAGGTCGAGAATCGCGGCCCGGCCGCCCTGAGCGATGATGCGCTCGGCCACCGCACGGCCCAATCCGGACGCACCGCCGGTGATCACGGCCAAGGTCTTGCTGATGTTCATGGACTGTCCTCTAGATGGGCCAGAGGGTGAGAGCCCCGCACCGGCCAATGCTCCGTGAAAAAACTCTCGACCAGCTCGTCGGTGACGTCCTGTGCGCGGCTCGGCGACCAGCGAGGCGCGTTGTCCTTGTCGATGATCAGCGCGCGTATGCCTTCGATGAAATCGCCCTGTACGAAGCATTGCCGCACCATGCCGAGCTCCATGCGAAAGCAGTCCGCGAGCTGCATGGTCTTGCCGCGCTGCAATTGCCGCAGAGCCACGGCGAGCATGGTGGGCGAGCGGGTGCGCAGCAGCTTGGCGGTCTGCAGCGCCCAATCCGCATATTCGGGACGGCTTTCAGCGTCGAGCGAGTCGATGATGGCGGGTACGTCCGGAAGAGCGAAATGCGCGTCGATCGCGGGCCGCAGGATGCTCAAGGAGGGCGCCGCGAGACCCTGAGCCGCGCGCGCGTGGATGAGAGTGCGCAGGTCCGCGCGGCAGTCGCTGCTCCATTGAACCGCCTGGAGGTCATCGGCGAGCGCCTCGATGGCCGCGGGCGGCAAGAACACGTCCGCGAGCTGCGTGTACAGCGCGTCGGCACCGCGAATCTGCGCGCCCGTCAATGCGAGATAGGGACCCAAGGAGCCGGGCAGGCGCGACAGGAAGTAGCTGCCGCCCACGTCGGGAAACAGGCCGATGGCCACTTCCGGCATCGCGATGCGCGTGCGCTCGCCGACGATGCGCAGCGTCGAAGCCTGCGCAATGCCCATCCCGCCTCCCATGGTGATGCCGTCGATCAACGCGACGTAGGGTTTCGGGTAGCGGTACAGCGAATAGTCGAGCCGGTACTCGGCGACGAAGAACTCATGATGCAGCGCGGTCGAGCCCTTAAAGCTCTGGTAGAGCGCGCGCAGGTCGCCACCGGCGCAGAACGCCTTGTCGCCCGCGCCGCGGATCAGCACCGCGCGCACGTTCGGATCGCCCGCATGGGCGTGCAGCAGCGCGCGCAGTTCGTTGATCATCTCGAGCGACAGCGCATTGAGGGCGGCCGGTCGATTGAGCGTGAGCAGCGCCACGCCGTTGCGAATCTCGCAAAGTACGTCGCTCACGCGTTTCTCCAGACCGGCTTGCGCTTCTGCAAAAAGGCGTTCACGCCTTCGCGCTGGTCCGCGAAGTCGAACAGGTCGACGAACCGCTCGCGCTCCAGTGCGAGTGCGGCGGCGCGCGGTGTGCCGTGGCGCGCTTGATGAATGAGCCGCTTGCTGAAGGCCAGCGCACGCGGGCTCAAGGCGTTCACGCGCTGCGCGAGCTCGTTCGCCGCCTCGCGAGAGCGGCCGCGCGCAACCACTTGTTCGACCAGGCCGATGCGCAGGGCGGTCTGCGCGTCGAGCCGCTCGTTGGCGAGGATCATGCGCTTCGCCCAGCCCTCGCCGACCAGCCACGGTAGAGTCTGCGTGCCGCATCCGCAAGGCAGCAGTCCGATTGACGCTTCGGGCAGCGCCATCTGCGCGTGCTCCTCGGCGATGCGCAGATCGCACGCCAGAGCGCACTCGAGCCCGCCGCCCATGGCATAGCCGTTGACGGCGGCGATGACCACCGGTCGCGCCTCCTGCAAGGCCTCGAAGGCAGCGCCGAAGCGCTGCGCCATCAGCCGCGCCCGAACCTTGTCGCCGTCCGCGAAGCTCTTCACATCGGCCCCGGCGCTGAAGAATTTCTCGCCCTGGCCGGTGATCACCGCGGCGTACACCTCGAGGTTGCGGTTCAAATCGCCCACCAGCGCCTCAAGCTCCGCGAGACTCTCGGCGGTGAAGGTGTTGGCCGGCGGATTGTTGAGCGTGATCAGGGCGGTGTGCCCGTCGATGTTGCAGTCGATCATGTCGTTGCCTTAGGAGGCTTTGTTGAGCAGATTGATGATGGAAGAGAAATCCCGGCCGCCGGCTCCGGTGGCGCTCCACATCTGGTAGAGCTGCTGCGCGAGGCCGCCGAGCAGCACGGGCTGTCCGGCCTGCTTCGCCGCATCGGTGGCGAGGCCGAGGTCCTTGAGCATCAGGTCGGTGCCGAAGCCGCCGGTGTAGCCGCGCGCGGCGGGCACGTTGTCCATGACGCCGGGGTAAGGGTTGTAAGTGTCCGAAGACCAGCACCGCCCGCTCGAGGTGTTGATGATGCCCGCCAACACCTTCGGCTCGATGCCGAGCGCCGCGCCGAGGCTCATGGCCTCCGATACGCCGATCATCGAGATGCCGAGCAGCAGGTTGTTGCAGATCTTTGCGACCTGTCCGGTCCCGGCGCCTCCGCAGTGCACGACGTTGCGGCCCATCTGCCCCAGAACCGGCTTCACACGCTCGAACAGCGCAGAATCCGCGCCCACCATGAAGGTGAGTGTGGCGGCTTCGGCGCCCGCCGTGCCGCCGGACACCGGCGCGTCCGCCATCGCATGAGCGCGCTTGGCCGCGGCCGCGGCCACCTCGCGTGCGGTATGCGGATCGATGGTGCTCGAGTCGATGAGCGCCGCGCCGCGGACCGCGCCGGCGAGCACGCCGTCCGCGCCGAGATATACGCTTCTCACGTGCGGTGAGGAGGGAAGCATGGTGATGACCAGTTCGGCGCCCCTTGCCGCCTCCCTGACCGAAGCCGCGGGTGCCGCCCCCGCGGCGGCGAGTGCATCGACGCTGCGCGAAACCACGTCGAAAACCACGAGCTCGTGCCCAGCCTTCAGTAAATTGCGCGCCATGGGGGCGCCCATGTGGCCGAGGCCGATGAAGGCGATCTTCATTTGAGGCTGATGGTGGTGTTCACACCCGCCGAGACGCTGCCGTCCTCGAACCAGCGCGAGGTGACGGTCTTCGTCTGGGTGTAGAACTGCACGACCTGCTTGCCGTAGGGGCCGAGATCACCGAGCTTCGAGCCGCGCGAACCGGTGAAGCTGAAGAAAGGGACGGGAACCGGAATCGGCACGTTGATGCCGACCTGGCCGACGTCGATATCGCTCTGGAACTTGCGCGCCGCGGCGCCGCTTTGCGTGAAGATGCCGGTGCCGTTGCCGAACGGATTGGCATTGACGAGCGCGATCGCATCGTCCAAGGTGTTCACACCGACGATCACCATCACCGGTCCGAAGATCTCGGTCGTGTAGACCTTCATGGCCGGCGTCACGCCGGAGAAAATCGTGGGGCCGATGAAATTGCCCTGTTCGTAGCCCGCCACCTTGATGCCGCGTCCGTCCAGCTCGAGCCTGGCGCCCTCCCTGACGCCGTCCTCGATCAATCCGAGGATGCGCTGCTTCGCCTGCTTGGAGACCACGGGACCCAAATCCGTGCCCTTCTCCACGCCCGCGTTGACCTTGAGGGTCTTCGCCTTGGCGACGATGTCGGGTATCCATTTTTGAGCCTCGCCGACCAGTACGGTGACCGAGGTGGCCATGCAGCGCTGTCCCGCGGCGCCGAAGGTCGACCCGACCAGCGCATTCAATGACTGCTCCTTGTTCGCGTCGGGGAGCACCACCGCATGATTCTTGGCGCCCATCATGCACTGCGCGCGCTTGCCGTGCTGCGAGGCGAGATCGTAGACATGCGTGCCGACCGCGGTCGAGCCGACGAAGGAGACGGCCGCGATGTCCGGGTGGGTGCACAGCGCATCGACCGCGCGCTTGCCGCCGTGGACGATGTTGAGCACGCCGGGCGGCACCCCCGCCTGCAGAGCGAGCTCGGCGAGCAGCATCGGCGTGATCGGATCCTGCTCCGAGGGCTTGAGCACGAAGGTGTTGCCGCAGACGATGGCCATCGGAAACATCCACAGCGGGATCATCGCCGGAAAATTGAACGGCGTGATGCCGGCGCACACGCCGATCGGCTGGCGCAGCGTGTAGGTGTCGACGCCGCCCGCGACGTTCTCCGCGAACTCGCCGAGTTGCAGGGAGCCGATCGAACAGGCGTGCTCCACGACCTCGAGGCCGCGAAACACATCGCCCTCGGCATCCGCCAGGGTCTTGCCCTGCTCGGCGCTCAAGGTTTGCGCAATGCGGCTCATGTTCTCGCGAACGAGCGCCTGAAGCTTGAGCATGATGCGCGCGCGCGCCGCGATCGGGGTGTTCTTCCAGGTCTTGAATGCGGCTTTCGCCGAGGCGACGGCGGCCTCGATCTCCGCCTCCGTGGCGAACGGCACCTGCGCGAGCACCTCCTGGGTCGCCGGGTTGACGACGTCGCGCCATTCGCTGGTCTGAGACTCGACGAACCTGCCGTCGAGCAGCATCTTGACGGTGGGCGCCTGCTCGGCTACTACCGCGGGTTTGGTGGTCATGAATGTTCCTCTTGTGTCGTTAGCTCTCGCGCGATCACGAGACGCTGGATTTCGCTGGTGCCTTCGTAGATCTGGGTGATGCGCGCATCACGGTAGTGCCGTTCCACGTCGTAGTCCTCCAGATACCCGTAGCCGCCATGAATCTGAATGGCCTTGGAGCATACTCGTTCGGCCATTTCCGAGGCGTATAGTTTAGCCTGACAGGCCTCCGAGAGACACGGCTGTGCGGCGCTGCGCAGGCGCGCGGCCTGATGCGTCAGCAGGCGCGCCGCATTGATCGAGGTGAGCATGTCCGCCAGCATGTCGCGGATGCTGCCGAATTCGGCGATCGGCCGATCGAATTGTTTGCGGGTTCGGGCGTAGGCGAGCGCCGCCTCGAACGCGGCGCGGGCGATGCCGACCGCTTGCGCGGCGATGCCGATGCGGCCGCCCTCCAGATTGGACAGGGCGATCGCGAGACCCTTGCCGCGGCTGCCGAGCAGACACTCTTGCGGTATTTGGCAATCCTGCAGGGTGATCGCGCAGGTATCCGAGCCGCGAATGCCGAGCTTGTGTTCGGGCCGCCCGACGATGAAGCCCGGCGTGTCGGTGGGGACGATGAAGGCCGAGATGCCTTTTTTCTTCAGATCCGGGTCGGTCACGGCGAATACGATCGCCACCTTGGCGCGCTTCGCGTTGGTCACGAACTGCTTCGCGCCATTCAGCACCCAGCCGCCGTTCCCGAGATGCGCGCGGGTCTTCAGGTTGGAGGCCTCCGAGCCGGCCTGCGGCTCGGTGAGGCAGAAGCAGCCGATCGATTGGCCCTGCGCCATGTCGGGGAGAAAGCGGCGCTTTTGCTCGGAGCTGCCGTAGTTGAGGATCGGGCCGCAGCCGACGGAGCTGTGTACGCTCATCAGCGCGGCGGTGGCCGCGCAACCGGCGGCGACCTCTTCGACGGCCAGGGCATAGGCTACGTAATCGGTGTAGGAGCCGCCCCACTCATCCGGCACCATCATGCCGAGCAGCCCCACCTCGCCGAGCCGGGCCACCGCGGCGTCGGCTATCCAGCCGTCCCTGTCCCATTGGGCGGCATGTGGCGTCAGTTCCCGGCGCGCGAAATCCCGCGCCGAGTCCCGGATCAAGCGCTGCTCCTCGGTAAAGAAGTCCACGTCTCGACGCTCCTCCGTAAGGGCCGGTCCCGCCGGCGCGCGGCATCGCGTAAACTATAGAGCCTGTGCGCCGCCGATTTGGTGTCCAATCCACTCAAAATGCGTGAGCAAAAATGCAACAGTCCAGAGCCCGGCCTGACCGCGCCGGCCGTCGCACGAATGGCGCGCGCGGAGCCGGGTACCATCGCCATCTGCTTCGTGGCGGCGGCGCTTCAGAGCGTGCGGGCGCGCAATCTGGACGCGGACGAATTGCTGAACCAGGTCGGCCTGTCGCCGAGCCTGCTGCAGGTGCCTCAGGCGCGCGTCTCGGCGAAGCATTATGGCCAGTTGTGGCGCCTGGTCGCGCTCAAGCTGGACGATGAGTTCTTCGGCCAGGATTCGCGCCGCATGAAGGCGGGCAGTTTCGCCATGCTGTGCCACTCGGTATTGACCTGCCGGACGCTCGGCCAGGCGCTCGAGCGCAGCCTGCGCTTCTACCGGCTGCTACTCGACGACATCTCCGGGTCGCTGCTGCGCGAGGGGGGCGAGGCCAGGATCACCCTTAGGCGCTGCGCCGACACGCCGCAGCGCACCTTTGCGCACGAGGTGCTGCTCATGCTGCTGCACGGCGTCGCCTGCTGGCTGGTGGGCAGGCGGATTCCCATTCTGCGCGCGGAGTTCAGCTACCCGGAGCCCTCGCACAGCGGGGAATATCGGCTGATGTACTGCACCAATCTGAGTTTCGACCGCCCGCTGACGGCGATCGTGTTCGACGCCGCGTATCTGGATCTGCCCATCGTGCAGAACGAGCGATCGGTGAAGGAGTTCCTGCGCAGCGCACCGGAGAATATCCTGGTGAAATACAAGAACGGCAGCAGCTTGAGCGCCGGCATCCGCCGCCGGCTGCGCCAGCTGCTGCCGGGCGAGGTGCCGGACTTCGAGACGCTGGCCGCCGAACTTCACATGACCGCCGCAACCCTGCGCCGCCGTCTGCACGAAGAGGGTGCCTCCTACCAGGGGATCAAGGACCAGCTGCGGCGCGATCTGGCCATCGGTTATCTGAGTCATTCGGACCGCAGCGTCATGGATATCGCGCTGGAATTGGGATTTTCCGAGCGCAGCGCCTTTCACCGCGCCTTTCGCAAATGGACCGGCGCTGCGCCGGGAGAATTCCGCCGCGGCCTGCAGGGATGAGGAGAACCTATGACGCATGCGAACGAATCGACACCCATGAACTCGCAAGGTGCCCGATTGCGTGCCGCCGTCGCCGCAGAGCGCCCGCTGCAGGTGGTCGGAGCCATCAATGCATACGCCGCGCGGCTGGCGCAGGCCTCCGGGTTCAAGGCGCTGTACCTGTCCGGCGGCGGAGTCGCGGCGAATTCGCTGGGTGTGCCGGATCTGGGCATCAGCACCCTGGACGACGTGCTGGTCGATATCCGCCGCATTACCGACGCATGTGCCCTGCCGCTCCTGGTGGATGCCGATACCGGCTGGGGCGGGGCGTTCAACATCGCCCGCACCGTCAAATCCTTCATCAAGTTCGGCGCCGCAGGATTGCACATCGAGGATCAGGTGCAGGCCAAGCGCTGCGGTCACCGTCCGGGCAAGGAGATCGTCTCGAAGCAGGAGATGCTGGACCGGATCAAGGCGGCGGTGGACGCGCGCTCGGACGCGCAATTCGTTGTCATGGCGCGCACCGATGCATTGGCGGTGGAGGGCATGGAGCGGGCCGTAGAGCGCGCCGTCGCCTGCGTGGAGGCGGGTGCGGACATGGTATTTCCCGAGGCGGTGACCGACCTTGCCATGTACCGGCGCTTCAAGGACGCGGTCAAGGTGCCGGTTCTGGCGAACATCACCGAGTTCGGTCAGACGCCCTTGTACACGCGCGACGAATTGGGGTCGGTGGGCGTCGATATCATCCTGTACTGCTGCTCCGCGTATCGGGCGATGAACGCGGCCGCGCTCGCCACTTATCAGGCCATCCGCCGCGACGGCACGCAAAAGAACGTGCTGGACCGCATGCAAAGCCGCGCCGAGCTGTACCGGTATCTCGACTATCACGCATACGAAGCGAAGTTGGATGAGCTATTTGCCGAGGGGAAGGAGAAATGACGGATACGACAGCGGACGGCGTCAAACCGAAAAAATCCGTGGCGCTTTCGGGCGTCACCGCCGGCAACACCGCGCTGAGCACGGTGGGCAGGACCGGCAATGACCTGCATTATCGCGGCTACGACATCCTCGATATCGCGAGCGAGTGCGAGTTCGAGGAGATCGCGTACTTGCTGGTCCACGAGAAATTGCCGAACGCGGCGCAGCTGGCCGCCTACAAGAGCAAACTCAAGCTGCTGCGCTCGCCACCGCCGGCGGTGCTCACCGTGCTCGAACAGCTGCCTGCCTCCAGCCACCCGATGGACGTGCTGCGCACCGGTGTCTCGGCGCTCGGCTGCTGCGTGCCCGAGGCGGCGGCTCATCCGGCCGACGGGGCACGCGATCTCGCCGATCGGCTTCTGGCGTGCTTAGGATCGATGCTGTGCTACTGGCACCACTTCGCCGTGAACCGGCGGCGCATCGAGGTGCAGACGGACGATGATTCCATCGGTGCGCATTTCCTGCATTTGCTGCACGGCCGAAAGCCGCCGGCGCACTGGGTGCGCGCCATGCACACCTCGCTCAATCTCTATGCGGAGCACGAGTTCAACGCCTCGACCTTCACCGCGCGCGTGATCGCGGGCACCGGCTCGGATCTGTATTCGTGCATCACCGGCGCGATCGGCGCACTGCGCGGGCCCAAGCACGGCGGCGCGAACGAGGTCGCCTTCGTGATTCAGAACCGCTACCCCACGCCGGATGCGGCCGAAGCGGACATCAGGCGTCGCGTCGCCGCCAAGGAGGTCATCATCGGCTTCGGCCACCCGGTTTACACGATAGCCGATCCGCGCAATCAGGTGATCAAGGAAGTCGCGCGCACGCTCGCGCTCGCGGCGAACGACACCCGCGGATTCGAGGTGGCCGAGCGCATCGAGAGCACGATGAGAGACATCAAGAACCTGTTCCCCAATCTGGACTGGTTCTCCGCCGTGTCCTATCACCTGATGGGAGTGCCGACCGCCATGTTCACGCCGCTGTTCGTCATCAGCCGCACCTCGGGGTGGGCGGCGCACATCATCGAGCAGCGCATCGACGGTAAGATCATCCGGCCGAGCGCTCATTACACCGGTCCGGAGAATCTCACCTTCCTACCCTTGAACAAGCGCCCCTAAAGGGCATCACCTCAAAGGCTTCCATGTCACACGACATCAAATCGGCAGCAAGACCCGCGCCCGATCAGCTGCTGGCCGCGATCGCCGACTATGCGTCGGGCTACGAGATCAGGAGCGAGCTCGCCTACGAGACCGCCGGCTACTGCCTGATGGACACGCTGGCTTGCGGCTTTCAGGCCCTGAAGTATCCGGCCTGCACCAAGCTCTTAGGTCCCGTGGTGCCGGGCGCAACACTTAAGGGCGGCGCGCGCGTGCCCGGCACATCCTATGAGCTCGATCCGGTCAATGCCGCGTTCGACATCGGCGCGATGATTCGCTGGCTCGATTTCAACGATACCTGGCTCGCCGCGGAGTGGGGCCATCCGTCCGATAACCTCGGCGGGATACTGGCCGTCGCCGATTACCTGTCGCGCAGCGGCAAGCCGCTGAAGGTGCGCGACGTGCTCACCGGCATGATCAAGGCGCACGAGATACAGGGCGTGCTCGCGCTCGAGAACAGCTTCAATCGCGTGGGGCTCGATCACGTGCTGCTGGTTCGCGTGGCCTCGACCGCCGTGGTGACGGCGCTGCTCGGCGGCAGCCGGGAGCAGATCATCAATGCCGTGTCCAATGCCTGGATCGACGGCGGGGCGCTGCGCACCTACCGTCATGCGCCCAATACGGGCTCACGCAAGAGCTGGGCCGCCGGGGATGCGACCAGCCGCGCCGTGCGCCTCGCGCTGTTCGCGCTCAAGGGAGAGATGGGCTATCCGTCCGCACTGTCCGCCAAGACATGGGGTTTCCAGGACGTGCTGTTCAAGTCCAAGCCGCTGGCTCTTGCGCAGCCGTTCGGCAGCTATGTCATGGAAAACGTGCTGTTCAAGATTTCGTATCCGGCGGAGTTTCATGCGCAGACCGCCGTCGAGGCAGCGATGGCGTTGCACGGGCAGATCCGCGACAAGCTCGAGGCCATCGAGCGTGTGACGATCGAAACGCAGGAGCCCGGAGTGCGCATCATCGACAAGACCGGTCCGCTCGCCAACCCGGCGGACCGCGACCACTGCATCCAGTACATGGTCGCCATACCGCTGCTGTTCGGACGGCTCACCGCCGCGGACTACGAGGATGAGATCGCGCACGATCCGCGCGTCGATGCGCTGCGCGCCAGGATGCTGGTGAAGGAAAACTTAGGCTTCACCCGCGATTACTACGCGCCGGACAAGCGCTACATCGGCAATGCCGTGCAGGTGTTCTTCAAGGACGGCACGGCCAGCCCGCGCGTCGAGGTCGACTACCCGATCGGTCACCGCAAGCGCCGCGCCGAGGGCATGCCGGTGCTTCAGAAGAAATTCGAAGCGAGCGTCGCCGCGCACTTCGGAGCCAAGCAAACCGAAGCCATCAAGAGGATGTTCGCCGATCGCTCCGCGCTCGCTGCCATGCCGGTCAGCGACTTCATGGCGCAGCTGGTGAGCGCAGCCTGATACCGGCGGCTCGCGATAGGGCAAAGAAATAGTGCGCCGCGGGAGTGGATTATGACGAATCGGGCTTGCCGAACACGGCCCTGTGTCTGGATAGTGCAGGCATGAAGGGACCCATGCGACAGAATTTAAACGATTGGGTCTCACGTCAACTACAAGGCCAGGTGCCGGGCGCGCCCGGCGCGGCCGGCGAGCGGCGCAACCACGCGGACCGGCGGCACCGGGTATTCTGGTCGGCCGTGTACGGCAGCTTCAATCCGCGCCGCCGCCGCCCGCCGCGCCGCCTGGACGATTCGCGCTACCACGCGCTGGATTGGCATAGCGCTCATCTTCTGGCGGTATCCCTCGGCATCTTGATATTGAGCGTCGCGGACGCATTTATGACGCTGAGGCTGATCTCTGAGGGCGCCGTCGAGGTCAATCCGCTGATGGCGCTGTTCGTTGCCCACGGCGAAATCGCAATGTTCGCGGCGCTGAAAATGGCGATGACCGGGGTCAGCGTCATGCTGATGGTGTTCCTCGCGCGCCATCGGTTCATGCGGATGGTGCGGGTCGAGGTGATCCTGTATGGAATCCTGGTGGCCTACATGGTCTTGATCGGGCATGAGCTGGGCATGCTTCAGAGAGTCGCCGACCTCGTTGTCTTCTGATTTTGCTTAGGCTGCGTCACATTCCATAATGTGGCCCTTTGGGCTAGACTAGCGGCCTGTTGCGTAATCTCCGTTCATTGCCCATCACCTTGATGTACTTGAGGTTTTGATCCTTCCGATGCACTCATGAGCGAATCACTTGCCGATCAACTGGCCAGTACGGCTCTGTACGGCGCGAACGCCGATTTCATCGAGGATCTCTACGAGCAGTACCTCAAGGACCCGAAGGCGGTCGATCCGGCGTGGGCGCGCTACTTCAAGGCGTTGACGCCAGGTTCGGCGGGCGAGCCCGACCACCGCCAGATTCGCGCATTGCTGGCGGCCAAACTGCAGAAGCCGACGGCCGTCGGCGCGGCCGCCGTCGCGGGCGGTGCCGGTTGCGCGAAGCCGACCGCCGAGGTGGCGAGCGCCAAGCAAGCTGCCGTGTCGCGGCTCATTCAGATCTACGCCAACCGCGGGCATCTGATCGCCAACTTGGATCCCCTCGGGCTGCAGCAGCGCCCCAAGCCCCGCGTCCTCGATCTCGAGTATTTCGGGCTGTCCGATGCGGACCTGGATACCGAGTTCTTCACCGGCAGCCGCACCGCGGCCATCGCCGAACGAAGCAAGCTCAAGGATATTCTCGCGACCCTGAAATTCATCTACTGCGACACCATCGGCGCGGAATTCGCCCACGTATCGGATACGGAGGAGCGGCTGTGGCTGCAGGATCAGTTCCAATCAGCGCGCATGCAGCGCCGCTTCAGCGTCGAGGAGAAGAAGAACATCCTCTGGCAGCTGACCGCGGCCGAGGGGCTGGAGCGCTACCTGCATACCAAGTACGTGGGCCAGAAGCGCTTCTCGCTCGAAGGCGCGGACAGCCTCATCCCGCTGCTCGATGATTTGGTGCAGCAAGGCGGCAAGGCCGGCGTCGAAGAGACCATCATCGGCATGGCGCATCGCGGCCGGCTCAACGTGCTGGTGAATTTGCTCGGCAAATCGCCCAAGGATCTGTTCAGCGAATTCGAAGGACATTATGACCTCGCCACGTTGCGCGGCTCCGGCGATGTCAAGTACCACAAGGGATTCTCCGCCGACCTGAAAACAGACTATGGCAATGTGCACGTCGCGCTCGCTTTCAACCCCTCGCATCTGGAGGTGGTCAACGCCGTCGTGGAAGGCTCGGTGCGCGCGCGTCAAGAGCGCCGCAAGGATGTCCGGGGCGACAAAGTGCTGGCGGTGCAGATTCATGGGGACGCGGCGTTCGCCGGCCAGGGCGTCGTCATGGAAACGCTGCAGCTGTCGCAGGCGCGCGGCTTCTACACCGGCGGCTCCGTGCACCTCATCGTCAACAATCAGGTGGGTTTCACCACCAGCGATCCGCGCGACGCGCGTTCGACCCTGTACTGCTCCGACGTCGCCAAGATGGTGGAAGCGCCTATTTTTCACGTCAACGCGGACGACCCCGAGGCGGTGTGTTTCGTGGCGCGCTTCGCCCTCGAGTACCGATTGAAATTTCACAAGGACGTGGTCATCGACCTCATGTGCTATCGCCGGCACGGCCATAACGAGGCGGACGAGCCTGCGGCGACGCAGCCGCTGATGTACCAGATCATTCGCAAGAAGCCGACCGCCCGGCAGCTGTACGCGGACAAACTGGCTTCCGAGGGCCTGCTGACCGCCGCAGAGGCGGCCGCGATGATGGATCAGTACCGCAAAGGGTTGGACGAGGGCAGGCCGCAGGCGCGCGCCGCGCTTGGCCTGATCGGCAATAAGTTCACCGTGGACTGGAGCGAGTATTTGAGCGCGGACTGGTCCGAGCCCGTCAGAACCGCGGTGGACCTGAGCCTGCTGCGCACGCTCGGCAAGGCCATCACCACCTATCCGTCCGACTGGAAGCTGCATCCCCGGGTGCTGGCCATCATGCAGGCGCGTGAGCGCATGGTGTCCGGAGAGCTCGCGCTCG
Organism: Steroidobacteraceae bacterium; assembly: GCA_052326345.1. Classification (GTDB taxonomy): domain Bacteria; phylum Pseudomonadota; class Gammaproteobacteria; order Steroidobacterales; family Steroidobacteraceae; genus Bog-1198. Next base: position 20,502 of record JBKQOZ010000014.1, on the reverse strand, counting down.
ATTGGGGTTGCGCGGAGACTTTGGCATACGCGAGCCTCCTTCAGGCAGGCTACCCCGTGAGGCTGACCGGCCAGGACAGCGGACGCGGCACCTTCTTTCACCGCCATGCGGTGCTGTACGACCAGGCCACGGGGAGGGGCTACGTGCCGCTGCAGCACGTGGCAGCGAGCCAGCCCACCTTCACGGTGATCGATTCGGTGCTGTCCGAAGAGGCGGTGATGGGCTTCGAGTACGGTTTCTCCACCACCGAGCCGCGCTGCTTGACGATCTGGGAAGGCCAGTTCGGCGATTTCTGCAACGGCGCACAGGTGATCATCGACCAGTTCATCAGCTCGGGCGAAGCGAAGTGGGGCCGGCTGTCCGGAATCACCCTGTTCCTGCCGCACGGTTATGAAGGCCAGGGACCCGAGCACTCCTCTGCGCGGCTCGAGCGCTTTTTGCAGCTGTGCGCGGAGTACAACATCCAGGTGTGCGTACCCTCGACGCCGGCGCAGATGTTCCATATGTTGCGCCGCCAGATGCTGCGTCCGCTGCGCAAACCGCTGATCATCATGACGCCGAAGAGCCTGCTGCGCCATCCGCTGTCGGTATCGCGGCTGGAGGAGCTCGCCGGCGGCGGCTTTCGCACGGTGATCGACGAAATCGACGAGCTCAAGACGTCCGCCGTCACCCGCATCGTACTGTGCAGCGGAAAGGTGTATTTCGATCTGCTGAAGTCCCGCCGCGAGGCCAAGGTCGATTCGGTGGCCATCGTGCGCCTCGAGCAGCTCTATCCGTTCCCGTCCGAAGAATACGAAGCCGTCGTGCGCAAATACTCGAACGCACACGAGATCGTCTGGTGTCAGGAGGAGCCGCAGAATCAGGGGGGCTGGTATCAGATCCGCCACCGCCTGCAGGCTCCGCTCGGTGCGAAGCAGGAGCTGCTGTACGCCGGGCGCGCCGGCGCGGCGGCCCCGGCGACCGGCATTCCGGCGCTCCACGAGCAGCAACAAAAAAATCTGGTCACCGCGGCGCTGCAAGGCGTGCCGCCCGAAGAGACCTCACGACAAACGATGCGCATCCCGCCGGCTCCAGCGACCCAAACTAGGACAGGATCATGACAATCGAAGTTCGCGTGCCGCAGCTGCCCGAATCGGTGGCTGACGCTACCCTCGTTTCTTGGCATAAGAAAGCCGGCGACACCGTGGCGAGGGATGAGAATCTGGTCGATCTCGAGACCGACAAGGTGGTGCTCGAGGTGCCCGCGCCGGCGGCCGGCGTTCTGAAGGAGATCAAGCTTGCCGACGGCACGGTCGTGACCAGCGGGCAAGTCCTGGCGCTGATCGAGGAGGGCGCGATTGCAGGCGCGGCCGCCACGGCGGCGGTGGCGAAGCCCGCGCCCGTCGCGGCTCCGGCCGCCGCCCCAGCCGCCACCGGCGCAGCAGCGCCCGTCGCTGCCGCCGCTGCCGCCGGCACGAGCGCCGCGACGGTTTCCGCCGGGGCCGTGGCAGCCAAGCTGAGCCCCGCCGCGAAGCGCGTGATCGAGGAAAATCGGATCGATCCGAAGACCTTGATCGGCTCCGGGCGCGACGGACGAGTCTCGAAGTCCGACATCGTCAACTATCTGCAGAACCAGGATGCGCCCGCGGCCGCGGCGCCGCGAACGGCCCCGGCCGTCAAAGCGCCCGCGCCTGCGGCGCCGGCCGCCCCGAGCGCGCGCGGTGCGCGTGCGGAACAGCGCGTGCCGATGACCCGTCTGCGCGCACGCATCGCCGAACGCATGGTGCAGGCGCAGGCGACGCAAGCGCTGCTGACCTCCTTCAACGAGGTGGATTTGCACGCCGTCAACGAATTGCGCGCCCGCTACAGGGGGCCTTTCGAGAAGCAGCATGGCGTGAAGCTCGGCTTCATGTCGTTCTTCGCCAAAGCATGCGTCGAAGCGCTGAAAAAGTTTCCTTCGGTGAACGCCTCGGTCGATGGCAGCGATATCGTGTATCACGAGTATTTCGATATCGGCATTGCCGTGTCGACCGATCGCGGCCTGATCGTGCCCATATTGCGCGATACCGACCAGATGAGCTTCGCCGAGATCGAGCGATCGATCGCCAATTTCGCCGAGCGCGCGCGCAATGGGAGCATCACGATCGAGGAGTTGACCGGCGGTACGTTCACCATCACCAACGGCGGTGTGTTCGGATCGCTGTTGTCCACGCCCATCGTCAATGCTCCGCAGAGCGCGATTCTGGGCATGCACAAGATTCAGGATCGGGCGGTGGTGATCGACGGCCAGGTCGTCGTGCGCCCCATGATGTACCTCGCGCTGACGTACGATCACCGCATCATCGACGGGCGCGAGGCCGTGCAGTTCTTGGTGACGGTCAAGCAGTGTCTGGAGGATCCGGCACGGATGGCGCTCGGCGTATGAGCGACGCCGCCTACGACGTGGTGGTGATCGGGGCGGGCCCGGCCGGGTATCCCGCGGCCATTCGCGCCGGCCAGAACAAGCTGAAAGTGGCCTGTGTCGATGAATGGCGAAACGTCGACGGCAGCTATGCCTTCGGCGGCACGTGCTTGAATGCCGGGTGCATTCCCTCCAAGGCTTTGCTCGAGTCCTCCGAGCTGTACCAGCGCGCCAAGCAGGAGTTCGCGGTACACGGAATCAAGCTCGGCGAGGTCAAACTCGATCTCGCAGCGATGCAAAAGCGGCGCGCGTCGGTGGTGAAGGCCATGACCGGCGGCATTGCGGCGCTGTTCAAGGCCGGCGGAGTGGTCGGCATTCATGGACATGGGCGTCTGTTGCCGGACAATCAGGTGCAGGTCACCTCGGCCGACGGCTCCCACAAGACCTTGCAAGCCAGACACGTCGTGCTGGCATCGGGATCGACTCCGATCCGCCTCAGCGCGGCTGCGCACGACGGTAAATACATCGTCGATTCGTGGAATGCGCTGGAATTCGACGCCGTCCCGGCGCGACTCGGCGTGATCGGCGCCGGCGTCATCGGGCTCGAGCTCGGCAGCGTCTGGCGGCGCTTGGGCAGCGAGGTGACGGTGCTCGAAGCGCTCGACACGCTGTTGCCGTTCGCGGACCAGACCATCGCGAAGGAGGCGCAGCGCCATTTCAAGAGGCAGGGGCTCGACATCAAGCTCGGGTCCAAGGTTTCGCGCGCTGCGGTGGTCGGCACGACCGTCGAGGTGGCCTACTCGGATGCGCAAGGCGAGCACACGCTCAAGGTGGACCAGCTGGTGGTGGCCGTGGGGCGCCGTCCCTTTACGCAAAACCTATTGGCCGATGGCACTGGAGTGCAGCTCGATGAGCGCGGCTTCATCCAGGTCGACGAGCACTGCCGCACGACCGCACCCAATGTGTGGGCGGTCGGGGACGTGGTGCGCGGGCCCATGCTCGCGCACAAGGGCAAGGAGGAGGGCGTAATGGTCGCCGATATGATCGCCGGCCAATACGGAGAGGTGAATTACAAGGTCATCCCCTCGGTCATCTACACGGCGCCGGAAATTGCCTGGGTCGGCCTCACCGAGGAGCAGGTCAAGGCGAGCGGGCGACCCTACAAGGTGGGCGCTTTTCCCTTTGCCGCAAGCGGGCGCGCGCGGGCGATGGAGGCGGCGCAGGGCATGGCCAAGATCATCTCGGCCAGGGACGACGATGAGGTCTTGGGCGTGCACATCATCGGGCCGATGGCGGGCGAGCTGATCGCCGAGGCGGTCCTTGCGATGGAATACTCGGCGAGCACCGAGGACATCCAGCGCACCATCCATGCGCACCCGACCCTGTCCGAGGCTCTGCACGAAGCGGCGTTGGCGGCGGACAAGAAGTCGATCGACGGAATCAACCGGTAGCCGGCACCGGCCGGGCGAGGAAGGTTCATGGAAGTCATGCAGAAGCGCAAACTGGGAAACAGCCCTCTGGAAGTCTCTGCGCTTGGCCTCGGCTGCATGAGCATGAGCTTTGGCTACGGACCGCCGGGCGACAAGCGAAAGATGATCGAGGTCATCCGCGCGGCCGTCGCGCACGGCGTTACGTTCTTCGACACCGCGGAGATCTACGGCCCCTTCACCAACGAAGAGCTCGTGGGCGAAGCGCTTGCACCGTTCCGCGAGCAGGTCGTGATTGCCACCAAGTTCGGCTTCAGGCTCATCGACGGTAAGCAGGCCGGCTTGGACAGCCGGCCCGAGCACATCAAGCAAGTCGCGGAGGCCTCCCTGAAGCGCCTCAAAGTCGAAACCATCGACCTTTTGTATCAGCACCGTGTCGACCCGGACGTGCCGATCGAGGATGTCGCGGGCGCGGTAAAGGAGCTGATCCTCGCGGGTAAGGTCAAGCACTTCGGCCTGTCCGAAGCAGGAGCGCAGACCATTCGCCGCGCTCACGCGGTTCAGCCGGTCACCGCTTTGCAGAGCGAGTACTCGCTGTGGTGGAGAGAACCTGAAGAGGATGTGCTGCCGACGCTCGAGGAACTCGGCATCGGCTTCGTGCCGTTCAGCCCCCTCGGGAAGGGTTTCCTGACCGGAAAGATCGACGAGAACACGACGTTCGACAGCACGGACTTCCGAAACCTCGTCCCCCGGTTCACGCCCGAGGCCCGCAGGGCGAACAAGGCGCTGGTCGATGTGCTCGCCGTGATCGCAGCACGCAAGAACGCCACCCCCGCCCAGCTCGCGCTCGCATGGCTGCTTGCCCAGAAGCCATGGATCGTTCCGATCCCGGGCACCACGAAGCTGCAGCGTCTCGAGGAGAATATCGGCGCGGCAGCGCTCGAGCTGACCTCGGAGGATCTTCGGGAGATCGACAGCGCGGCATCGAGGATCACCGTTCAGGGCGACCGCTATCCCGAGCAGCTGAAGCGGCTGGTCGACCGCTGAGCCCATCGTGGCTAACGCCTGACAGGTGCGCAGGAGATTAGCGCGACGCTGTCGCCGGCAGCCGCATCCCGAGCTGATCGAAGAGAAAGCTGTAGACGTCGGCGGCCTGATTCACGCGTACCGACAGGGCGCTGCCGATACCGTGCCCGGCGTGCGAGTTGATGCTGAGCAGAACCGGCGCGCCGGGGGCCGTCGCCGCCTGCAAGCGTGCGACCATTTTGCGCGAGTGCGCCGGGTTCACGCGGCCGTCGGTCGCGCCCGTGTACATGAAAATGGCCGGATACGCGGTGCCGTCGATGACGTGATGATAGGGCGAGTAAGCATACAGCGCCTTGAATTGCCGCGGATCCTTGGTGGCGCCGAATTCGGTCGTGTTGAACAGGCCGTTCGGGTCGAGCTCGACCCGCAGCATGTCGTAGATGCCGACCGAGGAGACCACCGCACGAAACAACTCCGGGTGTTGGGTGAATGCCGCCCCCATCAACAGGCCGCCATTGCTGCCGCCGATGATCGCCAGATGCTGCGGACTCGTGTAGCGATGCTCAATGAGGTACTGCGCCACCGCGATGAAGTCGTCGAACACGTTCTGCTTGTGAGTGAGCGCCCCCTGCTCGTGCCACCCTTCACCGAATTCGCCGCCGCCGCGCAGGTTGGCGATGACGAAGATCCCGCCGCCGTCGAGCCACAACCGCTTGGTGGGTCCGAGGAATTCTGGGGTGAGGCTGATGCCGTAGCCGCCGTAGCCGGTCAGCAGGAGGGGCGCGGAGCCGTCGATCACCGCATCCTTGCGGCGGATGATGTTGAGCGGCACGCGGGTGCCGTCCTTGGAAACGGCAAATTCGCGCAGCACCTCGGTATCGGCGAAAGAGACCGGGCTGGTCTGGGCAAGCCGGGTCTCGGCCGCGAGCGCCGTCGCTTCGTCGTAGCGCGAGTAGTACGTCGGCCGCAGATACGTCGCCACCGAGTACAGCAGCGTCCCATCGCTCAAGGGCTCGACCTGCGCAACCGTGGCGACCGGCGGCAGCGGCAGTGCGCCCTGAGGTTTCCCGTTGTGGTCGAAAATTGCAACGCGCGAGGGACCCCCGACCAGTTCGCGCACGTACAGCGCGTGCGCAGTGAGGACCACCGGCTCGCCGCCAAATTCTCCACCGCCCTGCAATACCCCGTCGGATTCCGGCACGATCACGGTGGCGCGCCTCAAGTCCGCTGTCCCGGGTTCGAGCTTCAGCAGCTTGCCGCGCGGTGCGTCCTGGCGGGATATCAGATACAGCGAATGGTCGGGTCCCGCGGTCGCCGCGACGATTTTATCGGCGAAATGCGTGATCTGCCGGATCGCCCCGTCCGCGCCGATCACGTAGTGTGCGAATTGCCCACCGTCGCCGTTCGCCACCGACACCACCACCTCGTCGGGGTCGAATCGGTTATCGAGCACGATCTCCGCCACCTTGGGAAAGTCCTTGCCCATGACGTAGGCGTCGGCGGACGGAATCTCGCCGAGGCGATGAAAGAACAGCTGCTGGAAGAAGCGCTGCTCGGATCGAGGGCGGTCCGGACCGGGATAGCGCGTGTACCAGAAGCCCTTGCTGTCCGCGCGCCAGGCGAGGCTCCCTCCGCCGGTCGGGTACTGCACTCGCGCGATCGGTTCGCCGACTTCGCTGCCCGAGGCCACGTCAAACACATGCAGCGTGCCGTCTTCGCTGCCATTGTGCGACAAGGACACGGCGAGGAGCTTTCCGTCCGGCGACGGTACCCACCAATCGATGGCCGTTCCGCCCTTCGGATCGATGACATTCGGATCGACGATGATGCGCGCGCCGCGCTCGTCCAGGGCATTCGTGAGCACGGCGACCATCGGCTGCTGCTTCGGCGGCTGAGTGTACAGGGCGAATATGAGCGCGCCGACGGCGCGCAGCTCCGAGAATGAACTCGAGGTGGCGGAGATCTGGTTGTACAGCTGATCGTAAATGGGCCCGCGCTGCGCCAGACCGTCGAAGTATCGCCGGGTGCGCTGGTCCTGCGCCTCCGCCCACTCGGTGACCTGTGGGTCGCCCGCATTCTCCAGCCAGCGGTACGAGTCCGTCACCCGAACACCGTGATAGGCGTCCGTCACCGGTCGCTGCGGTGCTGCCGGGGCGCTGGAATCCGCGCAGTGCGCCCCGAAGGCGCAGAACATCAATCCCGCCGGCAACCATCGGCGCGTCCGAAACGTGCGTCCACGGATCATGCATTCTCCCCGTATAATGTCCCCGCTATTGGGCCGTAATCATACGTCATTGAGGGTTTCGTGAAATCAATCATGGTTGCACGCAAGTGGGGACAGTGCCTGGCGGCGCTCGCATTCGCGGCGGTGTCCTGGCCGGCGGCCGGCGCTCCTGTCGACGCGCCGGATATAAAAAAACCGGACAGTGCCGAAGCAGAGAAGGCGGAGGCGGGCAAGTTCGAGCCCTTCAAAGCTGAATCGAAAACCAGCTCCGGCAGCGTGACCATCGGCGGCCAGTCGATCGCCTACCAGGCGATTGCGGGCACGCTCATCGTGCACCCGAAGGACTGGGACGACGTGCCGCGCGACGCAAAGGCCGAGAAGGAGAATCCGGCGGCCGGGGGCGAGGGCGACTCGAAGAATCCGAGCGCCGAAGCGTCGATGTTCTACGTCGCCTATTTCAAGAACGGGGGCGGCGCGCGCCCCTTGACGTTCCTCTACAACGGCGGTCCGGGCTCGGCCACGCTGTGGCTGCACATGGGCGCCTTTGGGCCGCGGCGCATCGTCACCTCGACCGACGCGCACACGCCGGCCGCGCCGTATTCGCTGGTGAACAACGGCTCGAGCCTGCTCGATGCGACCGATCTCGTGTTCATCGACGCTCCCGGCGCGGGCTTCAGCCGCATCGCCGGCAAGGACAAGGAGAAGGCGTTTTTCGGTGTCGACCAGGATGCCTATGCGTTCGCCGAGTTCATTTCGCAATTCCTGTCGAAATACGGCCGCTGGAATTCGCCCAAGTACCTGTTCGGCGAAAGCTACGGCACGCCGCGCTCGGCGGTGCTCATCAATCAGCTCGAAGCGGACCGCTCGGTCGATTTCAACGGCGTCATTCTGCTCTCGCAGATCCTCAATTTCGATCTGAGTCCCGATCGGCCGACCAACAATCCCGGCATCGATCTGCCGTACCAGACGGTGCTGCCCACCTACACGGCGACCGCCTGGTATCACCACAAACTGCCGGCCGAGCACCCGGATCTCGGCGCTCTGCTCGCCGAGGTCGAGCGGTTCGCCATGGGCGACTATGCGCGCGCGCTGACCGCGGGGTCCGATCTGAGCGCGGCGGAGCGCGGCGCGATCGCCGAGAAGCTGCACCAATACACCGGGCTTCCCGTTGAGTACATTCTGAAGGCCGACTTGCGCATCGACGGCGGGGAATTCCGTCAGACGCTGCAAGGCAGCGACGGCATGACCACTGGGCGCCTCGATTCGCGCTTTTCCGGTCCGGACATCGATCCGTTGAGTCAGCGCGCCGACTACGATCCGCAGTCCGCGGCCCTAGGTTCGGCGTACGTCTCCGCTTTCAACGAGTATGTGCGCAAGGAGCTGCACTACGGCGAGGGCAAGTCCTTCAAGCCGAGCATCCCGATCTTCAGAACCTGGAATTTCCAGCATCAGCTGCCGGGGCAGTCCGGGCAGCCGCTGTCCTCGCGCCAGGGCTCGAACGTGATGCCGGATCTCGCAAACGCCATGAAGATCAATCCGAACCTGAAGGTGCAGCTGCACGCCGGTTACTTCGACCTCGCGACGCCGTTCTATCAGGGGGTGTACGAGATGCACCATCTGCCGATTCCGGCCGACCTGCAGAGCAATCTCGAGTACAAGTTCTACGAGTCGGGCCACATGGTGTACGCCAAGGACGCATCGCTCAGGCTGCTGCACGACAACGTGGCGCAGTTCATTCACCGCACCAGCAACCTGGGGAATGCGCCGGCCAAACCGTAGCCGGCCTGCCGGCGCCCGGCAGCGATCAGCCGGCCTGCATCAGCCTATTCGGGCGCGCCCGTTTGAGCGCGGGCGCGGCGCACCGCGCACGAAAAGCATCCACGATTGGCATTGTGCAGATGGATGTAGGCGACTTCATCGGAGCGGAACATCTTTTCAATGGCTGATGCCGCTTCGATGCCCGGGCAGACGGTGGCGTCGATCATCAGGTGGCGGGCGTCATACGCACGCACGGACATGAGACGAATGCGCACATAGTCCGGAATCACTCCCGGCTCGATGTTCGCCTGCACCGCAGCCTTGCGGACAAAGATCGGACCCGACGCCTTGTATGGCGAGCCGGCGGATAGATGCTCGAAGGGAAGCAGCAACAGCTCCTCGCCGATCTCGGCATCGGCGAGGCTGACGCGGCACGGATACCCCGGATTCGCCGTTGCGACGACACGGCACGCGTTGTGCTCTGCAAGCTCCGCATCGCCAAGAGCGAACAACGGCGAGAATGGCTCGAACGGAAGGCCGACCAGCTGGAATGAGTTCATGGCGCACCGGTGTGTGATCGATGGCTCTCATCATCGACCGAGAACACCCTGGTGTCTCGCCGTTATCGGACATCGAATTTCACTTCGCTTAGGTTCGCCGAGGCTATTTCCTGCGCCGGGCGCTGATGATGTTCGGCAGCTGCGCGATGCGCGCGAGCACGCGCGACAGCTGCGGCAGGCCGGTGATCTGAATGCCGATGTGCATGCGGGCGATGTGATCGCGGCCGTCGGTCACCGTATTCATGCCGGTGATGCTGATCTTGTCGTCGGCCAGAGCTGCGCTCACGTCGCGCACCAGCCCGCGCCGATCGAATGCCTGAACCTCGATCTCCGCCGGGAACTCGCGCGCGCCCAGCGCGCCCCAGGCAACCGGCAATACGCGCGCCGGCGCCTTGCTCGCGAGGCGGGCGAGATTCGCGCAGGACTGGCTGTGAATGCTCACGCCGCGCCCGACGGTGATGTAGCCGACGATCGGCTCAGGCGGCACCGGTTTGCAGCATCGCGCGTAGGTCGAGAGCAGGTCGCCGATGCCCTGAACCTCGATTTCCGGCTCGCGCGGGGCCGGTGCACGGGTGCGCGCGGGCTCGCCCGCCCAGGGCTGGCGCGCATGCAGCAGGCGTTGAATTGCGCCGACGACCTGCGCGGCGCTCACCTCGCCGAGTCCCAGCGCCTCGTGCAGCGCCTCGGTGCTCGGGAGCTTCAGTTCGTGCAGCAGCTCGGGCATCGGCGGACTGTTCACCCCGAGGCGCTGAATCTCGCGTTCGAGCAGAGCCCGGCCCTCGGTCTTGTTCTGCGAGGCGTTCTGTTTGCGAAACCATGCCCGGACCTTGTTGCGATGGCGCGGACTGGCGAGAAAGCCGGACTGCGCAGACAGCCAATCCCGGGATGGTTGGGGCGACTTGGCGGTGATGATTTCTACGGTCTCGCTGTTCTTGAGCTGATAATCGAGCCCCACCATGCGGCCATTGACCTTCGCGCCGCGGGTTCGATGGCCCAAATCCGTGTGCACCTGGTAGGCGAAGTCCAAGGGTGTGCCGCCGACGGGTACATCGACGATCTCGCCTTTCGGCGAGAGGACGTAGACGCGGTCTTGGAACAGATCGACGCGCATCCGGTCGAGGAAATCCTGCGTGCTGTCCGCGCCGTCGGTGGGCGCCAGCAGCGCGCGCAACTGGTTGATCTTGCGTTCATACGCCTGATCGGTGCGCCCACCCTCTTTGTAGCGCCAGTGCGCGGCCACGCCGCGCTCCGAATTGGCGTGCATCTCGTGCGTCCTGATTTGAATCTCCACCGGCTGATGGCCCGGTCCGATGACGGCGGTGTGAATCGAGCGGTAGAGGTTGTCCTTCGGGGTGGCGATGTAGTCGTCGAACTCACCCGGGATGAATTGCCACAGCGAGTGCACGACCCCGAGTGCGCCGTAGCATTCGGCCACGCTGTTCACCAGCACGCGCGCGGCGCGGATGTCCATGAGTTGTTCAAAGGCGAGGTGCTTCGCCTGCATCTTGCGCCAGATGCTGTAGATGTGCTTGGGCCGCCCCTCGATCCGCGCCTCGATCCCGGCGGCGCGCAATTCTCCCTGCAGCAGGCTTTTCAGCTCCTCGATGTACTGCTCGCGCTCGGAGCGGCGGACCTTCAGCGCCGCCGCGATGTGCTTGTAGTCGGCCGGCTGCAGGTAGCGAAACGCCAGATCCTCCAGCTCCCACTTGACCTGCCAGACTCCGAGCCGGTTGGCGAGGGGGGCGTAGACCTCGCGCGTCTCGATCGCGAGCTTTCGCTTGAGCGCCGCGTCGGCCGACTTCGAGGAGCGCATCCTCTGCAGTTGCTCGGCGAGCTTGACGATCACCAGGCGCACGTCGCCGATGACCGCCACGAGCATTTTGCGCAACGCCTCCGCTTGCACCGAAGTGAGTCCGCGCTCGGGCGTCCAATCGGGCGGCAGGCCGAAATGACCCAGTTGGCTTAAGGATCGCGCGAGGCGGGCCGGCTCCTCGCCGAAGCGCTTGCCGGCGAATTCGCGCTCGAGAATGTCCCCGTCGAGCAAAGGCTGCAGCATCGCGGCCACCACCACATCGTCGTCCGCATCGAGGTTGCGCACGATCTCGGCGACCTCCAGCGCGGCGCGGCGCTTCGGCTCGGCGACCGCGGGCAGATCGAGCGCGCGCACGACCTCGAAGCTCGCATCGAGCTTCAAGCTCGCGGTTCGGGTCGGCGCCGTGGTTTCCATCGCTCCTCGGGGGCTTGCTTGGGTGGGTTTAAGCCGCCATTGCCGGTATCATACCCGGCCATGCGAAATCCAATCACGACGGTGCGGGTGCTCGGTATCGATCCGGGCTCGCAGTGCACCGGATTCGGCGTTGTGGACGCGACCGGGCCGCGGCTCGCCTACGTGGCGAGCGGCGTGATTCGCACCCAGCAGGGCGAATTCTCGGTGCGTCTGTGCGAAATATTTCGCTCTGTACGCACCGTGGTGGCGCAATACCGGCCGCAGGAAATTGCGATCGAGCGGGTGTTCGTCAATCGAAATCCGGACAGCGCCTTGAAATTGGGCCAAGCCCGCGGTGCGGCGATCTGCGGTACCGTCGATGCGAATGCCGAGATATTCGAGTATGCGACGCGCCAGATCAAGCAGGCCGTGGTCGGTACCGGCAGCGCCGAGAAGGCGCAAGTGCAGCTCATGATGAGGAGCATTCTGAAGCTCGACGGACCCGTGGCGGCGGATGCGGCGGATGCATTGGCCGCGGCGGTTTGCCATGCGCTCCGGGGCCAGGTCCGCACGTCGTTGAAGCTTGCCGCGAGTCGCGGATGATCGGGTTCCTCAAAGGCCGCCTCGCCTCCAAGCAGCCCCCTTTCCTGATGGTCGACGTGAACGGGGTCGGCTATGAGCTCGAAGCGCCGATGTCGACGTTTTATGGCTTGCCCGCCGCGGGCGAGCCGGTGGCGCTGTTCACGCACCTGGTGGTGCGGGAGGATGCCCATATTTTATTCGGCTTCGGCACCGACGGCGAGCGGCGGCTGTTCCGCGGCCTTTTGAAGATTTCGGGGGTCGGTCCGAAGATCGCGCTGGGGATTCTGTCGGGCGCGAGCGTCGATGATTTTTTGCGCATCATCGAAGCGCAGGACGTGGCCATGCTCACGCGCATTCCCGGCATCGGCCGCAAGACCGCCGAACGTGTGATCATCGAGATGCGTGACAGCGTGCAAAAACTGGCGGGCCCCGCCCTGGGGCAGGGCAATGCATTGAGCACGGCGGCCCTGACCCCGCAAAGCGAGGCCTTCAGCGCACTGATTGCTCTCGGCTATAAGCCGCCGGAGGTGACGCGGCTGTTGAAGGCGGCGGAAGAGCCGGGCCTGTCGACCACGGAACTCATTCGCCGCGCGCTCAAATCCGCGGCGAAGACCTGAGGACCACCATGGGGATCGAGCAGGATAGGATCATAGCGGGCACCGCCGGACGCGACGACGAGGTGGTGGATCGCGCCGTGCGGCCGAGGACCCTCGCCGACTACATCGGGCAGCCGAACGTCAAGACTCAAATGGACATCTTCATCCAAGCGGCGCGCATGCGCGGCGAAGCGCTCGATCACGTGCTGATTTTCGGACCGCCCGGCCTCGGCAAGACCACGCTCGCCAACATCATCGCCAATGAGCTCAAGGTCAATCTGCGGCAGACCTCCGGCCCGGTGCTGGAGCGCCCGGGCGATCTGGCGGCCTTGCTGACCAACCTCGAGCCCCGCGACGTGTTGTTCGTGGACGAAATTCATCGCCTCAGCCCGGTGGTCGAAGAGGTGCTGTATCCGGCGATGGAGGACTCGCAGCTCGATCTGATGATCGGCGAGGGCCCCGGGGCGCGATCGATCAAGCTCGACCTGCCGCCCTTCACTTTGGTGGGCGCAACGACCCGCGCCGGCCTCCTCACCTCGCCGTTGCGCGATCGATTCGGCATCGTGCAGCGGCTTGAATTCTATTCGACCGAGGAGCTCACCAAGATCGTCACTCGCAGCGCCTCGATCCTGAAGCTGCGCCTGCAGCCCGACGGCGCGGACCGCATCGCCGAGCGCTCGCGCGGCACGCCGCGCATCGCGAACCGGCTGCTGCGCCGGGTACGGGATTTTGCCGAAGTCAAGGCCGCCGGGGTCATCAGCGGCGCGGTGGCGCTGGCGGCGCTCGATATGCTGGAGGTCGACCCGCAGGGCTTCGATATGCTGGACCGCAAGCTGCTGCTGACGGTGATCGAGAAGTTCGACGGCGGACCGGTGGGCGTCGACAGCCTGTCGGCCGCGATGAGCGAGGAGCGCGGCACCATCGAGGATGTCATCGAGCCGTTTCTGATCCAGCAAGGATTTCTGATGCGCACGGCGCGCGGCCGCGTCGCCACGCGCGCCGCCTATGCGCATTTCGGACTGGCGCCTCCGCCCGTCGAGCGGGATCTGAACCTGCCGCTGTTTCGGGACGCTCCTTAAGATGCCGCCGGCGCCGAGCTTCGCGTGCGGCTATCGAGTGTACTGGGAGGACACCGACGCGGGCGGGGTGGTGTACTACGCCAATTATCTGAAATTCATGGAGCGCTGCCGGACCGAGTGGCTGCGGGCGCTCGGCGTGGATCAGCTGCGGTTGCGCAATGAGCGGCAGTTGCAGTTCGCGGTGGTGAGCATCGAGGTCGACTTCTTGCGCCCGGCAATTCTCAATGATGAAATTATCGTCACCGCCGAACTCCGGCGCCTCAGCGGTGCGACAATCTCCTTCAAGCAAACGATACGACGCGGCGAGGCGCAGCTCATCGAGGCGGCCGCGCGGGTTGCGTGTCTCGATTCGGGCACGCTGCGGCCGCGTGCCATCCCCAAGGACTTATTCACGGAGTGGCGCAATGCCCAATGACTTGTCGGTTTGGACCATGGTGCTCGACGCGAGCCCCATCGTCCAGGCGGTCGTGGCTTTGCTGATGCTGGCCTCTCTCGCCTCGTGGGCCATCATCTTCCGCAAGAGCCATGTGATTTCGCGCTCGCGGCGCGGCGCAGATCATTTCGAATCGCAGTTCTGGTCGGGCGGGGATCTGTCGGCTCTGTATCGCAACATCGAGACCAAGGGGCGCGCCGGCACCGGCTTGCAAAGTATCTTCGAATCCGGATTCGGGGAGTTCAGCCGCCTGCGCCAGCAGAACACCCCTGGCGATCTGCTGCTCGAGGGCGCCAGGCGTGCAATGCGCGTGGCACAGATGCGCGAGCTCGACCGCCTGGAGCGCAATCTCGCCACGCTCGCCACCGTGGGCTCCACCAGCCCGTACGTGGGGCTGTTCGGCACCGTGTGGGGCATCATGAGCGCCTTCCACAATCTGGGCAACGTGCAGCAGGCGACGCTCGCGGCCGTGGCGCCGGGAATCGCTGAAGCGCTGATCACGACGGCCATCGGGCTGTTCGCGGCGATTCCAGCGGTCATCGCCTACAACCGGTTCGCCGATCAGGTGAGCCGATTGGAACTTCGGTTCGACACGTTCGTCGAAGAGTTCTCTACCATCCTGCAGCGCCACGGGCCGGCCCGTGCCAACGCCTAGAAATTCATGCCTGCACCACTGCGTCGACGCAAGCTGATGGGGGAAATCAACGTCGTGCCCTACATCGACGTGATGCTGGTACTGCTGATCATCTTCATGATCACCGCGCCGCTGCTCAAGGAGGGGATCAAGGTCGATCTGCCGACCGCGGGCGCGAAGCCCATCGACCCGGAGTTCCTGCAGAAACACGAACCTCTGATCGTGACCATCGATGCGCGCGGCCGTCTGTACGTCAACTTCGGACCGAATCCGGACAAACCGGCCTCCGAAGCGACAGTGAGCGCCCGTACGTCGGCGCTCCTGCGGCGCGATCCGCAAACCCCGGTACTGGTCAAGGCCGATACCGCCGTCCCCTACGGCAACGTGGCGCACGCCATGGTCCTTCTGCAGCGCGCGGGCGCCGATAAAGTGGGGCTCCTGACCGATCCCGAGCGGCCCGTGCGGCCGAGGCAGGGGGAGGCAAATGGGGCCGCCGGCAGCGTGCGCTGAATGGCCGGTTTTCTGCGCGAGCATTCATGGCCGGTACTGTGTTCCGTGCTGCTGCACGCGGCGCTGGCGGCGGCGCTGGTGCTCATGACGATGAACTTCGCCACGCGTTCGCCCACCATCGTGCAGCCCGATGCCATCAATGCGGTGGTGGTGGACTCGCAGGTGCTGCATGCGGCTCAGCGCGCGCAAATCGAGCGCGCCGCCGAGGAGGCGCAGCGGGCACGCGCCGCGGCCGATGCACAGGCCGCCTCGCGGGCGGCTGCCGCGAGCCAAGCGGCAGCCGCGGCCAAGGCCGCCGCCGCGGCCAAGGCGGCGGATGACGCCAAAGCGCTGGAGCAGACCAGGGCCGCCGATGCGGCCAAAGCGGCGGAGCAGGCCCGAGCCGAAGCCGCGCGGGCCGCCGAGGAGGCGCAGCGCCAGGCGCAGGCCAAAGCCGCCGCAGCCAAGCAGGCTCAAGAGCTCAAGCGCGCGGCCGACGAGCATGCGCGCCAGGAGCGCGAGTCCGAATTGCGCCGCCAGCTGGCCGAGGAGGAGCACATCGATGCGGTCGAAGCAAGTCCGCTGCGCGATCGCTACATCGCGAGCCTGCGCAATCGCATTCAGAACGCGTGGATCAAACCGCCCTCGGCGCGCGTCGGCGTCGATTGCCGGGTTGCGGTGACCCAGGTTCCGGGCGGCGAGGTGACCAGCGCCCAGGTCACCAAGTGCAACGGCGATGCAGCGGTGCGCCAGTCCATCGAGAATGCGGTGTATCGTGCATCGCCTCTGCCTGATCCGCCGGATCCGGCGCTGTTCCAGAGACATTTTGAAATTGAGTTCAAGCCCGATGAATAAAGCCCGCTTCGTGATCGTGTTGCTCGCGCTTCTGGTGTTCTGCCCGGTGAGCCGGGGGGAATTCGTCGTCGAAGTGACCCGCGGACAGGATGACGCCATACCCGTCGCAATCGTGCCGTTCACCGCCGCGGATGCCGCCGCCGACTCCTTCGACGTGGCGCAGGTGGTGAGCGACGATCTGGTGCGCAGCGGCCGCTTCAAGAGCATGGATCGCAAGGACATGGTCGAGCAGCCGCACAACGGCGCGAGCATCAACTTCGATGATTGGCGCCGGCTCGGCAACGACTACATCCTGGTCGGGCAGATGCAACCGCAAGGCCAGGACCGCTTCAGCATCAGCTTCGAGCTGTACAACGTGCTCAATCGTCAACGGCTGCTCGGCTACCAGATTAGCGCGAACCGCGCCGGATTGCGCCTCGCGAGCCACCAGGTCGCCGACATGGTGTTCGACAAGATTCTCGGCATACGCGGCGCATTTGCGACGCGGATCGCCTACATTTCGGTTCTAGGATCCGTGCCGAACCGCAGTTACCGGCTGATCGTCGCCGACTCGGACGGCGAGAATCCGCATATCGTCATGCAATCGAACGAGCCGCTGATGTCGCCGGCATGGTCTCCCGACGGCCAAAGCCTCGCCTACGTCTCCTTCGAGGGCAGGCTGCCCTCGGTCTACGTGCAGCTGCTGAAGACCGGGGAGCGGCGCCGGGTTTCGGCGATGGCGGGCGTGAATCAAGCGCCGGCGTGGTCGCCGGACGGCAAGAAGCTCGCCCTGACCCTGTCCACGCGCGACGGCAACCTCGACGTGTATGTGCTCGATCTGGCCACCCAGGCGGTCACCCGCATCACGGATGACCCGGGGATCGACACTGAGCCGCACTGGTCCAAGGACGGCCAGAGCCTGTATTTCACGTCCGACCGTGCAGGCGGTCCGCAGATTTATCGAGTCGGCATCCAGCCGGGAGATCGCCCGCGCCGCCTGACCTTCCAGGGCAATTACAACGCGCGGCCGCGATTGTCGCCGGATGAGACGCAGCTCGCCTTCGTGACCCAGGAGGATGGCGCCTATCGCATTGCCGTCATGGATCTGCGGGGACGCGGCGATGTCCAGGTGCTCACCAAGGGGCGCTTTGATGTCTCGCCGAGCTATGCGCCGAACGGCGCGATGATCATCTATGCGAGCCGCGACCGCGGCCGCGGCGTTCTCGCGCTCACGAGTTCGGATGGACGCGTGCAGGAACGCTTGGTGTCGAGCGAGGGCGAAGTGCAGGAGCCCGCCTGGTCGCCGTTTTGAGGCCGGTCATGACTCGACACAGTACACAATTGCCGCTTTCGCCGGTACGCTTGAGTTCTACTTAGGGGGGACCTCCATGAAGAGAATGATTTCGATCGCTTGTCTATTGGCCGCCGCGGCGCTGCTCACGGGGTGCCCCAAGAAAGCCACCACCGTCGAGCCGCCGATCGCCGGCGCGCAGGTTCCCGCAGCGGGGCAGGGCGGCGCGTCGACCAGCACCAGTCCGCTCGGCGAAGCCGGCACCACGGGCACGGGCACGCAGGGCGCCAATGCGACCGGTATGCTCGCGAAGCACATCATTTATTTCGATTTCGACAAGTCCGATATCAAGCCCGAATTTACCGAGATCATCAGCGTGCACGCCCGCAACCTCAGCGCCCATCCGAACCTCAAGATGAGGCTTGAGGGCAACACCGATGAGCGCGGCACGCGCGAGTACAACATCGGTTTGGGCGAGCGCCGTGCGCAGGCCGTGCGGCGGGCGCTGATGCTTCAAGGCGTCGCCGAATCCCAGCTCACCACCGTGAGCTTCGGCGCCGAGCGGCCCGCGGTGGAGGGGGATGATGAGGCCGCATGGGCGCAAAACCGCCGCGTGGAAATGGTCTACGTGCCGTGATGCCGCCCGCCTCGAGCCTGGGCGGCGTCATGTGCCTGACCGTACTGGCGCTGGCCGCCTGCGCCAGTACGCCGCCCGACCAGGATCCGGTGCAAGTCAAGCTGAACGATCTCGACACCCGCGTGACGCGGATCGAGCGGGTGGTGGCGAACCAGAGCCTGCTGGAGCTCGCCAACGAAGTCGAGGCGCTGCGCAACGACGTGCGTGCCCTGCATAATGACGTCGACGAATTGACCCATAATCTGGAATTGAGCCGCAAACAGCAGCGCGACCTGTACGCGGATCTCGATCATCGCCTTAAGGCTCTCGAAGCGCGCGGCGGGCTGGCGGGTGCCGCGGCGGCGCCCGCGGCGCCTGCTGCCGCCACTGAAGCCGCTGCCGCTGCGGCCGCTGGCGCGGCGGCCGCTTCGACCGCCGCGAACGGGCAGCCCGGCTTGCCGGTCCCCGACGGGACCGACACGGCCAACTACCAAGCGGCGTTCACGCTGCTGAAGGACAGCCAGTACGATCGGGCCATCGGGGCATTTCAGAATTTTCTGACAGCCTTTCCTAACAGCCCGCTGGCGGAAAACGCCCAGTACTGGCTGGGCGAGGCCTATTACGTGAACAAATCCTTTACCGACGCGTTGGCGGCGTTTCAGCGCGTGGCGGACAAGTACCCGCAGTCTCGCAAGCTGCCCGATGCGCTGCTCAAGGTCGGCTACTGCGATTACGAGCTCAAGCAGTGGGACGCCGCGAAGCAGGTGCTGTCGCAGGTGGTGGGGAGTTTTCCGGATACACCCGCCGGACACCTGGCGCAGCAGCGCCTCGATAAGATGGCGGCCGAGAAGCATTGAGCGGCGGGCGTTCCACGCATGCTAGAGGAACCGGTCAGACGCGAACGACTGCGAATCAATGAGATCTTTCATTCGCTGCAGGGTGAGGCCGATGCGGCCGGATTTCGCACGGTATTCGTACGGCTCACGGGCTGTCCCCTGCGATGCCAGTATTGCGATACCGAATACGCATTTCACGCCGGCGAATGGCTGGACATCGACCGCATCGTCGAGCAGGTCGCCGGCTTCGACACGCCGCACGTGTGCGTGACCGGCGGCGAACCGCTCGCGCAGCCGAACTGCCACCTTCTGCTCACGCGACTGTGCGACGCGGGCCATCTGGTCTCGCTGGAAACCAGCGGCGCGATGGATATCGGCCGGGTGGACGCGCGGGTCGCACGGGTGGTCGACGTCAAAACGCCCGGTTCTGGCGAAGCGTCGCGCAACCGAGTGGAGAATTTCGCGCTCCTCACGCCACGCGATCAGCTCAAATTCGTGATCTGCTCGCGCGAGGATTTCGACTGGAGCAAGGCCTACCTCGAGGAGCACGCCCTGAGCGGGCGCTGCCAGATCCTGTTTTCGCCGAGCTATACGCAGGTGTCGGCCACGCAGCTCGCGGAGTGGATTTTGGCCGAGCGGCTGCCGGTGCGTTTCCAATTGCAGCTCCACAAGATCCTGTGGGGCGATGTGCCGGGGAAATGAAGCCTGCCGTCGTGCTGCTGTCGGGCGGACTGGATTCCGCCACCGTCCTGGCGATTGCCAACGCACAGAATTTTCGCAGCTTTGCGCTCAGCGTCCACTACGGCCAGCGGCACCACGCCGAGCTCGCCGCCGCAAGGCGCATCGCCGCGCATCTGGGCGCGCACGAGCACCGAGTCATGGGCGTCGATCTCGCCGGCATCGGCGGCTCGGCATTGACCGATTCGAAGCGCGCGGTACCTGAGGCGCCCACCGCGGGAATTCCGGCGACGTACGTCCCGGCGCGCAACACCTTGCTGCTGTCGCTCGCGCTCGGCTGGGCGGAAGTCATCGGCGCCTTTGACATCTTCGTTGGAGTCAACGCGGTGGATTACTCGGGCTATCCGGACTGCCGCCCGGAATTCATCGCCGCATTCGAGAGCCTCGCGCAGCTTGCGACCAAGGCCGGTGTCGAGGGCGGCCGCTTCAAGGTCCACGCGCCATTGATCCGCCTCTCCAAAGCGGAGATCATCCGCAAGGGCATCGCGCTCGGAGTGGATTACGGCATGACCGTTTCGTGCTACCAGGCGGACGCGCAGGGACTTGCCTGCGGCCGCTGTGATTCGTGCCGCCTGCGCGCGGCGGGGTTCGCCGCCGCCGGCGTGGCGGACCCGACCCGCTACGCCTAAGCGCTGCGCGCGTCTGCTACGCGCGTCTGCTACGCGCGTCCGCATTCTCGGTGCTTGCATCGGCGAGTTCGGCTATCATGCGCCGCTCCTTGGGACGGTAGCTCAGTTGGTAGAGCAAGGCCCTTTTAAGGCTTTGGTCCTGGGTTCGAGTCCCAGCCGTCCCA
>JBKQOZ010000013.1:0-99018 GCA_052326345.1 Steroidobacteraceae bacterium | reverse complement strand
CGGCCATGGCCTGGTTGAGCTCCGCCAGCGATTTGAAATCGCCCGCCGTGGGCGCCATCTGCGGGAACGGAAACTCCGCTTCCCGCAGCAGCGTTTTCCCCTGGTTTTGCAATACGACGTTGAGCAGTGCGATGGCGGCCACGTTGCGTGACCCGTGCGCATGCCCTTGCGGGTAGCGCCCCGCGAGCACCAGGCTCGGCGAACGCTCCCACAGCATGCCGACCAGACGCGGTATCAGATCGCCCGGCACCCCGGTGATCCGCATGACCTCGGCGTGAGTGTAGGGCTCGATCGCCGCGAGCAGTGCCGGAGACAGATTGCCGGAATACCCGGGGTGCTGCACCAGCTCACGCGCCAGACCCAGCGCAAACACCCCTTCGGTTCCCGGCGCAATCACCACCCAGCGATCCGCGTTGCCGCCGGTCAAGGTCATCTTCGGCTCTATCTGCACCAGCACACCGCGCGGTGTCGCCCTGCGAAACCGCGCGTACTGCCGCGCAGCGGCCACCGGCGAATCGCCGGCGCCGAGAAAATCGTTGCCGAACGAGAGCACCAGCCCCGCCTTGTCTATCAAGGTGACGGGATCATCGACACCGAACATCTTGCGATGGACCGATGCCTCGACCGCAGTGGAGAGCGCATCGTAAACGATGTAATCCGTGGCGCCGCCGGTCTCAACCAGGCTGCGCAACAGGATCTGCTCGTGGCCGCTGGTCGGTCCGGTCAACCATACCCGCCGGCCGGTCCGATCGGCGGGAGCCAGTGTGGCGCTGAGCAGCCCGATCGCCTTGTCCCAGGTAGCCGGCACCAAGGCGCCGTTCTCGCGGATCATCGGCGTGGTCAAGCGGTCCGGATTGTAATGCGTTTGCACCGCAGCCTGGCCCAGAGCGCAAATCTTCCCGCCGCTGCTGGCCGCTTCCGGGTTGCCTTCCAGTTTGAGGACCCGCCCTTCCCTCACCCGGCCCATGATGCCGCAGGCCGACGCGCATTGCGTACAGGTCGATGCATAGTAGACGCCGACGCCGGGCACCACGAAATTTTCCGGCACGACATACGACTCGACCAGCTCGGCGCCTGATTCGATGGACGTATTGCCGCAGCCGGCGAGAGCGATGGCAGTCCCGCCGAGGCCGACGATCTGCATAAAATCCCGGCGGCTGAGGTCACTACCGCTCATTCAATTCCCTCTACTTGTGGCATTGCCAGCAGTCATTCGGGCCATGGCCGGTCCTGTCGCTCACTGCGTCGATCTTGTGATCCTTTTCGTGGCAGCTGATGCACCATCCCATCGAAATGGCCTTGACGCGGCGCGCCGTGGTCATCGAACCCACATCGCCGTGGCAGTAGCCGCAGACTTCGCGCGTCGGGCGGTCCTGATCGAAGATGAAGCGCTGGATGTGCCGCTCATGATTGAAGCGCACGAAATCCGGCTCATCGTGCACCTTCTTCCACGGAATGGCCTGCTGCTTGTCCCAGTAATCGAGCAGTATCTTAATGCGCGGCTTGTCCTTGACGGATTCAATGTTCTGATGGCAGCCGATGCATTTGCTCAAGCGCGGAATCCCGGAAACTGCGCTGCGCCTGGCATACGTGTGACAGTACATGCAGTCGATCCCCATTTTTTCCACATGGATATAGTGGGGAAATTCAATGGGCTGCGTGACGACGGGCCCGAGCGCGTCGTAGCCGTCGGGTGTTTGGCTGCCGATGGGCCCGCCCTGCTGAAACGGCTCGTGCGGCTCAAAGGTGCCGCCGGGCTGATAGGAGTAGGCGTCCGTGTGCGCCGGTTGAACTTGCTCAGCGGATTCGGCGGCGAGCACAAACGCCGCAAAGGTCAGCGGGACGGCCAGCAAACCATACCGCCAGCCGCCCTTCAACGCCCGCAGAACTTCGCAGGTCCTAAGCAGGATCATCCGCCCCCCGAAATGAGAATCTCCGCGCTTACGCGTCCGCCTCGCCGATAATCGCCTACGCAACGACCCCTATCGTCGCTGCAATCGGATACCCGGGAATCCGGAGTTCACGCTCCGAATCCCAGGGCACGCTCACTTCCAGGGCGAAAAGGCAGCTCCAGCCGCAGTCGCAGCCGGGTTCTGCACAAATCCCACGCAATAGCAGTGCGTGCAGATCTCAGTGTCTCCCGGATACAGCTTGCAACCGTTCACGGCGTCGTCATTGTTCGGCTTATCCTTATTGGGAATGAAATTGACGCACACCTTGCAGTTCTTGGCGCCCTCGGGATGATCCTGAAACTTCAAGGCCTTTCGCACCGCCGCGTTCTGCGTCGCAAAAGCCTGCTCGGACAACCCGATTAGCGGCGCGACAGCCAGCGCCGTCATGCCGATCTTGAGAACCTTTCGACGCGAATGCTTCGCTTGACTTTCCATTTGAATCAACCCCCTGATCATTGTGATCTCGTCGAGAAAATCGGACCGGCGCGTGATGGAATCATTATCCGAGTCGCTTCGCGCAACTGTCAATGACCTTCACGCTCCTGCTACTATTTTCTTTGCGCGGGCCGACGGCAATACGTACTTTCTCTCCGCGTCGACGGTCAGTACCTAACGGCTCTGCACTGCTGCCGATGCGCCGGCGAGTCCGGCGAAGGCAAGCGGTAATGTGATATAATTGGACAGCGACATCTCGCTGGCGGCAGCCTTGTAGAGCTGCCTTCACAGGCAAATGCAAGTCAATCTCATCAGTAGTCCTGCAATATCGCCCGGCGCAGCTGCTCCGGCGGGATTCCCGACCAGCGCCAACCCGAGCCGTGCGAATTCCACGCGCTATCACGGCCGGCGGCGGCTGATACAGGCCCTGTCGTTTGCGCTGGCCATCGGGGTGCCCGCTTCGGGCCTGTTGCGCATCGATCCGAGCGCGGGCGCCCTGGTGGTGCTCGATCGCCAGATCTGGTTCGCTGATTTCTTTCTCATTGCCGGCCTGTGGATCATGCTGGCCAGCGGCTTGATCATGCTGTACTCCGTTGCCGGTACGGTATTCTGCGGCTGGGTCTGCCCGCAGAACATCGTGTCGGAATGGGCCAACTTCATGACTCGCAGGCTCCTCGGCCGGCGCGCCAAGGTGGAGCTGGACGGCAGCGCCCCGGTCGTGGCCGTGACCAAGAACAAAGCGGTCAACTGGGTGCTGCTCGGTTTGTCGCTGCTCGCGGGCTCGCTCATCGTCGGCGTCGTGCCGCTCTTCTACTTCTACGCCCCCGCGACCGTATGGTCCTTCGTGACCTGGCGCGCGGATCCGCGGCTCGCGGGCTCGCTGCACTACATCTATTTCATTTTCGTGCTGATCATCCTGCTGGACGTCGCGTTCATCCGCCACTTCTGGTGCCGCTTCGCCTGCGTCTACCGGGTTTGGCAGCACAGTTTCCGCACTCGCGAGACCCTGCACGTGCGCTACGACGCCGGCCGCGCGGACAGCTGCAGTAAATGCAGCTACTGCGTGAGTTCATGCTTCATCGAAATCGACCCCCGCAAAACCGCCGTGTACGACAGCTGCATCAATTGCGGCGAGTGCGTCGATGCGTGCAATCGGATACACAAAAAATCGGACCAGCCGGGCCTGCTGAGCTTCGAGTTCGGCGAGCCCAAGGCGCAAGCGCAAGCCCGCTCGCGATTCCGTGACAACGCGACCCGGCTGGCTTCCCGCAGCAAATGGATGCTGGCGCTCGGCCTTTTCGGCGCCTGTCTGTTCGTCTGGGGCTTGAGAACGTGGGAGCCGCTGCACGTGGTCGTCTACCGCGCCGACGTGCAGCACGGCTCGGGCAACCGCGACTACCGTATTGCGATATCGAACAAGCTTTACCATGCTCGGGAAGTGCTGGTGCGCGTGACCGGACTGGCCCCGGCCGATTACCGCCTGGGGGCGACACAGATCAACTTGCCCGCCGCGGGGCATGACTCGGTCATCCTGTCGCTGTCCGACAAGCTCCCGGCAGGGCTGCATGCCTTTGCGGTCGATGTGGCCGCCGAGGGCTGGCACGTCCGCTTTCCAATACAGCATCTTTCGGAAATAGCGGGGACGCCACCATGAACGATGAGGACAAACCCACACCTGCTCTCGGCACTGTGGAATCGCAGTGGGGCAAGCTGGACGCCGACCACTTCGGCTATGAATCCGAAGAAGATCGCAAAGCCAAACGCGGCCTGGAGGATTGGGAACTGGTCGAGAAGATGCCGGCATCACAGAAGCCGGTGCCGTACTGGTTCTTTGCGGTCGTCCTGGTGGTGCTCCTGGTTGGGGTCGGATTGAGCTTTCCGTTCTGGGGTCTGCGGCCCGGCGACCAGCGGCCGTGGATCGACTGGGGCTTTCTCATCGCCCTTGTCTACATAGCGGTGGCCGGCTCCTTCGTCTGGTACATGGTGCGCATGTACGCCTCATCGAGAGACGGTCGATCGGACTCGGATCCTGACAAGGAAAAGCCCGACGATGACGGCTGAACGGCGCAGCGGCCGGCTGCGCCGCCGCTGGTGCGCCGCATTGCCCGCGCTGGCTCTGTGCGGATGCAGCGGCGGCACACAGGACACCCCCACCGTCAGCTGGCGCGATCTGGAGGTGCACGTCGAATCGCGCAGCTACAGCGCGATCCCCGGGATGCGCGAGCTTCTGGTGTTCGTCAACCGAAATCGCGAGCTGCCGGCGTGGGATTGCCGGGTGGACCTGCGCACCTCTGATGCGGATCCCTGGAAGCAGGCCATCGAGGACGGCCGCGTGGGAGTCTATCGTCGTGCCGCCAAGGTCGACGAGCATGAACATTCGGTGCTGCAAATCCGGATCCGCGCCGAAGGCAGCGAAACGGTGCTGCGGATTCCGCTCAATTCTCAACCCGCCGCATCGCTCGGGGCGCGGGACAGCATGGTGAGCGCGACGTTTGCGAAGTAGGCCATGAATCCGGCTGCCATGATCGTTGCCGCGACGGCAACCAGCCTGCCGTACCAATGGTGCACCGCGTGCCAGGCCGCGGGATCGCGGAACATCAAGTGCCCCTCCCAAATGCCGAACGCCATCTGCACGGCGTAAAAGCTGAATACCCCCAGCGTCATCAGCCAGAAGGAATGCTGCACCAGCCGCAGGGAGTAGATGGATCGGCGGCTTAAGATCGGCAGCAGGTAGTAGGTGACGCCCATGACCAGCATGACGACGCCACCGACGAGATTGATGTGGGCATGGGCCAGCGGATCGATCATGTGCCCCGGACCGCCATAGGGGCTGCCAATCGAGTCGAGCCAGGCCCTAATCGGCGGCATCACCTGCAACATGCCGTGCATCGTACCGATGAACAGCGAGAGTGCAGAGACCACCAAGAATTTGACCAAGCTGCGATGGAGGGCGCCATCGGCCGGAGATACATTAGACATAGATTGAAGATCGTCCGGATCCCGCCGGCCTACGGCCGGTGCTCAGGAACCCCACACTGACCGCGGTTCACCCTTAGAACCGCGGCAGGCGATTCGACAGCGGTGAGCGCTCGCCTATTTTTCCTCGATCCGCGTCATGGCAAGCTTGAAGAGGGCACCGGACACCAATATACCGCCCACGAAAAGAACCACTGGAATCAACATGTAGCCCACGTCCATCATCGGTCGTACTCCTCTTCGCGTTACGCCGATCCCACATTAACACGGGGGCGGATGCAGGGCAAAGGCCCAAGGTCGGATCAGAGCTGCGCTGCGGGCGGCTGCGCTGCGGGCGGCTGCGCTGGAGGCGCCCTGAAGTGCAGGATGACGCCGCCGGGCTGTCTGGAAAGGACTTCTATCCGTGGCCCAAGCTGCGCAAAATTGCTCGCCAGAAGCAGATTGTCCGGGCTGTCAGCGAGTATCAGGTAGGAAACCCCGCGCATCATGGCGAGCTGGCTGGCCGGATCCTTCGCCGCCGGAGGCAGCGGCAGTCCGTCGCATCGGCAGGCGATCGAGGTACGTGCGGGCCACGAGCTCGCCACGAGGATCGGCGCCGCGGAATGCCCGCTCCCTGCGTCGCCGCCGCGCATGCTGTTCACGCCTTGCGCAAAGTCGCTGATCAACTGATCCTCGGCGGACAGGAGCTGGCGGCGTCCCGCCTCGAAGTCGCTCCGGTCCCGGCGCATGAACGCGGTGCAGATCAGCAAAAGAAGCAGCCAAAGCCATCCCCTCTCGACGAGCAGCCCGCGCCCGGCGAGCGGCGCACACGAGCGCAGCAGCCACGGCAGTCCTCCGTACAGCAGCAGGGCAAGCATCAGCATCGCCCAGGTTCGATCAGCGGCCGCGGCCCCGCACAACACGCCGAGAAGCAGCGTGCCGCCGGTCAGATCGGCCAGCAGACGCCGGCTCTCGTGCCACGCCACTGCCGCGGTCAAGGCGATCAGCGCAAGTGCACCGAGCCACTCCCCGCCGGACAACGGACCCTCGGTGCGGCTGCCTCGAAAGACGTCTGAGGCGGCGGGCAGCGGATTCTGCCACCAGCTCATGCCGCTCCAGCCGGGGTGCATCGTCATTGCGAGCAATACCACCAGCGGAATGCCCGCCAAAAAATGTCCGCGATGCCGCTGGTCCGGCGGATCGCGCCACCACTTGAAAAAGAGCAATGCCGGATAAGCCATCCCCGCAGGATGCAAGGTGGCCGCCGCCGCGCAAGCAAGCACCTGGGCGAAGAACGAGCCGCCAAATGTTGCGCGTTCTCCGAGCAGCATCCGGTTGAGCCAGGCGGCGGATGCGAAAATCACGAGCAGGAAGGGAGCCGCGGACAGCGAGTTGATGCTGTCGACCGTGAGCGGAGCGATCAGCAGCAATCCGGTCGCCAGCAGCGCGGCTTCAGCCTGATCGTCGCGGCGGCGCCAGCGATACAGGGCGACTCCCGCGCCCGCCATGGTCAGCAGCGTCAGCACCTTGGCGGCAATCACCTGGCCGGGCCAGAAGAAGCCGAGCGGCAGAAAAAAAATGACGCGGATGTCGGGTGCGCCCAGGGTGAAGGCGGCGCTGGCGACCGCGTCGCCGATCGACCACGCGACCAGCAAGGCTTTGGCCCCTTCCTCGGTGAGCCCATAGGGGCCGCTGCGCAGCATGAGCCCGACCAATATGGCCCACGGCAGCAGCAACAGGCCGCCCCGGGAGTTGAAAAGCAGTGCGCGCAGTTTGATGATCTATGCCTTGCCAGCTGACCCAAGGTCGTAGCAGTTCATTACCGCCTGAAATTCGCTGTCCAGCTTGAATTGACCGCGATGAAAGACGAATTGACGGCGACTCCCCTGCTCGCTCACCCCCGTCAAGCCGAATGATCGACCCGACCGATCCCGGTACAGTTTCAAGTTGCTGCGCAATTTTATGACCTCGCCGCTCTTCAGGATCAAGTCGGCGGCGTTGGGCCGGGTTTCGATGGCGACCGGCGCGGTGGGCAGCCACATCAGGCGCGTCGTCAGGATGCGATTGGCTCCCGCAATCAGAAAGAAGCAGGCCAGGAACCCGAGCAGGTACGCCATCGAGGTCTTGCCGTCGTACCAGCTGCTCGCCGCAAAAACGGCCAGCGCCGAAACGGTCGGCACATACAGCAACGCGTCCCAGTACATTCCGCGATAGTCACGGCACAGCGTATAGCGTGTCCCATTGCTCATGGGCCGGCACCTAAGGGCTTAGAGCGCGCTCTGAATGGCGTCTTCGAGCTCGCCGTAGAGCATCGAACCCGCCTGTTCAAAACGCACGATGCCCCGGCGGTCGATCACGAACGTCCAGGGGTCGCCGGGCACATGATATGCCTTGTACGCTTCCGGGCTGTCGTATTGATCCATGTGAATGAAGATCATCCTGCCCTGGTACTT
The DNA here is from genome assembly GCA_052326345.1 of Steroidobacteraceae bacterium. Taxonomy (GTDB): domain Bacteria; phylum Pseudomonadota; class Gammaproteobacteria; order Steroidobacterales; family Steroidobacteraceae; genus Bog-1198. The sequence continues at coordinate 91,223 of JBKQOZ010000013.1, read as the reverse complement.
TTGCAGCAGGGACTTGATCATCTGCAGCTGCCGATCGCAGGGAGTGCAGTGCGCCGGAGTGGCGAATTCCAGCAACACCGGCTTGCCGCTGGCGAGCGCCTGGTCCACGGAGTATTGATACATCCGTTCGTCCGGTTGCCGGTACGTGGTAATGCGGGAAACATCGCCACCCACATCGCTCAGGTTCTTCGTGTGCACCCGCGGGGCCAACTCGCCGAGCTGCAGGCTCACGGAAGCATTGTGGGACCAGCGGGCATGACTGTCGCAGGCGCTCACCAGCAACAGCGCCGCTGCCGCTGCCAGCACCCGCGCGCCCAGGGGTCTCACGTATTGCCTCGGCTGGTCATGTAGATGTTGTATCCCCAAATGATGTTCGCCAGCAACACCAGCATGCCGAAAGAGCCGACCGCCGCCATCAGGTGTGAAACGGTGCGCTCGACTTGCGGACCCGGATCATAGCCGCCGATGACGCCCGCCAGCGTGAACAGGCAAACCATGGCGACGAGCCCGATGTTGTGCATCCAGAAGTGAACCTTGACCAGGCGCAAACTGTAGATCGGACGTTTCACGAGGCGCGGAATGAAGTAATAAATTGAGCCGAAAATGGCCATTTCAACCCAGCCTAAGAGGTTGATGTGTCCATGTGCCAGCAAAATCAGATGCCCGTGGGGCGCCGTATCGACGAACATGCGCAGCACCGGGATGCCTCCCATCACGGCCCCCCATGAAAAGCCGATGATGGAGTACACGATGCACGCATAAACGAACAGCAGAGTCATGCGGGTGTATTCGCGGTCGTCAATCCCCGACGGCGTGGGTGTTTCGATCATGCTAGTGATCCGCGTTGTGCACGGGTGCGCCTTCCTCTCGCACATCGTGGTATTGCGACTTCCAGGTGGACGGCGCCCAAATTTTCACCATTTCATCGATGAAGCCGGAGCGCCCTTCGGATGGCAGGCGCGCATCGGGCGATCCTTGGACCGCTTTCAACTCCGAGAGAAAAACCGCGAGGGAATGCAGGTCCTGCTCGGGCAAACGGGCGACATAGGCCGCGCCCTTGTCGGGGCCGTGGTCCATCGTTTGCGTCCCGTAGGTGACCTCTGGCTGATGCAGGAAGGCGATCAGATAATCCAGGCTGCGCTTGGAACCGATGCCGTCCAAGTTGACGCCGTTATTGGTGCCGTTGCGCACCGCGCGATGACAGCTGGTGCAGCCCAGATCGCGAAATCGCACCGACCCGGTGAGCCCTTCCTGCGAAAAGTCGAAATGGGTGGTCGCCGCGTACATCTTCTTGCCGGAGTGCGCACGGTAGATCTCCATGCCGACAAAGCTGACGATCGCAAACAGCACGAAAGCCGCCGCGATGCCGAACAGCACCTTTTCGCCCAATCGCAGGCCGCTGTTCCTCATCGCGGCAGTGCCAGATCTGCGCGAAGACGACCGTCCGCGGTCGCTACCCGATGATTCTCCCTTTGTCGGACGTCGCGGTGAAGTGCACGAGATCGATCATTCACTGATTGGTTACGGGAATCAAGGTATCCCCGCTCGTACTGATCGATGCCGATGCCAGATAGGTGGCGATGTTGAGGATATCCGCATCGGTGAGATTGTGCGCCATCTTGCGCATCATGGCGTACGGATCATTGGTGCGGCTTTCATCGCGCCAAGCGTTCAGCTGCGTCACGAGATAGGTGTACTTCTGCTCCCCGATCACCGGAAACAGCGGCGCCGCTCCCCGGCCATTGTAGCCATGGCATGAAGAGCAGGCCGACACCTTGCCGTAAACGCCGTATTTTACGATGGCCTGGCCAAGATACTTCTCGCCGACCGCCGTCCCGGCCTCCTTCAGGGCCTTAAGATCGGACAGATCCGGCGGGCCGGACAGGGTATTGACATAGCCGGCCACATCGCGCCGCTCCTGCTCCGTCAGCCCACCTGCGAACACCACCATGACGGCGCCGGCCCCCGTGGGCGTGCGCTTGCCGCCCGCCAGGTCGTCGAGCTGCTTGACGACGTAGGGATAGCCGATACCCGTCAGACGAGGCGCCCCCATGGCATCCAAGCCCCACCCGCCAGCGCCATGACAGGTCATGCAGGCGGGTACGGTGTCTCCCTTGCCCTCGTTGAAAATCTTCTTGCCGTTGGCAATGTTCGCGTCGGGGTAGCCAGGCATCTCATTGGCAAGCGCATTGAAGGAAAACAGCACTGCGACGCCTGCCAGCAACGAAGCGACCACAGGCCCACCGAGGAATGAACGCATAAAACCCCCTTCCTTTTTGAGGCAACGTGGCTGCGATCCATCATTGCCGCTCATACCTTGTCTCGCAGCGCCGCCGAGATTATTAATAGGGGCACATGTCGCCTCACAACAAGGCGGCCGAAGTGGCCCGAGAGCAACAGCAACTGGGTCGCCGTATCCCATTGCCGCACATATCCGCACCTTCAGAAATCTCAGGAACTCTACTACGGATGAACCCTCATATCCAGAGTGCATACTCATCGCTGCGCCAACTCCTCGCAGCGATGCGAATGAGAAAGGATACGCATGATTGAAACGATAAGTGTCATCCTGTTTATACTAGCCATCCTCTTCGTTGCCCTGGCCGCTCCAAAGCCTGCCGACAAGAAGAAGAAAGATGATCTTGTACCGCAGCAACCCGCCAAGCCCGCTGATCATTCCTCAAGTCCACCCAAATCACCGGACGATACCGGTTGACCGCGGGGCCGCATCCTGCGCCCACCCGCTTGTCGCGTACCAGCGGCTGATCTGATCCAGACTGATGCGCTTCAAGCACGCGTCCGCCGGCGGATTCCAGCCCTCTATGCTGCCCAGCGACGGGCCGACGGCGAGCGCGCCCCGGCATTCGGCCGCCGCGAAGTAGTAGCTGCGGGCAACGATCACCGGCACGCCGGCGGCCTGCGCGGCCGATGCGCCCGCCGGCGAATCCTCCATCGCGATCGCCTCCTGCGAGCGCGCCTGCAGAGCTTCGAGGGCGAGATCGTACGCCTGCGGATCGGGCTTTTTTTTCGGCGCCTCCTCGGCACACACGACGGTTGCAAACCTCGACTCCCAGTCCCCGCCAAGATGGGTCTTGAGCAGCGCCTCGACATTCGAGCGGCTCGTGGTCGTCACGATACCCATTCGAACCCCCGCGCGTTCGCAGTCCGCCATCAATTCTCGAACCCCTTCGCGCAGCGGCAGGCCGCCGCTGGCGACGATTCCGGCGTATAGCTCGTTCTTCAGGCGATGCACGCGCAGGGCCAAACTGCGGCGCTCCTCAAGGTCGACGGGCGCGCGCGCTTGACACCGCATGTCATGCAGCAGGCGCTCGCGGCCGCCCGTCACAGCGAGCAATTCTCCATAGCGCTCTTCGCTCCAGCGCCATGGAACATTCAGCGCCTCGAACGCCTGGTTGAAGGCCACCAGATGACCATCGCGCTCCGTCTCCGCCAGAGTGCCGTCGACATCCCATAGAATCGCGCTGAGCAAAGCCGCTTCAGTTGTAGCGCTTGGCCATCGCTTCGAGGGGGATGGCCTGAATGCGGTCCGCCTGCCCGGCACACCCGAAGGCCTCGAAGCGCGCTTTGACCACTGCGCGCGCGGCCTTCTTGGCCGCAATCAGCGATTTGCGCGGATCGAACTCGCTCGGGTCCTTGTCGAACGCCTGGCGCATCGCCCCCGTCATGGCGAGGCGGATGTCGGTATCAATATTGACCTTGCGCACGCCGCTGCGGATGCCGCGCTGGATCTCCTCGACCGGTACCCCGTAGGTCTCCTTGATGTCGCCGCCGTGCTCGCGAATGATGGCCAGCCACTCCTGCGGCACGCTCGAGGAGCCGTGCATCACCAGATGAGTGTTCGGCACCGCCTTGTGGATCTTCGCGATCCGGTCGATGTCGAGGATGTCGCCCGACGGTTGGCGAGTGAACTTGTAGGCGCCGTGGCTCGTGCCGATGGCGATCGCCAGCGCATCGACCGCGGTGCGCGCCACGAAGTCCTTGGCCTGAGCGGGATCCGTGAGCATCATGTCATGCGTGAGCGTCCCCTCCGCTCCCACGCCATCCTCCTCACCCGCCTGGCCGGTTTCCAGCGAACCCAAGCAGCCCAGTTCCCCCTCGACCGAGACCCCGATGCAATGCGACATCTCGCATACCCGGCGCGTCACATCGACGTTGTACTCGTAGCTGGACGGCGTCTTCGCATCTTCCTTCAGCGACCCGTCCATCATGACGCTCGTGAACCCGGAGCGAAGAGACTGAATGCACACAGCGGGGCTCGCGCCATGGTCCTGGTGCAGGACCACCGGGATGCTCGGACAGGATTCGACCGCCGCCAGCACCATGTGGCGCAGGTAGGGCTCCCCCGCGTACTTGCGGGCTCCGGCCGAGGCCTGCAGGATCACCGGACTGCGGGACTCTTCCGCGGCCTCCATGATGGCTTGAATCTGCTCGAGGTTGTTCACGTTGAATGCAGGCACGCCATAGCTGTGTTCAGCGGCGTGATCCAGCAGTTGGCGTAGGGATATGAGGGCCATTGGATGCTCCTGATGAGTCGTCGATTAATTCATTGCCGTGGCGCGCTTTGCGCGAGCCGGCGCGCACGCGCGGTAACCGCCTGCGGCGTCAGGCCGAGCGCCTCTGCAACGTGCGCGGCCGGTGCGGATTCGCCAAATCGGTCGATGCCGATCACGTCGCCGTCGAAACCGGTATAGGCACGCCAAGGCGGCGTGACGCCCGCCTCGATGGCGAGCACCGGCACTGCGCGCGGCAGCACACTCGCCCGGTACTCGACGCTCTGCCGGTCGAACTCGTCGCAGCTCGGCATCGACACGACACGGGCGGATATTCCTTCCGCGGCCAGCGCATCGCGTGCCTGCATGGCCAGCGCCACTTCCGAGCCGGTGGCGAGCAGAGTCACTGCGGCGGTGCCCTCGCAGTCGGCCAATACATACCCGCCTTTGCGGATGTCGGCGAGCTGCTGCGCGTGACGATCGTAGTGCGGCAGGTTTTGGCGCGACAGGATCAGGCAAGTCGGGCCGTCGCTCCGCTCGATCGCCGCAATCCACGCGATCATGGTCTCCACGGCATCACAAGGCCGCCACACCGCGTTGTGCGGAATCAATCGCAGGCTGGCGACATGCTCGATGGGCTGATGCGTCGGGCCGTCTTCGCCGAGGCCGATGCTGTCGTGGGTAAATACATAAAGGACGCGCTTGCGCATCAGCGCGGACATGCGCACGGCGTTGCGGCTGTAATCGGAAAACGTGAGAAAGGTTCCACCGTAGGGAATGAAGCCCCCGTGCAGCGCAATCCCGTTCATGATGGCACTCATGCCGAACTCGCGCACACCGTAGTTGATGTAGTTGCCCCAGCGGCCGCGGCGAACCGGAACGCTGGCTTTGACTTCGGTGAGATTCGAACCGCCCAAGTCAGCCGAGCCGCCGAGCAGCTCGGGCAGCAGCGGCTGCAGGGCCTCGATCGCGTTCTGCGAGGCCTTGCGTGATGCGACGCTGGCGCGACTCCCGACCACCTTGGCGAGCGCGTCTGCGGTCGCAGTCGGCCAGCCCGCGGGTAATTGGCGCGACGATACGCGCCGTTCGAACTCGGCGGCAAGATCGGGGTGGCTCTCCGCGTAAGCGGCGAAGCGGCGCTGCCAGTCGGCTTGCCGCTTGGCGCCAATCGCGCGGGCATCCCATGCGTCGCGAATCTCCTCCGCGATCTCGAATGGACCCGCGGTCCACCCGAGGGCCGCGCGGGTTGCGGCAACCTCGGCGGCGCCGAGCGCCGCACCGTGCACATCGTGTGTGCCGGCCTTGTTCGGGCTTCCCTTGCCGATGACGGTCTTGCAGCAAATCAGGGTCGGCTGGCCGCCCGGCTTGCACGCCTTCTTCAAGGCCGCCTCGATGGCCGCCGTGTCGTGGCCGTCCACATTGCGGATGACGCGCCAGCCGTAGGCCTCGAAGCGTTTGGGCGTATCGTCGGTGAACCAATGCTCCACGTGCCCATCGATGCTGATGCCGTTGTCGTCGTAGACGGCAATCAGCTTCGACAGTCCCCACGTGCCGGCGAGCGAACAGGCCTCGTGGCTGACGCCCTCCATCAGGCAGCCATCGCCCAGGAATACCCAGGTGCGATGATCGACAATGGTGTGCTCGGGCCGGTTGAAGTGGGCCGCCAGCAATTGCTCGGACAGAGCCATGCCGACCGCATTCGCCAGTCCCTGGCCGAGCGGTCCCGTGGTCGTTTCCACGCCCGGCGTCACGTCGACTTCGGGGTGACCGGGAGTCTTGCTGTGCAGCTGACGAAAGCGTTTGAGCTCCTGGAGCGGCAGCGCGTAGCCGGTGAGGTGCAGCAGCGAATACAGCAGCATCGAGCCGTGGCCATTGGACAGCATGAATCGATCGCGATCGGGCCAATGCGGGTCCGCCGGATTGTGCTTGAGAAATCGGCGCCAGAGCACCTCGGCAATGTCGGCCATGCCCATGGGCATGCCCGGGTGCCCGCTCTTCGCGGCCTCGACGGCGTCGATCGCCAGGAAGCGCAGCGCGTTGGCTAGCTTGCTGCGCTCGATGGGAAGGGGCTTGATTCTGGCATTCATTGTGCGCGCCTCTTTAGATCCATCAGCCGCAGGATCATCGGGGTGAACATGAATTGCATCGCGAGGCCCATCTGTCCGCCGGGCACGATGATGTTATTCGGTCGGCTCATCCACGAGTTGCGCAGCATGGACAGCAGGTATGGGAAATCGATGCCCTTGGGATTCGCGAAGCGGATCACGACCATCGACTCGTCGGCGCTCGGAATGTCCTTGGCGATGAACGGGTTGCTGGTATCCACCGTGGGCACGCGCTGGAAGTTGACGTGCGTACGGCTGAACTGCGGACAGATGTGGTTCACGTAGTCGGGCATGCGCCGCAGAATGGTGTCCACGACCGCTTCTTGGGTGTAGCCGCGCAGATTGCGGTCGCGATGCAGTTTCTGAATCCACTCGAGATTGATGATGGGAACGACTCCGACCAGGAGGTCTACGTGGCGCGCGACGTCGGCGCCGTCCCCGACGTAGCCGCCGTGCAGGCCTTCGTAGAACAAGAGGTCGCTGTCCGAGCGCATGGGCTGCCAGTCGGTGAAGGTGCCCGGGTCGCTGCCGAGCTCTTTGGACTCGGTAATGTCATGCACGTAGCGGCGCACCTTGCCGCGGCCCGTCGCCCCATATTCTGCGAACGTGTCGGCCAACTCGCCCAGCAGATTCGCCTCGGGCCCAAAGTGGCTGATCGGCGGGCTCTCGCCGCTGTCGGCGGCCTTCACGCGCTCGCGCATTTCGACCCGGTTGTAGCGGTGGAAAGAATCGCCCTCGATCACCTGGGCTTTGATGTTTTCACGCCGGAAGATGTGCGCGAAGGCCTTCATCACGGTCGTGGTTCCGGCCCCGGACGATCCGGTGACTGCAATTACAGGGTGCTTGGTGGACATGAGGTATCCCGCTCAGTTTCGCGTGTCGGGTCGGAACATCGAGCGCTCGTTGAAGAGCGGCGAGGTAAACGGGCGGTCGGTACCCTTGGCAAATTCGTCGTGGTAGCGCTCGATGCGCTCGACCTCGTTGCGCGATCCCAGAATCAGCGGAACGCGCTGATGCAGGCTCTCGGGCACGATCTCGAGCATCCGCTGGCTGCCCGTCGTGGCACGGCCTCCCGCCTGCTCGACGAGCAGGCTGACCGGATTCGCTTCGTACAACAGGCGCAGCCGTCCCGGCTTGGTCTTATCCTTCGTGTCCTTCGGGTACATGAATACGCCGCCGCGCATCAGGATACGGTGCACCTCCGCGACCATCGAGGCGATCCAGCGCATGTTGAAATCGCGCCCGCGATCGCCGGTCTTGCCGGCCTGGCACTCCGTCACGTAGCGATGCACGGGCGGCTCCCAGAACCGGGCGTTGCTGGTGTTGATGGCAAACTCGCTGGTGTCGGCGGGGATCTGCAGATTCTCGTGTGTCAGGATGAAGTTGCCGATCTCCCGATCGAGCGTGAAGCCGTGCGTACCTTTGCCGACGGTGATCACCAGCATCGTGGCGGGACCGTACAGGGCATAGCCTGCGGCCACTTGCTGCCGCCCCGGCTGCAGGTAATCGGCCACCGTGGGCGGCTCCGGCTTGTCGTGGCGCATCACCGAAAAGATGGTGCCGACCGAGACATTGACGTCGATGTTCGACGATCCGTCGAGCGGATCGAACACGAGCAGATAGCGCCCGCGGCTGTACTCGGCCGGAATCGGATACGGATCATCACGCTCCTCGGTGGCCATGCCGGCAACCAGCCCACCCCAGTCGCAGCTGTGGATCATTACTTCGTCCGCCAGCACATCGAGCTTTTGCTGTGCCTCGCCCTGTACGTTCTTTGCGCCATGCGCGCCCAGGTAGTCGCCGAGCGCACCTTTGGCGGTCATCGCCGAAATCGCCTTGACGGCGGCGGCCACATCGACGAGCAGCGCGCCCAGGTCATTGGCGCCCTCGATGCCGTTGAGCTGCTGGATCAGGAATTTCGAGAGCGTCGTGCGTCCAAGGTGCATGGTGTTAAGTCTCCTTCAGGTCGAGTTCTGAGCCGCGGCGAGCTCGAAAACACGGCTCGCGCGATCCAGTGCATTGCGCACGCCGCGCGCGTTCGCAAAGTGCGGCTGCTGGATCTCATCCATGACCGCACCGACTTGGCTCTGTGCCAGTATGTCATTCACGGTGTGCGCGTCCGATGCGTTCTGCACGGCAGCGGCTTCGCTGTCGGCCGGTGAGGCAGGAGCAGGCGTCGCTGCACCTGGAATCGAGTACATCGGCGCGGCCACGTCAGGCGACCCGGGACGCGGGCGAGACGCGGCCGAGCTCGACCCGCATGGCGTTGATCACGCCTTTGTAATCCGGTTTGCCGAAGATGGCGCTGCCGGCGACAAACGTATCGGCCCCTGCTTCGGCGACGCCGCGGATGTTCTCCGCCTTGATGCCCCCGTCGACCTCGAGCCTGATGTCGCGGCCCGTGGCGTCGATCAATTTGCGGGCGTTCTTCACCTTGCGCAGCGCCGAGTCGATGAAGCTTTGCCCGCCGAATCCGGGATTCACGCTCATGATGAGCACCAGATCGACCTTGTCGATCACATATTCGAGCGCCTCGAGCGAGGTTGCCGGATTGAAGGCAAGCCCCGCCTTGCATCCGCCGCTGCGTATGAGCTGCAAGGTCCGATCGATGTGGGCGGATGCTTCCGGGTGAAAACAGATGAGATCCGCACCGGCCGCAACGAAGGCACTGGCCAGCTCATCGACGGGCTGCACCATCAAATGCACATCCAGGGGCACGGCCCCGCCCTCGGGCCGCACGCAATAAGGCTTCAGCGCCTTCGCCACCTGAGGACCGATGGTCAGATTCGGCACGTAGTGGTTGTCCATCACGTCGAAGTGGATCCAGTCCGCGCCGGCCGCGATGACGCTCTTCACCTCTTCGCCCAGGCGGGCGAAGTCAGCCGATAAAATGGAAGGGGCGATGCGGTACATGGCAGTTATCGCGCGCCGCGTTCGGTCTCCGGGCGGCCGGTCGCATGGTCGACCTGATCGTCAGCTGGCCCCATCTGCCGGTATTTGATGACCCCGGCGCTGCGCTTCTTCTGGTCCTTAATGACGCCTTTCGCTGCTTTTTCGATCGCTTTTGCCATTTTGGGACCCCAGTATGGTTTTGTGTCGCTTTGATATGAGCAGGCTATGCCATTCGTCGTTTATGTACAGTCAGATGTTATTACTATAGCCTTAAGTATTTCTTCTTAATGAAGAATGTCACCCTCCGCCAGCTTCTCGTCTTCGCCTCGGTCGCGCGGCGTTTGAGCTTCACGCGCGCGGCCGAGGAACTGAGCCTCACCGCGCCCGCGGTTTCGATGCAAATCAAGGAGTTCGAGGCGGAAGTGGGACTGCCCGTGTTCGATCGGACGAGCCGGCAGGTCTCACTCACGATGGTCGGGGAGTACATGCTGGCGCACGCGCGGCGCGTGCTGGCAAAAACGCTCTCGCCCCCCGCGGAGGCGTTTCGATACTTCATCCTCGAGCGCGGCGAAGCCTTCCTCGCGAAGCACTTCGCAGCCTTGAAGCCGCTGCGCCCGTGATGTGGCGCCGCGCGTATAATATGCCCTGGCGAGGTGACATAACCGGCATAGTAGGAGCGGAGCATGGCGACCGGTTGGGCGGGTGACGGTGCGGTGCAAGATCAAATCGATGCGACCGTCAAGGACGGCATCCAGCGAGTGCAAAGCCGATTGCCTCACGGGCCGTCGTTGACTCACTGCGCCGAATGCGGCAACGAGATTCCTGAGGGGCGCAGAGCCGCGTTCAGCGGCGTTCGTCTGTGCGTTTCCTGCCAGGACGCCCTCGATCGCGAGACGGCCAAATTTACCGGCTACAACCGGCGCGGAAGCAAGGACAGTCAGCTGCGATGATTGGCTGTTATTGCGCCGCCTGCGGCGACGCCGCCGCGGCCGGCCGCTCCTGCCACCCGCCGCCCAGCGCCGAATAAAGCTGTACCAGCGCGCTCAGGTTGTCCGCATACGCCTGAGCAAGCGCCAGCTGCGCCGCGAACAGGTCGCGATCGGCTTGAATCACATCGAAATAGGAGGCATAGCCGATCCGGTATCGCGCCAGCGCGATCTCGCGCGCGCGCCGCAGCGCATCGACCTGGCGCGCCTGCTCGCGCTCCTGCTCGCCATACTTCGTATAGGCGACCAGCGCATCGGCGACATCCTGGAAGGCGGTCTGCACCGTTTTCTCGTACTGATACAGCACCGCGCGCTTGGTCGCGTCGGCAAGCTCGACCTGGTAGAGGTTCGACTGTGCGCTGAGCAGCGGCTGGATCAGACTCACGCCGGCGCTCCATTCCGCGGCCGGCGCGCTGAACAGGTTGTTGAACGGCACCGACAGCGATCCGGCGCTGCCGGTGAGCGAGATGTTCGGAAACAGCGCGGCCTTGGCCACGCCGATCTGCGCATTGGCCGCCACCAGTTCCTGCTCGGCCTGCGCCACGTCCGGGCGCCGCTCCAGCAGCCGCGAGGGCAGGCCAGGCGGCGGACGCGGCGGCGCTTCCGGCACGGCCTCCCCGTAGTGCGCACGAGTGACGGGCCCAGGATTCTTGCCGATCAGCACGCTGATCTCATCCTCGGTCTGGGCAATCCGGCGCTCGAGGTCCGGCACCGTGGCACGGGCGGCCGCGAGATCTGCTTCGGCGGTGGCGACATCGAGTCCGGTCCCGTAGCCGCGCTCGTGCTGGGCGTGCGTGAGCTCGAGGAACTTCTCGCGATCGACCACCGTGTGCCGCGTGATCTCGAGCTGGCTGTCGAGCGAGATCAAATCGAAGTAGGCGCTCGCGACCGACGCCACCAGGGTCACGGCCACGGCCCGCTTGGCGTACTGCGAGGCGAGCAGATTGGCGCGCGCCGCCTCGGTCGCGCGCCGCAGCTGTCCCCACAGGTCGATCTGGTAGGAGGCCAGGATCTGCACCTGAGCCTCGTTGTAGATTCGCGGGAAGCCGCGCAACTCTGCGTACTCGGAGGCCTTGGTGCGTCCGGCGGCGGCGTCGACCGACAACTGCGGCAGGTAGTTCAGGCGCTGCGACCCGAGCTGGGCTCGCGCCTCCTCGATCCGCGCCACCGCAATCTTGACGTCGTAATTGTTGGTGATCGCGGTCGCGAGCAGCGCCTGCAAGTCCGGATCCGAATAGACCTCCCACCAGCCGCTGTCGCCGACTGAGACCGCATCTTCGGCCGCACCGGCCGCGGCCGGCGTGGCATCGCGGTATTGCGCCGGCACGTCGAGCGGCGGCCGGTGGTAGTCCGGCCCGACGGCGCAGCCGGCAAGCAGCGCGCACGTGAGCAGCCACCTCTTCATGCCGGAGGCCCGGTCCCGGCCGCGGGCGCGGACGTCGTGCGGCCGTGCGATTTGGAGAAGCGGTCGACGAGGCTCTGCAGAACGACGTAAAAAACCGGCACGATGAAGATGCCGATCATGGTCGCGGCCATCATGCCGAACACCACCGTCGTGCCGAGCACCTCGCGCGACCTGGCGCCGGCGCCGGTGGCGATCGCGAGCGGCAGCGCGCCCAGGATGAATGCGAACGAGGTCATCAGGATGGGGCGAAGACGCAGACGCGCCCCTTCGATCGCGGCCTCGATGAGCGGCATGCCGCGCTGGTGCGAGAGGCGCGCAAACTCCACGATCAAGATCGCGTTCTTGGCCGCCAGTCCGATCAGCATCACCAGCCCGACCTGCGCATAGATGTCGTTCGCCATGCCGCGCATCGACAGCCCCAGGAAGGCGCCGAACACGGCGAACGGGATGCACAGAATGACCGCGAACGGCACGATCCAGCTCTCGTACTGGGCGGCGAGCACCAGGAACACAAACACGAGCGCCATCGCAAAGATATAGGGCGCCTGGCTGCCCGCGCGCTGCTGCTGGAACACCGAGCCGGTCCAGTAGTAGGTGAGGTTGCCGGGCAGCCCCTTGGCGAGCGACTCCATCGCATGGATCGCATCGCCCTGGCTGTACCCGGAGGCCGGCGCCCCATTGATGGTCACGGCCCGGAACACGTTGTAGCGCTCGATGTAGGCAGGGCCTCGCGTCGGCTTGATCGACACGAGCGAGGACAGCGGCACCATGTCGCCCGCCTGCGTGCGCACGTACAGCGTGTTGACCGAGTCCGGCTGCGTACGCGCCGAACCCTCAGCCTCCGCGGTGACGCGGAACGTGCGCCCGAACAGATTGAAGTCATTGATGTAGTTCCCGCCGAGATAGGTCTGCAGCGCGCCGAAGATGTCCGAGATCGGGATGCCGAGCTCGCGGGCCCGGTCGCGGTCGACCACGTACTCGATCTCCGGCACTCGATCGTTGAACTGAGTCGAGACGCGGGCGAGCTCCTTGCGCTTGTTGGCCTGCGCGAGGAAGTCATCGATCTGTGCGGCGAAGTTCTCCAGGCTGCCGCCGGAGGTATCGGCGAGCATGAATTCGAAGCCTCCCGCCTGGCCGATGCCGGGGATGGCCGGCGGCGCCACGATCACGACATTGGCCTCCTTGAGCGGTCCGAGCAGTTTGTACAACCGCTCGGCCAGCGCCTGGGCCGAACTTTGCCGCCCGGGGCGCTGCGACCAGGGCCTCAACGGGATGAAGCCGGAGCCGGTATACGGCGTGTTGACTTGCGCGAGCAGGTTGAGCCCCGTGATGGCGAGCATGCTCTGCACTTCAGGCTGCTTGGTGACGACGCCGCGGATCTGCTCCAGCACCTGCTCGGTGCGCTGCAGGGACGCACCCGGCGGCAGCTGCGCGACCATGAGCAGATAGCCCTGGTCGTCTTCGGGCAAAAACCCGCTGGGCCGCTGCCACATGAGCAGCGCCAGCGCGACGACGATCGCGCCGAACACCCCGAGCGCCACGGCTGCGCGGCGAATCGCGCGGCGCACGGTACCCGTGTACCGCCGGGTGGCTCGCGCAAACATGCGGTTGAAGGCGGCGAACCCCTTCCCCAGCAGGCCGGCCGGCTCGGTCTGCACGCGAGGCTTCAAGAGCAGTGCGCACAGCGCCGGCGTGAAGGTGAGCGCGATCAGCGCGGAGATCAGCACCGACACCGACAGCGTCAGCGCAAACTGCTTGTAGAACTGGCCGGTCAGCCCGCCCAGGAAGGCGACCGGCACGAACACGGCGGTGAGCACCAGCGCGATCGCAATGACCGGGCTCGACACATCCGCCATGGCGGCCCGGGTGGCCGCGAGCGGATCGAGGCCCTTCTCCTCCATTTTTTCCGTCACCGCCTCGACCACCACGATCGCATCATCGACCACCAGTCCGATGGCGAGCACCAGCGCGAACAGAGTCAGCGTGTTGATCGAGAAGCCGAGGGCCACGAAGATGGTGAAGGTGCCGAGCAGCGATACGGGGACCGCGAGCATCGGGATCAGCGTCGCCCGCCAGCTTTCCAGGAACAGGAACACGACCAGCAGCACCAGCCCCGTGGCGATGAACAGCGTGATCTGGACCTCCTTGATCGATTCGCGCACGAACTCCGAGGTGTCGAGCGGGATGGTGTAGCGGATCCCGGGCGGGAAGCGGTGCGACAGCGTCTCGAGCGCGGCGCGCACGTTCTTGCTCACCTCCAGCGCATTCGCGTCCGGCAGCTGATACACGCCGAGCAGCGCCACAGACCGGCCGTTCAGCCGGCTCGAGCGCGTGTAATCGGTGGCGGCAAGCTCGATGCGGGCGACATCGCCCAGCCGCACGACCCCGCCGTTGGGGCCGGCCTTCAGCACCACGTTCTCGAATTCTTCCACGTTTCGCAAACGCCCGTGCACGATGACGGTGTAGGTCATCTGCTGTCCGGGGGGCGACGGTTCGGCGCCGACGATGCCGGCCGGCGCGACCACGTTCTGCTCGTTGATGGCGTTGCTGATGTCGCCGGTGGTGACCCCCAGCCGGGACATCTTGCCCGGGTCGAGCCAGATGCGCATGCCGTAGTCGCGCGCACCATACTGCAGCACCTGGCCGACGCCCGGTACGCGCGCCAGCGAATCGTACACCTGCAGCGTCGCGAAGTTGCTCAAGAAAAGATAGTCGTAGCGCGGGTCCGTCGCCTCGATGGCGGCGAAGATCAGCGGCTGCGGCTGGCGCTTGGTGATGGACACGCCCTGGCGCAGCACGTCCGGAGGCAGCTGCCGCTGGGCGATGGCGACCTGATTTTGCACATCGACCGCGGCGATGTCCTGAGCGGTGCCGACCTCGAAGGTGACGTTGAGCGTGTAGGAGCCGTCGTTGGAGCTGCGCGAGTCCATGTAAATCATGTTCGGAACGCCGTTCACCTGCACCTCGATCGGCGCGGCCACCGACTGCTCGATGGTCGAGGCATCGGCACCGGGGAAGGTCGCCGCGACGACTACCGACGGCGGTGTGATCTGCGGGAAGCGGGCCACCGGCAGCAGCAGGAACGCGATGGAGCCCGCGAGCGTGATGACGATGGCGAGGACCGTCGCGAAGATCGGGCGGTCGATGAAGAAATTGCTCATGAGGCGCGCGGCGGCGCCGCGGGCGCGCCGCTCGGCGCCGCCCGCGCGGGCGTCTCGCGTAGGGGTTCTGCGCGCACGGGCGTGCCGGGTTTGAGCTTCTGCGTACCGTCCACGACCACCACGTCGCCCGGCGCGAGGCCCTCCTCCACCACCCAGTCGTTGCCCTGCTGCTGGCCCATCTTGACGTCGCGCTGCTGTGCCTTGCCGGCGCCGTCCACGATCCAGACGTAGTGCTTGTCCTGCAGCAGCTGCACCGCGCGCTGCGGAACGAGCAGCGCGTTCGGACGCTCGCGGGTCGCGACGACCACCTTGGCATACTGCCCGGCGTGCAGGAACTGCTTCGGGTTCGGCACCACGAGGCGCAGCGCGAGCGTGTCGGTGCGCAGGTCGACGGCGGCGTCGATGAAGTTCATCTTTCCGGGCAGTTCGTACTCGCTGCCGTCGGCAAGCAGGATCCGAAACTCGCGCTGGCTGGGATTGTGCTGGTCGAGCGGACGGCCGAGTTCACGCTGCACCTGCAGCAGGCGCTGCTCCCCGACGCTGAAGTTCGCATACATCGGATCGGTCTGGTAGACGGTGGTGAGCAGCGTCGTGTACGCGGTGACCACGCCCCCGATGCGGATCAGCGCCCGGCTCATGACGCCGTCGATGGGCGAGCGGACCTGCGTGTAGTTGAGGTTGAGCTCGGCCGTCTTCACCGCCGCCTCCGCGGCCTTCACCAGGCCCTGAGTCGAGGCATTGGCGGCGATCGCCGCGTCGAGCTCTCTCTGGCTCAAGGCGTCGATCGCGGTCAGCGGGCGCGCACGGGCCAAATCACGTGTCGCCTGCGCTTCTGCCGCATGCGCCTGGGCCAGCCCCGCCTGCGCCTGGGCGAGTGCGGCGATGTAAGGTTGCGGATCGATTTCGAACAGCATTTCGCCGTGCTTCACCGGCGTGCCCTCGCGCGCTGCCTGGCGGAAAAGAATTCCAGACACTTGCGGGCGGATCTCGACGGTGTTCGAGGCCTCGAGCTGCGCTGGATACTCCTGCGTGAGCGAGGTGGGGCGAGGCTGCATGGTCAGCGTCGCCACCGGCTGCGGCGCCGGCGGCCCGGCGGCCTTGCCCCCGCAGGCCGCCGTGGCGCAGAGCAGGGCCGGTACGGCGAGCCGCACAATAGACGATAGACGCATAGCCGAAGCATAACGCGACGGCCGGCGGCCGTGGATTCTTGAGTTATAGTATTTCTCACGATGTCCGATCGGATCCGCAACCTGGTGCTGTTGCTCGGCTTCGGCGCCCTGAGCGCCGCCGCTCCGGCTGCCGATAAAGCCTCGGAAGGGCAGCTGGCGCACGGGCGCAAGCTCGCTCTTGCCATCTGCTCCGCCTGCCACGTGGTCGCATCGGACCAGGAGTTCTCGCCGCTGCTCAATCCTCCGGCTCCGCCGTTCGCCGACATCGCCAACCGGGCGGAATCGACGCGCGCAGCACTGCGGCATTTCGTCTCAGCCACGCATTGGGACGAGAAATCTCTGCCCCTGACGATGCCCAATCCGTCGTTGACCGATTCACAGATCGCCGACGTCGTTGCCTATATCCTCAGTCTGCGCAAGAGCTGACCTGATCCTGGACCTCGGTCAGTGCGGGCGGCACACAGGACAAAAGCTGCTCGCGCACCCAGATGTGCGCCGGGTCCCGCTGATAGCGGGCGTGCCAGATCATGTACATCGTCAGGTTGGGACAGGGTACGGGAGGCCGGGACTGACCCAATCCGGCCAGGGTGTGCCGGGCGAGCAGGCCGGGCGCCGTAGCGAGCAGCGCGGTACCGCGAATGAACGCCGGGAGCGCGCTGAAACCGGGGACCGTGACGCTGAAGCGCCGCTCGAACCCCTTGGCGGCGAGGTGCCGATCCAGATCCAGGCTGCGGCGCGGCTCATACAACACCGTCGCATGTTCGGCCGCGAGGTAGTCGGCGCGGCTGTGCGGCGCGCGCCGCACAGCGGCGTCGAAGAAGACGCGGTAGCGGTCCTCGAAGAGCCGCCGCTGGATGACGTCCGTGCCTTCCGGCGGCCGCGGGCTGATGATGAGTTGATGCGCATCGTCGCGCAGTGAGTCGAGGGAAGGCACTGCCGATGGAACGATGCGCAGCGCCAGGCCCGGCGCGTGCGCGCGCAGCCGCGCCGCCAGAGCCGGCAGCAACAGGTCGCGCTGGAAATCGTTGGCCGCGATCGTGAACGTCGAGTGCCAGCGCGCCGGCGAGAAGCCGTCGAGGCGCGCGAAGCGCTCGAGATCGCGCAGCAGCTCGCGCGCGCGCGCACCGAGCGCCTCGGCTCGCGCCGTCGCCACGATGCCGCGTCCGGACTTGACGAACAGCGCATCCCCGGTGACGAGGCGCAGTTTGTTGAGCAGGTGACTGACCGCCGATTGAGTGACCCCGAGCCGCTGTGCGGCGGAGGTGATCGAACCGCTCTCCAGCACGGCGACCAGCAGCTGCAGCAGCCGGACATCCAGCGATGACCAATCGATTCTGCTCATACATTTAATCATGAAACATTAGTTTATCTTTATCAATGCACCCCTGATAATTCCCCGACGCGAGCTTTACCTACTCAGCCCCTGACCGGAGACGCCCGTGACCCAAGCGTTGCCCAAGATTCCCGGCACCACCCCGTTCGACGGCGAGCAGGCCCGAAAGGGCTATTGCCTCAACAAAATGTGCTACTCGTTCAACAGCGCCGCCAACCGCGCGCAATTCCTCGAGGACGAGGAAGCCTACATGCGCAAGTACGGTCTCGATGAGCGGCAGAAGGCGGCGATCCGCTCGCGCTGCGTGCTCGACCTGATCAGTGCGGGCGGCAACGCCTACTATCTGGCCAAGTTCGCCGGGATTTTCGGGCTCGACATGCAGGACATCGGCGCGCAGCAAACCGGCCTGAGCAAGTCGCAATTCCAGGCGAAACTGCGCGCGGCCGCGAATTGACGGAGGACTATAGCTCATGGCAAGACTCATCGGCGGCGTCGCCACCTCGCACATCCCCGCCATCGGCGGCGCCATTCACAAAGGCTTGCAGCAACAGCCGTACTGGAAGCCGTTCTTCGACGGCTTCCCGCCGGTCCGTGAATGGCTGGGCCGGACCAAACCGGACGTCGTCGTCATCTTCTACAACGACCATGGACTCAACTTCTTTCTCGACAAGATGCCGACATTCGCGGTCGGCGCCGCGGAGCAATACGTCAATGCCGACGAGGGCTGGGGCATCCCGACGCTACCGCCGTTCAAAGGGGAATTGGACCTCTCCTGGCACATCATCAACACGGTGACCGAACAAGACTTCGATCTCGTGACCTGCCAGGAAATGCTGGTCGATCATGCCTGTACCCTGCCGATGAAACTGCTCTGGCCCGACGGCGACTGCCCGAGCGTGGTGCCGGTGTGCATCAACACGGTGCAGTTCCCGCTGCCCTCCGCCAAGCGTGTATACGCTCTGGGCAGAGCCGTCGGAGACGCGATACACACCTGGGAAAGCGACAAGAAGGTGGCGGTGCTCGCCTCGGGCGGCTTGTCGCACCAGTTGGACGGCGAGCGTGCCGGCTTCATCAACAAGGAATTCGACCTGCAATTCCTCAGCAGCCTGCTGACCAATCCCGAGTGGGCGACGCAATTCAGCATCCACGATCTGGTCGAGAAAACCGGCACTCAAGGCGTCGAATTGCTGATGTGGCTGGCGATGCGCGCCGCGTTGACGACGAACACGATCGCCGTGCGCAAAGTGCACAGCAACTACCACATCCCGATCTCCAACACCGCCACCGGGTTGCTGGCGCTGGAAGCCATGGGAGTGAGCCCGTTCACGGGGGCGCAGCCGGTCAACTGAGATGGGCGAGCTCGTGCTGGCGGCAAAGGTGACGCACGTGCCTTCGATGATGATCTGCGAGAAGCCCGGCCCCCATTACGGGCGGCGTGATGCCGCCATCGACGGCCACCGGGAATTGGGACGCAGAATGCGGGCGCTCGGCATCGACACGATGGTCGTCTTCGACACGCACTGGCTGGTCAACACCGGCTATCACGTCAATAGCTGCGACCGCTATCGAGGCGTTTACAGCAGCAACGAGTTTCCGCATTTCATCAACGATCTGCACTACGACATCCCGGGCAATTCCGCGCTGGGCGATGCGGTCGCGGCCAACGCGACCAAGCTCGGCGTGAAGATGCTCTCGCACCATGTTGCAAGCCTTGATCTCGAGTACGGCACGCTGGTGCCCGTGCATTACATGGATCCCGACAACGAGATCCGGGTCGTCTCCATCGCCGCCTGGTGCCCCTGGCATCTGCATGAGGACAGCCGGGTAGTCGGCGAGGCCGTCGCGAAGGCGGTCGCGGAAAGCTCGAGCAGGGTCGCACTGCTCGCGAGCGGCTCGCTGTCGCACCGCATCCACGACAATCGGGACGCCGAAGCCGGCATGTTCACCATCAGCAACGAACTGTACCGGCAGACCGATCTGGCGGTCCTCGAACTGTGGCGCCAGGGACGATTCGACGAGTTCGTGCCCATGTTGCCCGAATATGCCCGCAGCTGCCACGGCGAAGGCCTCATGCACGACACGGCGATGCTGCTCGGCGCGCTCGGCTGGGATCGCTATCGGGGCAAGATCGAAATCATCACCGAGTACTTCTGCAGCTCGGGCACCGGCCAGGTGAACGCCGTCTTTCCGATCCAGTGAGCGCAGGGGCCGCGGCGCCGTCCTGGCACACGGCCGGCGATCTCGTTTACCATCAGCAGGCCATGCACTCCTCGAAGCGGCATGCCCGGGTGTTCGGGGCCGGCCTCGCGGCCGGACTGCTGCTATGCGCGACGAGCGTCGCGGGCGCGTCCGCGCCGGCACAGAGCGAGCTGAAGGTCGCGGCCGATGACATCGGCGGCACCGTCAGCAGCGCCCGCGGACCGCAAGCCGGTGTCTGGGTCATCGCCGAAACGCGAGATTTTCAGACCCGGTTCGCCAAAATCGTCGTGACCGATTCGGCCGGCCGCTATCTCGTACCGCATCTGCCGCAGGCGAGATACAGCCTGTGGGCGCGCGGCTACGGGCTCGCCGACTCGCCGACCGTCGACGCCGCACCCGGACAGCATGTCGACCTCACCGCCGTCATCGCGGCGGACGGCGCCGCCGCTGCGAAGACGTATCCTGCCGCCTACTGGTACGCGATGATGAGGATTCCCGAAGAGGCAGAGGTGGCAAAACTGCCCGGCGGCCGCAACGGCTACCTGATGTGGATGAAGAACATGGGCTGCATCGGCTGTCATCAGCTGGGAAATCTTGCGACCCGCACCATCCCCAAGTCGCTGGGCACGTTCAAGTCCTCGCAGGAGGCTTGGCAGCGGCGCGTGCAATCAGGGCAGGCCGGCCCCCAGATGCTCAACATCGTGCAGGGTGCGCTCGCCGGCATCCCGATACAGTATCTCGCGGATTGGACCGACCGCATTGCGGCCGGTGAGCTGCCCGGGGCGTCCCCGGAGCGGCCGAGCGGCATCGAGCGCAACGTGGTGGCGACCGTGCGCGACTGGTCGGACGGCAAGGCCTATGTGCACGACCTCTCGGGTACCGATCGGCGCAATCCGACGGTCAACGGCAACGGTCCGCTCTACGGCGCCCCGGAACTGAGCACGGATGATTTTCCAGTGCTCGATCCCAAGCATAACCGCGCGACCACGTTCAAGGCACCCGTGCGCGATGCCGATACTCCCACGACTCACGACGATCCGGTCCTCGCCCCGTCGGCGTACTGGGGCGAGGAGCGAATCTGGGACAGCAGAGCCGTTGCGCACAACCCGATGCTCGATCGATCCGGCCGAGTCTGGTACACCGCGCGGATCCGAGCCGCGGAGAATCCGCCGTTCTGCAAGCACGGCTCGACGCTGCCGTCCGCGATGGCCTTCCCCATCGACCAATCGCAGCGCCAGCTGGCCGTGTACACGCCGAGCAGCGGCAAATACACCTTCGTCGATACCTGCTTCAGCACGCACCATCTGCAATTCGCGCAAGACGCGAACGACACGCTGTGGACCAGCGGCGGCCACGAGGTCATCGGCTGGCTCGACACCCGGACATTCGACCGGACCGGCGATGCGGCCGCGGCTCAAGGGTGGTCGCCTTTCGTGCTCGACACCGACGGAAACGGCAAGCTCGATGCGTGGGTCGAACCCGGCCAGCCGATGGACCCGAAGCGCGACCTGCGCGTGGCGGTCAGCATTTATGCAGTCATGCCGAGCCCTGCCGACGGCAGCGTGTGGGGCTCGGTGGCCTTTCGCTATCCCGGCGCCGTCGTTCGCTTCGACCCGCACACCGGGCTCACGGAAATCTACAATGTGCCCGCGCCCGGCTTCGGTGTGCGCGGCGCCGACATCGATCGCAACGGCGTGGTCTGGGTCTCGTTGGCGAGCGGGCATTTGGGGGAGTTCGACCGGCGCAAGTGCAGGGGTCCGCTCAACGGTCCGACCGCGACGGGCGATCACTGCCCCGAAGGCTGGACCTTCCATCGATTGCCCGGTCCTGGTTTCGTGAACGTGCCGCAAATGAGCGTCGAATCGAGCTATTACACATGGGTGGATCAACACGATACGCTGGGACTCGGCGCGAACGTGCCGATCGCCACGGGCAATCTGTTCGACGGCGTACACGCGCTGGTCGGCGGAAAGTTCGTGACGCTGCGCATCCCCTATCCGCTCGGCTTCTACGCCAAGGGTATGGAAGGGCGGATCGATGACGCCGCCGCCGGCTGGCGGGGACGCGGCCTCTGGGTCACGAGCGGCGACCGCACACCCTGGCACAAGGAAGGCGGCAAGGGCAGCAAGCCGCTGATCGTGCACTTCCAAATTCGCCCCTCGCCCCTGGCCGATTGACGGCGTCGGCACGCTCGCGGCGCCGGTCGAGCGTTAAAGGCTACCAATGAATGCCGCGCGTGAGTGCCGCAAAGGCGCCGGCCTCGCGGGACCCTTTAGCGCCCGGGCCGGGTGCTCCGCCGGCCGCCTCGGAGTCCGGAAACATTCTATAACTCTCGCTCCTGACGGCTCGGCCGAACTCCGGCGCGAATAGCTCCACCAGCTGCGCGACCGTGCCTAAGGGGGTTGCCAGGCGCTCCGGATGATCGATGATCGCCGCACAGACCCCCTCGGCCGCCTGCTCCGGGCGCATCAATTCGAAGTGCTCATAGATTTTCGTCGGCGCCACCATCGGCGTGCGGACCAGCGGCATATTGACCACGGTGAAGCGCACGCCGCGCGCGGCATATTCGGCGGCGGCGCAGCGTGAAAACGCTTCCAGGGCGGCCTTGGACGCGTTGTAGGCCGCAAAGTGAGGTTCGTTCGTCAAAACGCTGATCGAGGAGATGTTGATGACGTGTCCGGCGCCGTACCGAACCATCGCGGGCAGCAGCCCGAGCGTCATGCGTACGGCCGAAAAATAATTGATCCGCATCAATCGCTCGTAATCGTGGAGTCGCTCATAGGTCTTGTCGATGGCGCGCCGGATCGATCGCCCGGCGTTGTTGATTAGAATATCCACGTGTTCATGCTCGGCCGACAGCCGTTCGATCAATCGGTCGCACGCTTGGCTGTCGCCGATGTCGCAGCTGTAGGTGGTGACCTCGCCGCCGCGGCTCGCGATTTGCGCGCGCACTTCCGCCAGCTTCTCCTCGTCGCGCGCCACGATGAGCAGCCGCGCCCCCGCCTCCGCAAGGCGCAGTGCGGTGGCTCGCCCGATCCCCGAGGAGCCGCCGGTCACCAACACCGTCTTGCCCCTGACGATCTGGCTCAAGCGGGCGGCCGTGTGCAAACCCGGATCAAGGCAGCGCTCCCAATAGTCCCACAGGCGCCAGGCGTACGAGTCCAGGGGGGGCACTTGAATACCTGCCGGTGCCAGCAGCGCCTGCGCCTGCGCCGCATCGAACGTGGTCGGATGATTGAGCAGCCCGATGAGCGATGCGGGAATGCCGAGGTCGCCGCACATCTGCCTCGCGATGCGCTGCACGGACGGGAGCAGCTCGGGTGGCGGCCGCATGAGCTTCGATGAAGAGTGCCCGATGCCGGCGTCGAATCGCAGCATCATGGTCGGCGCATGGGCCGCCCGCGCGAACACGTTCAGCGCGTCGCCGACACGATGATCCTTGGGATCCGTCAGGTGAAAGCACTCGCCGTCGTGACCCGGCGCGTGCGCGAGGTGCACCAGGGCGGCGGCAACGAAGTCCACCGGCACCAGGTTGATGTGCCCACCCTCCATGCCCACCAGCGGCACCCAGCGCGGAAGGCAGTCGCGCACTTTCTGAATCGCCTTGAAGAGATAGTACGGGCCGTCGATCTTGTCGATGACCCCGGTGCGCGAGTGGCCGACGACCATTCCGGGACGATAGATGCGCCAGGGAACCCGGCAGGTGGAACGAACCAGCCCCTCGGACTCGTGCTTGGTTCGAAAATACGGCAGGTCCAGGCCTTCGGCTTCGTCGAACATGCGTTCTGTGAACGTCCCGCGGTAGCGGCCCGCGGCCGCAATCGAGCTGACGAGATGAAAGCACCCGGCCCGGCACTCGTGCGCGAAATGAAGCGCATGGCGGGTGCCGTGCACGTTCGCGTTGACCAGATCCTGGTCGGCGGCGGTCAGATCGTACAAGGCGCCGAGGTGGAAGAAATGATCGATGCGGCCGGTGAGTTCGCGCCGATCGGATTCCGATGTGCCGAGCAGTGGCTGCTCGAGATCGCCGATGACGGGCATCAGCAGCTTGCCGCCCGGCCCGCAATCGCGTGCCAGCTGGTCGAATTTGGCGCGCGATCCCGCCCTCAGCAAGACCCAGATCGCCTCGCCGCGCTCCAAGAGTTGCCCGACCAGATGCCGGCCTATGAAGCCGGTAGCTCCGGTGATGAAATATCCCATGCGGCGACCCTACACCGTAAATGCCACGGTCCATATCGTGGTAACCCGAGGGGTCCAAAGCGCGCGAAAAGGGCCCACAGTACATCCTATGAGCATGGGCGAGAGCATGACTGCGGTGGACCGGGCTTGGCTTCGCATGGAGCGGCCCACCAACCCCATGGTCGTGATGGGCCTGCTGATCACGAGCCGGCCGCTGCGCCGGGCCGCGCTGTGCGGGATCGTGGCCGAGCGGTTCCTGGCATTCGACCGCTTTCGCTGTGTACCGGTCATGGATACGCTGCGCGCGCAGTGGGTGCGCGACCAAGCTTTCGATCTCGACGACCACGTGCTGCGAGTCGCCTTGCCGGCGCCCGCCGGTAAAACGCAGCTGGAGGCCTTGGCGGGCGAACTGGCGAGCGCGCCGTTCAACACCGGCCGGCCGCTGTGGACATTCCACCTCGTCGAGCGCTATCAGGGCGGCAGCGCGTTGATCGTGCGCATTCATCATTGCTACGCGGACGGCATCGCACTGATGCACGTGCTCGCCAACCTGGCTGACGAACAATCGCCGGAAACGCGCGGCGCCGCCGCGCCCGGTGCGCTGGGCGGCCCGGGGCTGCTCGGCCCGGGACTGCTGGCACAAACGTTTCGCAAGTACTCCGATCTGCTGGAAAAAGGCCTGCACTTCACGCTGCATCCGCTCGAGGCCGCGGCGGCATCGCGCGAAGTGCTCGGCCTTGCCGGTGAGCTCGCGCGTCTCGGCGTCGGGATGGCGGATGACCCCGCGACCCGGCTGAAGCAGCCGCTGAGCGGCGTCAAGCGCGTCGCGTGGGGCGAGCCGCTGGCGCTCGAAGAGGTTCGAACCGTCGGCCGCGTGCTGGGCTGCACGATCAACGACGTCTTGATCGCCACGCTCGCCGGCGCCCTCGGCCGCTACCTGGACGCTCAGGGCGAGCCCACCGCGGGCATGACGATTCGCGCCTTGGTCCCCGTCAACCTGCGTTCCGCCGGAGCATCCTTCGAAATGGGAAACCGCTTCGGTCTCGCATTCGCCGAATTGCCGATCGGCATCCGGCATCCGCTCGAAAGGCTGTATGCGGTTCACTCCAGCATGCAGGCGCTGAAGAGCTCACCGGAAGCACTCGTCACGTTCGGGCTGCTGGCCGCGATCGGCGCTTTGCCGGCCGCGGTGGAGGATCCGGCGATCGCATTTTTCAGCGCCAAGGCGAGTGTGGTCGCCTCGAATCTGCGCGGACCGGCCGGCGCGCTGCATCTGGGCGGCGCGCCGATCTCCCAGCTCCTGTTCTGGGTACCGCAATCCGGCAGCATCGGCACGGGCGTGAGCATGTTCACCTATCGCGACGAAGTGCAGCTCGGCGTGATCGCGGATCGGCGCTTGATCGCCGAGCCGGGCGAGCTCGTGTCGATCATCCAGCAGGAATTCGACCGGCTGGTCCTTCTGGTGCTGCTCGGCGGAAGCTCGCTCAGCCGCTGAGCAGGCTGCGACGGCGCGGCATCCCCTAAGGGGCGGGTCAATGCAGGCAGCGTTGTGCGCGCTCGACGTCGAGCTGCTCCATTGCATCGGCCGGCTCGCAGGCCGCCGCGGCCGTGTACAGCTGATCCGCCTGCTCGCGGTGTCTCTTTGCATCCAGCAGCAAAAGACCGTTCGCGTATTCGATCCTCGCAATCGGCGATGCCGGGACCAGCTTGAGCGCGCGCTTAAAGTGCTCCAGCGACGCATCGCCCGATGCCTGATAGGTGACGCCGGCGAGCAGCGAGCCCATCTTGGCGACGATTTCCGCGTGATACAGACCGAGCGCAATGTGCGCATCGGCATGCTTCGGCTCGAGCTTCAGCGCCGCCTCCAGATGAGTGCGCACCCGGGTCGCCATGCCGTTCGCGAGAGCCTGCAGGATCGAGATCCGCTGGCTGTATCGGCCCAGCGTCAGTGCCAGCATGTAATGCGCATTGGCCTCGTCCGGCAGCGACTGGACGGCAGCCTCGCCGCGTGCGATGGCCGCCTGCAGCAGGCGGGTGGGCTCCTCCCCTTGAGCCTGCAGCGAATAAATCCCGGCGGCCTTGTTGGCGGCCGCGGCGCCCAATGCTCCGAGCTTGCCGCCCGCCGCGATCGCGCCCATGAAATCGCCGGCATGAAAGCGCCTCCACGCCTCCTGCACGCCCGCGGCGATGTCCTTGGCGGCGCCGTGGCCGGCCGCCCACTCGGCGAACGCAGGATTCTTCTTCGCGAGCGCCGCGACTCGTGCCGCGCTCGGGAACGGTTCGCGATCGCCCTTGTGCAGCGCCGCCCAGCGCTCCTCGAGGCCGCCGCCGGCAAAGCACTTCGCGAAGCGATTCTTTGGGGAGACTCTGCTCGTGGTCGTGGCGGCACGCATTTGTACACTCCTACTGCGGGAACTACGAATCGCGGAATGCCTCGCTTGGCATCTATATTAGTCGCGTCGACCGGGAAACCCATTAAGGGCAACTACTCATATGCGGCAACGGCCGCGCAATTGGAGAAGGACACATGGCCAAGAAAAAGACTTCATTGAAGCGCGCACGCGGCGGTGCGCGCCGCGGCGCAGCGAACACGCAGGCACAGCTGCTCACCATGCTGCATCAGGTGTGGTTGGCGGGTCTCGGCGCGGTATCGCGGGCTCAGCAAGGGGCGCCGAAGCTGATGGAGGAATTGGTTGCCGAGGGCGCGCGCGTGCAGGCGGACACCCAGGCGGCGGCCGAAAAGGCCCTGCGCGGCGCCATCAGCGGCATGCAGGAGACGCTCAATGCGCGAATGAACAAAGTTCGCGGCGATGCAAACGACGCGTTCGAGAACCTCGAGAAGATCTTTCGGGCCCGTGTGAATAGTGCGCTGGCGCAGCTCGGTGTGCCGAGCTCCGGTGAGGTGCAATCGCTCAGCAAGCGGGTCGATGCGCTCAATGCTCATATCGACAAGCTCGCGCGCAAGCCGGTGGCGCGGATGCGTACGGCGCGCAAGAACGGATCCGCACATTCGCCGGCGCCCTAGCGACCGATGCTGACCATCGAACCCGCCCTGCGGCGCCGGGCGGGGCGCGCCAAGCTGGCGATCGCCTTGGCCGGGGGAGGGCCGCTCGGCTTCTTTTACGAGCTCGGTGCGCTGCACGCATTGAGCGAGGCGATCGAGGGCCGCAAGCTGACGGATTTCGACGTCTATGTGGGCGTCAGCTCCGGTTCGCTCATTGCGGCGGCGCTCGCCAGCGGTTTCGACACCGCCGCCATGTGCGGCATGTTCCTGTACGACGAGTCGGTGCTGTTTCCGTTCTCGCCCGCCATCCTGATGCGCCCGGCCTTCGCCGAATATGCGCGCCGTCTGATGCGGCTGCCCAAGGTGATGGCGCAGATCGTGCAGCGCTATGCTCGCGACCCGGGCAACGGCGCCTGGGGAACCGGCATCGGCCAGTTGGGGCGCCTGCTGCCCACCGCTCTGTTCGACAACGAGCCGCTGCAGGAGTATCTGCGGCTGCTGTTCAATTCGGAGGGCCACAGCGACGACTTTCGCCGCTTGCGGGCGCGCCTGCACGTCGTGGCGACGAATCTGAACACCGGAGAGTCGGTATCCTTCGGCGCCCCGCCGCATCGGCACGTGCCGATCTCCCGCGCGCTGCTCGCGAGCAGCGCACTGCCCGGGCTGTATCCTGCGGTCGAGATCGACGGCGAGCACTTCGTCGACGGCGCGCTGATCCGCACGATGCATGCTTCGCTCGCGCTGGAGGAGCACTGCAATTTCGTGATTTGCATCAATCCCATCGTCCCCTTCGACGCCTCGCAGCCGCAAACTCAGCCGCCGATCAACCTGGTGGAGGAGGGATTACCCGCGATCCTCGGGCAGACTTTCCGCGCGCTCATCTATTCGCGCATGAAAGTCGGGATGGCCACCTACGGCGCTCGATTCCCGACCGCCGACACGCTGCTGCTCGAGCCCGACCGCCACGACAAGCGGCTGTTCTTTGCCAATGTGTTTCGCTACAAGGAGCGCCTGAGCCTCGCCGAGCACGCCTACCGGTGCACGCGGCGCGACCTGCTCGCGCAAGCCCCGAAGCTCGCGCCGCTGCTCGAACGGCGGGGCCTGCGGCTCAATGTGCAGGCTCTGCGCGATCCGCACCGCTCGCTGCCGACGAGGGCGGGCAGAGCCCCGCACTTGCGGCAGACCGCACGCCGCCTGGAGCTGGCCTTAGGCAGGCTCGAGCACATGCTGCAGGCGCCCGGCGCCGCAGGCTGACCCGAAGCATGGCCGCGCTGTCGAAGGAGTGCTCGGCGTGACGGCCGCCACGGTTGGCTTCGAGGAGCTGCTCGCGCGCAGTCGGCTGCTCGAATCGCCGCCATGCCAGGCGGCCGAATACCTTGCCGCCCTGCGCGAGCTTCGCATCTGGCAAAGTGCCCGTCTGGCGAGAACCTACCAGGATTTTCGTGCCGATCCGCGCTATGCGCAGGCCGTGGAGTTTTTCCTGACCGATCTGTACGGACCGCAGGAGTTCACCGACCGCAATCAGGATCTGCGGCGCGCCTGGCGGCGCCTGAAGCGGGCTCTGCCCTCCGCCGCGATGAGCGTGCTCGGGCAGGCGGTCGAACTCGAGGTCCTCACGCTCGAGCTCGACCATGCCATGGTCCGTGCGCTCGGCGCGGTGCAGGTGACCGATGCCCCCTACGCGGCCGCGTATCGCACGGTGGACAACCGAGCCGCGCGCCTTCGGCAGATCGATCTTATCATCGGCATCGGCACCGATCTCGATCGCATCGTGAGCCGGGCATGGCTTGGGGCGCTGCTGCATGCGGCGCACGTGCCGGCGCATGCGGCAGGTTTTGGCGAGTTGCATGATTTCCTCGAGCGCGGGTACGCCGCTTTTCGCCGGATGCGAGGCGCCCGGGGCCTGCTCTGCGCCATCCGCGAGCGCGAAACACTTTTCATGCAGGCAATGCTCGAGCCCGCTGAGCACCCGCGCGCGGGCGCCCGCGAGCGAAGCGCATGAGCGGCCGAGTGTACGATTACATCATCGTGGGCGCCGGCTCCGCGGGTTGCGTGCTGGCCAATCGCCTCTCGGCGAATGGCGCCGGGCGGGTCCTGCTGCTCGAGGCGGGCGGCAAGGATTCCAGTCCGTTCATCCACATGCCGGCGGGCCTCGCCCGCCTGGTCGACGATGCGCGGGTCGACTGGCGCTATTACACGGAGCCGGAACCCGAACTCAATGGCCGAAGGCTGTACTGGCCGCGCGGCCGCGTGCTCGGCGGCTCGAGCTCGATCAACGCCATGTGCTACACGCGCGGCCACCGTCTCGACTATGACGAATGGGCGGCGCTGGGTGCCGACGGCTGGGACTATGCGAGCGTGCTGCCGTATTTTCGCAAGGCCGAAGACCAGGCGCGGGGCTCGAGCGAGCATCACGGCGTCGGTGGGCCGCTGTCCGTCGAGGACCTCGCATTTCGCAATCCCTTGAGTGCCACGTTCGTCGAAGCCGCCGTGCAGTGCGGTCTGCGCCGCAACCCGGATTTCAACGGCGCCGTGCAGGACGGCGTCGGCTTCTACCAGGTCACGCAGCGCAGGGGCCGGCGCTGCAGCACGGCCGTCGCCTATCTGCGGCCGGCAGCGCGGCGCGCCAACCTCGAGGTCCTGACCCGCTGCCTGTCCACGCGCGTGCTGTTCGAAGGCCGGTGCGCCGTGGGGGTCGAATACCGGTCCGACGGCGCACTCAAGCGCGCACGGGCGGACAGAGAAGTGATTCTGGCCGCCGGCACCATCGGCTCGCCGCAGCTGCTCATGCTCTCGGGGGTGGGACCGCCGGAGGAGCTGCACGCGCTCGGCATCCCGATGGTGGCCGACAGCCGGGAAGTGGGGCGCAATTTGCAGGATCATCTCGATTTTTGCACCTTGAGCAAGTGCACGGAAAAGATCAGCTACGATTTCAACGCCTACCAGGAGCTCATCGTCGCGGTGCGCTACCTGCTGACGCGGTCGGGCCCCGGAGTCAGCAACATTGCCGAAGCGGGCGGTTTCCTGCGCAGCCATCTGGCGCCCGACCCGCGTCCCGACATTCAATTCCACTTCGTGCCGGCGCAGCTCGACGATCACGGGCGCAATCGCTTAAGCGGGCACGGCTACACGGTGCACGCCTGCGGGCTGCGCCCTTTGAGCCGCGGATACCTCTCGCTCAGATCCGCGCAGCCGCAGGATCCGCCGCGCATCTTCGCCTCCTATCTGACGGATCCGAAGGACCTTAAGGTCATGCTCGAGGGCATTCGCTGGTCGCGCGAGATTCTGCAGGCGCCCGCCTTCTCGCCGTTTCGCGGCGCAGAGATCTTTCCGGGCGGGGCGGTCGTCGCCGCGGCGGGCCTCAAGGACGTGCTCAGGCGCAAGGCGGAGACGATTTATCACCCGGTCGGAACGTGCCGCATGGGAGCCGACTCGTCCGCCGTGGTCGATTGCCGGCTGCGCGTGCGCGGCGTCGAGCGCCTGCGGGTCGCCGACGCATCGGTCATGCCGCGGCTCATCGGCGGCAACACCAATGCGCCCACCATCATGATCGCGGAGAAGCTCGCGGACCTGCTCAGCGCTCCAGCTTGAGACGCCGGGCCGCGGCGCGGCGCGGCGCGCCCTCCTGCCGAGCCGGCGCGTGCCTCCGGGGCCCACGGCTTGCCCGTGCGCTCCTCGATGTAGCGGCGAATCAGGCGGCGTACGACCTGCGAAGGCGTCGCGTCCTCGATCGCGCACAGCTTCTCGAACAGCGCCTTCTTGCGCGGATCGACCAGGATCGTAAGCCGGGCGGTGCGCTCTTCCGTGCTCAAATTTAACTCACATCCAGTGACATGTCAATGTGCATGATATTAGAATACAGCACCCATGATCGCAACGCCCTTGACGGTCTGTCTGCTGCTGCTCGGCGCGTGGTGCTATCTTGCCGACTGGTATCGCGCCGCGGCGCGCTTGATCGGAGGCGAATGAGGATGGAGCACCTCATAGTCTCGCCCGGGCAATGGAGCCGAGCCGCGCAAGCCATCGCGGACCTCGGCGGCCGTCTGCTGTCGCTGTGGGCGAGCCGGTCGTCCGGCGGCGAGAACAACGTGCACGCGGCGTTCATCTCGCGGGGGGAGAGCGTGCGGGTATTCAGCCTGCCGCTGCCGCCGGCGCAAGCCTCCTACCCGGGCATCGAGCATCTGTTTTACAGCGCGGCCCGCATGCAGCGCGCAGCAGCGGACCTGTGCGGAGTGTTCGCAGTCGAGGGCGACCCGCGCCCGTGGCTGCGCCACGCCGCCTGGCCGGCGGATTTTCATCCCCTGGTCGACGCCGCCGCGCCGCCCTCGCCCGCGGCTGCCGCCATCGACGACTACGCATTCGTCTCCGTGCAGGGCGACGGTGTGCACGAAATCCCGGTCGGGCCCGTGCATGCGGGAATCATCGAACCGGGCCATTTCCGCTTTTCGGTGGTCGGCGAGAAGGTACTGCGGCTGGAGGAGCGCCTTGGCTACGTTCACAAGGGAATCGAGCGGCGCTTCACCGAACTTAAGCTGCTCGAGGGCCACCGCCTGGCGGCACGCGTGTCGGGCGATTCCGCCGCGGCGTATTCATGGGCATATTGCCAGGCGCTCGAAAGCATGGCGGAAGCGCCCGTTCCCGCGCGCGCCGTGTGGCTCCGGGCTCTCGCCCTCGAGCTCGAGCGGCTGGCCAACCATCTCGGTGATCTCGGCGCGCTCGGCAACGACGCGGGCTTTGCGCTGGGACTCGCCCAGTTCTCCCGTCTCAAGGAGCAGCTGCTGCGCGCGACCACCCAGGCGCTCGGACAGCGCTATCTCATGGATCTCATCGTGCCGGGGGGCACGCGCGTGGATCTGTCGTCCTCTGCAGTACAGCTGCTGTCCGAAACGACTCAAGCGATCGCCGTGCAAGTGGCGACACTGCGTGCGATCTACGACGAGCACGCCGGATTGCGCGACCGTTTCGTGGGAGCCGGCGTGATCGCTCCGGCGCTCGCCGCAAGACTGGGCTTGACGGGATTCGCCGGCCGGGCGAGCGGCCAAGAGTGGGATCTTCGCTGCGATCTGCCCTGCGAGCCGTACGGCGAGCTCGAGCCCGTCAAGGTGGGGCGCCAGGAAGGGGATGTCGCGGCGCGCGTGGCGGTGCGCTTCGACGAAGCGCTCGAATCGGTGCGACTGATGCAGGGCATTCTGCAGAAGCTTCCGGCCGGCGCGCACCATGCGCCGATCCGCACGCCCCGCGAGGGAGCCTTTGCGCTCGGCACGATCGAGGGATGGCGCGGCCCGGTTCTGGTAGCACTCGAAGCGGGCGCCGGCGGCACGATTCGGCGCTGTCATCCCCACGATCCGTCGTGGCAGAACTGGCCCGTGCTCGAGCACGCCATCATCGACAACATCGTGCCGGATTTTCCGCTGATCAATAAGTCCTTCAACCTCTCCTATAGCGGGCACGACTTGTAGCCATGTGGAAGACGCTGCGCCAAATTTATCGGACCGGCGTGATCACCGAGCCGCCGCCCGCGGGCGATGAGACGCTGCGCGTCGAAAACACGCTGCGCGTCGAGGAAGCACTGCAGTCGCGCATATTGGAGGTGCTCGGCCGCGCGCTTTGCATCCGCGCCATCGACGCCGGCTCCTGCAACGGCTGCGAGCTCGAGATCCACGCGCTCAACAATCCGCTCTACAACATCGAACGGCTGGGCATCCGCTTCGTGGCCAGCCCGCGGCACGCCGATCTGCTGTTGATCACCGGACCGGTGGCGAAGAACATGGAGGCGGCGGTGCGGCGCACCTATGATGCCACGCCGGATCCGAAGCTGGTCGTGGCCGTCGGCGATTGCGGGTGCACGGGAGGTATTTTCGGCGAGAGCTATGCGAGCTGCGGCCGCGTCTCCAACGTGATTCCCGTCGACGTGGCGGTGCCCGGATGTCCGCCGAGTCCGCGGCAAATTCTGCGCGGCATTCTGACCGCAATTTCCAAGGGACCGACGGGTGCCGGATGAAGGCGGCCCTTAAGGCCGAGCGCGCGCAGCCCATGGCGCGCCGCGCTTCAATACCTTGCCCGGGTTCATCACGCCATTCGGGTCGAACAGGGCCTTGACCGCTTGCATCAGCCGCAGTCGCGTGCCGCCCGCCCAGTACTCGAGCGAAGCGCGCTTCTCCAGACCGATGCCGTGCTCGGCGGAGAAGCTGCCGCCGAGCTCGCGCAGCCCCTCGTAGATCAACGGTGCGATCTCGGCGTAGCGTTCGCTGATCGGCGCCGCGGCGTTGATGGTGAAGTGCACGTTGCCGTCCGCGAGGTGCCCGACGATGTACATGCGCAAGCCCGCATCGTGGCGCGACAGCCGTGACTCGAGGTCGGCGAGATACTTCGCCAGCCGGTCGATCGGCACGGACACGTCGTACCACAGGCCACCCGGGTACTTGCGGTCGACCGCCCAGTCCTCGCGCACCCGCCACAGATCGCGCTCCTCGGCGGCATTCTTCGGCAGCATGGCATCGACGATGAGGCCCGCATCCGCCGCCCTCGCCAGGACGGCTTCCAGCGCCTGTGCACCGCCCGCTCCGGTGACCGCGATCAGCAGACCGAAGGCCGCCGGCGGCATGCGCGCGAGAGGCGCTATGTGCAAGGATTCGGCGCTGAGCGCGATGTGGTTGCCGGACATGAGCTCCGCCGCGGCCAGCGAGAGCCCTGGCTCAGCCTCCACTGCGCGCATGAGCGTGACCGCATCGTCCAGGCCCGGCAGCAGTACGAGCGCGGTGTGGCGCGGGCCGCCCACCGGCACCAGATTCAGCACGATGCGCGTGATCACCCCCAGCGCGCCCTCGGAGCCGATGAACAGCTGCCGCAGTGCGAAACCCGCGTTGTCCTTGCGGATCCGGCTGAGCTCGCACAGCACCTCACCGGAGGCGAGCGCGACTTCGAGGCCCAGCACGCGCTCGCGCATCGTGCCGTAGCGGAAAGCCTCGATGCCACCCGCGTTGGTCGCCACCATGCCGCCGATCGTGGCGGTGCCGCGCGCCCCGAGATCGATGCCCGCCGCGAGCGCGTGCGGCGCGAGCGCCTCCTCCAGCCGCGCCAGCGTGACGCCGGCCTCGACGGTCGCCGTGCGCGACGCCGCATCCACGCTCTCGATGCGATTCATCCGGTCGAGCGACAGGATGAGCTCGCCGGGCTGCGTCCACGCGCCGCCGGAAAGCCCCGTGCGACCGCCTTGCGGCACGACCCCGACGCCTGTCTGCGCGCACAGCGCGAGCACTGCCGCGACCTGCGCGGTATTCGCCGGCCGCGCCATCAAGCCGGCGCGCAGGTTGTTGGCATGCATGCCGGAATCGACCGCGCTCATCTGCTCACCGAGGCGCACTCCCGGCTCGCCCACGATCGCGGCGAGCGCGGCGAGAAATCCGGCGGGATACTCCGGCGCAGCCGTCATGAGGGGCCATCGAGCTCGGCATAGTGCCGGAAAATCCCTTCGTTGCTGAACGGGACGCGACGCGGGGAGGCGAGATACGCACTGATCCGCGGCCGCTCCTGCACGCGTGCGTGCAGCGCGTAAAGCCGCCGGTAGGCGCGCGCCGTCCTGGCCATCGCGCGCGGGAATGCGTAGCAGAGGCCCGAGATGATCTGAAACATCGACAGGTCCGCGTAGGTGAGCGCCGCGCCGACCAGGTAGCGATCCGTCCGCGCATTGCGCGACAGCACGCGCTCGAAATAGCCGAGGAACTTCGGCGCCCGGGTCTTCAAGAAATCCGCGGATCGGCGCCGCGCCTCTTTTTTCTGTTCCTCGAAATACAGATTGCCCGACACCGGGTGATGCGTGTCGTGTATCTCCACCAGAAAATCCGCTACGGTGAGCTGCAGCTGGTGCGTCCAGATCCGGCCGCGCTCATCCTTCGGCGCGAGGCCGTGGCGCGGTCCGAGGAACAGGAGAATATTCGCCGTCTGAGCGATGACCAGCCGCCCCGATTTCAGGAACGGCGGGGCAAACGGCGGCCTCGCGGCATTGCGCTCATTCATGAACCGCAGCAGCGCGGCAACACCCGCGCCCTTGCCGCCTTCACGGGCGACGTCCCGGTAGCGGGCGCCCGCCTCCTCCAAGGCCAATCGCACGAACTCGCCGCGACCTTGAACCGTCGGCCAGTAATAGAGCTCATAAGCCATGGCGCAACTCCTCGCACAGCGGCCGCCTGGCGGCGCGAACTCCTCTCAAGCCGCTGCGACCACCGTCCGCCGCATCGCCTCGCGAGCCAACCGGATCGGCAGGCGCTCGCGGATTGCCGCATCGACCGAGTCGGGTATGTGGCTCGGGTAGTGGCTCGTGAGAATTGACTGCAGCTTGCGCGCCGCGCGCTCGATCACCGAGGGGCGGCCCTCCTCCACCCATTGATTCGGGCTGGTGCGATCGCCGACTGTGGGATAGATGTATTCGCGCTGCATCAGCTGCAGCGTTTGATCCGAGCCGAGATAGTGCCCAGGTCCTTCCAGGCACACCTTGCGAATGGTATCCAGCGACAGCGACTCGTCGCTGACCTCGATTCCCTTGATGGTGCGCTGCACGGCGCCGATCACGTCGTTGTCGATGATCAGGCTCTCCAGCGAGAAGCCGAGCAGGCTCGCGAGCATGCCGGCCGACTCGTAGATCAGGTTCGCGCCCGCGTTGCCGACGAGCGCGTGATTGTAGGCCTTCTCGTAGCCCGCCTGCATGTCCGGGAGCTTCGCATCGCTCATGCCGGAGGCCGTTCCGCCGGTCAAATCATAGTACCTCGACAGCTGCGCGCTCGCGGCGGACAGCAGGGCCTGCTCGGGACTGCCGCCCGACATCGCACCGGTGC
Source organism: Steroidobacteraceae bacterium (assembly GCA_052326345.1). Classification (GTDB taxonomy): domain Bacteria; phylum Pseudomonadota; class Gammaproteobacteria; order Steroidobacterales; family Steroidobacteraceae; genus Bog-1198. The sequence continues at coordinate 55,448 of JBKQOZ010000013.1, read as the reverse complement.
GCAGATCCGACACGAAACACCAGGTACCGAAAATCGCCGGCGCACCGGGCTTGATCGCGTTGACGTAGACCAACCCCGCAAGGCACTCGGCCGTTTCTTGAACCAGCGCGGAGGCCAGCGCGGCGGGCGCCGTGGCGCCGGCTTGGCCGGCCGACAGCAGCAGCACCGGCATTCCGCCGCGCACCGCCGTCTCCAGGCACAGGCACGCGTCATAGGCGAATTTGAGCGGCGGTACCACGAAGCAGTTCGACTGGCTGACGAACGGACGGGCGCGCCACTGCTGCTCGCCGCCGGCGATCAAATGAAACATCTCCAGGCTCGCCTCGACGTGCTGCGGCTGCACCCAGCTCGTACCCACGTGCTTGGTGGTGCCGGCCACGCTGGCATAGGCCGTGTTGATGTCCATCTCGAGCGGCGTCGCGACCTCGCGGCACACCACCGAGCGCTGAAAGAAGTGCAGGTGCTCGAGCGAATCGACCACGCGGGCGATGTCAAACAGATCCTTGGTGGTCGAGTCGCGATACTCGCCGGTCATGGCGTTGACGATGTGCACCGCCGCTCCGGCGGTGCCGAAATAGACGTTCGAACCCCACGGTTCCAAATCGTGCTTCGGCTCCTGTCCGTAGAGCACGAAATGCCGCGCCGCCCGCGCCACCGTGTCCTCGACCAGCGCGCGCGGGAAGATCAGCCGCCCCTCGGACGTGAGCGTCGCACCGGCCTGGGTCATGTACTCGATGCCGCTCGGGGTGGCGTCCGCGAGCCCGATGTTCTCGAGCACATCGAGCGCAGCGTGATGGATGCGCAGCACGTCGCCATCGGAGAGCGGCTTGTAGCGGCCGCCGGGCATGCCCGGGCGCACCGGGCGCAGACTATCCGGCAACGGGGCCGAGCGGGCCGCCCGGCGCGCCGCACGCGCGCCGCCACGGGCGACCTTGGATTCGACTTCACTCATCGGGCATCCTCACTGAATCAAAACAGCAGGATGCTCCGTTTCGGACGGTTTCGGCAAGCGGCACGGCGGACCGACTTCAAGGCGGCAGAAGCTCGGCCAGTTCGCGCCGCAGCGGCGGCGCTGCAGCCCCCGGCGCCAGTGTGTCGCACTCCTCGGCATAGCGGCGGCCAGCATAAGTCGCATGCGCGATGGTCGCGGGCGCCCAGGCATCGCCGATCACCGTCACCTCTTCGATCCCCGCGCCGCTCCAGGCGGCGCGCTGCCGCTCGAGTTCGAGCGCGACGGCATCTTGCGGCAGGCGCGCCGTGACCAGCACGACGGCATCGGCAGCGAGCGTGTCGCGCACCCCGGTGAACACGCAGGCGGTGACCGCGGCGCCGCGGACGATCTCGAGCAGCGTGCGGAAGGTCTGGATGCGCACGCCCTTGGTGAGAAGGCGCGTTTGAATGAAATGCTGCTCGAGCGTCGCACGCGTCCAGGTCGAGGCCTCCGAGGCCGGCGTCACGTAAAGCGCCTCGTAGCCGCGCTCCGCCAGGAACTCGGCGAGCACGCCGCCCATGTAGTAGTGATCGTCGTCCCACACCAATACGCGCTTGCCGCGCGGCAGCTGTCCCGCCATGAGATCGTCCGGGGTGAGCACTTCGGCGTCCGCTGCGATCGGAATCGGCCGGGTGTGATGGCGGCCGGCGCCGTCGCGGCGCCAGTGCGAGCCGGTGGCGATCACGACTTTGGGCATTCCCAGCCCGAGCACGTCGTCGGCGCTCAAGCGGTTGTCGAGAAACACCTGCACGTTGGGCAGACGCTCGATCTGTCCCTGACGGTAATCTCGTACGCGGATCCAGGCCGCGAGGCCCGGGAGACGGGATTCGAGCCGCACCCGCCCGCCGAGGTCGCGGCGCGCCTCCGCAAGGGTCACCGCGTAGCCGCGCTTGCCCAGCACATGGGCGGCCTCCAGGCCGGCGGGCCCTGCTCCCACGATCAGCACCGCCCGATCCGAACCGCGCGGCCGGACCCGTTCGGGATGCCAACCCTTGCGCCACTCCTCGGCCATGGTCGGATTCTGGGTGCAGCGAATCGGCGATTGCGTGAAATCGCCCGAGACGCAGATGTTGCAGCCGATGCACTCGCGAATGTCTTCGATGCGCCCCTCCTCGATCTTCTTCGGCAGGAAGGGATCGGCGATCGACGGGCGGGCGGCGCCGATGAAATCGAGGACCCCGCCGCGGATCAGGCTCACCATCCGGTCGACCGAGGTGTAGCGCCCCACGCCGACCACCGGCTTGGTGGTCATGCGCTTGATGCCGCGGATGAACTCCTCCTCGTGCCCCTCCTCCGCGAAGCGCGAGGTGCGCGAGTCGTTCTCCCAGCCCGCCAGGGTCAAGTCCCACAGGTCCGGCAGATCGGCCATGCAGCCGATCATGTCTTGCACCTCGGCGCGATTCAGACCGCCCTCCCCCCGCAGATCGTCCACCGATATGCGGATGGGCACGGCGCACCGCGCTCCCACGGCCGCCTTCGCCTCCTCGGTCACTTCGCGCAGCAGGCGGATGCGGTTCTCGATCGAGCCGCCGTACTCGTCGGTCCGGTCGTTGAAGCGGCGCGACAAAAAGTGATACAGAAAGCTCAGCGAATGAGCCGCGTAGACATAGATCAGGTCGAAGCCGGCGGTCTGCGCGCGCCGTACCGCCTCCAGATGCCAGCGGCGCACGTTGCGAATGTCGGCCTTGTCCATGCGCCGCGCCTGCAGCGGCTCGTGCGAGAACGTTGCGACCGGCAGCGCCGCAGGTCCCATCGGCACTTCCCGGCTGTAGTGGTTCGGGCCGTTCATTCCGTTGTAGGCGAGTTCGATGCCGGCGAGGCTGCCGTGCGCATGCACCGCATCCGTCATGCGCACGAGCGCCGGAATGTCGCGGTCGTCCCACAGACGCAGCTCGATGAATGGGGTGATCTCAGAGCTGTGGTGAATCTCCGCCTGTTCCGTGCACACCACGGCCCATCCGCCTTGCGCCTTGACGCCGCGCATCGCGGCGAGCGCGCTCGGGTCCCGGTAGCCCAAGCCATTGCAATGCGGGACCTGGTAGAAGCGGTTGCGGGCGGTCACCGGACCGATATCGACCCGCTCGAAGAGGATGTCGTAACGCGGGTCGCGAATGGCGGCTCACTCCTGAATCACGCCGTCATTGTGACACGAAAAAAACACACGCCCACGCCGGGATGCGCTCAAAAAGTCGCGCGCAGCCCCGCATAGGCGACCCGGCCGAGCGTGCCGTATTCATATGCCGTCTCGTAATGCCTGCCGCCCGCGTTCTCGACCCGGGCATACAGTTCGAGCCGGTCGCGCAGCTTGTACGAGGTGCGCAGGTCGAGGAGTACGTAGCCGCCGAGCCTGACCTCGGCACCCGTGTTCGGATCATCGTCGAAGCTCGGTCCTGCGTAGCGCACCGCGGCGTTCACGCTCCACTTCGAGGACAGGCGATAGGTTGCCGATGCATTCGCCGCATCCTCCGGCCGCCGCAGCAGCTCCTGCCCGTAGGTCGGCGAGCCCGGCGATCGATCCGCGGTGTAGGTGTAGGTGTAGTTGAGCGCAAGACTGAGCTGAGCCGTCGCATTGAGCGCACCCTGCAGTTCCGCGCCGCGGGCCAGCGCCCGTGCGACGTTCGCGTAGTACCCATACGGGTCGGTCGCACACAGCCCGGCCGGCGTGGTGCAGTCGAAGAATTCGATGAGATCGCGGCTGCTGGTCTGAAAGTACGTGGCGGATAGCTGCAGGCGCCCGTCCCATGCATGCTGCTCGATGCCCGCATCCCAGCTTTGGGCGAGCTCGGGCCGCAGCGCCGGATTGCCGTAGTCGCTGTAAAGCTGGTACAGGGAGGGCGCCTTGAAGCCCTGGCCGAAGCTCGCGCGCAGAATCGTCCGGCTGTCGTCCAGGACCCAGGCGGCGGCGAGCTGGCTGTCCTCGTGCCCGCCGTACACGCTGTGGTGGTCGTAGCGCTCGCCGGCGGTGAGCGTGAGCCCCGCGGCGACCTGCGCCTGCAGCTGCGCGTAGCCCGAGTCGATGGTCGCCGCGTTCACGAGCGGCGGCGGCACCGGCGGGAACTCCGGGGAGAGGGTGTCGATGGTGGAACGCTCGTGCTGCGCGCCGAACACGGCCTGCACCCCGTGCGTCAGCTCCCACGTGCCCTGATACTCTTCGCGCTGGTTGGTGCCGATTCCGTAGAAGGTCTCGGTGGTCGGGCTGCCATAGTTGGCCGGCGCATCCGGATCGTAGTTGCGGGTATTCGTGTACGTGTACTGGAACGCGATGCGGTTGGTGAGCGTGCGGTCGGGCGAGTGCAGTGTGAGGCCGGCGTAGCCCAATATCTGGTCGTTCATCCCGTACTCGTTGTCGTCGCCGAAGTTGCCCGTGGGCGTGTCGAAGCCGTCGAAGTCGGTGCGCGCCTGCGTGTAGTAGCCGCGCAGGTCGAGTTGCAGATCCGGCGTAAACTCATAGCGCAGCAGGCCGGTGCCGCCGCCGATCTGGCTCGCGCACAGGCGCATTCCGCCGAACTGCTCGTCGAATGCGGGAATGCCGCTGGTGCCGTTCCAGAAACCGGACACGCGCCACATCCAATCCTCGCTCTTTCCGCCCACGTTGCTCGTGATATAGCCCGTGTTGTGGGACCCGCCTTCGGCGGTGACGCCGCCGCCCAAGGGGCTGGTCGGCTCGGCGGTCACGATGTTGATCACACCGCCCATCGCCTGGCTGCCGTACAGGGTCGACTGCGCGCCGCGCAGGATCTCGATGCGAGCGACGTCGCTGGTCAACAGGTTGGCGAAGTTGTAGCCCGCCCCCGGCGCTGAAGGGTCGTTCATCTGCACGCCGTCGATCACCACCATCGTCTGGTCGCTGTCGGCGCCGCGGATGAACACCGAGGTGAACTGGCCGACGCCGCCGTTGCGCGACACGGTCAGGCCCGGAGTCGTCTGCAGCAGATCGGAGGCGACGGTGAACTGGCTCTCGACGATCGCCGTCTGATCGAGCACGGTGACCGAGTTGCCGATCCGGGAGAGCGGCTCCGGCGCGCGATTGGCCACGACCACGATCTCGTTCAAGTCGGCGTCGCTCGGCGCGACCGGCGGCGCCACTTGCGCGCCGGCGATGCGAATGCAGAACATTGCGCTGCAGGCGACGGTGCATGCGCGACGCAGATAATGACGATTCAAAGACGGCACCCCCGATGACGACGCTGCGCTGACCGCGTCGCACATCCAGGCGCGGTCCTCCTCGTCGCCACTCGGGAAATTCCGCTCGCTCAGCACACCCCGGCTGGTCGATGGGCGACCGCGACGAGCAGGTCTCCTGGCTTGCGGTTTTGAGTCCCTGCGCCGCCTTCCCGGATCGCCAAGATCCAGTGGCCTTCGATGCAGGGCGCACCGCCTACAGTTGCGGGGGCAGCCCGGGCATTGAACCCGAGTTCCCTTTAAATCCCCGTGAGGGGAACTTGTCGCGTACTCGTACGGTGCCGCAAAACCCTGACTTGGTCAACTGGGCGGCGGCGTCCGCGACGGCGGCGTTGACCGTGGCGGCGATCGCGGGCAGACTGCCCACGCGTTCAGGAGTCCGCGGGCCGCACGGCCGGCGGGTGAAACGGGAAGCCGGTGAGCCCCTTTAGGGTAAGTCCGGCGCTGCCCCCGCAACGGTAAGTGAGTCAGGCGAGTCATCGTGCCACTGCGCATCGGCGTGGGAAGGCGACTTAAGCCGGGAGAGCCCCCACTCACGAGCCCGTATACCGACCTGCAGCGCGGCGGCGCGTGCACGGCGGGTGCGCAGAGGTTAGCAATTATGCTTCAGACAGTTGGCAAGGCCGCTGCCGGTATCGCGCTCTTGCTGGGCGCTGCGGCCCCCGCGATGAGCCTGGTGCTGCGCGATGACTTGAAGCGCGCGGTCGACTTTGCGCATCCGCCGCTTCGGATCGTGAGCCTGCTGCCCTCGCTCACCGAAACCGTGTGCGCGCTCGGCGCCTGCGACCGGCTGGTTGCTACCGACCGTTACTCGAACTGGCCCGCGCACGTTCAATCGCTGCCGAAAGCGGGCGGCATCGATGATGCGCAAGTCGAATTGATCGTGAGCTTGCGGCCGGACCTGGTGCTCATCAGCAGTTCCCAGCGCGTCACCGACCGGCTGCACGATCTCGGGCTCGTGTGCTTTGCGCTCAGTACCGACAGCTATCCGGACATCAGCCACACCGTGCGCACCATCGGCGCCATATTGGGGGTAGCGGACCGGGCGCAGCGCCTCGACGAGGACATCGCCCGCGAGGTGCAGCGGATCGGCGCGCAGGCGATGGCGCGGCGCCGCGGCGATGGACCCAGCGTGTATTTCGAGGTGGACGGACCGCCCTATGCCGCCGGCCCCTCCTCGTACATCGGCGAACTGCTGACGCGGCTCGGTGCGCGCAATATCGTGACGCCGGATATGGGCGCGTTTCCGCAGCTCAATCCGGAGTACGTCGTGCGCCACGATCCGGACGTCATCTTCGTCTCTCCCGCAGAGCTCGCACATCTCGCCGAGCGCCCTGGCTGGGACCGGATCCGCGCCGTGCGCGAGCAGCGCTTGTGCGCGTTCCCACCCGCGGTGCGCGATTCCATCGTACGGCCCGGACCGCGGGTCGCTGATGGAATGCGCGCGATGGCCGATTGTCTCGCGCGGGTATCGCCGTGAACGCGCTGCGGCCGGTGCTGGCGGAGTCCGCCGCCGCACGCTGGGAGGCCGCTGCGGCGCGGCGCTTCGGGGTGTGGCTGCTGTGCTGCGTCGCGATCACGCTGCTGCTCAGCTTCGGTGGTCTCATCATTGGCACCAGCAGCATCGGCACCTCGCTGCACTGGCTGCTCACTCCCGACGCGCAGTCCTCGGTGGTGCTCTGGCAGATCCGCCTGCCGCGCACCGTGGGTGCGTGGTGCGCGGGCGCGTTGCTCGGGCTCGCGGGCGCCATCGCGCAGGGCGTGTTCCGCAATCCGCTGGCCGAGCCGTACCTGCTGGGAACCGCCTCCGGCGCCGCGCTCGGCGTGACGATCTGCCTGATGGGCGCGGATGCCGCCATCGGCGGGCTTGCCTGGGTCGGCAATTTGGGCATCACCGCCGCCGCCTGCATCGGCGCTTGCGCCGCCACGTTGCTCACGATCACGCTCTCGCGCGGTGTATTGCAGACCGCGAGCCTGTTGCTCTCGGGCATTGTGACGGCCTTCTTGCTGAGCGCCGTCACCTCGCTCCTGCTGCTCGCCAAGCCGGAGATTTACCGCGAGATGCAGACCTTTCTCTTGGGCACTACTGCCTTCATCAGCTGGTCCTCCACGGGCCTGCTCGCCGTCGTGTTCTGCATCTGCCTGGTGCCGGCGATTTTGCTCTCGCGCGGGCTCGACGCGCTGACCCTGGGCGAGGACACCGCGCAATCGCTGGGGCTTTCGCTGCCGTGGCTGCGATTGACGCTGCTCGGCGTGGTGGCGCTCTCGACCTCGACGTCGGTGGGACAAGTCGGCATCGTGGGGTTCGTCGGCCTGGTCGCGCCGCACCTGGTGCGCGAGACGCTCACCGTCAACCACCGCCAGCTGTTGATTGCAGCGCCGCTGTGCGGCGGCGCGCTCCTTCAGGCGGCGGACCTGGTCAGCCGCTGGATCATTCGGCCGGCGGAGCTGCCGGTCGGCGCCGTCACCGCCTGCGTCGGCGGCGGGTACCTGGTGTTCCTGCTGTGGCGCCGCAACCGCGATGGCTGAAGCGCTCGAAAACTTTGCCCCGGCGCCCTCGGCATCGATCCTGTGCTGCCGGGATTTGTCCGTCGCCTACGGCGCGCGCCCCGTGCTCGAGCGCGTCTCGCTCGACATCGCCGCCGGGCAGTGGACCGCGGTGGTTGGTCCGAACGGCTCGGGCAAATCGACTTTGCTGCGTGCGCTCGCCGGGCTCATCCAACCACACAGGGGTACGATCCAGCTGCTGGGGCGGCGCCTCTCGGCATGGCCGCGGCGCGAGCGCGCGCGCAGCCTCGCGTGGCTCGCGCAGACCGCCGCGGCGACGGATTTGACCGCCGCCGAGGTGGTCGCCCTCGGACGCTTCGCGCATTCCGGGTGGCTCGCGCACCGCAAGGCCGACGACGATGCGGCGATGCACCGCGCCATGCTCGCGACCGGATCGCTCTCCTGGGCGCATCGGAGGCTCTCGACCTTGTCGGGGGGCGAGCGGCAGCGCGTCTATCTCGCTCGAGTGCTTGCCGTGGAGGCATCGGTGCTGCTGCTCGATGAGCCCACCACCCACCTGGACCCGCCGCATCAGGAGGATGTCGCGCGGCTGCTGCGCGAGCAGGCGCGCCGCTGCGGTGTCAGCGTGCTCAGCGCCATTCACGACTTGTCGCTCGCGCTGACCGCCGACCGTCTGATCGTGCTCGGCGCGAGCGGCGTGGTCGGCCACGGCAGCGTGCGCGAGGCCCTGGACGGCGACTGGCTGTCCCAGGCGTTCCGTACGCGCGTGAACATCGTCGAGCATGAGGGCGTGCACCTGTGGAGGCCGCGGCTCGAGTCGCTCGAGTGACATGAGCGGGGTTCAAGGCCGGCGCAGGGCCCGTGCGATCATGGTATGCGGAACGACCAGCGGCGCCGGCAAAAGTTTTCTCGCCGCCGCACTGGCGCGCTGGTACGCACGGCAGGGATTGAAGGTCGCGCCGTTCAAGGCGCAGAACATGAGCAACAATGCGCGCGTGGCGGCCGGCGGCGAAATGGGCAGCGCGCAGTACTTTCAGGCGCTCGCGGCGCGCGCGGTCCCCGACGTGCGCATGAACCCGGTGCTGCTCAAGCCCGAGAGCGATACCCGATCGCAGGTGATCCTCCTGGGGCAGCGTCGCGACGACCTCTCGAAAATGGAGTGGCGCGCACGCGCGGAGCATTTGTGGCCGACCATTCGGTCCTGTCTCGATGAGCTCTTGGCGAACCACGATGTGGTGGTCGTCGAAGGCGCGGGCTCCCCGGCCGAAATCAATTTGCAGTCCACCGATATCGTCAACATGCGCATTGCCGAAGCGGCGAACGCAGCCACGCTGATCATCAGCGACATCGATCGCGGCGGTGCGTTCGCGCATCTGTACGGCACATTTGCGTTGCTGCCCCCACAGCACCGCGCGCTGGTGCGCGGCTTCGTGCTCAACAAGTTTCGCGGCGATGCCGCGCTGCTGGCGCCGGGCCCGCAGATGCTCGAGACGCTCACCGGTATCCCCACGCTGGCCGTTCTGCCCATGTGGCGCGAGCACGGCCTGCCCGAAGAGGATGGCGTGTTCGATGCCCGCGGCGCCGACGCCCCAGCAGCCCGGCCGCCGGCACGCGGTACGGCGACAACCCGCCTCACGGCCGCAATCGTCGCCTACCCCTGCATCAGCAATCTCGACGAATTTGCGCCGCTGCGCCACGTCGCCGGACTGTCCCTCGTCTGGGCGCGCGAGCCGGCGGAGATTGCCGGCGCCGATCTTCTGATCCTGCCGGGCTCCAAACACGTGGCCGGTGACCTGGCATGGCTGCGCGAACGCGGGCTCGCTGCCGCGATCGTCGCGCACCTGGCGGCGGACAGGCCGGCACTCGCGATCTGCGGCGGGCTGCAGCTGCTGGGCGGCGACATCACCGATCCGCACGGCGTCGAGGGCTCGGCGCACGGCTTGGGCTTGCTGCCGTACTCGACCCAGTTTCAGCGCGACAAGCGCTATCGGCAGGGGAGCCACACGTTCGCCTCGCTCACGGGGTTCTGGGCGCCCTTGAGCGGCGTCGAATTCGCCGGCTATGAGATTCGACACGGGGATACCACACCGGCCGCGCCCGCCGAGTCCACCCCACGCCTGCGCAGCGCGCTACCCGATAATGCAGGCTGGCAGCACGGGCAGACGCTCGTCCTGTATCCGCACGGGCTATTCGAGGACCCGGGAGCGATGCGCGCGCTGTTCGGCCGGCAGACGCGCACACTGGACGACACCCTGAACGGCCTTGCCGACTTCATCGACGCACACTTTGCAAGGCGCATCCTCGAGTCTTTTGCCGAGTAAGCGCAGCGGCGGCCCTTAAGCGCAGCGGCCGCCAGAATGGCGCGTCATGACAAGTCCATGACGCAAATTGATCAGCTGCTGGCCCAGACAGTGACCATACTGCGCCTGAGGCGCAAAAATCACCGCCCTCGGACAAATCCGGAGTTCGACCATGGACGAGCAGCAAACGCTTTCAACCCCTCACGCACGGCGTCCCAGCGGCCGCGACGCGAAGCGCGCCTCGCGCGCCGCTCGCGCCGCGAGTTCGATCCCCTACATCACGCGCAAGATCCCCTACTACGAGGTGCTCAGCGAGGAAGGCCTCGCCCTGATGGAGCACAACGCGGATACCATTCTCGAGGAGATCGGCATCGATTTTCGCGACGATGCCGAGGCGCTCGGGATCTGGAAGGCGGCCGGCGCCGACGTCAAGGGCGAACGCGTGCATTTTGCCCGCGGCATGTGCCGCTCGCTGGTGCAGCGCACGGCGCCCCGCGAGTTCGTTCAGCATGCCCGCAATCCCGCCCGCAGCGTGGCGATCGGCGGCAAGAACACCGTGTTCGCTCCGGCGTACGGCTCGCCGTTCGTGCGCAGCCTCGACGAAGGGCGCCGCTATGCGCGCATCGAGGACTTCCGAAACTTCGTCAAGCTCGCGTACATGTCCAACTCGCTGCACCATTCGGGCGGCACGATCTGCGAGCCCGTCGACCTGCCGGTCAACAAGCGCCACCTCGACATGGTGTACAGCCATCTGAAATTCAGCGACAAGGCGTTCATGGGTTCCGTGACCGCGCCCGAGCGCGCCGCCGACTCGGTGGCCATGGCGAACATCGTGTTCGGCGCAGAGCTCGACGATCCCGCCACGGGCCGGCCGAAGACGACCATCATCAATTTGATCAACGTCAACTCGCCGATGACCTACGATGCGACCATGCTGGGCGCCGCCAAGGTGTACGCGCGCGCCAACCAGGCGCTGATCATCACGCCGTTCATTCTCGCCGGCGCGATGTCGCCGGTCACGGTCGCCGGCACCGTTGCCCAGACCCTCGCCGAGGCCTTGGCGGGGCTCGCGTTCGTGCAACTGGTCAATCCGGGCGCGCCGGTGGTGCTCGGCAGCTTCGCCTCCTCGATCTCGATGCAGTCGGGTGCGCCGACGTTCGGCACACCGGAACCGGCGCTGGTGCTGTACTCCATGGCTGCGCTCGCCCGGCGCCTCGGCATACCGTTCCGTTCGGGCGGCAGCCTGTGCGCGTCGAAGATTCCCGACGCGCAGGCGGCGTTCGAATCCGCGAACACGCTGCTGCCCACCTGCCTCGCGGGCGTCAATTTCGTCCTGCACACCGCCGGCTGGCTCGAGGGCGGCCTCGCCATGGGCTACGAAAAATTCGTCATGGACGCAGACCAGGCCGGCATGATGCACACGCTGCTCGCCGGGGTGGACCTCTCGCCCAACGGTCAAGCGCTCGACGCCATGCACGAAGTGGGACCCGGCAAGCACTTCCTGGGCTGCGCCCACACCCAGGCCAACTTCGAGAATGCGTTTTACCGCTCGCCGCTCGCCGACAACAACAGCTACGAACAGTGGGAGGCCGAAGGCGCGACCAACATGGCGAAGCGCGCGAACGCGCTGTGGAAGAAGCAGCTCGCGGAGTACGTGCCGCCGCCCATGGATCCCGCGATCGACGAGGCGCTGCTCGAGTACATGGCGAAGCGCAAGGCCGCGTCGCCGGATTCGAACGTGTAAGGCGCCCTGGGCGGGACGCTGAAACATGCGAGTCGCCTGTTACTCGGCGCCGGGGGCGGCCCGCGAAGTCCTCAAGATCGCGGACCGACCGATCCCGGTACCGCTCCCGGACGAGGTGCTCGTGCGCGTGTACGCATCGGGGGTCAACCCCTCCGATGTCAAGACGCGACGATCCGGGCCATTGGCGTTTCCCGAGGTCATCCCGCACAGCGACGGCGCGGGCATCATCGAGGCGGTCGGGCGCGATGTGCAGCCGGACCGCGTCGGCGAGCGGGTGTGGATCTGGAACGCCGCATGGAAACGCGCACATGGCACGGCGGCGCAGTATGTGGCATTGCCGTCCCGGCAAGCGGTTCGATTGCCGGATGACACCTCGTTCGAGGCGGGCGCCTGCCTCGGTATTCCGGCGCTGACGGCTTACCGGGCCGTGCACTTCTGCGGCGACGTGCGCGGCCTCGCCCTCCTCATCGCGGGCGGCGCGGGCGCCGTCGGCCATTACGCCTGCCAGATGGCGGCCGCCGCAGGCGCCACGGTCATCGCGACGGTGTCATCGGATGTCAAGGCTGCTCGAGCCCGGGAAGCTGGAGCCGCTCACGTCATCAACTACCGGCAGGAATCGATTGCCGACCGCGTTCGTCAAATCCTGGGTCCAAAGGGGGTCGACCGGGTGCTGGAAGTCGATTTGGCGGCGAATGCTGCGGGCTACAGCGGCTATCTCAAGCACGGAGGTTGCGCGATCGTTTACGGCTCCAGCGATTGGACCACCACACTGCCGCTGCGCAATTGGCTGGTCCACGGGGTGACTGCATCGTTCTTCATCGTCTACGAGCTCCGCGATGAGGTGCGCGAGCGTGCGGTCGCGGAAATCACGCGACAGCTTGAGGGCAACCGGCTGATCCACCGGATCGCCGCGCGCTTTTCACTGGATGAAACCGCTCTTGCGCACGAAGCGGTCGAAAGCGGCCGGCAGATCGGGAATGTCGTGGTGCTGCCGTAGCGCACCGCACTATAATGCCGGCGCCCCCCCCCGACACCGGCGTCCACATGACGAAATTCCGACTTACATCAGCCGCCCTGCTCCTCATCGGCGTGGCGGCGTGCATGTCCCACTCGAGCGGGACGCCCGCCTCCAAGCCGCGGGCCATCGACGCGGACTTGACTCACTGGGGCTCCTACGTCTTTTCCGCGAACGCCGTTACCGTCACTGTCAAAGTGCCCCCCGGCTTTCGGATCTTCAAGACCAACCGCTTGCCCGAAGCGACTTACGATCAATGGTCGCAGCGCCTCTTGCTGGATGCGCAATACGACTTCGGCAGATCCTCGAGCGCCGATTTGCCGGGATTCGAGATCAAGGCGAGATTTGTGCGCCTGGCGGTGCCGCTGTCGCCGGCGCCCCTGGATGCGGCGGCCCTGTATCGCGCACTGAGCGCCGCGTCCGGACAACAGGGACGCGGCGACGACGGGAGGCCGACGCGGGAACAGAGCGGGGCGAGAGAGTGGATGCGCGTCACCTCGCACGGCAGCGATGCCTTTTACACCATGCTCGACAGCACGACCGTATTCAGCGTCGCCGGCTATTATTCGGCGGACACCCAAGCCAATCCGCAGTGGCTCGAATCGAGACGCCAGCTGCTGCGGACCGTGGTGGACAACGTCAGCATCGCGCAGACGGCTCAGCCGTGAAACAAGCGCGGCGCCGGCACACAAATATCGTTCCCCGCGCACACGCGCGCACATCTTCTCAAACGATCTGGCACGGAATCATCGCGTCTTCATCGAAGGTGTAAACCGCGCACAGCCGGTGATATCCATCGGCGATGATCACCTTGCCGTGCTCGACGTCCCTGCACAGCAAAATCGGAGAGATCGGCTGCCTGTGGATGATTTGGATCCGATCTCGATCCACGTGGCTGTTGCCGCTGCCGAGCACAGCCAAGCCCGAGGCCCTGAAAATGTCCTTCGCCGCAAATTCACTGATCCCCGCGCGCTCCAATTTCTGGACCAGCGCCTTCGCGACCCGCGGCGGGAACAGCAAGCTCAAATACGATTGCGCAGCAGGATAGTCGTGTCTCTGCGGTTTGGGAAGCCACCTGATTTTTGTCTTTTTCATGATCGTTTTTCAGCGTTCCTGGCAGCCGCTGCGTCTCACTCGCTCTTCGCCGTCTCCGGCCTGCGCGGCCGGCGGCCTCTCGTTTCGCTCTGGCTGGTGGATTCCTTCGGCTCGGGCAAGTCGACGACTTTGCGCAGGTTCGCGTACGCCGCGGTCTTGTGAGGTATCGCCATCGCCTCGACGAAGTGAAGCTGAAAGCGCGGCTCGATTGCCGTCTCCACCTTCTCGATGCGCCGCACGAGGGTTTCGATCACGCCGCGCGAGGTCGCATCGAGCAGCGCAATGCGCGCGCCGGTTCCAGCGGCATTGCCGGCCGAGCGCACCTGCTTCAGATCGCAGTCGGGGAGCATGCCGAGAATGGTCGCGTACTTGACGTCGATATGGCTGCCGAAGGCGCCGGCGAGGCGGATGCGATCGACGTGATCGATGCCGAGCCGCTCCATCAGGAGCGCGACGCCGGCGTACAGGGCCGCCTTCGCGAGCTGAATCGCGCGCACGTCGTTTTGGGTGATCTTCATCTCGACCGCGCCCCGATGCAGCAGATATGCGAACGTCCTGCCGTTGGCGACGATGCGCGGGGAGCGCTCGGCCAGGCGGCCGTCGAGCACGCCGTCCTGATTGATGATGCCGGCAAGGTACATCTCGGCGATCACCTCGATGATGCCGGATCCGCACACGCCGGTGATGCCGCTGCCCGCGGTGGCCTCCTCGAAGCCGGGCTCGTCCGACCAGAGCTCCGAGCCGATGACCCTGAAGCGCGGCTCGAGCGTTTCGCGGTCGATGCGCACGCGCTCGATCGCGCCGGGTGCCGCGCGCTGACCGCAGCTGATCTGGGCGCCCTCGAACGCCGGTCCGGTCGGGCTGGAGCAGGCGACGAGCCGCAGGCGGTTGCCGAGCACGATTTCGGCGTTCGTGCCGACATCCACGAGCAGGGTCATCTCGTCGCCGAGGTCCGGACGCTCGGAGAGCACCATGCCCGCGGCATCGGCGCCCACGTGACCGGCGATGCACGGCAACACATAGATGCGCGCGTTGCGGTGCAGCTTCAGGTCGATGACATTCGCCCGCAGCGTGAGCGAGTGATCGACGGCGAGCGCGAACGGGGCGCCGCCAAGCTCCACTGGATCGATGCCGAGCAGCAGGTGATGCATGATCGGGTTGCCGACCAGGGTCGCTTCCAGGATATCCTCGTGCGATGCGCCGACACTGCGCGCCACGTCGGCCGCGAGACCGCAGAGCGCCTCGCGCACCGCCTTGGTCATGAGCGCGGCGCCGCCGGGATTCATCATCGAATACGAGACGCGGCTCATCAGGTCCTCGCCGAACCTAATCTGCGGATTCATGACGCCCGCGGAGGCGACCACTTCGCCGCTCAGCAGGTCGCACAGATGCGCGGCGATCGTGGTGGAGCCCACGTCGACCGCGAGGCCGAACGCCCGCTCGTGCAGCCCCGGCCACACGCCGATGATCTGCTTCTCGGCGTGCACTGCCACGGTGACCTGCCAGTCCGCCGTGCGCAGCGCCGACTGCAGTGCCTGCAGCACGGATAGATCGCAAGTGAGATCCTTCAGGCTCCATTCCGCTTCCAGCGCCTCGAACAGCCGGCGCAGGTCGCCCGACGGATCGTGCATGTCCGGCTGCTTCACCTGCACGTAGTGCAGACGCACCACCGGATACAGCTCGATCGCGCGCGCATCAGCCTCCTTGCGCACCACCTGGCGGTGCACCTGACTGCTCGCCGGCACGTCGATCACCACGTCGGCTTCGACGCGCGCAGAGCACGACAGGCGCCTGCCCTCTGCGAGCGGCGCGCGCCGCGAGAAGCGCATTTCCGGCTCGCTGAATGGCGACAGGCTCGCGCTCGAGGAGCTGACGCCGTGCTTGGCGAACTCGCCTTCCGCGACCAGCACCTGGCAGCGCCCGCACAGTCCGCGGCCGCCACATACCGAATCGATGTCCACGCCCAAGCTGCGTGCCGCCTGCAGCAGCGGCGTGCCCACGGCAAAGCGGCCGCGCTTGCCGGAAGGCATGAATACGACGAGCGGCTCTCGAGTCGTCATGCGTGCCTCGATCCTAGGCCGGCCGCCGGCGGTGACCGCCTTCGCGGCGGCCGCGCGGCGCCTCTGCGGTGCCGACGGCGCCCGGCGCAGCAGTCGGCGGCGCCTCGCGAAAGCGCTTGATCCAGCGCGCGCAATCAGGGTCGTGCCCGAGCATCACGTCGGCGCCCATGACCGCCTGCACCACCTCGGCGTGCAGCGGATTGGTGATGGCGGAGGTCATTCCCGCCCCCATCGCCATGGTCAGAAACGCGCTGTTGACGCCGTTGCGGTTAGGCAGTCCGAAGCTCACGTTCGAGGCCCCGCAGGAGGTGTTCACCTTGAGCTCGGTGCGCAGCCGGTGCACCAGACGCAGCACCTGCACGCCCGCCTGATTGATGGCGCCTATTGGCATCACCAGCGGATCGACCACGACGTCACACGAGGGAATGCCGTGATCCATCGCTCGCTCGACGATTTTCTTCGCCACCGCGTAGCGCACGTCAGGATCCTCCGAGATGCCGGTCTCGTCGTTCGAGATCGCGATCACCGCGGCGCCGTATTTCTTCACCAGCGGCAGCACCGACTCCAGCCGCTCGTCCTCGCCGGTGACGGAATTGACCAGCGCCTTGCCCTTGTAAACGGCGAGCCCGGCCTGCAGCGCGGCCACGATGGACGAATCGATCGACAGCGGCACATCGGTGATCGACTGCACCAGCTGCACCGCGCGCGCCAGAATCGCCGGCTCGTCCGCCAGCGGAATTCCGGCATTGACGTCGAGCATGTGCGCCCCGGCCTCGACCTGGGCGCGGGCATCCGACTCGACCCGGCTGAAGTCCCCGGCGGCCATCTCGGCGGCGAGGATCTTGCGCCCCGTCGGATTGATGCGTTCGCCGATGATGACGAACGGTCGATCGAAGCCGATGACGACTTCCTTGGTGGCGGAGCTGATAACGGTATCCGTCATGATGTGGTCCTTTGAGAAGCTTGCGGCGCCTCGCTCGGCGCATCGAACGTCGCGTCGCGAGAGGTGTCGCGACCGGGATACCAGGGGGATCGGCCTCGGAGCACGCTGGAGCGGTCGACGATCTCGGCCACCGACTCTTCCTGCCGGTAGGCCATGATGTGCACGCCGCTGATGCCGCGAATCTCGCGAATCTCCTGTATGAGATCGACGCAGAGGTTGCGGCCTTCGCGCGCCTGATCCTTGGCGCCGGCGAGGCGCTCGATGACGGCGTCGGGCACGTGCATGCCGGGAACGTTCTTGCGCATCCATTCGGCGGTCTTCGCCGAGCGCAGCGGACCGACGCCTGCGAGGATGTGGACCTTGTCGAACAGCCCGAGCGCCTCGACCTGGTCCATGAAGGCGCGCAGCAGCGGCAGATCGTACACGTATTGCGTCTGGATGAATTGCGCCCCGGCGGCGACCTTCTTGGCGAGGCGCAGCGCGCGCCACTCGTGGGGCAGGGCCGAGGGATTTTCGGCGGCGCCCAGGAACACGCGCGGCGCGAAACTGATCTTGCGTCCGCTTTCAAAGTGGTGATCATCGCGCAGGGTGCACGCAATCTCGAGCAGCGACACGCAATCCAGATCGAACACCGGCTTCGCCTGCGGATGATCGCCCGCCTGCACGCCGTCGCCGGTCAGGCACAGCATGTTGCACACGCCCATGGCCGCGCTGCCGAGGATATCGCCCTGAATCGCGATGCGGTTCTTGTCCCGGCAGGAGATCTGCATGATCGGCGCATAGCCGACGCGCGTCAGCAGCGCACAGACGGCCACGCTCGACATGTGGCAGTTCGCGCCGCTGCCGTCGGTCGCGTTGATGGCGTCCACATAGCCGTCGAACACACGTGCGCGCTTGTACACATCGTCCGGATCGGCCGAGTCCGGGGGCGCGAGCTCGGTGGTGACCACGAAGCCGCCGGCACGCAGCACCCGCTCGAAGCGCCCCGGCGAAGTATGCCCGGGCAGGATCGGCAGCGGGTAGCCCGGCACCGGTTCGTCCTCGAATCTCATGGCGCCGCCTTCGGGCTGCCGCCCTTCGCGGGCGCTGGCGCCGGCGCGGCCAGTGGCGAGGGTTCGGCGTGCCGCTCGCGCACCACCCTGAGCCACGAGGACCGGCCCTGCAGGCGCTGGTCGACCGCGAACTGCACCTGGCGCATCGCCTCGATGCCGCCCGGAATGCGCTGACCGCCTCGATAGGCCTCGACCCACACGCAGCGCATCTCCGGCTTGACCTCGCAATTGCCGTTGGCGCGCACGCCGCCGCACGGGCCGTTGCGCAGGGTCTTGGGGCAGTTCATCGGACACGACATGCCGGTGGAGGAGAGCACGCATTGGCCGCACATGCGGCAGTCGAACAGCGCGCCTTTGACGGCCTTCTCGACGGCCGCCACGGGTCGCTCGATGCGCTCATAGCCGAGCGTGCGGAACAGCCCGTGCATGCGCATCAGCAATGCTTCGAAGCCGCGATAGAACGCGTTCATGCCGCGCGCGTGGCGCACCGACCAGAGCCTGACCGAATACATCAGGAAATCTCGGCGGGCGGGGCGGAATCGGACGCACTGCGATTCTCATCCAGTCCCTTGGCGCGAATCAGCCGCTCGAGATCCTCGTCCGTATACTGCGCTTCGAGACGCGCGGCTTCCGCGGCCGCCTCGGCCGCGAGGTCATCGCCGCAGGGGCGAGGGGCGCTGCGCTGCCAATCGGCGAGATACGCATCCGAGCTGCCCTTGCCGGCGCGCATCGCCGCCCGGTCGACCGCCTCTTGAAACCGCTGCGAGAGCTGCACCTTCGAGGCGTCGCGGCCGCGCTTGGCGATGACCTGCGCCGGTATGTGGCGCCAGGAGATGACGATCAGCGACGCCACGACGCGGCCTCCTCGCCACGCTTCACGGCGGACTCGAGGCTGCTCGCGAGCGTGCCGTAGCCCGTCTCGCGGTACTCGAACTCAAGACCCATGCGCTCGGCGATTGCGCGCGCCTGCTCCAGCGAGCCGGGCTTGGGCGCCTGTGCCAGGTACACGAGCCTGCGGTAATTGCCGAAGTAGGCGCAATGCAGCTCCGGATGTCGGTCGAGGCCCAGGCCGCGCAGCACCAGGCGATCGAAATGCCGCAGCAGGAAATCGGTCAGATAGAACGTGCCGAGCTCGGCGGCGGCCAGTTCCGCAAATACCGGACCCGTGGCGAAGAATTCATAGCAGTGCGCCCCCGGGATGCGCTCGACGCCCTCCTCCTTGAGCACGGCGTCGAGCATGCCGCCCGTGCCGCAGTCCGCATAGGCGACGAAGATCGAGCGGTAGTGGCAGCGCGAGGATTGCACCAGCGCACGCACCGCGGCGGGTATGCGCTCGGGCCGGTTGTGCAATTCGGCGGGCAGGCAGCGCACCTCCAGATGATCCCAGCCGTTCGCGCGCTTGAGCGCCGTGATCTCGTGGGCGAGCGCGCCGCATGCGATGATCAGCGTGCCCTCGCCGTCCGAGCGTGGCTGCGGCGAGCTCTTCGGGGATGCTGCTTGCTGCGCCACGAAATCCACCCGAGCTCAGTGCACCGCCGCGCCGGCGCGCTTGGCGGCCAACAAACCCTTGGCGGTCTCGACCGCGACCGCGGCGTCGCGGCAGTACGCATCTGCGCCCACCGCCTTGCCGAACTCCTCGTTGAGCGGCGCACCGCCGACCAGCACGATGTAGTCGTTGCGGATGCCGCGCTCCTTCAGCGTGTCGATGACCACCTTCATGTACGGCATGGTGGTGGTCAGCAGCGCCGACATGCCGAGAATGTCGGGCTTGTGCTTCTCCAGCGCGTCGAGATATTTGTCGACGGGGTTGTTGATGCCGAGGTCGATGACTTCGAAGCCCGCGCCCTCGAGCATCATCGACACCAGGTTCTTGCCGATGTCGTGAATGTCGCCCTTGACCGTGCCGATGACGATCTTGCCGATCGGTTCCACGCCCGTCTCGGCGAGCAGCGGCCGCAGGATCTCCATGCCCCCCTTCATCGAATTGGCGGCGAGCAGCACCTCGGGCACGAACAGGATACCGTCGCGGAAGTCGATGCCGACGATGCGCATGCCTTCCACCAGGGCGTCGTTGAGCACGCGCTCGGCCGACCAGCCCCGCTTCAAGAAGATCCGCGTCGCTTCCTCGACCTCCGCCTTGAGGCCGTTGTAGAGGTCATCGTGAACCTGCTCGACAAGCTCTTCGTCATTGAGCGCGGCCAGATCGAATTCTTCAGTCGGCTCCGACATCTAACTCTCCCGGGGCTTATTTTTGCGAGCCGCCGCCGTATCTTACGCAGTCCTCGCAACAAGGCATGGTAAGTCCGCACCGCCCGCAACACTTGTGATATCGCGACGGAGGCATATCCAGATGCGACATTTCAGGTGACGGGCGGAGCGCCGCCTTCGGCCTTGCGGCGCGCGACATAGGCATCGAGTGCCTCGACGATGGCGGGATCGCGCCTGGGGGCGACATAACGCTGCAATGCGCTCTGCCAGATGCCGGTGGCGCGCTCACTCGCGGTTTTCGATCCGTCGTCCGCCCAGGCGCCGGAATTGCGCCAATCGGACACCAGCGGAGCGTAGAAGGCGCTGCGAAAGCGCTCCATCGTGTGCGCGCAGCCGAAGAAGTGCCCGCCGGCGCCGACTTCGGCAACCGCCTCGAGCGCGAGGTCGGCGGGCGCGGCGCCGAGCGGCTGGAACACTTCGGCGAACATCTGCAGCATCTCGATGTCGAGAATGAATTTCTCGTACGAGGTGGTGAGTCCGCTCTCGAGCCAGCCGGCGGCGTGCAGCACGAAGTTGCAGCCGCCGAGCAGCGCTCCCCACAAGGACATTTGCGATTCGTACACCGACTGCTCGTCGGGGACGTTCGAGGCGGTGGCGTTCGATGAGCGCCAGGGAAGCCCGAGAAACCGCGCCATCTGGCCGGCACCGAACGCCGCCTTGACGTACTCCGGCGTGCCGAAGGCCGGCGATCCGGATTTCATGTCGACGTTGGAGGTGAAGCTGCCGTACACGATGGGTGCGCCCGGCCGCACGATCTGCGCGAGCGTCAAGCCCGCGAGCGCCTCGGCGTGCGCGAGGGTCAACGCGCCCGCGATCGTCACCGGCGCCATTGCCCCGGCCAGCGTGAACGGCGTGATAACGAGCACCTGACCGGCGGCGGCGAAATCGATGATGCCGTCCGCCATCGGAATATCGAGCTGCAGCGGCGAGTTGGTGTTGATGATGGTATAGGTGTACGGGCGCGATCGGAACTGCTCGGGCGAGATGCCGTGCGCGAGGCGGATCAGCTCGAAGTTGTCGGCGACCTGCTTGTGGCCGCGCGAGAAAATGAACGGCACCTTGTCGCAGAGCATGAGCTGCGCGCGTGTCACTTCCAGATGGCGGATGTGCACCGGAACATCCTGCGGCTCGGTCGCGCCGCCGAGCACGTGGATCACTTCGAAGCTTTGGCACAGCTTCATCAGATTGCAGAAGTCCTCGAACGTGCCGGCGCGCCTGCCGCGCTCCGTGTCCATGATGTTGGGCGGCCCGGAGGTCGGCGCGAAGGCGACGCAGCCCTTCGACAGAGGCACGTTGCGATCGGGGTCGACGGTGTGCAGTGTGATGTCGTGCGGCGCGGCGGCGAGCGATGCGCCGACCAGCCCGCGGTCGAGGCGCACGATCTGCGTCGCCTCCTCGACCGTTGCGCCGGCCTCGGCGTAGCGCAGGCGCGCATCCGCCGAGAGCACCTTCATGCCCTGCGTTTCGAGTATGCTGAGCGCGGCCTCGTGGATGGCGGCCACCTGATCCTCCGAGAACACCTTCAGCGGCTCGAAGGGATTGCGCAAATGGCGGTAGGGCCCCGTGCGGTCGAACACCGCATGGCTGGCCTCGGAGGAACCGGGGCGGCGCCGGCTGCGGCGGCCAAGCGTCTCGTCGGGTTGTGTCATGAAACCATTATAAGGATATCGCCCGTGCCCCGAGCCTAAGTCCGCGGCGATTTGGTATGCCTTAATCCGATACGCCGGTATGCGTTTATCCGATGCCGCGCTCGGCGCCGACGTGGCCGGCGAACGGGCGGCCGGTCGCGGTCGAACGCGCCACCGCCTCGGCCAGGTACTGCTCTCCCGGACCGACGTGCGCGAGCTTTTCGCTCACGCTGGTGTCGACGTGCGGATCGGCCGCGCCGGCGCGCCGCGCTGCGGCGAGTGCGAGCTCGCGCGATACGCGCCGCGCATGCTCGAGCGCGGGCTTGGGATCCTGATAATCCTCGCTGCCCGCCGGGTCGTGCACTCGAAATACCTTGAAGGTCGGCTGGTTGACCAGGATCTCGACCGTCTGCGAGACCACGCCGGCGACTGCGCCCACGGCGTTGCACACCGCGGCGTGCTCCGGAATCGACAGCTGCGCGCCGAGCCTCCGCGCCACTTCGGGATAATAGGCGCCGACCGGCGCGCCGATGGCGACGAGCGGGCGCGCGAGCGCGAGCGTAGCATGCAGCAGAGTCGAGAACGGTTTGCCGGCCACGACCTCCTCGATGAGCCGGTCACCGAGCACACCCCAGTGGCCGAGCCGCGCTTCGAGTCCCGGGTCGGCGCTCAGGGCCGCGGCGAGCAGCACCCGTCCCGTCTCGCGCACCACATGCTCATACGTGCGTTCGCAGATCGCGCGCGCGGAAGCGGCCGCGGATGCCGCGCGCGCGTTGCGCTCCTCGATGGCGAGTATCCGCGCACCGCACTCGGCCGCCTCGCGCGACCAGCCCTGCTGCCGCTCGAGCACATGCATGGCATCGCTCGGTGTAAAGGCCGCATGAGTGGCGAGTCCGGCATCGGCGAGGCGCCGCAGCGCCTCGAGACCCGAAGCGTTGCGCACCACGGTCGATACGTGCTTGGGCTCGAGATCCAAGGCGTCCCACACGCGGCGCTCGAGCGCCGACAGGTGCTCGCGCGGTTCGCGACCGGGATTGCGGAAGGCGAATTGCGCCGCATGGTCCGGCAGGCGCTCGAGCTCTGCGATCGTGCGCAGCTGCGCGAGCGTGGCCGGAAAACGCTGCGCGAGCAGGCTCAGCGGCATGGCTTTGCGCGGACCGACGCGCAGGCGGTGCTGCCGGTCGAAATGCACCTCGCTGTCGCCGCCCAGGCCGCTGGTGCGCACATCGACCGCCTCGACCATGGTGCGCCAAGCGCCGACCAGCGCGCCCTCGGCGCGGATCAGCGGACGGCCACCGGCGACCACCGCGATATCGGTGGTGGTGCCGCCCATGTCGGAGACCACGAAGTCCTCGAGCCCGGTGAGAAATGAAGCCCCCACGACGCTCGCGGCCGGACCCGACAGGATGGTCTCGACCGGATACTCGAGCGCCACCTCGGCCTTCATCAGCGAGCCGTCGCCCTTGACGATCATCAGAGGCGCATCGATCGACTCCTCGGCCAGCACTCGCGTGAGCGCCTCGATGAGATGGCTGATCTGAGGGGTGAGCCGCGCGTTCAACGTGGCGGTGAGCGCACGGCGCGGCGCGTCGAGCTTCGAGCTCAATTCGTGCGCGCAGGTCACCGGCTTCGACGACAGCGCGCGGATGATGCGGCGCGCGCGCAGCTCATGAGACGGATTGCGCACCGAGAAATTGGCGGCGACTGCGAACGCCTCGACGCGGGCCCCGTACTCGCGCACCGCGCGCTCCACCGCGGCCTCGTCCAGCGGCTCGGTTTCCTCTCCGGTGGCGATGTGACCGCCCGGGATGCGCGCCACCACGCCGTCGCGGTGGCGCTTGAGGCCCGAGCGCTCGACCATGGCCTCGTCGAATCCGATCACGAGCGTACACACGGGGCTGAAGCGGTTCTCGACCACGGCGTTGGTGGCGAGCGTGGTCGACACGGACACGAGGCTCACGTCTGCGCGGCCGGCCCCGCCGTACGCGCCGGCGCCGCTCGCCCGATCCGCGCCGCTCGCCCGATCCGCGCCGCTGGGCAGAACGTCGAGCACCGCACGAATCGCCTGGCTGATGCCGATCGCGAGATCCCAGGGAGTGGTCAGCGCCTTCGCGCTCGCGATGACGCGCCGCCCATCGGCGAGCAGCACCGCATCGGTATACGTGCCCCCGGTGTCCAGGCCGAGCCACAGGCCGCTGGCAGGCGCATTCATCGCTCGTAGGCCTTAAGCAGGCGGGCGATGTCGATCTTGTCCATGGTCAGCATCGCTTGCATCACCCGCGCGGCTTTCTCGGCATCCGGATCTTTGAGCATGTTCACGAGCGCGCGCGGCACGATCTGCCACGACAGTCCGAACTTGTCCTTGAGCCAGCCGCAGCGCCCCGCGCTGCCGCCCTCGGACAGCCGCGCCCAAAGCTCGTCCACCTCCGCCTGATCCGCACAGTCGACGCTCAAGGATACGGCCTCGGTGAAGGGAAACTGCGGCCCTGCGTTCAGCGCCTGCAGCTGCAGCCCCGCAATTTCAAAGCGAATGACCAGCACCTTGCCGCGGTGCTCCGGCACGGCATCGCCGTAGCGCGAGACTTCCAGGATTCTCGACGCCTTGAAAATGCCGAGGTAATGGTTCACGGCCTCCTCGGCGTTGAAGTTGAACCACAGGCACGGGGTGATCGTTTGCTTGCCGCTCATCGGATGGCTCCTAACGCAGCGCCTGATTCAACACGAACGCAAGGCGCACGCCGGCTTTGCTCAGCTGTTCGGCCGTCACCGCGGTCGCATCGGCCACATAGGCATCGGAAAGCTCGTAGCGATTCGAAGAACCCGCCGGCGGCAGCAGGCCATAGGCGTGCGATTTTGCCACATCGTAGGTTTCCATGGCCCACTCGGCGGGCGTGCCGGCGGACCAGCGCGCACGCTCTGCCTCGGTGATGCGGGCGATCAGCCGCGCCGCGATGTCTGTATCGTCCTTGCCCAATCGCGCGACGAATTCAGTGTCCCAGTCATGGTGCAGATTGTTCTCGGCGATTCCGGGCGCACTCGCGATCTTGCGGTTTCCGCCCCGGTCGTGATCGTCGCTCGCGTGCAGCGGCTGGTGTACGTCGCCGACGAAATGCAGCAAAAACTGCAGCGCGAGACGCCGCTCCCGCTCCCCCGTGCCGGGATTGCCGAGCTCGGCGGTGAATTCGTCGATCTTGTCGATCACGCAGTCCTGCGCGGGACCCTCCGAAGCATCGGACGCCGGCGCGAGCTCAGGTTGACCGAAGCAGGCGCGGCGGATGTCGGCTCCCGCCAGTTCGAGATCCACGAAATGCCAGCTGCGCGTCTCGGCGTGGGAATCGCGGTATTTGTCCGCCCAGGTCGCCTCATGCGCGATGTCCCTTGCGGTCAGCCCCGACTCGTCGCCCGCGAGCAAGGCCTGCACCCGCCGGCGAACCGCGGGCTCAAGGTAGTGATTCGCGATCAGCCCGATCACTTCGTGGCCCTCATCGCCCCAGGCGAAAGCAGTAGGAGCGCAGGGCAGACAAAGAGCCGCGGCGCAGACCGCGCCGGCGAGCGCGGGCATGAACCCGCTCGAGCGCCTCATGTGCCGAAGTCGCGGCAGCCGCCCAAGAACAGAGCGACCACCTTGTCGGCCCATGCCTCGAGTTCGGGCTGCGTCATGGGCGCACCGAATCCCAATGCGCGGCGCTGCGGCAGAGAGACCACCATGAATATGAACTGCTGCGCGGCAAAGGCGCGATCCTCGGGGCGCAGTCTGGCCTCCGGCAGCTCGCGCTCGAGCAGGCTGCTGATGAGCGTGATGCCTTCGCTGGTGCTGCCGTCGCTCGCGACCGCGCGCACGAGTTCGGGAAAGCGGCCGGACTCCGCATGCACCAGCCGGTGCAACGCAATGGCCTGCGGGGACAGCGCTGCGCGCAGGATGAATCCGGCAAGGCGGCGCAGCACGTCCGGCAGCGTCGCGCCCGCGAGCAGGGGCACCTCCGGCGGAGGCCGGATGCGCTCGATGATGCGATGGACCACCGCGGCGAACAGCGCCGACTTGTCGTCGAACCGGTCGTAGAAGGTGCGCTTGGACACGCGCGCGCGCCTCGCCACTGCCTCGATGGTGGTCGAGCCGTAGCCTTCGGCGAGGAACAGCTTGGTGCCGGCCACCAGGATGCGCTCGCGCAGGCGCAGTGCATCGGCGCGGGAAGGCCGGCCGCCGCGCGCAACGGCTTTGGTCGCCTTGCGCGCCATCGC
Organism: Steroidobacteraceae bacterium; assembly: GCA_052326345.1. Lineage (GTDB taxonomy): Bacteria > Pseudomonadota > Gammaproteobacteria > Steroidobacterales > Steroidobacteraceae > Bog-1198. The sequence goes on along the minus strand of JBKQOZ010000013.1, from coordinate 29,423 downwards.
TACCTAGGAGCGTGTCTGAGTAATCCGCGTGAGCCGCGTTGGCTTGGCGAGGGAGCGGATGCAAGGCGCGCCGCACAGGACGTAGCAAGCGCTACGTCCAAGCCGCGCAACACCGCAGACGCCCCTCACCAAGCCAACCCTTCGGGACCGGGGATTACTCAGACAGGCTCCTAACGACGGGGGTAGTAGCCGCCTCCGCGATACCCGCTGTGTGCGTAGCCATAGCCATAGCCGCCGGAGTAGGCCGGACGCGGCGCATAGTACGCGCGCGGCGCCGGATAATAATAAGGAGCTCGTGGGTAGTAGGCGGGTGCATAGTAGGCCGGCGGCGGTGCGTAGGCCACCGGCGGCGGCGAATAGTACACGGGCGGCGGGGCATATGTCACCGGGGGCGGCGCATAGCCGTAGCCGTAGCCGCCTCCGCCGTACGCCGGCGCCGGCGCGGGTGCCGCCTGCACCGCCGCGGAAACCACGGCGGAAGCGACGACGAAGGGCAGCGTGGCGAGCGCGGCGGCCGCACCGAACAGGCCGTGCCCCAATCCCCACCACCCATGCGGATGGCCGTAGTAGCCATGGACACCTGCCGCCGCGGGTGCGGCCGGGCTTAAGGCAATCGCCGCCGTGGCGGCGGCTGCGAAAATGGCCTGTTTGATTCGGGGCATGGACTTCGCTCCAGTTAATGTCAAACGAGACTCGAGACGGAGCATAGCGCCGCCGCGATTGAAACGCAACGGTACCGTTTCATTAATGCCGCAGGCGGCGGCGGGCGGCCATGTCGGGTCCGCCGCATCCGCCAAGCCCTCTTACGAAAGCCGCGATTGTGGCTATGATGGCCGGGGAGCATCATCGCCACAGCCTGATAAGAGCACACCATGGGCAGCGAGCACGCCTTTCTGAAAAACACCTGGTATGTCGCGGCGTGGTCTCATGAGATCGCGGCAGAGGCGCTGCTGGCGCGCACCGTCATCCGCGTGCCTCTGCTCCTGTGGCGTGATCAGGCGGGCCGCGTGATCGCGCTCGAGGATCGATGCTGTCACCGCGCCGCACCGCTCTCGAAGGGGCGCCGCGAGGGCGACCGCATCCGCTGCATGTATCACGGGCTGCTGTTCGACGCCGCAGGGCGCTGCGTGGAGATCCCCTCACAGGATTTCATCCCCGCCGCGGCCCGGGTGCGCGCCTTTCCGGTGGTCGAGCGCTTCAAGTGGATCTGGGTGTGGATGGGCGATCCGAGCCGGGCGGACGAGTCCTTGATACCCGACACGCATTACTTGGACGATGAGGGATGGCGCGGCGTGCCGGGTTATCTGCACTACGATGCCAACTACCTGCTGATCACCGACAACCTGCTCGATTTTTCGCACCTCTCGTACGTGCACGAGACCACGCTCGGCGGCTCGGCCAAGTACGCCTCCGCACGCCCCAAGGTCACCCGCGGCGCGCGCAGCGTGCGGGTCGAGCGCTGGCTGCTCGACGATGAGCCGGCGCCGTTCCTTGCGAAAATCAAGACCTGGCCGGGAAACGTCGACCGCTGGAACATCTACGACGTCGTGCTGCCCGGCGTGCTGCTGATGGATTCGGGCAGCGCGCCGACCGGCACCGGCGCGCCGGAGGGCCGGCGCGTCGACGCGGCGCAGTTCTTCGGTTGTCAGGCGGTGACGCCGGAGACCGAGCGGACCTCGCACTACTTCTTCCAGCAATGCCACGGTTTCGCGCTCGACGATCGGAGCATCACCGAGAACTTGACCGCCAGCGTGCGCGCGGGCTTTTTGGAGGACAAGGACATCATCCTCTCGCAGCAGCGCATCCTCGATCTCGATCCGGATGCGCCGATGCTCGCGCTGCGCATGGACACCGCACTGTCCAGTTTTCGCACGCTGATTCAGAAGGCCATCGCCGAGGAGCGCGATGCGGCGCCAGGCGGCGCGAGTTTAGTTGCCACACCGGCCGCGGCGCACTGATAACATAGACGAGGGGACCTTAAAGCCTTTTCTTTTTGCAGGGAGAATGACGATGGGGATATCGAAGGGTTGCCTCGCCTGTTTGGGCGCAGCGGCACTGATGGGACCGGTATGCGTGTTCGCGGCCGACACGACCGCGGCGCCGGCGGGCGAGCTGGAAGAGATCACCGTCACCGCCGAGAAGCGAGCCGAGAGCCAGCAGAACGTGCCGATGTCCATGACCACCTTCGGCACCGTCCAACTGCAGGAAAAAGCGATCGTCAACTTCTTCGATTACGCCACCAAGGTGCCGAATCTCGCCTTCGCGCCCACCGGCGACGGCGTCGGAACCGCGCGCACCATCTCGATCCGCGGCGTCTCCGGCAACAACGTCACCAGCTACTACATCGACGACACGCCACTGCCGGACTCGATCGATCCGCGGATTCTCGATATCGACCACATCGAAGTGTTGCGCGGTCCGCAGGGCACCCTGTACGGCGCGCGCTCGATGGGCGGCCTGGTGCGCACCGTCACCAAGGAGCCGAATCTCAACGATTTCAGCGCGACTCTGCACGGCGGTGCCTCGGACACCGCCCGCACGAGCACCGGGAACTATACCGGCGACGGGGTCTTCAATATTCCGTTGATTCAAGACAAGCTGGCGCTGCGCTTGAGCGCCTTCGGCGACTATGAGGCCGGTTACTTCAAGCGCACCTACTGCACCAATCCCGCGGCGGCGATGAACCTCACCTGCTTGCCGCTCGCCGGCCCCGGCCTCACCACGGTCGACAACGTCGGCGCCATCGACACCTCGGGCTTCGCCGCGAGCCTCACCTACAAGCCCACCGACTCGCTCACCATCACACCGCGGTACATGCTGCAGCGAACCGGCTACAACGGCTTTCTGATGGCGGATTACCCCACGGATACCGCCAACGGGATCGGCTATCCGGTGCCGAGCCCGGCAGCCGGCGCTCCCACGCCGAACAGGATGATCCCCAACGACTTCACTCAGGCGCGCTGGTTCAACGTACCGGAAGGCGGCTGGGACGACTGGGGATTGTCCTCGCTCACGGTGCATTGGAAGACGAATCTCGGCGAACTGGTCTCCTCGAGCTCGTATTTCTCCCGCAAGGTGGTCGAGACGGAGGACGAGAGCGACTTCGTGTACGCGGCAATCACCTCAGGCGCCGGCGGCTCGCCGCAGCCGGGCGGCATCACCGAAGAGAAGGATTACCAGGAGTTTGTCCAGGAGATTCGCTTCGTCTCGGCCCTGCAGGGTCCGATCCAATTCGTCGGCGGCGGGTTCTACTCGGACACTCACGGGCGTGTACCGTTCGCCGCCTATTATCCGCCGGCGACGGTGCCGGGGGTCGATCTGACGTTGACCGGCGCGCCGGGTGTGGAGATCACGCCGGGCTACCCGAACCTGATCTTCGCGTCGGATTTTCACACCGAAGTCAAGGAGCCGGCGGTGTTCGGCGAGGTGTCCTACCAGCCGATCGATCCCTTGAAGTTGACGGCCGGCCTGCGCTGGTACCAGGTCAAGACGTCCCAGGAAGGCTATGAGGGGGGGCTGGCCACCGGCGGCGGTCCGTTCATCGTCAGCCCTTCCGAAGAGCAGACCGAGAGCGGCGTCAATCCGAAGTTCGAGGCGGACTATCACCTCACGCCGGACCAGATGGTGTACGTCAATGTGGCCAAGGGCTACCGGCCGGGCGGCCTGGTGCCGATCGTGCCGCCGGGCGAACCGGGCACCGCGACCGACTGCGTGGCGGCGCTCAAGGCGGTCGACCCCAACATCACGATCTCACAGACGCGCAGTTTCAGTTCCGATTCGCTGTGGAACTACGAGCTCGGTGCCAAGACCGCGTGGCTGGATCATCGCCTGACCGTCGATGCCGCCGGGTTCTACATTCGGTGGAAAGACATCCAGCAGGAAATCCTGCTCTCCTGCGGCTTCCAATACACGGCGAATGCCGGCGCCGCGGTGAGCAAGGGCGGCGAGCTCGAAATGCGCGCCAGACCGACGGAACCCCTCGAGATGTCGCTCGGCTTGGGCTATCAGGATGCGAAGATCACCGAGCAGGGCGCAGGATCGCCGCAGACCGTCGGTTCGCCCATCTATCAGGTGCCGGACTGGACCGGCAATGGGGCGGTGTCGTATACGACTCAGCTCACGACCGACTGGAAGATGGTCAGCGGCACCGATTATTCCTATATCGGCAGAAGCTACAGCGGCAACAACAATCCCTTCGAACCGCGGCTGCGTCCCTCCTACCGTCTGATCAACGCGCGCATGGCCTTCGACAGGGGCGCATTCGAAATTGCGATCGTCGGCAAGAACCTCGGCAACGAGGTCGCCAATCTCGGCGACAGCCGCTCGATCGCGGCCGAGACGCCGGGCAGGCCGCGTCTGTTCGTGAACCAGCCGCGCACGCTCGGCGTGGAGTTCAGGCAGTCGTTCTGATGTCCGTTGATCGCGCAGCGCATGGATAAGCGGGTCATTGCCGCGCTATGTGTCGCCGCGGGCCTCTGCGGTTGCGGCAAGCCGCAGCAGAACCCCACCGGGACCGTGCTCGTTTCGATGGCGGACAACAGCTTCTCGCCGGCCATCGTGCGGGTGCCCGTGGGCGGATCGATCCTGTTCATGAACACCGGGCGCAACGACCATAACGTCACTGCCGTCGACAAGTCCTGGTCGAGCGAAAAGACCTTCGGCAACATCAAGATGAGCCCGGGGGACATGACCGAGATCGTGCTCGGCAAGCAGGGGGTGTATCCGTTCTATTGCAGTTTTCACGCGACACCGGACGGCAAGGCGGGGATGGTCGGTGTCGCCGTGGTCGGCGACGTTCAGTACACGCCGCCGTCGGGCGCACGCGGGATCCTCGCCACCGTTGAACAGCCCAGCGGCGTCACGAGACGAGTTCCCCAGGACTACCCGACGATTCAGAACGGCGTGGACGCCGCGAATCCCGGCGACCTGGTGCTGATCGACAAAGGCGAATACAACGAGGCGGTGTACGTCACGACGCCGAGTGTGACTCTGCGCGGCGTGGATCGGAACGCCGTCATCCTCGACGGCAAGTTCGAACTCGGCACCGGCATCATGGTGGGCGGCAACGGCGTCGCCATCGAAAACATGACGGCGCGAAACTACACCCTGAATGGATTCTTCTGGACCGCGGTGCAGGGATTTCGCGGCTCCTACCTCACCGCCTACAACAACGGCGACTACGGCATTTACGCTTTCGGATCGACCGACGGGCTGTTCGAACATTCGTTGGCGAGCGGTTCGCCGGACTCGGCCTTCTATGTGGGGCAATGCGCGCCCTGCCGGGTGGTATTGAACGATGTCGTCGGCAGCTACAGCGGCCTCGGCTATTCCGGAACCAACTCGAGCGGCGAGATGTATGTATTGAATTCGCGCTTCGTGCACAACCGCAGCGGCATCGCCACGACGACGTTCGACATCGAGCTGGAGCCCCCGGGGCGCGATACGACGATTGTCGGCAATGTGGTGAGCGACAGCGGATTGGATAACGAGGCTGCCGGCTTTTATGCCACCGAGACGCTGGCGGGCACCGGCATCGCGATGGTCGGCACGCACAACAATCATGTCGAGCATAATCTTGTGATGCGCAGCCGGAACAACGGAATCCTGGTGCTTCCGATTCTGGACCGGCATTACTGGCCTTCGACGGGACACGTCGTCCGGCACAACACCGTGCTCGGGTCGGGGCGCGCCGATCTTGCCGCCGGCGGATTCGGGACCATCGGCAATTGCTTTTCAGAGAATGTCTACCGGACCTCGCTGCCGTGGGGCCTTCAGGCGCTGAACGGCTGCCGTGGGTTGCGCGTGCCCATTGCATCGGACCTCTCGACCACGATGACGTTCTTCGGAGCGATTGCCCAGGTTCGCACCGGCCAGTTCACCGTGAACGATTACCGCACCCGCCCGGTGCCGGCGGCGCAGCCCAACCTTCCCGGCGGTGCGGACGCCCCGGTACGGCCCGCGGTCCACGTCTTCGCTGGGATGCACCTTGACCTCGACTCGATCAAGACGCCTGCCGAGAGCGCCACCACGGACACTCCGGCCGTCGCGCGCAAGGAGCCGTGACATGCCGTCGCTATTTTCCGTTTCCACGCCCGCAACTCTTTTTCAGATCTGGTTCACCGTCTATCTGTACCTGCTGCCGTTCCTGCTCTACGCGACCTGGGCGTCGCTGGCGCTGATGGACCTCTCCGAGCGAAGCGGCGACCCTGCGCGCGTGGCCTGGGGCGCCTTCGTCATCCTGGTGCCCCTGCTGGGCGGCGCCTGGTACTTGCTGGGCTCGGCTCGAACGATCAAGCGGTCCGCCCGGATTGCCATCGTGTTGACGGGACTGGTTGTTTGGCTGCTGCCGCTGGCCGCAGGTGTCTGGCTTGCCGGAGGCCCGCTGGGACCCAAGGCGCTGAGCTGAAACGCATTCGATGGAGAGAGGGACTATGAACGTGACCATGCCCAGCCACTTGCAGATGATCCTGGGGCTGTACGCCTTTCTGCTCCCTTTGCTGCTCTACGTGCTATGGACCACGCTCGCCCTGTGGGACCTCGGGCGGCGGTCCGAGACGACGGCGAGCGCCACGTGGGTCTGGTCATTCTTGATGTTGGCGCTGCCCTTCGTCGGCGCCCTCGCCTACCTCTTCCTCAGCGGCACGCGGCTGGCCCCACGGATCAAATTGATCGCGCTCGGCGGGGGCGCCGCCTATCTGGCGGTCTTGGCGCTCGGAGTATCGATCGGCGGAGTCAGCTGAACACATGGCGATGCGCCGTCGCGACCTGTTCGGACTTGGCAGCCTCGGTGGCGCGCTTGGGTTGCTTGGCGCTCTGGCATGGCCCGGCGCGAAGCGCATCGCCGCCAAGTATTCCAGTGCTGCTCCAGCGCCGCCGCGCGAATTCGATTGCGGAAGCGATCCGTCCACCGCGCCGGCGGGCGCCGCCTACTCGGCACGGTTCGCCCCGCCGGCCTACCTCGCCGCTGGAAGTCGCGACGGCCTGCATACCCCGGCGCCGTGGGCGCCGCGAACAGCCGATGTGCGCGAGTTTGATTTATCGGTGATCGAAACCACGCTCGAGGTGGCCGACGGCCAGAACTTCACGGCATGGGCGTACGGCGGAACGGTGCCCGGTCCGATCGTGCGTGCCACGGTGGGCGACCGTCTCAAGATCACCCTGCGCAATCACACCCATGCGCCGCATAGCGTTCACTTTCACGGTGCACACGACGTCTCACAGGATGGACTCGGTCGCGTCGCCAAAGGCGAAGAGCAGTGCTACGAATTCGAGGCCGGACCCGTGGGACTGCATCCTTACCACTGCCACATCCCGCCCTACGCGCGGCACGTCGGCAAGGGCATGTACGGGGCGATGATCGTCGATCCGCTCCAGCCGCGGCCGGCCGCGCACGAAATCCTGCTGTGCCTGTGCGGCTTCGACACCGACGGCGACGGTAGAAACGATGTCTACGCCTGGAACGGCATGGCGGGATACTACGAGCGCTACCCGCTCAAAGTGCCGGCGGGCGAGCTGGTTCGCATATACCTGTTGAACATGGTCGAACCTGACCCGATCGCGTCGTTTCATCTGCATGCGCAAACCTTCGATTTATACCGCTCCGGTACATCTGCCTCCCCACACGAACACACCGACATCGTGAGCCTGGGACCTGCCGAACGAGCCGTTCTCGAATTTCGGCTGCCGCGCCGCGGCCGCTACATGTTTCATCCGCATCAGAGCCGCATGGCCGAGAGAGGCGCCATGGGCTGGATCGTCGCCATATGAGGTCGACGGCACGCGCGCTGATGCTTGCAGCCATTGTCGGCTTGAGCCTCGCCCAGCCGACACCCGGGGCCGAGGAAACACATTTGGTCGACCAATACGGGCACCCTCTGGCTGCGAGCGATCTGGCCGGTCACTGGCTCCTGGTGTACTTCGGGTACACGAGTTGCCCGGATGTGTGCCCCGCCGCGCTCACGAAAATGACGGCTGTGCTCGATCGGCTCGGACCGAAGGCCGACTCGATTCTTCCGCTGTTCGTCAGCCTGGATCCCGATCATGATTCGGCCGTCAAGCTGCGCGACTTTGCGGCGCACTTCTATCCGAGGCTGCTGGCGCTGACGGGCAGCCCGGCCGCCATCGCAGATGCCGCCCAGACCTTCGGCGTGCCGTGGAAGCGCCGCTCGCCGTCTTCAGATCTCATCGACCACGGGATGCTGATCTATCTCACGGCTCCGGATGGTCGCGTCGTGCAGGCATTGCATCCGCGACAATCAGTCGCCGAACTGGTCGGACGGATTCAAGCGCAGCTTGCCCGGCGCAGCGCCGGATAGCGGCGGCTCCTTGCCTATGTCAAACTCGCCCGATCACACACGGGACGACTCATGCGACTGAGATCACTGCTCATCGGCGCGCTGCTCGCAGGCTCCGCGCAGGCGGAGCTGGCGCCCGACACACTGCACGGCATGCCGTCCGCGACTCTCGCCGTCCCGGCATCGAAGCACTGGGTGTGGGTGAACGACTTCGTGTTTCCGCACATGGCCGACGGCATGGCATATCTCATCGACGGCGACACCGGGCGCTACCTGGGCACGCTGAGCACGGGCTACGGTTTCGAGCGCCTGCTGCTGTCCCGCGACGGCAAGCTCATTTATTCCCCGGAAACCTATTTCTCGCGCGGAACGCGCGGCAAGCGCACCGACGTCGTCACGCTGTACGATACTGCCACGCTCGCACCCGTCGGCGAAATTGCCATACCGCCCAAGCGCGCCTCCAGCATGCCGATGATGAGCAACGCCGTGCTGACGGACGATGATCGGTTCCTGTTGATCTACAACTTCAATCCGGCACAGAGCGTCACGGTCGTCGATGCCAGGACTCGCAAGTTCGTGCGCGAAGTCGAAACCCCGGGGTGTGCGCTCGAATACCCCACCGGGCCGCGCTCTTTCTTCACGGTGTGCGGCGACGGCTCGCTGCTGCTCGTGAGCCTCGACGACAACGGCGCCGCGCAGCAGAAGCGCACGGAGCCGCTCCTCAGCATGGGCGATGATCCGGTGACCGAGAAAGCCGTGCGGATGGGCCGGACCTGGTATTTCGTGACCTTCGACGGGCGCATCTTGCCGCTCGAGGCGGACGCCAAAGGCGCCAGTGTCGGGCCGATCTGGTGGCTGACTTCCGAGGCGGAGCGCAAGGCCGGCTGGCGCCCCGGAGGCTTGCAGCAGCTCGCGCTGAATCCCAGCGATTCAAGGCTGTACGCGATCATGCATCGCGGCGGCATCGAGACACACAAGGATCCGGGCAAGGATGTGTGGGTATACGACGTGTCGCGCGGACAGCGCGTACAGCAGATCGCGCTCAAGAGCCTGGCGAGCTCGATTCAGCTCTCGAGCGATCAGCACCCGCAGCTGTACAGCATCTTTCTCAACAGCACGGATCTTGATGTCTATGACGCGGGGAGCGGCAAGCTGCTGCGCACGGTGGAGCACATCGGCACCACGCCGACCATCATGGTCACGCCCTAGATGCTCGATCCAGCATTCGGATACCTGATCGTCGGCGGCATCGCGCTGCTGTTCGCCACCGGCGGGATCCACAAGATGCGCAGCTTCGAGTCATTCACCGAAGTCTTCGCGGCCTATCGTGTGCTGCCGGATGCCTGGGCGCGGCGCATCGCATGGCTTATTCCAGGCCTCGAGCTCGCGATCGCGCTGACTCTGCCCTGGGCGGCCGCCCGCCGCGGCGCGCTGCCCGCAGCCATGGGGCTGCTGATCGCCTATGCCTCAGGGATCGCCCTGAACCTCGCTCGCGGCAGGCGCGATCTCGATTGCGGCTGCGGCGCGATCGGCACGCGCCGCTCGATCGCCGGCTGGATGGTGTGGCGCAATCTGCTTCTGGTCCTCGCCCTTGCGCTCGCCGCGCTGCCGTGGGCTGCGCGCCCCTTCGACGGCTCGGACGTGCTGACGGTTGCCGGCGGTATCGGCGCATTCGCCGTACTCTATGCGGCCGTCGATCAGCTGCTCGGCGAGGTGGCGCCCAAGGCCTTGCGCCTCCGCGGGAGGACAACATGACGGCGCTCGCCATTTCCAATGCAGTGCTGTGGGTCATCGTCATCGGCCTGTGCATTGCGCTGCTGGCGGTCGTCCGCCAGCTCGGCGTTCTGCACGAGCGCATTGCGCCGGCGGGCGCTCTGATGCTGGCCAAAGGCCTGAAGGTTGGCGCGCCCGCGCCGCGCATCACGGTGCAGGATCTCGAGAGCCGCTCGTTGACCCTCGGGGCGGAGCGTTCGGACGCGCGCGCCACTCTGCTGGTCTTCGTGTCGCCGACCTGCCCGGTGTGCAAGGCCTTGCTGCCGGCGTTGAAATCGAGCCTCACAGCGGAGCGGGACTGGCTCGACATCGTTCTGGCAAGCGACGGCGAAAGCGCCGGGCAGCGGGAATTCGTCTTGGCGCACAGGCTCGCCGGTTTTCCCTACATCGTTTCCGCACCGCTCGGCATTGCCTACCAGGTCAGCCGGCTGCCGTTCGCGGCGCTGATCGACGCGCAGGGGGTGCTGCGGGCGCGCGGGATCGTCAATTCTCGCGAACATCTGGAGAGCCTGTTCGAAGCCAAGCGCCTCGGTCTTGCATCGATCCAGGATTATTTCGAAGCGGCGGCGCAACATCAGGCCGCATGAGAGGAAGCAATCTATGAAATGGCTGGATGCGCTGGCGGAAAATTCGGCCCGTGCGCTCGCACGCCGCACGTCGCGGCGCAGTGTGCTCTCGGGCATGGGGGCTTTTCTGCTCGGCGCCGCCGCGGTTCCGCTGCTCCCCGTGGCGCGCGGCGCCGAGACCAAACCGACGGGCGGCGCGCCGGGCGCCGATCCCGGCGACCCGTCGTCATGCGATTACTGGCGGCACTGCGCCATCGACGGCTTCTTGTGCGGCTGCTGCGGCGGATCGCAGACCATGTGCCCGCCCGGCACGGACATGTCGCCGGTCACCTGGATTGGAACCTGCCACAACCCGAGCGACGGCAAGGACTACGTGATCTCGTACAACGACTGCTGCGGCAAGAGTTCCTGCGGCCGGTGCTTTTGCAACCGCAACGAGCGCGATTCATCGCTGTTTCAACCGGGCCGCTCCAATGACTACAACTGGTGCTCCGGAAATTCCAAGGCGAATATTCCCTATCACTGCTCGACGGCGCGCATCGTGGGCGCGGCCAAGTAGCCGATCGTGCGGCCTTGGGTTGCACTCGGCGTCGCGGTCCTGTCGTGGACGGCGGCTGACGCGGCGCGGGGCTATCAGCCGGCGGTCAATTTCCAATTGAACTGCATGGGATGTCATCTTGCCGACGGCTCCGGTGAGGCGGGCCGCGTGCCTTCGCTGCGCCGCTCGCTGGTGCTGTTTTCGGGCACCCCGGAAGGCCGGCAGTATGTGATCAGAGTGCCCGGAGTGGCGCAATCGCCCCTCTCGGATGCGGAGGCCGCCTCGCTGCTCAACTGGATGGCGAGAAATCTGAGCGACGTCGCCCTGCCGCCGGGCTTCGTCGACTACACCGAGGCGGAAGTGAAGGAACTGCGTTCCCACCCGCTCGCGCAGGTGAGCGCGATGCGGGCCCGGCTGCTCAAAGAGTTGCCTCGCTAGCGCGAGGGGATGCCGACCGGCTGCTGCTGCGTGATGCAGTGAATTCCACCGCCGCCGCGTAACAGCGCGCCCAAGCGCACCGGCACCACTTGCCGATCCGGATATGCGCGCTTCAGCGTCTCGAAAACCTCGTGGTCCTGCGCAATCCCGTACGCGGGTGCAATGACCGCCCCGTTCGCGAGATAGAAATTGACATAGGAGCGGCAGAAGCATCGCGCGTCGGCGGGCGCCATCTCCGGCGGCACCTCTGCGATCGGCACGAGTTCGAATCGCCGTCCCTTCGCGTCGGTTTCCAGCTCCAGCACTCTGCGATTCTCCGCCATGATCCCAAAGCGCGGATCCGCGGGATCGAGAACCTCTTCGAACAGCAGCGCGCCCGGCCTGATGCAGGCGAGGTAACCGTCGACGTGGCCGTCCGTCTCCGTTTCCGTCACGTCTCCCGGCACCCAGATGACTTTGCGCACCCCGAGCATCGCGCGCAGTTCCGCCTCCGCCTCGGCTTTGGAGACCTCGGGATTGCGGTTCGCATTCAACACACAGGTCTCCGCGGTGATCAGCGTCCCCTCGCCGTCGGAACAGAAGCCGCCGCCTTCGACCACGAGTCCCGACATGTAAGCCGCGTCGCCGGTGCGCTCGGCAATGCGCGCCGCCACCAGTGCGTCCTGATCATAGGGATGGTATTTGCCTCCCCACGCATTGAAGGTGAAACACGCCGCGGCACGCCGGCCCTCCGCGTCGACCACGAAGGTCGGACCGGAATCTCGCAGCCAGGAATCGTCGATCGGCAGCACCACGATCGTGACCGCGGCTCCACAGCGTGCGCGGGCATCGGCCTCGTTCGCGGGATCGACGACCATGCTGATCGGCTCGAAGCGACCAATGGCATTTGCCACGCGCGCGTAGTCATCGCGCGCGGCCTCGATATGGGGGCCCCAGGTCGCGACGCGCTTGGGCCATGCCATCCAGCATCCGGCGTGAGGCGCGCCCTCCATCGGCATCATGAAGCCGAGATCGGCGGGCCTCACGAGATTCTCGATTCTTGGTGCATATGATTTCGACTATCCTAAGTAACGGCCGTTGGCTTTAGGGGATTATAGTGCTCAGGCAGACCGTTCTCGATTCCATTCGATGGGGACTTGCGACAGCGGTCCTCGCCTTCCCGGCCTCGGGTCAGCCCACCGGGACGCAGCAGGCGGATGGCATTCTTGGATTTTCGCCGGCGCACGCCCTGGCCGAACGCGCGCTCGAAGCGCAGTTTCAATCGCTTCCCTCGGCAGAGCGGGCGCGCGAGTGGCACCGCATGTTCACCGTCGAGCCGCACCCGGCGGCTTCTGCGGAAAACAACAGGCTCGCAGCCGTGATGGCGCGCGCATGGCGCGAGCAAGGCTGGGAACAAGTGACGCTGCGCCGCTACGACGTGCTGCACTCCCGGCCGCGCAGCGTCACGCTCGAGATGACGGCGCCGGCGAGCTTCAAGGCCTCGCTGCGCGAGGACCCCTACGACCGCGACCCGGACACGCGCAATCCGGCGATCGACGGCGCGTATTTCGGCTACTCGGCCTCGGGCGACGTCACAGCCGAACTGGTGTACGCCCACAGCGGAAACCCTGAAGACTATGCCTTGCTGCGCAAGAACGGCATCAGCGTGAAAGGCAAAGTGGTCATCGTGCGCTATTCCAATCCCTACAGTTATCGGGGCTTCAAGGCTCTCGTTGCGGAGCGGGAGGGCGCCGCGGCGCTGCTGATCTACTCCGATCCTGCCGAGGACGGCTATGCGCGCGGCAAGGTTTTCCCTGATGGCCCGTGGGGCCCCGAGAGCCACATCCAGCACGGCTCGATCACCTACGACTACATCGTGCCCGGCGACCCGACGACCCCGGGCTGGGCGTCGGTTCCGGGCGCGAAGCACATCGATCCCAAGCAGGCGCGCTCGCTGCCGAAGATCATGGCACTGCCGCTCTCCTGGCGCGACGCCAAGCCCTTGCTCGAACACATGAACGGTGCGGAGGTGCCGCCGGAGTGGCGCGGCGCGCTGCCCATCACGTACCGCTTCAACGGCGCCGTCGTGGTGCACGTGCACGCAGATATGGACACGAGCATCCGGCCCTATACGGTGGTTGAGGCGCGCATCCGCGGCGGCGAGCTGCCGGATCAATGGGTGCTGGTCGGCAATCATCGTGATGCGTGGGTGTACGGTGGCGTGGACCCGGTGAGCGGCACGGCCGCCATGCTGGAGCTGACGCGCTCATTGGGAGCATTGAAGCGCAGCGGCGTGCGGCCCCGCCGCACCATCGTGGTCTGCAGCTGGGACGGCGAGGAATACGCGCTCACGGGCTCCACCGAGTGGGGCGAACAATTCTCGGCGGACCTCAAAAGAAAGCTCGTCGCCTACCTCAACGTCGACGAAGCCGTGGCGGGTGCGGCCACCACCGCAGGGCCGGAGGGATTGAGCTTCGAGCCCTCCGCCGTTGCCTCGCTCGCACCGATGCTCCTCGAGGCGTCGAAGAGCGTGCGCGCGCCCTCCGGCAAATCGCTGTACGAGGCATGGCGCGCGACGGCCATGCGCGACAAGAAGCTGGCGGCACCTCCCCCGGATTCGAGCCTGATAGAGACACGGGTCGGCAGCGGCTCGGATCACACGGTCTTTCTCAATCATCTGGGACGCCCCGTGATCAACCTGGGATTTACCGGGGATTACGGTGTCTATCATTCGGCCTATGACGATCACTTCTGGATGACCACCATCGGCGATCCGAGTTTTGGCTACCACATCGCGCTGACGCGAATCTGGGGACTGGTGGCGCTGCGGCTCGCCAACTCGGATATTCTGCCGTTCGACTTTGCGGCCAACGGCGCGGCGCTGCAGGGCTTTCTCGCCGATCTTGAGCGCACCGACAAGATCGACCCGGCGCGGCTGCCGCTTGCGCGCCTTGCCGATCGAATCGCCTCTTTCACGGCCGCCGGGGAGCAGCTGCGCGCGCTGACGCTGCATGATCTCGCCGCCGGCAGCGCCAATGCGCAGCAGGTCCGACGCCTCAATGACCGGCTGCTCGAGGTGGAGTCCAATTGGCTCGACCCGGACGGCATTCCTGGACGGCCTTGGTTCCAGCACATTCTGTATGCGGCCCGATACACGTACGACCATCTGGAATTTCCCGGCCTCACCGAAGCGGTCGAGGCCACGGATTGGAGCCGGGCCGCCGAGCAAGCGCAGGTGCTCGACGCCGCCTTCCTCAAGAACACCGAGCTGCTGCAAAGCGCCGCCGCGGCGTGGCGCAGCGGCCGCTAGCCCGCGATCCTCGAACTTATTTTGTCAAGGAAATGAATAGCTTGGGCAACTTTTCCGGCAGCGACTCTACGCGGTCAATGATGCTGTATTGTTTGCCAAAAATATCCGCGACATATTCATCTGCACCGGGATCAAGATTGATGCAGTAGGAGTAAATGCCCTGCTGATCCAGTTCCTTCACTGCCTGATGGGCGTCCTCGATCAATAAGCGCCCATCCTTGCTGTCGATGTCGGCCGGTTCGCCGTCGGTAAGTATCAGCATCAACTTTTTGTCAGCCTGTTGTTTTTCGAGATAGTGTGCGGCGTGGCGCATCGCCGCACCCATGCGCGTCGAAAAACTGGCTTTCATCGCGGCCAACCGCGCCTTCACCTCGTCTCCCCAGTGTTCGCTATACCCTTTGATGTGCAGAAAACGCACGTCGTGGCGCGTATTGGAATGAAACCCGGCAATGGCGAACGGATCGCCCAGTTTTTCGATCGCCCACGCCAGCAACGAGACGGCTTCCTGGCTCAGCTCCAGAACGGTCTGGTCGCAGCCGGCCGCTTTCTCGTTGAGCGACTCGGATAGGTCCAACAGTATCATCACCGCGATGTTCCGCCCGTCAGTGCGATGGCTCATGTTGATGCGCGGGTCGGGAGTCGCCCCGCTCTTGTAGTCGATCAATGAGCGCAGCGCGATATCCAAATCCAGCTCGCTGCCCTCTTCCTGAAAGCGGATGCGCACCTTGTCTTGCGGCTTGAGCAAGTCGAGCATCTTCTTCAAACGCTTGGCCAGGGCGGCGTGCTTCGCCAAGAGTCTGTCGATGTCTGCCGCATTGCCCCCCGGATGCAGCGCCTCGTGCACGCTCACCCAGTCCGGACGGTAGCCGTGGGTGTGGTAATCCCATTCATGATAATGGCGCGGGGGCAGGCTGCTCAGCTCCTCGGTGGGCTCGGTCTTGCGGTGCTCCTCGAACGCGTCCTCCTCGTCGCCTTGCTCTATGAATTTCCATATCTGGCGATTGTCGTCGCGGTAATCTACCAGGGTGTCCTTGAAGTGAGTCTTGGCGAGTTGATCGCTCTGCCGGCGCGTCTTGGCCACGAAAGAAACCGCGAGATCGGCCATCTCCCGGGTGCTCATGTTGCTTTCGCGCATCAGCGTGTGGAAGCGCTCGGCAAATTCGATGACGTGCGGATTGTGATAGGGATGCTTTTGGTCGAGCACGGCACGCGACAGCATCGTCAGGCGATGGCGTACGCCGGATTCAAGCTCGGGATCACAGGCGTCTTCAGCCGGGATCGGGTGCAGCGCCATGAAGATCCGACGCAAACCGGGATACTCGCGCATAGCAAGATATTCGACGCGGCTGTCCTCCAAGAACTCCGTTGCCATGCGCTGAAAGGGACTGAGATTGTCCGCAAAAATCGCGGTGGTCCAGCGGCGATGCGCGGCGATGTGAGCCAATGCGGCACGGTAGCGGTCGATGCCGGTTATGCCGTGCGCATCACTGTATACGTCGGGCAGGCGTATGCCGAGCTTGTCATAGTAGGGAATAGGCTGGCGCAGTTCATCGAACGCGCCGGAATAGGGAATCAATTGATCCTCGTCTTGCCACAAACCGCGCAAATACATATCCAGCTTGCGCTCGTTATTCACCAACAGGGTGCCGTTGCGCTCGCGTTGCAGCACGGCTTGACTGTCCGCCGACTGCAGACTGAAAAAATCGACTTGCCGATCAGGATGGTCATGGTAATAAAGCACCCCATAATCCACCCAGTTTTTCAATCCCTTCAGGGAAAGCTGCCCAAGCAGGGCCGGCGCCTGTTTGAAAAAATCAGGCAACCCGGGGCTCGGAAAGGTCTGATGGATTCCGTGTATTGACCCGGTGGTTCGCTCCATCAAGTCGAGCGTGATGGCAAGAAAGTCGCTCAGCTGTTCACTCGAAGTGAGCTTGCGCGATATGGCCGGCAACCATTGCAGGAACGGCGTGATCGCCCTGCCATTGGGAGACTTCCCCATCCTGTGCACGAGATCCATCACGGCAGGCAACGTGGATTCACCCAGGGTCTTGGCAACTGCCGGCCATTCCTCGAGGAAGATCAGGATGGGCTCGGCACCGCGCCCCATCTTGCCGAGGAAGCGCGCACTCTCGATGTAGGCTGCCACTCCCTCCTTGGAAAGCGTCGCCAGGGCGTAGCTCAGACAGTCGGCGAAAACCGGTTTGACGCGTGGGAAACGACAGTCAAGCAGCGCCCAATAGGTTTGAAGCTCAGCGGGTATTGCCACCGTTTCCATGATTTTTTCCCGGTCGCTTCAAGCAAATACGGCATCGATAGCGTGATCGAGCGTTTCGCGAATATCCGCATCATCGGTGATCGGGCGCACCAAAGCCATACGGCAAGCATCGCGAGCCGGCACCCCGCCTCTGATCAGGGTGGCCGCGTATACCAGGAGGCGCGTGGAAATACCTTCCTCCAGGCCATGCCCCTTCAGGTTGCGTGCCGCCGCGCCTATCTTCACCAGCTTGGCGGATATCGCCTGGTCCATACCTGTCTCTTTGCTGAGAATCTCCGCCTCGACGCCGGCCTCGGGATAGTCGAAATCAAAGGCCGTGAAGCGCTGTTTGGTGGATTGTTTCAATTCCTTCAGCAGACTCTGGTAGCCCGGATTATAGGAAATCACCAATTGAAAATCGGGATGTGCCTCGATCAACTCGCCCTTCTTGTCCAGCGGCAGGGTGCGCCTGTGGTCGGTCAGCGGATGGATCACCACCGTGGTGTCCTGGCGAGCCTCGACAATTTCATCGAGGTAGCAAATCGCGCCGATACGCGCCGCCGTCGTCAGCGGGCCGTCCAGCCAGCGCGTTCCCTGAGCATCCAGCAGGTAGCGCCCGACCAGATCGCTGGCGGTCATGTCCTCGTTGCATGCCACGGTAATCAGCGGCTTGTTCAGCTTCCAGGCCATGTGTTCGACAAAGCGCGATTTTCCGCAGCCGGTCGGGCCTTTTACCATCACCGGCAAGCGCGCGGCGTAAGCCGCCTCGTACAGCCAGACTTCGTTTCCCTGCGGTTGATAGTAGGGCTCTTTGCGTACTTTATATTGTTCTGTATTGGTCATCGCTCGCTCTGGACCATGAGTAGGGTTAGAAGGATAAACCACCTAATCGCACAGGGCACGCGGCACATGGCGGGCAACAAAAGGCTGAGGCGCGGCTAAGGGCCTAACTGGCAGAGACCTGAAGGTGTGCATGCCCCCCCCGGGATCGTCTATTGAACCGGATCTTCAAGTGCGAGGAAGTGAGGGAGGCGGCAATATCCGCCGCGGAACCATCGTCAAAGAGGTAAAGTGATTGACTCAACACTGAAATTGGATCAAAAAAATTGACGCAAATGCATTTTCCGTTGGGTATCTCAGCGATTCTTATCGATCTGGATGGAACGCTGGTGAATACGGCGCCGGAATTGGCGGAAGCCGCGAATCACATGTTGCGCGACATGGGCCGTCCTGCCGTGTCGCAGGACCTGCTGATGAGCTACATCGGAAACGGCATCTCCTGGCTGGTGAAGCGTGCGCTGACAGGCGACATGCATGCCGATCCGGATACCGCCTTATACGACAAGGCGTTGCCCATCTTCGAAAAACACTACACCGAGCTTTTGCTGCGAAGCAAATTGTTCGAGGGTGTGGTGCAAGGCCTCGATGCGCTCAAGGCGGCGGGCTTCAAGTTGGGTTGCATCACCAACAAGGTAGCGCGTTACACCGAGCCGCTGCTGAAGGGCATCGGCCTCGCACATTATTTCGAAACCGTGCTGTCCGGTGATTCGCTGCCGGAGAAAAAGCCGCATCCCATGCCCTTGTTGCATGCCGCCGAATTTTTTGGTGTGCCGGTAGAACAGCTGTTATTGATCGGCGATTCGCGCAACGATGCACTTGCTGCACGATCTGCCGGTTGCCCGGTATTCTGCGTTCCTTATGGTTATAACCACGGCGAGCCTGTGGAGTGTTTGGATGTGGACGCGGTGATCCCAAATCTTTTCGCAGCCCTTGAACTGATTGAACGAGTCTAGTACGCGCCCACTCGAGGAGCTATTTCTGCTTTAGATCTAGCAGGCGGCCCGTCGCGATCGCAGAACATGGCGAGCCTGAACTCGCGCATGACCCGGGTTTTCGAGGAGATTCGAGAGCCCTTCCCAGCTCGGGAGTTCTATATTTTCGGGACTGATTGGGGCGGCCTGCTCGGGCGAAACGTGCCAGCGGGCATCAGTCCCCAGGGAGCGCCCATTCCGCCTGGAAGAACCGGCGGGGGTGGAGCTGCGGGAGGTTGTTGCGCAAGGTTACCTCCTGGATTTGGCGCCGCAGGGGGCTGACCTCCGGCTGGTCCGGGAGGCTCAGGAGCGAGCGGCGGCGAGCACCTGGCGAAGATCGCGGAGGCAATATCAAGGCCGAGAAAGATTAACCGCGGCGAGAGTGGCAATATCACCGGGATCGGGCATCACCACCTGCCTGCTGCGTACCGTAGGTAAATAAGGGTTTGTCCTACCTATACGCAGTCTTCTGCGGCGCGGAAAATATAAGAAAGGCGGGCGATTGCGCCCGGCCGCGTAGCATTCGCCTTGTAATTCCGAATCTGCCTAGCCGATACCCTCAGCAAAAGAAAGTCAGGAGACCTATATGGACCAATCAAACCGCTACGCCAATCTCAACTTGAAGGAAGCCGACCTTATCGCCGGAGGGCGCCACATCCTCGTCGCGTACACGATGAAGCCCAAGGCCGGCGTTGGCTATCTGGAAGGCGCCGCGCACTTTGCCGCCGAGTCTTCCACCGGCACGAACGTCGAGGTCTCGACGACGGACGATTTCACGAAGGGCGTGGACGCGCTCGTGTACTACATCGATGAAGCCGCCGAAGATATGCGAATCGCGTATCCACTGGAACTTTTCGACCGAAACCTTACTGATGGCCGCTTCATGCTGGTGTCCTTTTTGACCCTGGCCATCGGAAACAATCAGGGCATGGGCGACATCGAGTATGCCAAGATGATCGACTTCTACGTGCCCGAACGGGTCGTGCAAATGTTCGATGGTCCGGCCAAGGACATCTCCGACCTGTGGCGAATTCTCGGTCGGCCCATCAAGGATGGCGGCTATATCGCAGGCACCATCATCAAACCCAAGCTTGGGCTGCGTCCCGAGCCGTTCGCCCATGCTGCCTACCAATTCTGGCTGGGCGGCGACTTCATCAAGAACGACGAACCGCAGGGGAATCAAACGTTTTGCCCGCTCAAGAAAGTGCTGCCGCTCGTATACGACTCGTTGAAGCGCGCGCAGGATGAAACAGGACAAGCCAAACTGTTCTCGATGAACATCACCGCCGATGACCATTTTGAAATGTGTGCGCGCGCGGATTATGCGCTCGAAGTGTTTGGCCCCGACGCCGACAAGCTGGCGTTCCTGGTCGACGGCTACGTCGGTGGTCCCGGCATGGTGACCACTGCGCGTCGCCAGTACCCCGGTCAGTACCTGCACTATCATCGCGCCGGCCACGGCGCCGTCACATCGCCCAACTCCAAGCGCGGCTACACCGCGTTCGTGCTAGCCAAGATGTCCCGTCTGCAGGGCGCCTCGGGAATCCACGTGGGAACCATGGGCTATGGCAAGATGGAAGGCGAGGGCGACGATAAGATCATCGCCTACATGATCGAGCGCGACGAATGCCAAGGTCCTGTCTATTACCAGAAGTGGTACGGCATGAAACCGACGACACCGATCATTTCGGGCGGGATGAATGCGCTGCGCCTACCCGGGTTCTTCGAGAATCTCGGCCATGGAAACGTCATCAACACCGCCGGCGGAGGCGCCTACGGTCACATTGACAGCCCTGCCTCCGGTGCCATCTCCCTGCGGCAGTCCTACGAGTGCTGGAAGGCCGGCGCCGATCCCATCAAGTTTGCTAAGGAGCACAAGGAGTTCGCCCGCGCCTTCGAGTCCTTCCCGAAGGACGCCGACAAGCTATATCCCGGCTGGCGCGAGAAGTTGGGCGTGCACAGATAGGTCCTGGCGCCTCCCCGGACTAAGCCCTGCCTGGCAGGGCTTTTTTTTGGACTTTCAAGTACTCCTGATTACCATAGTATTGGGGAGTGATGCCGCCGGGGAAAGCCGGGCTGGTGCGCCCATCGGGCGAGTTGTCGTGCACCGTGCGGTACGCTGACGCATACACGGCACATCGCCTACGTCGCCGCGGACCCGCGATAGCCGTAGGCGAAACGGTAGTAATAATGGCGAATTGCGGTCTGGCCGCGCATCAACACGCCCTCTTCGATCGGTCCCAGCCGCTCGACGCTCGACTGCAGGCGCTCTGAGGTCAGGTCCGCACGGTCCCAGGCAACGAGCAGCAGCGTGCGCCCCTGCTCCGCCGCGGGCGGAAACCACCGTTCGTACATCAGACCCACTTGCCCGAACAGATGCGCGCTCGTCGTCTCGGCGATCGACTTGGCGTGGTCCGGCGCATAAAACGCGAGCTCGCTCGCGATCGCATAGCGATCCATGCCCACGATCAGGGGTGCCTGGCCGCGTGCTGCGTCGGCGGCTTGATGGCGCAGAGCGCTGATCTGTGCGCCGAGCTCGCGCCAGCCGACGGGAATCAGCTCCGGATGCGTGCCGTACCGCAGGCCCGGAATCCCGAACGCCAGTGCATACAGACCGGCGCCGTAAGTCAGCATCAACACGACGATGGTCGGTACCCAGGCACTGCGGATCCATGCACGCATGCCGGTCGCGAGGCCCGAGGCGCAATTCACGATGCCGGCGGACAGCACCGGGACGGCGGCCAGCCACGGCGCTCCGGTCCAGTCCAGTTTGACCTCGTGGCGCAGACTGAAGGCGGCAAACACCGCGAGGGGCAGCAGGATCGCCACCTGCAGGAAACGCCACGCCCGTTGCTCGGCATCCGGTGCCCGACGCGTCAGCAGCACTGCCGCCGCCGCCGCGCCGGTCGGTGTCAGCAGCACCACCACCGAAGCGATGAGCTTGTGCAGGGAAAAGCGCGGACTTTCCGCAAGCCGGCGCGAGGTCTGGAACACGAAGGATGCCCACTCGTGCTGGGCATTCCAGAAGATCACCGGCGAAAACACGGCCAGCGCGAGCAGCGCCGCGCCGTACGGTTGCCGGCGCCGAAACCACGAGCGGGCGCGCGCATCGAGCAGCATGAACGTGCATGCCGACAGTCCGAGCAAGCCGATCGTGTACTTCGAGAGCAGTCCGAGACCCAGGCACAGGCCCGCTCGCCACCACGCTTCGGGGCGCTCGGCGATCAGGGCGCGCTCCAGGAAATAGAGCGCCGCCGCCCAAGCCGCGGTGAGCGGGGCATCGGGGGTCATGAGCATTCCGGCCAGGAAGAAGAACGGCAGCGCCTGCACCAGCACGACCGCCACCAGCCCACTCGCCTCGCCGTAGAGGTTGCGCGTCAATCGGTACGCGAAGAACGCGGTGATCAAGCCGCAGCACAGCGCGCCGCTGCGCACGCCGAACTGCGTATCGCCGAACGCGGCGGTCCCGGCGCCGATCAGCCACGCGACCATCGGCGGGTGATCGAGATAGCCGTAATCGAGATGACGTGCGTAATTCCAGTAATACGTTTCCTCCGGAAGGAGCTCGATCTGACCGCTGTAGATCAGCCGCAGCAGAACAGCAAAGGCCACCACGCCCATCGCCCCTGCCCGCCAGCCGGCACCGCTGCCGAGCGTCCATCTCGCCGATGAAAAGCAGTAGGCGTATCCCGGGCGTATCAGCGCCGCGGTGCCGATGACCGCGACGACGATCGCTGCCTGCGCCGGCCAGCCGAAGCTGTTCCGCAGCAGCGCAAACACTCCGCTGCGCAGGGAAAACACCGACAGGGTCACCGCGATCAGGTGCAGATAAAAGGCCACGGACACCGTCGGGGGGCTCGGAGTCGATCGCGCGCGCATCTGCGCCAGACAATAAAATGCGGCGGCTGCTGCGAATCCGACGAGCTGGCTGCGCCCGGACGATGCGCCTGTGCCGGTCGCGGCGAAGTAGGCGATGAGGTCGATGAGGGGTCCGAGCACGGCGGCGGCAGCGGGGAAAAGGCTCGTGCGATGCATTCGCGCACTATAGACCAAAGTCCCGAGCCAAACTGTCGGCGCCGCTTGAAGGACTTGAACGGATGCCATCGATGCCTGAGACTACGGCGCGTGAATCATGTCACTCGAAGCGATGCACGCTATGGCGCCGGCGCCATCGCGTTTCATTGGACCATGTTTCTGCTCGTGATCGCCGTGGGCATTCTCGGTCTGCTGCACGATTCCTGGCCGAAGAAAACCCAATCATTCTGGATCAATGTGCACGCCGTGTGCGGACTCGCGTTGTGGGTGCTGCTGCTCGCGCGCTTCTGGTGGCGCGTGCGCAATGCGCCTCCTTCGCTGCCGCTGGAGGTGGGAGAATTCTCCCGCCGCCTTTCTGGTCCCGTGCACTCGGTGCTCTATGCGTTGATGTTCGTCATCCCGATCATCGGAATCGTGACATTCGTGTGGCACGGACGAAGCTTGGATCTGGGGCTCTTTCAAGTGAATTTCGGTGTTCGAAAGAATCCTGCGATCTTTCATCCCACCGAGGACATTCACGGCTATCTGGCCTATGCGCTGTTCTCGCTGGCGGGTATCCACGCGGTGGCGGCGCTGTGGCACCAATTCATCCTGCGCGACGGCCTGCTCCAACGCATGTGGCCCGTCAGGGCAAGTTGATCGCCGTGCGCAGGGCGGACGGCGCCTCGACCTGCTGTCCGCCGATGATTCGCACAATGCGCCCGCGGCCATCGGCGATCAGCGCAGCGGGAACCTCGGTGATGCCGAAGGCGCGAAACAGCGCGCCGGACTCGTCGAGCGACAGCGGTATGCGCACGCCGTACGTGGCTCGATACTCGCGCAGGTCGGCCGGAGTGGCCCAAAGACCGGAGGCGATCCCCAGCCAGCGGGTGCCGGACTCGCCGGCAAGTTCGCCCGCCTGCTCACGCATCTGACGGCAATTCGCCGACACGGCGGGCCGCGTCGTGGCGAGATACGACTCGCACCAGGGCGAGAGGAACACCAGCACGAGGCGGTTCGCAACGTGTTCCGGACCTGCAGGCGCATAGAACGCAAAGCGCCTGCCGTCGAGCGTCGCCGGTGAGAGCTCCGGCAGTTGATCGCCGACGCGGTACCGGCGCACCGCAGCGGCGGTCCTCGCCGGGGCCCCGGCATGGGCGGCGTTCGTCGAGGGCGCCGAGCGCGCCGCAGCGAGCGCGGCGTCAAGCTGCGCGTCGGCCAGGTGCCCGACGTACAGGATTCGCCCATCGCGGCCGATCA
This sequence comes from Steroidobacteraceae bacterium, assembly GCA_052326345.1. GTDB lineage: Bacteria > Pseudomonadota > Gammaproteobacteria > Steroidobacterales > Steroidobacteraceae > Bog-1198. The sequence goes on along the minus strand of JBKQOZ010000013.1, from coordinate 5,186 downwards.
CGATGTGCTGGGGCGTGACGCGCAAATGAAAGGCACCGGCCGCCTGTCCGTCATCGATGGCAATGGGCATGGTGATGCCGAGTTCGCGCCGGTAAGCCCGCACCTCCTCGACCGAATCGTTGAATCCGGCATTGATCGCGATGACCGCGAGGTCCGGTCCCGCGGTTTCATAGGTATGCTCGAAATGCGGCATCTGCTGGCGGCACGGCACGCACCAGGTCGCCCAGAATTTCAAATACACCGCCTGTCTGCCGTACAGGCGCTTAAGATCGATCGTCTCCCCGTCGATGGTCTTGAGCACCAGCGGGGGAGCCGGGGTGCCGATGAGCGCGCGACCCGCCTGCTGCGCCCGCTGCTCTCCGCTCGACCCGGCGCCGAGCGCCGCGGCGGCCAGCGAAAATGCAAGAATCGAGACGAGCACGAGACGCCGGTCCGATCTCATGGGTGGCCCTTCGCCGGCACCGCGATCGACAGCGGCGTGCCCACATCGCGCACCATGAACACCAGAATCCGCGCAGGCTTGGTCCGGCTCGCATTGGCCGACACCGTGTGGATGTCCTCGGGGCCCTCGTAAAAGGTCTCGCCCACACCCAGCGTGACCGGCGCGCCGCCTGCCACCTGCATCGTGACGGCGCCTTCCAGCACATAGACGAATACCTGCGCATTGTGCCGGTGCGGGAGCGAGGCGCCTCCTGGAAGGTATTCGACCGTGAGCATCCGCAGCTCTTTTCCGCTCACCCCCGCCAGATTTCGCGTCATGAGCTCCTTGACGGTGCTGGCCGGCGGTGCGGGCGGGTCGCCCGCGCAGGGCATCGGCGCCCAGCACCAGGCCGCGGTCAGCACTGCGGCGAGCAGTCCTCGTGTCGTTCGGCTTGCCATCTTAGGACCAGATTGCACTTGACTATGGACCAAGAAAAGAGCCACTTCTCTCGATATCTATGGAACCACTTGTGCAGCTCGATATCGCCCTGCCGCGCCGCGGATCGCGCTCCCTGCGGGTCACCCTGCACCAGCAGCTGCGCACGGCGATACTCGACGGGCGCCTCAAACCCGGGGTGCGGCTGCCCTCCACCCGGGCGCTGGCCGATCACTGCGCCGTGTCCCGCAACACGGTCGTCGCGGCGTACGAGCTGCTGCTGAGCGAAGGGTACGTCGCGACGCGCCGCGGCTCGGGCACCGCGGTGGCCCAATCGCTGCCCGGCGCCGGGAAACCGCGCGGATCCGATCGCCGGGCCGGCGCACAGCACCGGCTCGGCCGGCATTGGCAAGGCCGGTCCGTAGAGGCTGCCGCCGCCGCGCGCGCACCGCCCCGGTTTGCCTTTCAAGTCGGCGTGCCGGATTACGCAGGATTTCCCTTCGACATCTGGCGCCGCCTGTCCAATCGAGTGCTGCGCCGATTCCGTGCAGCACCGGCATTGGCCGCCGATCCGCAGGGATCGATCGTGCTGCGCGCGGCCATTGCACGGCACGTCTCCTTCGCGCGCGCGGTTGCATGCGATCCGCAAGATATCGTGGTGACTGCGGGCGCCCAGCAGGCATTCGATCTGCTCGCGCGAATCCTGAAGGTGCGGGACCGATCAACGGCCGCTCTGGAGAATCCGGGCTATCCGCCGCTGCGCGCGGCGTTCGCGGCGCACGGCTGGCGGATTGCAGCGGTCCCTGTCGACCACGACGGCCTGATCGTGGAGCGCGTGCCCGCCCACGCGCGCGTGATTTGCGTAACGCCCTCACATCAATTCCCGCTCGGGGCCGTGCTTTCCGCGCAGCGTCGCACGGCGCTGCTCGAATCCGGCCGCCGTCGTGGCGCCGTCATCATCGAGGACGATTACGACGGCGAGTTCAGGTACGTGGACCGCCCGCTCGATGCGCTGCAGACGCTCGACCGCACGCAATCGGTGTTCTACGTCGGCACGTTCTCGAAAAGCCTGCTGCCGGAGCTTCGTCTCGGGTACATCGTGACGCCGCCGTGGGCGCTGGCCGCATTGGTCGCCGCCAAGCAAGCCGCCGACGGACAGTGCAGCCCCCTCGCACAGGCGACGCTCGCGCTGCTGATCAGCGAAGGCCACCTCGCGCGGCATGTGCGCAGAATGCAGATCGTCTACCACCGGCGCCGAGGTCAGCTCCTCGAAGGTCTGCTCGTCGGGTTCGACGGCCGCCTCGAGGCGCTTTGCTCCGCCGCCGGTCTGCACGTGACGGCGCGGCTCGCGCCGTCATGCGATGAACCGGCGCTGATTGCGGCAGCCGCAACGCGCGGCGTCGGCGTCGGCGGCCTGCGGCGGTACTATGCCGGAACGCCGGCGATCCGCGGGCTGGTATTGGGCTACGGAAATATCGAGGAAACAGCCATCGCCGAGGGATTGGCGCGTCTGCGGCAGGCGATGCCTGCGCGCTAACGCCCAAGCCCGATGCCGGCGAGCCCACCCATGAGCACCACGAGCAGCGGGGGCACGCGCCAGAAGGTCAACAGGGCGAACCCCACGAGCGCCGCGGCGACATCGCTCGCCCTCGCCACCGAGCTGGTCCACACCGGATTGTAGAGCGCGGCCCCGAGTATTCCCACGACCGCCGCGTTGATGCCGCGCATCGCGGCCTGCGCATCGGTGCGTGTGCGAAGAATCTGCCAGAACGGCAGCGCGGCGATGAGAATCAGCAGGCCCGGGAGGAAAATGCCGGTAAGACCGATCAAGGCACCCGCAAGTCCATGCAACGGCGGCTTGACCACGGCACCTAGATAGGCGGCGAAGCTGAACAGCGGACCGGGGATCGCTTGCGCGGCGCCGTAGCCGGCGAGAAAGACATCATCGCTCACCCATCCCGGCATCACGAAGGCGTTGCGCAGCAAGGGCAGCACGACGTGGCCGCCGCCGAATACCAATGCGCCGGAGCGATAAAAGGCGCCGAACAGCTCGACAGCGCGCGGCGACCCGGCGCTGACCAGCAGCGGCAGCCCCATCAGCAGCGCGCCGAAAATCGCCAGCGACGCCAGCCCGGCGCGTCGCGACACCGGTACCGCGAAGATTCCCGTCCCTGCAGGCGCCGCGCTTCGACAAAGCCAAAGCCCGGCAATGCCGCCCGCCACGATCGCCGCGATCTGGGCGCCCGTTGATGTGCTCGACAGGACGATCAGCGCGGCAGCAGCGGCGATCATTGCCCGCCGTAGATCCGGGCACAGCGTACGCGCCATGCCCCAGACGGCTTGCGCGACCACGGCGACCGCAACGAGCTTGAGGCCATGCAATATGCCGGCGCCGGTCGGCCCGCGCGCCGTGCTCAGGCCGCCGGCAAAGAGCACCAGCGCGACGGCCGACGGCAGCGTAAAGCCGATCCACGCCGCCAGGGCGCCCCAATAGCCCGCACGCATCAGCCCGATGGAAAATCCCACCTGGCTGCTCGCGGGGCCGGGCAGAAATTGACACAGCGCGACCAGATCCGAGAAGGCCGCATCCTCAAGCCAGCGGCGCCGCACGACGAACTCTTCGCGGAAATAGCCGATATGCGCGACCGGCCCGCCAAAGGAGCTCACACCCAGCTTGAAGAACGCCTGCAACACCTCGAGGGTGGGACCGGGCCGAAACGCGCTTGGCATTTGTAATTATTGCGCCTCGCACCGCCCGCCCGCTACGGTAGCTCCCAGGCTCCCTTGAATTGCCTTCGCGCGGCCCTAGATTGCCGGCAGGACGCGTCCGGAATGGGCCCGGGCGCGATTTAGTGACCTTCGATCATCAGAGGAGCATTGGCCATGAACAATGTGGTTCGACAAAATCCGTGGAGCCTGATGCCGCGCCTTCAGGACGAAATCAACCGGCTGTTCGGCAGCATGAGCGAGAACAACGACAGCAGTTCCGCCACGGCTGCGTGGGTGCCCCCTGTGGACATCCACGAGTACAGCGACCGCTTCGAACTCTACGTGGATCTGCCCGGCGTCGATCCGAGTCAGGTGGAGCTGACGCTCGAGGACGGAGTGCTGACGCTCTCGGGGCAACGGCCCGATGAAATTGCGGACAGCCGCAACAACGATATTCAGTACCGGCGCACGGAGCGCAGTCACGGGCATTTCTATCGGCGCTTTGTGCTGCCGGATACGGCGGACAGCCAGGGTGTCAACGCCTCGGGAAAAAACGGCGTGCTCACGGTCACCATTGCGAAGCACGCGAAGGCGATGCCGCGGCGGATTCAGATCTCCGGTTGATGCGCCGGCGGGGGAAGGTGCGGGCAGCGAGGTGCGGATCCCGCTGCGCATCTTCCCCGCGTCGCGTCGCCAGCGGCCGCCGATAGGGGCGGCTCGCAGCTGGTGTGTGAGTTACAATCGCGCACACAGCCGGGCCGCCGCTGGCCAAAGGAACAAACATGAAGGGAGGATTCCCTTCCTCGGATGCGCCGATGCGCATGGTGCGGCGGATTTTGCTCGCGCAGATCGACAGAGCCATCGCGGGGCTACAGCGTCCAAATCTCACCGATCATACGATTCATGTAGTGCGCCTGGATCTGAAGCGCGCGCGCGCAACGCTGCGGCTGCTGCGCGAATGCATCGGCGAGGAAGCCTACCGGCGGGAAAATCTATGCATGAGGGATGCGGCTCGGCCCTTGACCGCCGTGCGCGATGCCAACGTGCTGCTCGATACCCTCCGTCGATTGGATCCTGCGGCGCTGGCCAGGCAAAGACAGGACTTCGTGCGGCAGCTTTTGCGCGTCCTGCGGCAAGAGCGGCGCGCCGTGCGGCAGCGCTTGCGGCGCAAGGACGTGACCGCCGCCGCCGCAGCATTGATCGCGGTCAAAAGCCGGCTGCAGGGCGTGCCGGAAGCGCAGCTCGATCGAGGGTCGCTCGGCACGGGCGTCAAGCGCGCGTATGAATCCGGCCGCAAAGCCTTTGCGCAGGCGCGAAAGCGGCCCACCGATGAGTCCCTGCATGAATGGCGCAAGCAAACGAAGTATCTTGCCAACCAGCTTGAAATCCTCCTGCCGCTCTGCCCGAAACGATTGGCCGAGAGCTGCAAAAGATCCAGCCGCTTGGCGGAGCGCCTGGGCGAGGACCATGACCTTGCGCTGCTCGGCGGCAAGATTTCTCACTACGCCAGGGGGCCGTATGCGGCGAGCCGCGATGACGCGGCGGCGGAGCTGATCGGCCAGCTTGCGCGCCAGCGCAAGGCGCTGCAGAGCAAGGCGTATCGGCTCGGGCGGCAGCTGTA
>JBKQOZ010000012.1:0-31758 GCA_052326345.1 Steroidobacteraceae bacterium | reverse complement strand
GAAGCGCTGCTGGATGAGAACAATAATTATCTGGTCATCGTCGGCACCGGACATCTGGTCGGCCGCGGCAGCGTCATCGATCTGCTCAAAAAGGACGGCTTCGCCGCCGCCCAACGCTAGCAGCCGCGGCGCCGATCAGCCGCGGCTGCTAGATGCTCGCCGTCAAGACTGCGGATGCTGGGCCTTCCAGGCGGCCTCCTTGGACGCGCGCGCCGCCTGGGCGGCCGCGACGATGGCCGGAATCTGCGCCTGCTGCTCCTTGGTCAGCACACTTCCGTAAATCTGGCTCCAGGTTTGGTGCGCGAGCGTGATGCGCGTCGCGGCATTGGTCTTCGCCGTCTCGATGAGCGCCGGATAGCCCGGATCGGTCGGCGCCGTGGTGGCCAGAGCCTGCCGGTTCGACTTAGCACTCGCGCGCAGCGCTTCGAACTGGCTCTTCTGTGCGGCGAAGATCGCCTTGATCTGGGTCTTCTGATCGGCCGTCAGAGTCAGCTTGTGCAGCACCAAGCCCATCGGCCCGACGCCGCCTTCTCCGTGGTGCCAATGGCGGGGGCCGGCGGCGGTGGCGCCTGGCGTCGTCTGCGCAGCGCTCTGCGCGTAAACGGCCACACCCGAAAGCGAGGTGGCGATGCAAAGGGCGGGGATAATATGTCGTAGCGTGATCATGGGGGCTGCGTCTCCTTGGCTTGACGGTGATGGATAGTTTACGTCGAAACGGCCGCGGGCAATCCCGCGTTGACGCAATTTTCCGTGGGCATCATGCAAAGAAATGTCAATTCATGGACGGATGCGGTCGAACGCCGGAAACTGTCACCAAAGTAGCGCAGGCCCATGACGAACGCGATCAATCAACCCTCCACGGAGTCCTCCGCCCCACGCGAGGCGCGGGTACTGCTCGTCGACGACGATCGGGAGCTGTGTCAGATGCTCACCGAATATCTGAGCGCCGAGCACTTCGAGGTCAAGAGCGTGCACGACGGCGGCGATGCGCTCGCCGAGCTGCAGGCGGGCGATTTCGAAATCCTGATCCTGGACGTGATGCTGCCGAGCGTCGGCGGGTTCGACGTGCTGCGCAAGCTCGGCGCCTCGTACCACACGCCGATCCTCATGCTCACCGCGCGCGGTGACGACGTCGACCGCATCGTCGGTCTGGAACTGGGCGCCGACGATTACCTCTCCAAACCGTTCAACCCGCGCGAATTGGTGGCGCGAATTCGCGCGATATTACGCCGCGCCAGCAGCCGTGCGGTTCGCGGCTCGGCGCCGGAGGAGTTCGCGGTCGGGCCGATCGTCCTCAATACGGGAACGCGCCAAGTGCACGTCGCGGCGCGGCCGATCGCTCTGACCGGAGCGGAATTCCGCGTACTCGAGCTGCTCATGCGATCGGCTGGACAGGTGATCTCGCGCGATGTATTGACCGAGCAGTCCTTGGGCCGCAAGCTCGTACCCTACGATCGCAGCATCGACACCCACATCAGCAACCTGCGCCGCAAGCTCGAGCTCGAAGCGGGCAAGAATCCGGAAATCAAGAACGTGCGTGGGTCGGGCTACACGCTCACCTGGGCGCAACCCTAGCGGGATCGCATGCACAGTCTGTTCCTGCGGATCTTCGTGCTCTTCTGGATCGCCATGGCGCTCATCGTCGGCGGCAGTATCGCGATCACTTTCAGCGTGGCCGCGCGCGAATACGAATCGCCCGAGTACCTGCGCCGGCCGAACGTGGCGATCCAGGCGTCCGAGGTGCTCGCGGCGGGCGGGATCTCGGCGCTCAAAAAATGGCTCGAGGCCAACGAGCATGCGATCCCCGACCGCGATTTGTTCATCATCGGGCCGGACGGCCGGGACATCCTCGGCCGCCGCCTCTCTGATAGCGCCGCGCGGCGCCTGGAATTCTTCAACCGCGAGTCCACGGCCGGGTTCGGGCCGCCTGGAGCCGAGCCGCCGTTGGCCGAGCCGCCGTCGGGCGGCCCGCCCGGGGCTGAGCCGCCCGGGGCGGGCGCGCGGCTCTTGGCAAGTCCGCCGCCGGGCAATTTCCGCCCGCAGCGCGCCGCCCCGCAGATCGTGGCTCCGGATGGCGAGACCTACACGGTGCTGCTGGTGCCGCGGCGCCCGAGCATTTTCGGCGCCTTGAGCTTGCCGGGCATCTCTCTGACCATTCTGTGCATTGCGCTGGTCGTCAGCGCCTTCGCGAGCTGGTGGCTGGCGCGGCACCTGAGCGCGCCCATCCGCCGCCTCCAAGAGGGAGCGCGCGCGCTCGCCACGGAAAATCTGGACGTGCGGGTGAGCGCGGGTCTCGAGGGCCGCAAAGATGAGCTCGCGGTGCTCGCCAGAGATTTCGACGCGATGGCGGACCAGCTGCGCTCCAACCGCAGCGCCGCCACGCAGCTGCTGCGCAACATCTCGCACGAATTGCGCTCGCCGCTCGCGCGCATGCGCGTTGCGCTCGGTCTCGCGCGCCAGCCGACGGCGGACCTGCAGCGCCAGCTCGATCGGCTGGAACGGGAGATCGAGCGCCTCGACGGCTTGATCAGCCAGGTGTTGAAGCTGGCGCGCTTGCACGGCATCGATAAGCCCTTCGAGCGCGAGGGGTTCGACCTCGACGAAGTGATCGAGGAAGTGGTGCGCGACGCGAACTTCGAGGGCGCCGTCAAGAGCTGTACGGTGCAGCTCAACGGGGCGGCGAACCGCACGGTGCATGCCAATCGCGATCTGCTGCGCAGCGCGGTCGAGAACGTGCTGCGCAACGCAGTGCGCTATAGTCCGCACGGTGCGCCTGTGGACGTCACCGTCGATCGCAGCGATTCGGGACTGTGCATCACGATTCGCGACCGAGGGCCGGGGGTGCCGGAGAATGACCTGGAGCGCATATTCGAGCCGTTTTACCGCGTGGCGGAATCCCGCGATCGGGACAGCGGCGGCGAGGGGATCGGCTTGGCCATCACCTCCCAGGTCATGAGAGCCCACGGCGGCTGGGCCAGGGCGGGCAATCGAGCCGGCGGCGGCCTGGAGGTGCGGCTCAACCTGCCGGCCGCGGCGCTGGCATGAGGAGAGAGCTGTGCTGAGCCTGTATCAAGAAGCCTGTCGGTACATTCCTGGGGGAGTCAATTCGCCGGTGCGCGCGTTTCGCGGCGTCGGCGGGGAGCCGATCTTCTTCAAGAAAGCGGCCGGTGCTCACACGGTTGCCGAGGATGGGAGGCGCTTCATCGACTACGTGGGTTCCTGGGGGCCGATGATCCTGGGCCACGCACACCCGCAGGTGATCGCGGCAGTGCAGAGAGCGGCCGCCGACGGCTTGAGCTTCGGTGCTCCCACGGAGCTCGAAACACAGCTCGCCCGGCGCGTGACCGAACTCATGCCCTCCGTCGAATTGGTGCGCTTCGTGAGTTCCGGGACCGAGGCGACCATGAGCGCGATCCGTCTGGCGCGCGGGTTCACCGGACGCGATACCATCGTGAAATTCGAGGGCTGCTACCACGGCCACTCCGATTCGCTGCTGATTAAGGCCGGATCCGGCGCCCTGACCTTCGGGGTGCCCACTTCTCCGGGCGTGCCGAAAGCCCTCGCCGCCCACACCGTGACCTTAAGCTACAATGATGCGGCGCAGGTGCGCGAGGCCTTCCGCCAAATCGGCGGCGAGATCGCCTGCGTCATCGTGGAACCCGTCGCCGGCAACATGAACTGCGTACCGCCCGCCCCTGGCTTCCTTAAGACACTGCGCGAGGAATGCGATCGCGCCGGTGCGCTGTTGATCTTCGACGAGGTCATGACGGGCTTTCGCGTCGCCCTGGGCGGCGCGCAGCAACTGTACGGCGTGCGCCCGGATCTCACGACACTCGGCAAGATCATCGGCGGCGGCATGCCGGTGGGCGCCTTCGGCGGCCGGCGCGACATCATGGAGCAGCTCGCCCCGTTGGGCCCGGTCTATCAGGCGGGCACCTTGTCGGGCAACCCGGTGGCCATGACGGCCGGCCTCGCCACCCTGGAACTCATCGCGGCCCCCGGCTTCCATGAGCGGCTCAATGCGATGACCGATGTGCTGGTGCGGCGCCTCGCCGGCGCGGCCGCGGCGGCTGGGATTGCGCTCGCCACCAACCACGTGTGCGGCATGTTCGGGCTGTTCTTCACCGGTGAACGCAGCGTAGATAATTTCACCAAGGTGATGAACTGCGATGTCGAGCGATTCAAGCGCTTCTTTCATCGCATGCTCGAGGAAGGCGTGTACTTCGCGCCGTCGGCCTATGAAGCGGGATTCCTGTCTGCGGCCCACTCGACCGCCGACATCGACGCGACGGTTGCGGCGGCGGCGAAGACCTTCGCCAGCCTGCACTCCGCGTAAGGGCGTCTTAAGGTGCGTGCATTCGCTTGGCTGCTCGCCGCGCTGCTCGCGGCGGGCCTGATCGGCGCCAGTGTCGCCTATCCGGCGTTCGAGCTCGCTTCGCACCTCGGACCGTGGCCGTTTCACCGCGTATCGGGCCGCATCGCCATGCTGCTGCTCGCGCTCGAGCTCGTGTGGCTGTGCCGCCATCTCAAGGTCGACAACAAGCGCGACTGCGGATTTGGCCTCGGCTGGCGTCGGTTCCTCGAGGTATCGCTGGCATGCGGTGCGCTCGGCATCGCCACGGCGGCTGTGGGTGCGGGTTTCCTGCTGGCGGCGGGTCTGCGCGTCGTGACGGATCCGGCCTCGCTCGGCTCTGCCGCGACTCTGTCGCACTTGCTCCTCGCCGGTTTGGCGTCGGGGATCAGCGTCGCCCTGATCGAAGAGACGGTGTTTCGCGGCGCCATGCACACGGCGATCGCGCGCGAATCGTCCCCCTGGAGCGCCGCGCTGCTCACGGCGCCGCTGTTCGCGATTCTGCATTTTTACGCCAAAGCCAGCATTCCGACGGAGCAATTGGGCTACGGCAGCGGCTTCGATCTGCTGCTGCGCTCATTCGCGCCCCTGGGTCATCCCGCCCTGGTGATCGATTCGTTCTTCGCCTGGCTGGCGGTCGGTCTGCTGCTCAGCCTGACGCGCGTGCTGACCGGCAATATCGCGGTGGCGGTCGGGCTGCACGCCGGCTGGGTGGTGGTGCTGCGAATGCTGCAAATGGGCACCACCCGCGGTGAGGCGGCGCCGTATTCCGCGTGGGTCGGGCGGTTCGATGGTTTGCTGGGTTACTGGCTGCTGCCGTGGGCCGCCGCCATCGGTTTGGCGCTGTGGTCGACGCGACGCGCCTGGGTACCCTATGCCAGCGGCGCGAGCTCGTCCAAGCGCCGAATGGGGTCGTCGAGCTCCAGATAATTCTGCTTGTCGGCGAGCGGGATCGGCAGGATTTCCGCCAGCCGGTGGCCGACCCATGCGGCATCGTCGAGCCGCATGTGGATGTCGGTGTACACCTCGCCCAACTGCGGCAGGACCGTGCGCAAGAGCTCCGCCAGGCGCGCGTGACGCGCCGGCACCTGCACGGCGGGTTCGGCGTCCAGCCATTGCGCCTCGCCGAGGTGCAGGCCATCCGGCTGTCGGCTGCGGGCACGGATGCGGAAGCGCTGCCGACCCACGCAGGAAAGCCCGAGCAAGCCGTCCTGCAATTGATGGAAGTCGGTGATCTCGGCCATGGTGCCGACGCCGTAGAATTCGGTTTCCCCGCCGCCCACTTCCCGGCCTTCGCGGATCAACACCACGCCGAAGCCAGAGCCCTCGCGCATGCAGCGGCGCACCATGTCGACGTAGCGTGTTTCGAAGATCCGCAGCGGCAGCGGACCGTCCGGGAACAGAACGATATTGAGCGGAAACAGCGCGATCGAATTCACCTGGGATTACCGTGCGCGGCTTGCCGAGCGCGCAGTTCGCCGAGCAGTCTGTCATGCAGGCCGCCGAAGCCGCCATTGCTCATCACCAGCACATGATCGCCCGGTCGGCTGTCGTCGGCCAACCCCTTGACCAGCGCATCCACGGTGCTCGCGAAGCGCACTCGCGGCTCAAGCGAAGCGACCGCTGCGGGCAGGTCCCAGCCGAGCTGCGGCACATGCAAGAACCAGGTGCGGTCGGCCGCCGCGAGCGCGGGCGCCAATTGATCGCGATGCACGCCGAGCTTCATGGTGTTGGAGCGCGGTTCGACCACGGCGACGATGCGCGCATCCGGGAGGCGCGCGCGCAGACCCTTGAGCGTGGTCTCGATCGCCGTCGGATGATGCGCGAAATCGTCATACACCGTGACACCGGCGGCCACGCCGCGTATCTCCATGCGGCGCTTGACGCCGCGAAATTCGCTCAAGGCATCAGCTGCGCGCTGCGGCGGCACCCCGACGTGATTGGCCGCCGCAACGGCCGCGAGCGCATTCATGACATTGTGCTCGCCGAGCAAGGACCAGCGCACCCGGGCAACGGCATTGCGCCGGTGCAGCACGGTGAACTCGCCCCAAGCGGACTCGGGGACGAGCGCGGCGCTCCATTCGGCGTCGGCGTGCTTGAGGCTGAATGCTTCGCGCGGCGTCCAGCAACCCTCCGCCAGCGTGGCCGCGAGCTCGCCGTCCTCGCCGTTCAGCACGATGCGCCCGGCCGCCGGCACGGTGCGCAGCAGCTGATTGAATTGCCGGCGGATGGCCGCCACGTCCGGATAAATGTCGGCGTGATCATATTCCAGGTTGTTGAGGATCAGCGTGCGCGGCCGGTAGTGGACGAATTTGGCGCGCTTGTCGAAGAATGCCGTGTCGTACTCGTCCGCCTCGATGACGAATAGGGCCTCGGCGCCGCGAGATGCGGCGCCGAGACGCGCCGTCGAGTCGAAATTGCTGGGCACGCCGCCTATGAGGAAGCCCGGCTCGAGGCCGGCATGCTCCAGGATCCACGCGAGCATGCTCGCGGTCGTGGTCTTGCCGTGAGTGCCCGCTACCGCGAGCACGTGCCTGCTGCGCAGCACCTGCTCGGCCAGCCATTGAGGGCCGGACGTGTACGCGATGCCGCGATCGAGCATCGCTTCGACGACGGGACTGCCGCGGCTCAACGCATTGCCCACCACCACGATATCCGGGCGCACATCCAGCTGTTCGGCGCCGTAGCCCTCGATGAACTCGATGCCGAGGGCGCTCAGTTGTGTGCTCATCGGCGGATACACGTTAAGATCCGAGCCGGTGACGCGAAATCCTGCCGCCTTGGCGATCGCCGCCACTCCTCCCATGAAGGTCCCGGCGATTCCCAATATGTGCACGTGCATCGCTATTCCGACAGCAGCTGCTGTTCCAAGGCCATCGAAAGCAACAGGTAGCCCACGCTGATCGCCGCGCCCAAAGCGAGTCCCGAATCGAGTGCGGCGCGCCAGATGTTGGCGCAGGCGAGCAGGTACCAGATGAGTCCGGCGAACAAGAGCACACCTAGGGGTATCGAGGCCGGCCGGTCGGTGCCGATGAAGTTCAGCAGCGAGCCCAACGGGTACAGCACCAGTTGTGCAAGCACTGCGACACCGAGCAGCGCGGTGCCCGTTTGCAAGAAGCGCTGGCGTCGGCGCGCGGCGGTCAACACCGCCCAGGCGAACAGCAGCGGCAGCCCCACGCTCAACAGCACGCGACCGAGAATCGCGTCGCTGGAGCTGGGCGGCAGCAGGGCTCCCAGCGCCTCGAGGAGGGCGACGGCGGCGGCCACCAGACACAGCAAAAATACCGACGCGGGCAGGTGCGCCGGCGATTTGCGCCAGATGGCAATATCCCAAAATGCCTTTGCAAGTCGCAGCATCGTTCGATTAGGTCATAATGAATCGTCAAATTGTACACGTGGATCAATGGTATGCCCGACGCGATTTGGATCGATCGATGCGAGGAATTGCCGGCGCTTGCGCGCACCCTCGAATCGCATCTCTCGATCGGCGTGGATACCGAATTCCTGCGGGAACGCACCTTCTTCCCAAAATTGTGCCTGCTGCAATTGGCGGCCGGCAATGACGTCTGGTGCGTCGACACGTTGCGGGTCGGCGGCCTCGAGCCGCTGATACCTGCGCTCACCGCCGCGGCATCGCGCAAAGTCATGCACTCCGCGCGGCAGGACCTCGAAGCGCTTTATCTTTGCGTCAGGCGCGTGATTTCGCCGGTATTCGACACGCAGATCGCCGCCGGATGCATCGGTTTGAAGCCCCAGATAGGCTACGCGGATCTGGTGAAGACACTGCTGGATGTGACCTTGGCCAAGGGCCAGACCCGCACCGACTGGTCGAAGCGCCCGCTGACTCGCGCACAGCTCGATTACGCGGCCGACGATGTGCTGTACCTTGCCGAGCTCGCCCACCGCTTGAGCGAGCGGCTGCGCGCGCTCGGGCGCGAGGAATGGGTGTTGCAGGATTGTCTGGCGCTCGAGGACGCAAGGCTCTACGAGCCCGATCCTAAACAGGCCTGGAAGCGGCTGCGCGGCCTGAGCCAGCTGCCGCCCGGGCAGCGCTCACGCGCCCGGGCACTTGCGGTATGGCGCGAGAAACTGGCGCGCGAACGCGACCTGCCGCGCGGCTGGATCATCACCGATGCGGCGCTCTTCAAGCTCGCAGAACTCAATCCCACGACTCGCGCGGCGCTCGAGGCGGTGCCCTCGCTGCCGGCGAATCTGAACGACGCGATTGCCGAAAGCCTCTTCGAGGCGCTGCGCGAGGGTGCCGGGCCGCTGGCGGCGGACCGCCAGCCGGCTGAAGGCTCGCGCCCGACCCCGGAACAAAAAACGCTGATCGAGCGGCTCTCCCGCCTGGTCGATGCGCGCGCGGCTGAGCTCGGCGTCAGCGCCGAAATTCTCGCGCCGCGCGGCGAAATCAAGGCGCTCGCGATGGGGGAGCGCAATTCTCAAGCCTTGAGCGGCTGGCGGCGAAAGGAAATCGGCGAGAAGCTGCTGGAGGCGGCTGCTTAAGCGCCGAATACCGCGCGCTGAATGTTCTTGAAGACCGTCTCCACATCGGCGTGCGCGTCCACGACGCGCAGCAGGCCCGCCGCCTCGTAATGCTTGATGAGCGGCTTGGTTTGTGCCTCGAAAACCTCCAGGCGCTTGCCGATCACTTCTTCCTTGTCGTCCGGCCTTTGGATCAGGCGCGGCATGTCGCCGCACTTCTCGCAGTGCGGCAGCGTGCCAGGCGGCGTGGTGTACACGTTGAACACGCGGCCGCAGTCCGGGCAGATTCTGCGTCCCGTGAGCCGCTTGAACAGAATGCCGAGGTCTAAGTTCATGAGCACGACCGCCTCGAGCGGCTGACCGAGTTGCAGGAGTAATTTTTCCAGGGCTTCGGCCTGGGTGATGTTGCGCGGAAACCCATCGAGTATGAAGCCCTTGAGGGCATCGGGCTGCGCCAGCCGTTCACGGATCATGCCGAGCACGGTGGCATCGTCCACCAGCTTGCCCGCGTCCATCGCTGCCTTCGCGCGCAGCCCCAGCTCGGTCTTTTTGGCCACCGCCTCACGCAGCAGATCGCCGGTCGACACCTGCGGAACGCCATAGGCCTTCACCAGCATCTGCGACTGCGTGCCCTTGCCGGACCCCGGCGCGCCTAACAGGACTATTCGCATGATTTCCTTATGGTGGCAAAAGCGCGCTACCGTACCCTTTGGCCGAGGCCATCGTCAAACCTGCTTAAGGGAGTGCCTAGGTCACGCCGATCGGCTATCCTGCGCGGCTTGTGTACCAGGTACGCCGTTCGAACCCCGGAGCCTGTCTGAGTATTTCCCGTGGCCTTACCCAAGGCAGATTTCGTCTCAGGCGAGGCGGAGCCGACGCGGTTGGGTCAAGACCCAATAAGGAGGCGACAACGATGCATGAGACGAAATCTGCAAGGGTACGCCGGGTTGGCCGGGTGAGAGGCTGCGGTGTTGCGCGGCTTGGCCGTAGCGCTCACTACGTCCCGCGCCGCGCGCCTTGCATCCGCACCCTCGCTGAGGCGAAGCGGCTCACGCGGAATACTCAGACAGGCTCCTAGCGAATCATGCAGCGCGCAACTCTGAAGAACGCCTTCTATGCACAATCCGGCGGCGTGTCCGCCGTCATCAATGCATCCGCCTGCGGTTTGATCGAAACGGCGCGCAAGCACCGCGACAAGATCGGCAAGGTCTATGCGGGCCGGCACGGCATCATCGGCGCATTGACCGAGGACATGATCGACACCGGCAAGGAGAGCCGGGCGGCAATCAGCGCCCTGCGCCACACGCCGGGCGGCGCGTTCGGATCGGCGCGCTACAAATTGGCGGGAATCGACAAGAACCGGGTGCAGTACGAGCGCCTGATCGAGGTGTTTCGAGCTCACAACATCGGCTATTTCTTCTACAACGGCGGCAACGATTCAATGGATACCGCACACAAGGTGTCCGAAATCGGCGTGCAATTGGGGTACCCGATCATCTGCATCGGAATACCGAAGACCGTCGACAACGATCTGGCGATCACCGACTGCTGCCCGGGTTTCGGTTCGGCAGCCAAGTACATCGCCGTTTCCACCCGCGAGGCCGCGCTCGACGTGCTGTCGATGGCGCGCACCTCCACCAAGGTCTTCGTGCTCGAGGTCATGGGGCGCCATGCCGGCTGGATCGCGGCCGCGGGCGGCTTGGCCGGCGAGAAGCGAGGCGACGCGCCGCACATCATCCTGTTTCCGGAAATTCCGTTCGATCGCGCGCTGTTCCTGAACAAAGTGAAGGCTTGCGTCGAGAGCTTCGGCTATTGCGTCGTCGTGGTTTCCGAAGGCGTGCGCACCGCCGACGGCAAGTTTCTCGCCGAGGCGGGCACCAAGGACGCATTTGGCCACTCCCAGCTGGGGGGCGTGGGACCCGTGGTGGCGCAGATGGCGCAGGAGGCCTTCGGCTACAAATTTCATTGGGCCGTGGCTGACTACCTACAGCGCTCCGCCCGCCACGTCGCATCGAGGGTCGACGTCGAGCAGGCCTACGCGGTAGGCAAGGCGGCGGTGCAGTTCGCACTGCAAGGCAAGAACGCGGTGATGCCGATCATCGTGCGTAAATCCGACGCGCCCTATCGGTGGGCGATTGGCGAAGCGCCGCTCGCAGCCGTCGCGAACGAGGAGAAAAAGGTGCCGCGCCACTTCATCACCGTCGATGGCTTCGGCATCACACCGGCCTGCCGG
Organism: Steroidobacteraceae bacterium; assembly: GCA_052326345.1. Taxonomy (GTDB): domain Bacteria; phylum Pseudomonadota; class Gammaproteobacteria; order Steroidobacterales; family Steroidobacteraceae; genus Bog-1198. Next base: position 20,689 of record JBKQOZ010000012.1, on the reverse strand, counting down.
CGCTATTTGCTGCCGTTGATCGGCGGCGAGGACTACCCGCCCTACCGGCGCGGCCTGCCGGCCTATGTGAAGCTTGTGGGCAGCAGCGTGCCGAAGCGCCTGAGGCGACCCTTTGTGGTATGATTTATCCCGCTTCCATTAACAATAAGCCCTTTGTTTTCAACAAGATAATCCTGCCTTACGGACCGAATTCCAATAATTCTCGCCCCTGATCCGGAGACTGCGAAATGACCCTCGATAACGTCCTGTTCCTGGCAATCGGAGCCGGAATCCTAGCAATCGCGTACGGCGCGGTTTCCGTTCGTTGGATCCTCGCGCAGCCGGCCGGCAATGCGCGTATGCAGGAAATCGCGGCCGCGATTCAGGCCGGTGCACGCGCCTATCTGAATCGCCAGTACAGCACGATCGCACTCGTGGGCGTCATCCTGTTCGTTGTCTTGGGGGTAGCCCTCGGCTGGGCCACGGCCGGCGGCTTTGCGGTGGGCGCCGTCCTCTCGGGCCTCGCAGGCTACATCGGGATGTTCATCTCGGTGCGCGCCAATGTGCGCACCGCGCAGGCGGCGCACATGGGCATCAATGCCGCGCTCAAAGTCGCCTTCCGCGGCGGGGCCATCACGGGGATGCTGGTGGTCGGCTTGGGACTGCTGGGCGTGGCCGGCTACTACCTTGGCATGCTGCATGTGCTGGGCGATGCGGAGGCGGCGCTGCGCGCGCTGGTTGGACTGGCATTCGGCGGGTCGCTGATCTCGATTTTCGCGCGTTTGGGCGGCGGCATTTTCACCAAGGGCGCCGATGTGGGGGCCGACCTCGTCGGCAAGGTCGAGGCGGGCATTCCGGAGGATGATCCGCGCAATCCGGCGGTCATCGCCGACAACGTCGGCGACAACGTCGGCGATTGCGCCGGCATGGCGGCCGACCTGTTCGAAACCTATGCGGTCACGCTGGTCGCCACCATGCTGCTCGGCGGCCTGGTCATGGTCGACATGGGCCAGAGGGCGGTGATGTTTCCCTTGGTGCTCGGCGCCATATCCATCGTCTCGTCCATCGTCGGAACCTATTTCGTCTCCACCAAGGAAGGCGGCAAGATCATGAACGCGCTCTACAAGGGCGTGATCGTGTCCGGACTCATCTCCGCCGTCGCGTTCTACTTCGTGTGCCAGTGGATCATGGCAGAGCGCGCCATGGCCATCTGGCTGTGCACGCTGGTGGGCCTCGCGCTCACCGCAGCGATGATCGTGATCACCGAATATTACACGGCGACCGAATATGGACCGGTGCAGCACGTGGCCTCGGCGTCGCAGACCGGTCATGCGACCAACATCATCGCCGGCCTCGGCGTGTCGATGAAAGCCTGCGCCTTGCCGGTCATTGCCGTGACCTTAAGCATCTGGGCCTCCTATCGGCTGGGCGGCCTCTACGGCATCGCCGTAGCCGCCACCGCGATGCTGTCGATGACGGGCATGATCGTGGCGCTCGATGCCTACGGCCCGATCACCGACAACGCGGGCGGCATTGCCGAGATGGCCGGCCTGGACAAGAAGGTGCGCGATGTTACCGATCCGCTCGATGCGGTCGGCAATACCACCAAGGCGGTCACCAAGGGCTACGCCATCGGCTCGGCGGGCCTGGCGGCCCTGGTGCTGTTCGCCGACTACACGCACAAGCTCGGAGAAACCCTGGGGCACGCCACCACTTTCGATCTGTCGAACCCGGCGGTGATCATCGGGCTGTTCATCGGCGGGCTGATCCCGTATCTGTTCGCCGCCATGGCGATGGAAGCGGTGGGACGCGCCGCAGGCTCGGTGGTCAACGAAGTGCGGCGCCAGTTCCGCGACATCAAGGGCATCATGGAAGGCACGGCGAAGCCCGACTATTCGCGTGCCGTCGACATGCTGACGAAGGCGGCCATCAAGGAGATGATCGTGCCCTCGCTCCTGCCCATCGTGGTGCCGATCGTGCTGGTCCTGGTCGTGAATTGGCTGATGGGCCCGGGAGCCGGCGTGCAGGCGCTCGGCGGTTTGCTCATCGGCACCATCATCACGGGCCTGTTCGTCGCAATTTCAATGACCACCGGGGGCGGCGCCTGGGACAATGCCAAGAAGTACATCGAGGAAGGGCATTTCGGCGGCAAGGGCTCGGATGCGCACAAGGCCGCGGTGACCGGAGACACCGTGGGCGATCCCTACAAGGACACTGCGGGCCCGGCGATCAATCCATTGATCAAAATCATCAATATCGTGGCGCTGTTGTTGGTGCCGGTGCTGGGCAAGATGATGTGAACGCCCGCCGAGCCTAAGCGCTGCGGCCGCGAGGAGCCTGTCTGAGTATTCCCCGTGGCCTTACCCAAGGCTGATTTCGCTTCAGCCAAGGCGGAGCCGACGTAGTTGGGTCAACACCCAATGAGGAGGCGACAACGACGGATGAAGCGAAATCTGCAAGGGTACGAGGGGTTGGCTTGGTGAGCGGCGTCTGCGGTGTTGCGCGGCTTGGACGTAGTGCCCACTACGTCCTGCGCCGCGCGCCTTGCATCCGCTCCCTCGCCAAGCCAACGCGGCTCACGCGGAATACTCAGACAGGCTCCTAGATGTCGAAGTACAGGGCGTCCGGCTCGGCAATACCGTCGCGCGAGGCGACGCGCAATTCCGGATCCTTGACCGACACGCGGGATCGCGGCGGCACGCTGCGCGTCAGGAACACCGAGCCGCCGATCACGCTGTCCGCGCCGATGACGGTTTGACCGCCGAGCACCGTGGCGTTTGCGTACAGGGTCGCGCCGCTCTCAACCGTCGGATGGCGCTTGCGGCCGCGGATGATGTGGCCGCTGGAATCCCGCGGAAAGGACAGTGCGCCCAGGGTGACGCCCTGGTAGAGCTTGACGGCTTCGCCGATCTCGGTGGTCTCGCCGATCACCACGCCGGTGGCGTGATCGATGAAAAAGGCCGCGCCGATCTTCGCTCCGGGATGAATGTCGCAGCCGGTTTTCGAATGCGCCCATTCGGTCATGATGCGCGCCATCATCGGTACGCCGAGATCGTACAGCACATGGGCGATGCGATATACGCTGACGGCGAGCACTCCGGGATAAGCGAGGATGACTTCGTCGAGATTGGTCGCGGCAGGATCACCGTCGAACGCCGCTTGCACGTCCCGCACGAGCAAGCCGCGAACCTGCGCCAGCCGGCGCAGAAATGCATCAGCCAATTCGCGGGCGCGCGGCGCGCACTCGCCGAATTCGATCCTTGCGGATTCGCGCTCGCGCCCAAAGCACAGGCAATGCTCTATCTCGCGCTCGATTTTTGGCGCGAGCGCCGCAACGGCTTGCGACACGTAGGCAGCGAGGTTCTCGGCGTTCAGGTCGCGGCGGCCGAAGTAGCCCGGGTACATCAAATCGAGCACGCCCTCCAAAATCTCGACGATCGCCTCGCGCGACGGCAGATAACGGCGCGAGATGCGCCGCGCACGCTCGTCGCCGAGATAGCTCGCGCGCAGCGCCTCGCTCGCGGCCTCGACCGCCGTCGCCTCGGACTTGCTCGCTTCGGGCTTGGAAGGGGCGGCGACGGTCATGATGCGCTCAGGCGACCGCCTGCATCTTCTCGACCTCTTCGAACAGGCCTTCGAACAGCGCGCCCGACAGATACCGCTCGCCGGCATCGGGCAGAACGACGACGATGGTCTTGCCGGCCTGCCCGGGCTCGCGCGCCAGACGCAGGGCAGCGGCCATCGCCGCGCCGCACGAGATGCCGCACAGAATGCCTTCCTCGCGCGCGAGGCTCCGCGCCACGGCGATGGCCTCTTCGTTGGTGACCTGCTCGACGCGATCGACCAGCGACAGGTCCAGGTTCTTCGGGATGAAGCCGGCGCCGATCCCTTGAATCTTGTGCGGGGTCGGTGCCGGTGTTTGACCTGCCAGAGTCTGGCTGATGACCGGCGAGTTGGTCGGCTCGACGGCGACCGTGATGATCTTCTTTCCCCGGGTGCCCTTGATGTATCGAGAGACGCCGGTCAGCGTACCGCCGGTGCCGACGCCCGAGACGAGAATGTCGATCTTGCCTTGGGTATCCTCCCAGATCTCGGGCCCGGTGGTCCGTTCGTGGATTGCGGGATTCGCGGGATTGTCGAATTGCCTCATCAAGACGTATTTGCGCGGGTCGGCCGCCGCCAATTCCTCGGCTTTGGCGATCGCGCCCTTCATGCCCTTCGCCCCTGGCGTCAACACCAGCTTGGCGCCGAAGGCGATCAGCACCTTGCGCCGTTCCATGCTCATCGTTTCCGGCATCGTGAGCACGCAGCCGTAGCCGCGCGAGGCCGCGGCGAAAGCGAGCGCTATTCCGGTATTTCCGCTGGTCGCCTCGACGATGGACATCCCCGGCTTCAATGTGCCGCGCTCCTCGGCATCCCACACCATGGCGGCGCCGATCCGGCATTTGACCGAGTAAGCCGGATTGCGGCCTTCGATCTTGGCGAGAATCGTGGCGCCGCTGCTGGCGTCCAGGCGGTTGATGCGGACCAGGGGCGTGTGGCCGATGGACTTGGTGTTATCTTCATAGATGGGCATGCTTCACCTCAAAGTCTCGAGAATGCCCGGATTTTCCTCCTAAGCGCGATGGAAATGCCATAGAACTTTGTTATGACCGCCTGCCTGACGGTTATAAGCTGTAAGGCCTTGATTTACAGGGGAATCGGACTAACCGACAGGGGCTGGGGGCGGCCGATGATGAAGCCCTGCACGAAATCGATGCCCATGCCCTTAACGGTGTCGAGCGACAGCTGATCCTCGACCTGCTCGGCGACGATGCGAAAGTTCAAGCTGCGCGACAATTTTATCATCGCCGCGACCATCGCCTGATTCACCGTATCCGCGGCGAGGTTGCCGATGAATGACCCATCGATCTTGAGGTAATCCATCCGCAGAGTCTTCAGCGTGGAGAACGAGCTCAAGCCGCTGCCGAAATTGTCCAGCGCGAACTCGCAGCCCATTCCGTGCAGCACCGCGATGAAGCGACGCACGTGATCCAGATTCGCCGCCACCGCGTTCTCGGTGACCTCGAAGCAGATGTCCGTCGGGCTTGCCCCGGTATGATCGAAGCAGTCGGCGACGAACTCCAGGAAGTCGGCATCGCCCAGTGTCTGGCCGGAGATGTTGATGGCCACGCTGCGGCCCGGGGGCAGCTTCAATCCACCGCGCCCCAGGGCCGACAGCACGGCCTGAACCACCCATCGATCCACATGCGGCATCAAGCGGTAGCGCTCGGCGGCGCGGATGAATTCGGCCGGCGGCGCCCCGGGCCGGCCGTTTTCGCCTTCCAGGCGCACGAAGACCTCGAGGGCCGGGCCGCGAATGCCGTTGCCGCGCGCATGCACGATCGGCTGGTAGTACAGCTCGAACTTGTTGTCGCGCAGCGCACCCTGCAGCTTCTGCAGCCAGTGAATCTCGCCGCTGTGGCGCGCGGTCGCCTCCTCTCGCGCGGAATACACGTGCACGTGCACCCCGCCCTGCTTTTTGGCGATGTAGCAGGCGGAGTCGGCAGAGTTCATGATGTCCTCGATCGAGCCGCCGCCGCGCCCGATTTCCACGAGGCCGATGCTCACGCCGACATTGAAGATCTTGTCTTTCCAGACGAACCGATAATCGTTGACCGAGCGCACCACGCCGTCGGCGATTTGCCGCGCCTTCTCAAGCGGGCAGCCCACCAACAGCAGCGCGAATTCGTCTCCGCCGATGCGCCCGACCGTGTCCGAATCGCGCACCGCTTCTTTGAGTATCGTCGCGATCTCGCGCAGCATGTTGTCGCCCGCGGTATGCCCGCACGTATCGTTCACCACTTTGAAGCGGTCGAGATCCAGGTAGCACAGCGCATGCGCCGCGTCGCCGGTTTGCGCCGAATCCACCGCCTCGTGCAGCCGCCGTTCGAATTCCCGACGATTCACCAGCCCGGTCAATGCATCATGGCTTGCTTGATAGCTCATCTGGCGGGTCAGACCGCGCAGCTCGCTGGTGTCGTGCAAAACCAGCACGAGGCCCAGAGTCTCCTTGGAATCGGACATGAGCGGCGTCACGCTGATCTCCACCGAGCGCTCCAAGGCCGCATTGGCCGGCACCAGCACGGCGCGCTTGCCCATCGTGATGCGGCCTCCGGTGGCCAGCGCCTTGCGCACCGGATCTCCGAGCGAGCGGCGATCGGACTCGTCGACCAGGGAGGCGGCATCCGCGAACGACCTGCCCACGAGCGCATCGAAGCTCTGGCCCAACAGCGTTTCCGCGGCGTGATTGACGTAGTCGATCCGCCCCTCGGCGTCGACCGTGATCACACTCTCGGCCATGGCATCGAGAGTCGCCATGGCGCGCGGCCGCGGCGCCGCGCCGGCCGGCGCCGCAGCCGGCAGCATTTCCAACGCCGTGAGCAGCAGCGCCGGTTCGCCGGCGCTGTCAATCAAGGTGCTCGACAACTCGACGCGGGTGACCTCGCCGTGCTTGCCGAGGAGTTCGACCTCATAGCGCTCGGCCGCGGCTTCGCCGGACAACCGCCGGCGAAGATTGTTCTCCACTAACTCGACATATTCCGGCGCGACAAACTCGGTCAGCGGTCGGCCGACCACATCCGACGCGCTCGCGCCCAGCAACGCCAAAAAGCGGGTATTGGCGAACATGATGTGTTCGCGGTGAACCAAGACCGCGTCGTGCACCGTCTCAACCAAGCGCTGAAACAGCTGTTCGCGGTCGTGCAGCCGCGCACCGCGCCGCTCGAGCTTTTCCAACAATTCGTTGACCGCGCTGCCCAGCTGTTCGAGCGCCTCGGGTTTGCCTTCGAGCCCGACGCGCCCCGCGGCGCCCGCTTCGCGCGTGAGCTCCCAGATCTGCTGCGAGAATTCGTTGACGGCGCGCACCTGGCGCCGCTTCCATGCGAAGAGCACACCGACGCCCACGGCCAGAACAGCTGAGGTCGAAAGCCAGAGAACGATCGAAGACGAAATCAACACGGACCTCGATAACAACAGATTCCGGCGGCGCTTGGTTTTGAGGCCCCTCGCGGGTTGGGCGCGTCGCGAATCATCGTTACCAGAAGAATACCGCACAGGCATGGCGCCGCCTGTGGAAATTGACCATAATCAGCGGCCTTATCGCCAAGGGAAACTATGGATACATTGGCCGCTCGGCAGCAGATGGTGGATCAGCAGATTCGCACGTGGGAAGTGCTCGATCCGCGGGTGCTCGATGTGCTGTCCGAGGTGCCGCGCGAGGCGTTCGTACCCGATGGGTATCGCGAACTCGCATTCGCCGATGCACCGCTGCCGATCGGGCTGGGTCAATCCATGCTGGCGCCCAAAATCCAAGGGCGCATTCTGCAGGCGCTGGGAGTCAACGCATCGGACAGCGCGCTCGAGATCGGCACCGGCACCGGCTACCTGAGCGCGTGCCTGGGTCTGCTCGCCGCCACGACGCATTCGATCGACATTCACGCGCAGTTCACCGCCGCTGCCGCCGCCAATCTGCGCGCCGTGCCGCAGGCGCGTGTGCGGCTCGAAACGCGCGACGCCTTCAACCCGGCTCCGCTGGGCGAGTACGAAGTCATTGCCGTCACCGGCTCACTGCCGGTCTACGACGAGCGCTTCGAGCGCGCACTGCGCGTCGGCGGCCGGTTGTTCGTCGTGGTCGGCCCGGTGCCCGTCATGGACGCGATGCTGGTTCGCCGCGTCGGTCATACCGAATGGATTCGCGAGAGCCTGTTCGAGACCGTCATCGACCCGTTGATCAACGCCACCGCCGCGCAAGGATTCGTCTTCTGATGATCGGGGAGCTGAGCCCTCGCGAATTCCTGGAGCGGCGCAACGCGGGCGCGCAACTGACACTGCTCGACGTGCGCGAGGACTGGGAGACCCAATTGGCTCCGGTACCCACCCCCATGGTACATATTCCGATGGACCAGATTGCAGACCGCATTGGGGAACTCGACCCGAGCGCAACGACCGTCGTGATCTGCCGCTCGGGCGGTCGCAGCCTGCAGGTGGCACGCTATCTCGCCTCACAAGGATTCGGTTCGGTATTCAACCTGGCCGGCGGCATCTTGGAGTGGTCGCGGGATCTGGATCCGCGCATCCCGCAGTACTGAGTTCCCCTGGCCGCGATCCAAGTGATGTAGTCATATATAACACCATGAAGCGAATCCTGATCCTGCTCGCCTGCAGCCTGGTCTGCCATGCCGCTCCGGCAGCCGATCTGCTTGCCGTATACCAGCGCGCCTTGCAAAACGACCCGCAGCTCAGGGAGGCCGAGGCCAATCGGCTGGCCGCGCTCGAGTCAAAGCCGCAAGCGCTGGCGGCACTGCTGCCGCAGCTCGCGGGCAACGGTACGGCCAGCAAGGAGAAGGATAGCGGAAATTCGAACACGGTCGAGTCCGTGCAGGTTTCCGGCGCCAACACCGGGGGCACGGTCCTCGAGTCCTTCCCCTTCAATGGCCGCACCACCACCACCACCCACCACTACGGGGTGGATCTGAAGCAGAACTTATTCCGCTGGGAGAACTGGGTGGCGCTGCAGCGCGCGGATGCGCAGGTGGCGCAGGCCGAGGCGGACTATCAGGCCGCGCAGCAGGATCTGATGGCACGCGTCGCGCAGCGCTATTTCGATGTCCTGGCCGCGCAGGACGACCTCGATGCGCAGCAGGCCAACCTGGCCTCCGTCAATCGTCAGCTCGAGCAGGCCGAAAGCCGCTATCAAGTCGGACTGGTCGCCATCACCGACGTCCAGGAGGCGCGCGCCGCGCACGACAGCGGCGCGGCCGCGGTAATCGCGTCCAAACGGCAGCTCGCATCCGCTCAGGAGCTGCTGCGCGAGATTACCGGCGATGTGTTCGATTACCTGGCGCGCCCCAACGAACCGTTCGAGCTCACCAATCCCGATCCGAGCAGCGAGGACCGATGGGTGGAGATGGCGCTGCAGCAGAATCTGTCGCTGGTATCCAGCCGCTTGGCCGCCGATATTGCCCGCGACAACGTCAGTGCGGCGCGCGGCGGCCACCTGCCCTCGGTGGACCTCTACGCAAGCCGCTACAAGGCCACCAGCGACGGTGTATACACGAACGCCGACAACACGCCTTACGGCAGCACGAGCCTCGACCAATACCAGAACGTCATCGGTATCCAGTTCACCTTCCCGATCTATTCGGGAGGCATGGTCTCCTCCCTGGTGCGGCAGGCCGTCTACCTGCAGCGCGCGGCCAAGGAGCGGCTGGAGCGGGTGGCGCGCCAAACCGAGCACGACGCGCGCGATGCATACCTGGGTGTGCTGTCGGAAATCTCGCGCGTGCAGGCGCTTCGCCGGGCGCTCGAATCGAATGTGACGGCGCTCAACGCCACGGAGGCCGGTTACGAGGCCGGTACGCGCACCGCGGTGGACGTACTGGCGTCGCGGCGCTTGTGGGTGCAGGCGCAAACCGACTACTCGCGCAGTCGCTACGACTACATGATCAACGTGCTCAAGCTGCAGCAGGCGGCGGGTATCCTTTCCGAACAGAGCTTGAATCGGCTTAACGGCTTGCTCAAGGATTCGCCGGATGCGGCTGCGCCGCAGCCGGTACAGGCCCCACCGCCGGCGGCTCCGCCAGCAAAGGATCGATGAGCTCGAGCAGCCGCGCGACGCTCCCCCGATGCCGCTCGACGAACGCGCGCCCACTGGCGCCCACTGTGCTGCGCATCTCGGGGTCGGCGAAGAACTGTTGCAGGACTTTGCTCAACTGCGGCGCATCCGCGACCTCCACCGCGCCGCCCGCGCGCACCAGCGCGCGGGCGATGTCACCGCTGTTGGCATTGTAGGGGCCCATGATCACCGGCACGCCGAGCGCGGCCGGCTCCAGCAGATTGTGCCCCCCCACCGGCACCAAGCTTCCGCCGACGAATGCCGCGTCGGCCGCCGCATACAGCGCGGCCAGTTCGCCCACGGTGTCGACCAGCAGCACTTGCGCGTCGGGCCGCACCGCTTGAGCGATGCTGCGGCGATCGAAGCGAATTCCCCGCCGCTCCAGCAGGTTCGCCACGCTCTCGAAGCGCTGCGGGTGACGCGGCACCAGCATCAGCAATGCGTCCGCGAACCTCACAAGCAGCGCGGCGTGCGCGTCGAGCAGCTGCTCCTCCTCGCCGCCATGGGTGCTGCCCGCGATCCATGCCGGCCTGGAGCCGGCATAGCGCGTGCGCAGTTGGCGCCCCTGCTCCAGGACCAAGCGCCCAGGGTGCATATCGAACTTCACGTTGCCGATGACGTGCGTACGCTTAGGGTCGGCGCCGATGGCGATGAATCGCCCGGCATCCTCGGCGGTCTGCGCCGCGACGATGCGGCTGCTCGCCACCGCGCCGCTGAACAAGCCGCCGAGACGGCGATATCGCGACACGGATTTCGCCGTCAGGCGCGCACTCGCGAGCACCACAGGCACGCCGCGCCGCCGGCATTCATAGAGCAGATTGGGCCACAGTTCCGTCTCCATGATGATTGCCAGGCGCGGGCGGATGCGCGTCAAGAAGCGCCGCACCGCGCCGGGCGTGTCGTAGGGCAGAAAGCGGATGCCGATCTCCCCTCCGAAGAGCGCCTGCGCGCGCGCGCGCCCCGTCGGAGTCGCGGTGCTCAGCACGAGCGGGATTGACGGATAGCGGGTCTTGAGTGCGCGAACCAGGGCGGCCGCGGCGGCCACCTCGCCGAGCGACACGGCGTGCAGCCAGATGCTCGGCGGTCCGCCGGCATAGCTCCCCCATCCGAAGCGCTCGCCCAAATGTCGCCAGTAGCTGCGATCGCGCAATCCGCGGCACAGCACCAGCGCGAATGCCGCTGGAGCCGCAAGCAGCGTCAATAGGCTGTAGAGGCGGCGCACGCTCTATGACTACCCGTTGGACGAATCATAGCCGGAGAGCAGGCAGCCCCACGCCGCGGCGGGGAACCGATCCGCCGGCAATTCGCGCGATATCTTCGCGAGCGAGCGGTGCAGCCGGCGCAGGTTGCGCAATCTCCACGCGCCGGGACCGCGCAACCGGCAGCGATCGAAGTCGATCGCGCTGACGGCGCCCCGGCCGTCGAGCAGGATGTTGTGCGCATTGAGGTCGGCATGATCGACGCCCTCGCGGTGCAGACGGGCAATCGTCGCGCCGATCGCGCGCCACGAGGCATCGCACAAGATGGCAGCGGCGAGCATCGAACTCAAGGGCTTGGCATCCGCTATGCGCTCAACGATCAAATCGCATCGGTAGATCACGCCGCTGCGCCGGTAGCGCGCCGCGACCGGTTTCGGAACCGGTAGACCGCGCTCCGTCAGCCGCTCGAGCATTCGATACTCCGCAAAGGCGCGCACGCGCCCCTCGCCGGCCCAGAGGTACCGATCGCGCGCGATTCGCGCCATGTATCCGCCGCGCCGATAGTGGCGCAGCACCCATTGTCGGGGGCCGCAATCGACGAACCACGCCGCACCCCGCCCCGCGCTCACGGCACCGAGTGCACCGCGAGCAGCCCAGAACTGCGGGTCGAACAGCGCCTCCCCTGCGGTGTCCGGCAGATTGCCAAGACAGTGCGGATCGGCCAGCATGGCGCCCCGCGGAGTGGCAATGCGTCGGCCGCCGTCCTTCGTCATTCTATCAGCGCGTCCTTAAGCACTACGATCGTCGAGTTTAGCACCCATGAACGAAATCAAGGTCCCCGTATCGCCCGGAGAATTGCTCGATAAGATCACCATTCTGCGCATCAAGTCGCGGCGCATGACCGACGCTGAGAAATTGGCGAACGTACGTCTCGAGCTCGACGCGCTCGAGAGCCTCTGGAGCGGCTCCGCCTATGCCCTCATTGACGTCGAACGCGACGTAAACGCATTGCTTGCAGTGAACGAGCGGTTGTGGTCGATCGAAGATGATATCCGCGACAAGGAGCGTGCGCAGGACTTCGGCGCCGATTTCATCCGGCTCGCCCGCGCGGTGTACATCGAAAACGACGAGCGCGCCGCGATCAAGCGCCGCCTCAATCTGAAGCTCGGCTCGGCCCTGATCGAAGAGAAATCCTATCGCGAATACAGAAGCTGACTACTGGCCCGGCTGCGGCACCTCGTGCGCACCGCGAATGAGCGTGTATTCAGCCCCGCAGTAGTTGCACTTGGCCCAACCCGCCATCTCGATCGCCAGGTACACGCGGGGGTGGGAATTCCACAGGTACATGCCGGGCATGGGGCACGACAGCGGCAGATCGGCCGGTGTCACCGTGTATTGATGTTGTGCATTGGCTTGAATCAACTCCGGCATCGTCATTGCTCCATCTCGAGGGCATTTCGCCAGATCTCCTCGACCCGCGACCGCACCCCGGCGTGCGGTGCTGCTTGCACCACACGCTCCCCGCCCTCCAGCGACAGGCGATGCAGCAGCGTACGATAGCCTATGTAGGCTCCTTTGAGCCACTGCGCCGTCTCGGCGTCGACTACGCCCACTCGGGCGAGGCCCTCGAGCTGGCGGATGTTGTCCGAGTAGGTCACGAGCTCCGGATGCGCACCCGCCGCCGACAACACCCAATACTGCACCAGGAACTCGATGTCGGCGATGCCGCCCGCATCCTGCTTGATGTCGAACTGTCCGGGGCCCGCCTGCGACAGCTCCCGGCGCATGCGCTGTCGCATCGACTTCACCTCGCTGCGCAACGTGTCGCGGCGCACCGCGGTGCACAGCACGCGGCGCCGCGCCGCCTCGAAGCGCACGCACAGGTTTGCATCGCCGGCGACCGCTCGTGCGCGCAGCAGCGCTTGATGCTCCCAGGTCCAGGCGTCCTTGAGCTGGTACCGCTCGAACGCGTCGATGCCGGTGATCAGAAATCCGCCTTTGCCGTTCGGCCGCAATCGCATGTCGACTTCATACAGCCGCCCCGCGGCCGAGTGCATCGTGAGCAGATGCACGATGCGCTGGCCGAGACGCAGAAAGAACACGACGTTGTCGAGCGGCCGTTCGCCCGTGGTCTGTTGATTCTCACCGTTCGAATCATGCAGAAAGACGAGGTCGAGATCGGAGCCGTAGCCGAGCTCCAGGCCGCCGAGCTTGCCGTACCCCGCCACCGCCACGTTCACGACGCGGGGGGGCGCAGCGGTATCGCGGCAGTACGGCACGCCGTAGATCCTGGTCATCTGCCCCCAGGCAAGATCCATGCAGCATTGAATGATGAGCTCGGCAATGTCGGTCAGGCGGTCGCTGACCGACATCAGCGGCAGCCGTCCGGTGAGATCGGCGAGTGCGACGGCGAATACCGCGATTTTTTGGAACTCGCGCAGCGCTTCGACCTGCCGCTCCGGGTCATCGGCGGCCAGCCGTTCGGTGCGCGCAGCGAGCTCGCGTGCGAATCCGGCGCGCGAGGGGATTTCATCGAACGCCTTGGCATCGATCAGCTCGTCGAGCAGCAGCGGGAAATCAGCGATCTGGCGCGCCAGGAATCCGCTGATTGCGCAAACGTCGATCAGACGGTCGAGCGCCGCGGGCTGCTCATTGAGCAGCGCCAGGTACGAATAGCGCGCGCCGATTGCATCCAGCACCCGCAGCACCCGCAGCACCACGGTGCCAGGGGCCTCTTGCCGTGCGGCCGCCGTCAGCACCCGGTCTAAGATGAAGTGCACGCGCCGGCGGCCGGCTTCATCGAGCCTGCGGTAGGGAGCCGCATGGCGATAGGATTCCAATTGGGCCGCAACCTTCGGTATTTCGGCGGCGGGAAATCCGCCACCGGCCAGCTCCTCCGCGATGTCGGCACTATCGGAGGCAAGCCAGCCGAGTGCGCCTTCGCCATTGCGCCGCTGCGCGTCGTGGACTCCGAATATCAGCGCTTCGAATTGGCGGGCGACGGTTTGTCGCGCGGCCTCGATGCGTTCCAGGGCTCTGGGCCAGTCCGGCATGCCCATGTTCAGGCCGAGACGCGCGCAGTCGAGCGGATCGGCGGGAATCGAGTGGGTTTGCTCGTCGCGAATCATCTGCAGCGCGTTTTCCGCCTGGCGCAAGGCGAGGTACGCGTCGGTCAGGCGCGGTATCTCCGCGCCCGACAGCAGCTTGGAGCCGGCCAGCAGCGGCATCACTTCGAGCAGCGCGGCGTTTTGCAGGCGCCGGTCGCTGCCGCCGCGCACCAATTGCAGCGATTGCACGATGAATTCGATTTCGCGAATGCCGCCCACTCCGAGCTTCAGGTCCCGCTCGAGATCGCGGCGCGCCACTTCGCGCGCGATCAGCGCCTTCATCTCGCGCAGCGACTCGAACACGCCGAAATCCAGGTATCGCCGGTAGACGAAGGGCCGTACGAATTCCTGGTACGCGCCGGCGTAGGCATCGGCGCCCACCACGGCGCGCGCCTTGATCCAGGCATACCGCTCCCAATCGCGGCCGTGCTGCTGCAGATAATCGTCGAGCGACGCCAGGCTCACGACCAACGGCCCGCTGTCGCCGAAGGGCCGCAGACGCATGTCCACCCGAAACACGAAGCCCTCGTCGGTCCGCGCATCGAGCAACCGGATGAGTTCCCGGCCGAGCCGGTTGAAATACTCCTCGTTGTCGAGCACGCGCGCGCCGTCGGTTTGGCCGGATTGCGCGTACAGGAACACGAGATCGATGTCGGACGAGAAGTTGAGCTCCCGGCCGCCGAGTTTGCCCATGCCGAGCACGATCAGGGGCACCTCCGCGCCGCCCGCGCCTCGCGGTCGGCCGAAAGGAGTCTGCATATGCGTCTGCGCGGCCGCCACGGCGGCGCGGACGCAGCCATCCGCAAGTTCGGACAGGCTGCGCAGGGTGTCGGCCACGCTCGCGCGGCCGGCGATCTCACACCAGGCGATGCGCAGCATTTCGCGCCGCCGCCACGCGCGCAGCAACCGCTGTGCCTCCGCGCCGCTCGTGGCGCTCGCGGTGCACCGTTCGTACTCGCTGTTTGCCTGTTGCGCATCCGCCGGTGCCGCATTGCGGCTCAGCCAGGCGAGAGCCTCGGGGTCGCGGCTCAGCGCCGAGGCGGCGAACTCGCTGCCGGCAACGACTCGCGGGAGCTCATCTCTGAGGGTCTCGGGCAGTGCCTCATATGCCGCGCACCATGCGTCCTGCCCGCCGGCGCGCTCCCACCATCGCAGCACGGATTCGCGCAGGATTTCGGGCACTGAGTGCAGGGATGCAATGGGAATGGTCATTCGGGACGATTGAATCACATTTGAATCAGGGATACCTTGCACGATGGGCCACCAGGGAAGGACTCGAGTGATCGAAGCAATCCAGCGCGCCTTGCGCTCAGGCGAGACGCCAGTGCTCCGATGGCTGGCGGCGTTTGCGCTCACATTCGCGACCGGCGCGCTCGGCTTTGCGCTGCCAAGCTTCGGCGGCCGCCTCCCGCTGCTTCTCTTGCCGAGCGGTTTTGCGGTCGCCGCCATGTATCGCTGGGGATGGAGAATGTGGTCGGGGGTGTTCGCGGCCGGCGCCGCAATCGAATTGTCGGCGCACAGCTCGCTCGTCGGCGCGCTCGGCGTCGGAATTGGGCTTGCGGGCGGCGCCGCGCTGTCGGCATGGATTCTCGTGCGGCGCGGCTTCGATCCGAGCTTCAGCCGCGCCAGGGACGTACCGCTGTTCATACTCGCCGCGGCGATCGGCATGACGCTCGCGCCGGCCTTCGGCTTCCTCGGCTTCTATCTCGCCGGCACGACGGCCGCAGCATCCAATCCTTTGGCATGGTTTCGCTGGTGGAGCGACACCACTGCCGGCGTCATCGTGGTCGCCCCCATACTTCTGGCGGTGAGCCGCCAGAGCCTTGCGCATATGACCGAGCACCCCTCGGAGGGAGCTCTGTGGC
The DNA here is from genome assembly GCA_052326345.1 of Steroidobacteraceae bacterium. Classification (GTDB taxonomy): domain Bacteria; phylum Pseudomonadota; class Gammaproteobacteria; order Steroidobacterales; family Steroidobacteraceae; genus Bog-1198. The sequence continues at coordinate 4,884 of JBKQOZ010000012.1, read as the reverse complement.
TGCTCGGCGTCGTGATCTGCTGCATAGCGATAGTGCTGGGCTTTGGCGCCCAAAGCACCAGGCCGCCGATCATGGTATTTGCCGTGCTTCTCATTGTAGTGGGCACGATACGCTTCGGGCTGGTGGCCGCGGCGTCGGCCTCATTGGCGCTTTCGGTGCTGACCGCCTATTGCGTTGCCTTCAATCGGGGCGAATTCAGCCATTTCAGCGAGCTCGAGGGTCTCATCCTGATCTGGTCGTACAGCGCCGTGCTCACCGGCCTGACACTCATCATCACGGCGCTTCTCGCGGAGCGCGATTCGGCGGGCCTCGACAGGCTGCGCGCGGAGCAGCGCTACGCGCAAATATTCGACGGCAGCCCGCAGCCCATTTGGGTGCACGATCGCAGCAGCTTGCGGTTTCTGATGATCAACGAGGCGGCCGTGCGCCAGTACGGCTGGAGCCGCAAGGAGATCCTGTCGATGAGCGTCGCGGCGCTGATCCCGCCCGGCGAGTCATTCAAGGCGTCGGGTGAGAACGAGGGAGCGCCCGTGTCGGGCGCGGAGCCGATCGAGACGCGGCATCTGACGCGGGACAGCCGCCTGCTCGACGTGGAGGTCTGGACGCGCCCGATCGACTGCGGCGGACTTGCCGCCGAACTGGTGTTCGCCCTCGATGTCACCGAACGGCGGGCCTTCGGTCGCGCATTGATCGACGCCGTCGCGGCCGAGCAGCGCCGGATCGGCCAGGAGATGCACGACGGCCTCGGCCAGGAGCTCACCGGACTCGCTCTCTCGGCACGCGCGCTGGCGAACCGTGCAGCGCGAGAACGCGATGCGATTGCCGATGACCTCGACCAGCTGGCGCTGCTCGCGACGAGCTGTATCCAGGACGCACGCCTCATCGTGCAAGGGCTTTCGCCGTTGACGGACGCCGATGGAAGTCTGGAGGCGGCGCTCGAGGCGCTCGCGCGGCGCAGCTCCATGAGCGGCACGCCGGTGGAATTTCGGGCCGAATACGATGCCCCGCTGACGATTGATCTGAAGGCACGCAACCACCTGTACCGAATTGCCCAAGAGGCCGTGCAAAACTCTCTCAAGCATTCCGGTGCGCGTTCCATCGAGATCGCCCTCCAGGTCCGCCGCGGAAGCGTCCGCCTGGAGATACTCGACGACGGCCACGGTCTGCCCACCGAAGGCGCGCGCGGCACCGGCTTGGGGATGCGCACCATGCGCTTTCGCTCCAGTGCGATCGCCGGCAAGCTGCTGATCGACCGCCGCGCGAGCGGCGGCAACGTGGTTGCCTGCGAGATGCCTCAGGCGCGCGCATCGTCGCTGCCCGAGCGCGCGACCACATGACCGTTACCGTTGCGCGACGATGAACAGCCGCGGAAACGGCAGCAACACCGTGCCATCCGGCAGCGGCGTATACGCGTTCTTGACCGCTGCCGCATAGCGTGCGAGGTAGGCGGCCCGCTCGGCATCGTCGAGCGGTTCCAGAAACGGGCGCAAGCCGCTGCCCTTGAACCAGTCCACCACCGCATGCTCGCCTCCGGCGAGCGGATGGTGGTAAGTGGTCCGCCACACGTCCACCTTGGCGCAGCTCGAGCGCAACAGCCGGTAATACCAATCGGCGCCCTGCACGAGTGCGCGCGCTGCCGCGGCGTCGGCGAGCTTGTCGCTCCACGGCGCGGCCGAGGCGATCTCGCGCATCAGGCGGTGCGCCGGTTCCGAGAGGTTGTCGGGCATTTGCACGGCCAGCGCCCCGCCGCATGCGAGCTTGGCGATCAGTGCGGGAAACAGCTCCGCATGTCGAGGCACCCATTGTAGAACGGCGTTGGCCAGGATGACATCGAAGGAATCCTGCGCTGGCGCGGCATCGGCGCGGGCCCATTGCGCGACGTCGGCGATTTCGAACCGCAGCGCCGGCAGCCGTTTGCGGGCTGCCTCGATCATATCCGCCGAGGTGTCGAATCCGCTGACCGTAGCGCGCGGAAAGCGCGCCGCAAGCAGTTCGGTCGAATTGCCGGGACCACAGCCGATGTCGATGGCGAGCCGCGCATCGAGCGCCGGCAACGCTGCGAGCAGATCTCGCGCCGGTCGCGTGCGTTCCTCCTCGAACTGCTGGTATTGGCGGGCGGACCAGACCACTTCAGGCGCCCCCCGCGTTCGCGCCCGCGGCGTGCGCTGCGCTCACACTCGCGGCAGGCCCCGCGATCATCTGAACGCCTTGCTTTTCGGGGCCGAGGGCCACCATTACGGCGATCACGACGGCCACTGCCGCGACCACGAGCGCCATCGCCAGCCCGTAGTTATCGCCGTTGGCCTGAGCAATCGCCACCTGCAGATTCAAATTGACCGCGGCCAACAGATTGCCGAGCTGGTATACGAAGCCGGGAAAGGTTGCACGGATTTCCGGCGGCGACAGCTCATTCAGATGGGCCGGAATCACCCCCCAGGCCCCTTGCACGGAGATCTGCATCGCGAATGCTCCCGCCGTCAGGATCGGCGGCGTCGACCCGAATGCAAAGAACGGCAGTGCCGGCAGCGCGATCAGCACGGCGATCACGATCGTCCGGCGCCGCCCGAGCGTCTCGGACAGGAAACCGAAGAGAATGCCGCCGCAAATCGCTCCGATGTTCGCGACTGCCGTCATGAGTGACGCCAATCGCGTATCGAAGTGATGCTGGACCTTCAAAAACAGGTTCGGATACGCATCTTGCGACCCGTGGCTGAAGAAATTGAAAGCCGTCATGAGAATGACCGCGTACACGGCCAGCTTCCAGTCGCGCCTCAGAACGCTAAGGATCCCCGTGCGCGGAACGAATTGCAGCTGCTTCCATGCAGGCGATTCGTCGACTCCGCGGCGAATGAAGAACACGAGCACCGCCGGGATGACGCCGAGCACGAACATGTACCGCCATCCCAGGCGATCGTAGAAGAGGTAGACGGCCAGGGATGCGAGCAGATAGCCCGAGGGGTAGCCGACTTGCAGCAGGCCCGACACGAGGCCGCGTGCCGCGGGCGGTATGCTCTCCATCGTCAGCGCGGAACCGATGCCCCACTCCCCGCCCATCGCCACGCCGAATAGGGCGCGGATGATCAACAGTGTCCCCATGCTCGGAGCAAACCCCGAGGCCATTTCCAGGATCGAATAGGCGAGGATGTTCCACATGAGGGCGGGCTTGCGTCCGAATCGGTCGGCGAGACGGCCGAACAGCAACGCGCCGACCGGCCGCATGCCCAAGGTCAGCAGGACCGCGGTCGACACGACCTGCATGCTCGAATGCAACTCCGCTGAGATGTCCTTGAACATGAACACCATGAGGAAGAAATCGAACGCATCGAGGGTCCAGCCCAGATAGGCGGCGATCACCACGTTGCGCTGACTTTTGGTCCAGGTGGTCATTGACTAGCACGGTATGTCGAAGGGCGGGGGTCGAACGCCCTCGTGGGGCACGCTACCCCGCATCGAAGCGCTGCGCACGCTGCCACGCCGGCCGTGCTTGGCAGCGCGCAGCGTAATCCCCCAATATCGGGTCCTCCTCGATCAGGCCGAACTGCTTGAGATAGAACGCTGCGGTCCCCAGGAGGACGTCCGCGGCGGAAAACTGCTTCCCGAGGAGCCACTCGCCCGCCGACAGCTCGGCGCGAAAGGCGGTCAGCATCAGATCGAAGCTGCCCCAACCGAAGGAGGTGGGCCTGGGTTCGAGCTTGGCGAACTTCTCGGCCATCGCCGGCTCGATCACCGAGTTCGTGAAGGTGACCCATTGCAGGAAGCGCCCGCGGTCCGCGTGGCCGACGGGCGGTCCGAGCTCGGCCTCGGGATATTGGTCCGCCACGTAAATGCAGATCGCGCCGGAGTCCGACAGCCGTGCCGCCCCATCTTCCAGCGCCGGAACCTTCCCCATGGGCGATACGGCACGGAACTTGGGGTCGTTCTTTGCAGCCGGGTCGCGGATGTCGATGACGACGCGCTCATAGCGGAGCCCCGACTCCTCCAGCAGCCACGCAATGCGGAACGCGCGCGTATTGCGGCACCAATAGAGCTTCATGGGCGCCATTCTAGCTAAAAAAAGAGCGGGCCGAAGCCCGCTCTCTTTTGACTGCAACCGGTAAATCCGGTGTTACATGTCCATGCCGCCCATGCCACCCATGCCGCCACCTGGCGCGCCATGTGCATGCTCTTCTTCCTTCGGGCTCTCGGCGATCATCACTTCTGTCGTGAGCAGCAGACCCGCCACCGAGGCGGCGTTCTGCAGAGCGAGACGCGTCACCTTGGTCGGATCCAGGATGCCCATTTCGACCATATCGCCGTACTCGCTGGTTGCGACGTTGTAGCCGAACGTGCCCTTGCCTTCCTTGACGCGGTTCAGCACGACGGCGGCGTCTTCGCCGCCGTTCGCCACGATCTGGCGCAGCGGCTCCTCGATCGAGCGCGCGAGGATCTTGATGCCCGTCGTCTGGTCTTCATTGGCGCCGGTCAGCTTCTCGATCGCCTTCAGCGCGCGCACCAGCGCAACACCGCCGCCCGGAACCACGCCCTCTTCGACGGCGGCACGGGTTGCGTGCAGCGCATCCTCGACGCGTGCCTTCTTCTCCTTCATCTCGATCTCGGTGGCGGCACCGACCTTGATCACGGCCACGCCGCCGGAGAGCTTGGCAACGCGCTCCTGCAGCTTTTCCTTGTCGTAATCGGAGGTCGCTTCCTCGATCTGCTGGCGGATGCTGTCCACCCGGCCCTTGATGTCCGCGGCCTTGCCGGCGCCGTCGATGATCGTGGTGTTCTCTTTCTCCACCAGAATCTTCTTCGCTTCGCCGAGATCGTTCAGCGTCGCCTTCTCGAGTGACAAGCCGACTTCATCGGAGATGACCGTGCCGCCCGTCAGGACCGCAATGTCCTGCA
>JBKQOZ010000011.1:0-43101 GCA_052326345.1 Steroidobacteraceae bacterium | reverse complement strand
TGCCCGGGGACAACATCAAGATTGTGGTGGAGCTCATTGCCCCGATTGCGATGGAGCAGGGGCTGCGCTTTGCGATCCGCGAGGGAGGCAAAACCGTGGGTGCCGGCGTCGTCGCCAAGGTGATCGCTTGACTCGGATTTTATCGGGCGGGGCCGTTTCGGCCCCGTTGAAAGTTTGCGCGTGGCGCATTTAAAAGTTTGCGCGTAGCGCATTTACTAGGGCAGTAGCTCAATTGGCAGAGCGGCGGTCTCCAAAACCGCAGGTTGGGGGTTCGATTCCCTCCTGCCCTGCCACTTGAGCAGGCCTGTAGGTCAACAGCAGTAAACATGGCAGAAGTGCAAGAACCCACGGGCGCGTCGGCGAAAGATACCGCGCTCATGACGCTGTCGATCACCGCGCTGGTGGCCGGGATCGTCGCGTTCTATTGGTACGAGGACCAGTCGCTGACGATCCGCGTCGCCATGGTCATCGCCGGCTGGGCCGCGGCCGCGGGGCTCATTTGGTTCAGTTGGTACGGGCGCGAGTTTCGCCAGTTCGCCGTGGCTGCGCGCGTCGAGTTGCGCAAGGTGGTGTGGCCGGAGCGCGAAGAGACGATCAAGACGACCTATGTGGTGTTCATTTTTGCCATTGTGATGGGCTTGTTTTTCTGGGGACTCGACTGGGTTCTCACGTGGCTGATCCGGCTGTTGACCGGTCAGCCGCCCGCCTGACGAATTCGGAGCGCTTATGTCCTTGCGATGGTATGTCGTTCACGCCTACTCGAACTTCGAGCACAAGGTCTCCGAGTCGCTCAAAGAGCGCGTCAAGCGCGCGGGATTGGAAAGCAAGTTCGGCGAAATTCTGGTTCCGACCGAAGAAGTGGTCGAGATGCGTGACGGCCAGAAGCGCAAGTCCGATCGGAAGTTCTTTCCAGGCTACGTGCTCGTGCAGATGGAGATGGACGAGGATACCTGGCACCTGGTGAAAGAGGTGCCCAAGGTATTGGGATTCATCGGCGGCACGAGCGACAAGCCGGCAGCGATCACCGACAAAGAGGCCATGTCGATCCTGCGCCGCGTGGAAGAAGGGGTCGACAAGCCGAAGCCGAAAGTGCTGTTCGAGCCCGGAGAGGTGGTGCGCGTGACCGACGGCCCGTTCAACGATTTCAACGGCGTCGTGGAGTCGGTGAATTACGAGAAGAACCGGCTGCAGGTGGCGGTGCAGATCCTCGGGCGCTCCACCCCCGTGGAGCTGGATTTCTCGCAGGTCGAGAAGGGTTGATATCTAGGGCGGGGTCGCGAAGCGACCCGGTAGATTCTGCGCGAAGCGCATTGACAAGGGGAGCTGCCCGCGAGGGCGGCGCTTGAACCCACAGGAGCGGTAGATGGCGAAGAAAGTTACCGGATACATCAAGCTGCAGATCCCTGCAGGCCAGGCGAACCCGAGTCCGCCGGTGGGCCCTGCCCTGGGCCAACAGGGCGTGAACATCATGGAGTTCTGCAAGGCCTTCAATGCGCAGACCCAGGCCTTGGAAAAGGGCTTGCCGACCCCAGTAGTGATCACGGTGTACAGCGACCGCAGCTTCACCTTCATCATGAAGACGCCGCCAGCCTCGGTGCTCATCGCCAAGGCGCTGGGCATTCCGAAGGGCAGCGCCACGCCGAACACCGCCAAGGTGGGCAAGGTGTCGCGCAAGCAGCTCGAGGACATCGCCAAGCTGAAAATGCCGGATTTGACGGCAAGCAATCTGGAGGCCGCGGTGCGCACCATTGCAGGCAGCGCGCGCAGCATGGGCGTCGATGTGGAGGGACTCTAAAATGGCGGCGACCGTCAAACGAACCAAGACCTGGAAAGAGAAGCTTCCTCCGGGCAAGTCCTACCCCATCGACGACGCCCTGAAGCTCGTCAAGGAACTTGCGACCGCCAAGTTCAATGAATCGGTCGACGTATCGGTGAATCTGGGCGTGGATGCCACCAAGTCGGACCAGCAGGTCCGCGGCTCCACCGTCATGCCGCATGGTACGGGAAAGACCGTCCGCGTAGCCGTGTTCACCCAGGGTAAGAATGCCGACGCCGCCAAGGCGGCCGGTGCGGACATCGTGGGCTTCGAGGATTTGGCCGAAAAGGTCAAAGCCGGCCAGATCGATTTCGACGTGGTGATCGCGAGCCCCGATGCCATGCGCATCGTCGGTCAGCTGGGCCAGATCCTGGGTCCGCGCGGATTGATGCCGAATCCGAAAGTGGGCACGGTGACGCCCAATGTCGCCGAGGCCGTGAAGAACGCGAAATCAGGCCAGGTGCGCTACCGCACCGACAAGGCGGGGATCGTGCACGCGCAGATCGGGCGCGCGAACTTCGAGCCGAGTGCGCTCAAGGAGAACCTGCTGGCGCTGGTGGCGGATTTGCAGAAGATCAAGCCGGCCACCTCGAAGGGCGTTTATCTGAAGAAGCTGACCCTGTCCTCGACCATGGGACCGGGCGTTACGGTCGATCAGTCGAGCTTGGGGCTGGTCAAGTAGGGTGTGTCGAATTTGAATTGATGGAGGGCTGCGTTTATTGGCCGTAAGGGCCGAACGCACTCACCGTCGAAGACCGCAGGCGGGCTCCGGGCCCTTAAAGATCGGCCTGCGCAGATGGTGGGACCTGAATCAGGAGAATCCTGGTGAAGGTCGCACCGAACGAGTACGAGGGTACTCGAGGGTGGGCATCGGCGGCGGCGCTGATGCCTGGTGTGTGACGCTTCTTACGGGGGACCTAAATGGCACTCAAGTTGGAAGAGAAGAAAGTCGTGGTGGCAGAAGTCAACGCGGTCGCGGCGAAAGCCCTGTCCGTGGTGGGCGCAGAGAACCGTGGCTTGACCGTGACGCAGATGACCGATCTGCGCGCCAAGGCGCGCAAGGAAGGTGTCTATCTGCGGATCGTCAAGAATACGCTCGCGCGCAAGGCCGTTGCCGGCACCGCTTTCGAGTGCATTTCTCCGGCGCTGAAAGGCCCCATTGTCCTCGCATTCTCCAACGACGATCCCGGCGCGGCTGCGCGCATCGTCAAGGCGTTTGCGAAGGACAACGACAAGTTGGTGACGACGCTCGTGTCTCTGGGTGGGCAATTGCTCAAGCCCGATTCACTCGAACGCGTGGCTTCATTGCCCACGCGCGCGCAGGCGGTGTCGCAGCTGTTGGGTGTGCTCAAGGCGCCGATTTCGAAGTTAGTTGGTACGTTGGCTGCCCCCAATTCCAAATTGGTGAGGACGCTGGCTGCCGTTCTTGAGGCTAAGAAGAGCGGTGCGGCGCAGGCGGCGGCGAATTAATCCTGATTCGGGTCGAAGGACCCTATTTTGATTTGGAGACAATCATGGCTGTTACTAAAGACGAAATCCTCGATGCCATTTCCAAGATGTCCGTCATGGAAGTGGTCGAGCTGATTTCCGATATGGAAAAGAAGTTCAACGTCACGGCGGCCGCTCCGGTGGCCGCGGCGGCGGGCGGGGCGGCCGCTGCTGCGGCCCCGGCTGCGGAAGCTCAGACGGAGTTCACCGTGACGATGACCGAGTTCGGCGCCAACAAGGTGGGTGTGATCAAGGTTATCCGCGAGATCACCGGGTTGGGTTTGAAGGAAGCAAAGGATCTGGTGGAAGGGGCTCCCTCGACGGTCAAGGAAGGCATCCCGAAGGCGGATGCTGAAGCGATCAAGAAGAAGCTCGAGGACGCCGGCGCCAAGGCTGCTATCAAGTAGTGACGATGGCTGACATGCGCGGTCCGACGGTTGTCGTCAATGGGACGACCGCCGCCGGCTGCGCCTCTGATTTTAATGTCGATGTTGATCTGGATCTTAAGCCCGCGCAGCGGGCAACCATCAGGCGGGGCCGCTTAGGCCCCGTTAATTTCGGCGCGTAGCGCCTGGGAAGGGTACCTTAAATGGCTTATTCGTTCACCGAAAAGAAGCGCATTCGCAAGAACTTTGGCAAGCGTCCGAGCATCCTCGGAACGCCGTATCTGCTGGCGATCCAGTTGGATTCGTACCGGCGATTTCTGCAGGCCGAGGTACCCGAATCCAAACGCGAGGAGATAGGTCTGCACGCCGCTTTCGACAGCGTGTTCCCCATTTCCAGCTATTCGGGCAATGCGACGCTCGAATACGTGAGCTACCGGCTGGGCGAGCCCGTGTTCGACGTGAAGGAATGCCAGCTGCGCGGCTTGACCTATGCGGCGCCGTTGCGCGTCAAGGTGCGGCTCGTGGTGCTCGACAAGGAGGCCAGCGGCGCCAAGAAGCCGGTCAAGGACGTGCGCGAGCAGGAGGTTTACCTGGGCGAACTGCCGCTGATGACCGAGAACGGCACCTTCATCATCAACGGCACCGAACGGGTCATCGTGTCGCAGCTGCATCGCAGCCCGGGCGTGTTCTTCGACCACGACCGTGGCAAGACGCACTCATCGGGCAAGCTGCTGTTCTCGGCGCGCATCATCCCCTATCGCGGTTCGTGGCTGGATTTCGAATTCGATCCGAAAGACTGCGTTTTTGCGCGCATCGATCGCCGGCGCAAGCTGCCGGTGACCATCATCCTGCGGGCGCTCGGCTACACCGAAGAGCAGGTATTGGACATGTTCTTCGAGAAGAACGTATTCCACCTGTCGAAAAAGGACATCGAGTTCGAAATCATACCGCAGCGCCTGCGCGGCGAGACGGCGTCATTTGAAATCCGGGTCGGCAAGAAGGTCATCGTCGAGGAGGGACGGCGCATCACCGCCCGCCACGTGCGCGACCTCGAGGAGGCGGGGGTCAAGCGTCTGCCCGTTCCGACCGAGTATCTGCAGGGCAAGGTATTGGCGCACGACATCGTCAACACCGAAACCGGCGAGATCCTCGCCAAAGCCAACGAGATCCTCACCGTCCCGACGGTCGGCAAACTCATCGAAAGCGGCATCACGGAAATCCGCACGCTGTTCGTCAACGATTTGGACCGCGGCCCGTACATCTCCGACACGCTGCGCATCGATCCGACCAAGACGCGCCTGGAGGCGCTGGTGGAGATCTACCGCATGATGCGGCCCGGCGAGCCGCCGACCAAGGATGCCGCCGAAAACCTGTTCCAGAACCTGTTCTTCAACGGCGAGCGCTACGACCTGTCGCCGGTGGGGCGCATGAAGTTCAACCGCCGGGTGGGCCGGGATGAAATCACGGGCTCCGGAGTCTTGAGCAAGGAAGACATCATCGAGGTCATGAAGACCCTGATCGACATCCGCAACGGCAACGGCCATGTGGACGACATCGATCACCTGGGCAACCGGCGCGTGCGCAGCGTCGGGGAGATGGCGGAGAACGCGTTTCGCATCGGCCTGGTGCGCGTCGAGCGCGCCGTGAAGGAGCGCCTGACGATCGCCGAGAGCGAGCCGATCATGCCGCAGGAAATGATCAACGCGAAGCCGGTGGCGGCCGCGGTGAAGGAATTCTTCGGCTCCTCGCAGCTTTCCCAGTTCATGGACCAGAACAATCCGCTGTCTGAGGTCACGCACAAACGCCGCGTTTCCGCTCTTGGCCCAGGCGGCCTGACGCGCGAGCGCGCCGGATTCGAGGTTCGCGACGTGCATCCGACGCATTACGGACGCGTCTGCCCGATCGAAACGCCGGAAGGCCCGAACATCGGCTTGATCAACTCACTCGCCGTCTACGCGCGCACCAACGATTACGGCTTCCTGGAAACGCCGTACCGGCGCGTATCGAACGGCAAGGTGACCGACCAGATCGATTACCTGTCGGCCATCGAAGAGGGCCAATATGTGATCGCACAGGCGAATGCCACCCTGAACGAGAAGGGCGAGTTCGTCGATGACTTGATCTCGTGCCGCACGCAGAACGAGTTCACCCTGTCGGCTCCGGACAAGATCGACTTCATGGACGTCAGCCCCAAGCAGATCGTGTCGGTGGCGGCCTCGTTGATTCCGTTCCTGGAGCATGACGATGCGAACCGCGCTCTCATGGGCTCGAACATGCAGCGCCAGGCGGTGCCGACCCTGCGGTCGGAGACTCCGCTGGTGGGCACGGGCATGGAGCGGGCGGTCGCCATCGACTCTGGCGTCACCGTGGTGGCCCGGCGCGGCGGTAGCGTGGACTCGGTCGACGCCTCGCGCATCGTGGTGCGGGTGAATGACGATGAGACGACCGCGGGAGAACCCGGCGTCGATATCTATTCGCTGACCAAGTACACGCGATCCAACCAGAACACCTGCATCAACCAGCGCCCGCTGGTGAAGGCGGGCGATGCCATCAAGCGCGGCGACGTCCTGGCCGACGGACCGTCGACCCATCTGGGCGAACTCGCGCTCGGCCAGAACCTGCTGGTGGCGTTCATGCCCTGGAACGGCTACAACTTCGAGGATTCGATCCTCATCTCCGAGCGCGTGGTCGAGGAAGACCGCTTCACGACCATTCACATCGAAGAGCTCACCTGCGTTGCGCGCGACACCAAGCTCGGCCCGGAGGAAATCACCGCCGATATCCCCAACGTGGGCGATTCGGCGCTGGCGAAGCTCGATGAAGCGGGCATCGCCTTCATCGGCGCCGAGGTGCGCGCGGGCGATATTCTGGTGGGCAAAGTCACGCCGAAGGGCGAGACGCAATTGACACCGGAGGAGAAGCTGCTGCGGGCGATCTTCGGCGAGAAGGCGTCCGATGTGAAGGACACCTCGCTGCGCGTGCCGCCCGGCATGGACGGCACGGTGATCGACGTGCGCGTATTCACGCGCGACGGGGTGGAGAAGGACTCGCGGGCGCTGGCGATCGAAAAGGCCGAGCTCGAGCGGGTCCGCAAGGACCTGGCCGACCAGCAGCGCATTCTCGAGGACGACCTGTTCCAGCGCGTGCGCGGCATGATCGAGGGGAAGGCCGCGGAAGCGGGCCCCAAGAAGCTGAAGGCCGGCACGCAGATCGACGAGGCGTATCTGGCCGATTTGCCCCGCGAGCAGTGGTTCGAAATCCGCCTGAAGGACGAGGAGGCGAATGCCCAGCTCGAGACCGTATCGGAGCGGCTGAAGGGCCAGCGCAAGGCCTTCGAGAAGCGTTTCGACGAGAAGAAGGCCAAGATCACCGCGGGCGACGACCTGGCGCCGGGTGTGCTCAAGATGGTGAAAGTGTACCTGGCGGTCAAGCGTCGCGTGCAGCCGGGCGACAAGATGGCGGGCCGCCACGGTAACAAGGGCGTGATCTCCTCCATCGTGCCGGTCGAGGACATGCCCTACATGGCCGACGGCACGCCGGTCGACATCGTGCTGAATCCCTTGGGCGTGCCGTCGCGCATGAACATCGGCCAGATTCTCGAGACACACTTGGGGTGGGCCGCGAAAGGGGTGGGCGCCAAGATCGGCAAGATGCTGGAAGCGCAACAGGCGGTGGCGGAGATCCGCCGGTTCCTCGGGCAGGTGTACAACGAGACCGGAGGCCAGAAGGAGGACATCAGGTCCTTGAGCGATGCCGACGTGGTGGAGTTGGCGAGCAACTTGCGGCACGGCGTGCCGATGGCCACCCCGGTGTTCGACGGCGCCAGCGAAGAGGAGATCAAGAGTCTGCTCGCGCTCGCGGATCTGCCGTCCTCGGGTCAGACCGTATTGCATGATGGACGCACGGGCGAGCAGTTCGAGCGGCCGGTGACGGTGGGCTACATGTACATGCTGAAGCTCAATCACCTGGTCGACGACAAGATGCATGCCCGCTCCACCGGGCCGTACAGCCTGGTGACGCAGCAGCCGCTCGGCGGCAAAGCGCAGTTCGGCGGGCAGCGCTTCGGGGAAATGGAAGTGTGGGCGCTCGAGGCGTACGGGGCCGCGTACACCTTGCAGGAGATGCTCACGGTCAAATCCGATGACGTCAACGGACGCACGCAGATGTACAAGGCGATTGTCGACGGTAACCACGAAATGAAAGCCGGCATGCCGGAATCGTTCAATGTGCTGGTCAAGGAGATTCGGTCCCTGGCCATCAACATCGAACTCGAGAGCGAGGCCTAATCCATGAAAGATTTACTCAAGTTGTTCAAGCAGCAGGTGCCGGTCGAGAATTTCGATTCGATCAAGATCGGGCTCGCGTCCCCGGACATGATCCGCTCCTGGTCGTACGGCGAAGTGAAGAAGCCGGAGACGATCAACTACCGCACCTTCAAGCCGGAGCGAGACGGCCTGTTCTGCGCGAAGATATTCGGGCCCGTCAAGGACTACGAGTGTCTGTGCGGCAAGTACAAGCGCCTCAAGCACCGCGGAGTCGTGTGCGAGAAGTGCGGCGTCGAGGTGACGCAGTCGAAGGTGCGCCGCGAGCGCATGGGCCACATCGAATTGGCGAGCCCCACGGCGCACATCTGGTTCTTGAAGTCGCTGCCGTCGCGAATCGGCCTGATGCTCGACATGACGCTGCGCGAGATAGAGCGCGTGCTGTATTTCGAGGCCTTCGTGGTGGTCGATCCGGGCATGACGTCGCTGCAGCGCGGCCAGCTGCTCACCGACGAGATGTATCTCGAGTCGATCGAAGAGCACGGAGACGAGTTCGACGCGCGCATGGGCGCCGAAGCGGTGCATGAGCTGCTCAAGTCCATGGATCTGCCTTCGGAGGTCGTCAAGGTCCGCGAGGACATGGCGAACACGAACTCCGAAACCAAGATCAAGCGCCTGTCGAAGCGGCTGAAGCTCATAGAGGCTTTCATGGAGTCCGGCAACAAGCCGGAATGGATGGTGCTCACCGTATTGCCGGTGCTGCCGCCCGATCTGCGGCCGCTGGTGCCGCTCGACGGCGGCCGTTTCGCGACATCCGATTTGAACGATCTGTATCGCCGCGTCATCAATCGCAACAACCGGCTGCGGCGGCTGCTGGAGCTCAATGCCCCGGACATCATCGTTCGCAACGAAAAGCGCATGCTTCAGGAGGCGGTGGACGCGCTGCTCGACAACGGCCGGCGCGGCCGGGCGATCACCGGCACCAACAAGCGACCCCTCAAGTCCCTGGCCGACATGATCAAGGGCAAGCAAGGCCGCTTCCGCCAGAACCTGCTCGGCAAGCGAGTGGACTACTCCGGCCGTTCGGTCATCGTGGTGGGACCGACACTGCGCCTGCATCAATGCGGGCTGCCGAAGAAGATGGCGCTGGAATTGTTCAAGCCGTTCATATTCTCCAAGCTGCAGCTGCGCGGCGAGGCCTCGACCATCAAGGCGGCGAAGCGCCTGGTGGAGCGCGAGGGACCCGAGGTGTGGGACATTCTCGAAGAGGTGATCCGTGAGCATCCCGTGCTCTTGAACCGGGCGCCGACCTTGCACCGCCTCGGCATCCAGGCCTTTGAGCCCGTGCTGATCGAGGGCAAGGCCATTCAGCTGCATCCTCTGGTATGCACGGCGTTCAACGCCGACTTCGACGGCGACCAGATGGCGGTGCACGTGCCGCTGTCCATCGAGGCGCAGCTCGAGGCGCGCGCCTTGATGATGTCATCCAACAACATTCTCTCGCCCGCCAACGGCGATCCGATCATCGTGCCCTCGCAGGACGTGGTGCTCGGCCTGTATTACATGACGCGCGAGCGCTTGGGCGCCAAGGGCGAAGGCATGGCATTCAGCGACGTCGCCGAAGTGCATCGCGCCTACGAGAGCCGCAATATCGATCTTCAGGCGAAGATCAGGGTACGGCTGTCCGAGCACGTCCGAGATGCCGCCGGAAAGCTGGCGCAGAATATCCGCTTGGTCGACACCACGGCGGGCCGCGCGCTCTTGTCCGAGATCCTCCCCAAGGGCCTGTCCTTCGATGCCATCAATCAGGACATGACGAAGAAGACCATCTCCGCAACGATCAATGCGTGCTACCGCACCGTGGGTCTGAAGGAAACGGTCGTGTTCGCCGATCAGCTGATGTATACCGGCTTCCATTACGCGACCCGCGCAGGCGTGTCGATCGGCGTGGATGACATGGTGGTGCCTCAGCAGAAGACCAAGATCCTGGCCACCGCCGAGCGAGAAGTGAAGGAAATCCAGGAGCAATATTCCTCGGGTTTGGTCACGAACGGCGAGCGCTACAACAAGGTGGTGGACATCTGGTCGCGCACCAACGATCAGGTCGCCAAGGCAATGATGGAAAAGCTCGGCACCGACGAGGTGACCGATACCAAGGGCAACAAGGTCCGTCAGAAATCGTTCAATTCGATCTTCATGATGGCGGATTCCGGTGCGCGCGGCTCCGCCGCGCAGATTCGGCAGCTCGCCGGCATGCGCGGCTTGATGGCGAAGCCGGACGGTTCGATCATCGAAACGCCGATCACCGCCAATTTCCGCGAGGGCTTGAACGTACTGCAGTACTTCATCTCGACCCACGGTGCTCGTAAAGGACTGGCCGACACCGCGTTGAAGACGGCGAACTCCGGCTACCTCACGCGGCGCCTGGTCGACGTGGCCCAGGATCTGGTGGTCACCGAGGTGGATTGCGGTACCGCCAACGGGTTGTCGATCACCCCGATCGTCGAAGGCGGCGATGTGGTCGAGGGCCTGGGCGAGCGCGTTCTCGGCCGCGTGGTTTCGGAAGACGTGGTGGTCGCCGCAAGCGGCGAAGTGCTGGTCAAGTCCGGCGTGTTGATCGACGAGAAGCTGGTCAAGCTGTTGGAGAAGATGGGCGTCGATCAGGTGATGGTGCGATCTCCGATCACCTGCGAAACCCGCTATGGCGTGTGTGCCCAGTGCTACGGCCGGGACCTCGGCCGCGGGCATCGCATCAACATCGGCGAGGCGGTCGGCGTCATCGCGGCGCAGTCGATCGGCGAGCCGGGAACCCAGCTCACGATGCGCACCTTTCACGTCGGCGGTGCGGCCTCGCGGGCGGCGGCGGCGAACGGCGTCGAGGTCAAGTCGAAGGGCACCATCCGTCTGCACAACATCAAGACCGTGCGCCATGAGAAGGGCCACCTGGTGGCGGTGTCGCGATCGGGTGAACTCGGCGTGGTGGACGAATTCGGCCGTGAGCGCGAGCGCTACAAGATCCCGTACGGCGCCACCATCACGGTGAACGACGCCGATGTGGTCTTTGCCGGCCAGTCGGTGGCCAACTGGGATCCGCATACCCATCCGGTGGTCACGGAAGTGGCCGGTATGATCAAGTTCTCCGACTTCGTCGACGGCATCACCGTCACGACCCAGGTGGACGAGGTCACCGGCCTCACCTCAACCGTGGTGCTGGATCCGAAACAACGCGGATCCGGCGGCAAGGATCTGCGCCCCGTCGTGCGGTTGACCAACGCCAAGGGCAAAGAGGTCACCTTCGCCAACACCGACATTCCGGCGGTCTATGCGCTGCCGGCGGGCGCCATCGTCAGCCTGGAGGACGGCTCCAAGGTATCGGTGGGCGATGTCATCGCACGTATTCCGCAGGAGTCGTCCAAGACCCGCGACATCACTGGCGGTCTGCCTCGCGTGGCCGACCTGTTCGAGGCGCGCAAGCCGAAGGATTCGGCGATCCTGGCCGAGCGCAGCGGTACGGTGAGCTTCGGCAAGGAGACCAAGGGCAAGCGGCGCCTGATCATCACCAACGAGGCCACCGAGAAGTACGAAGAGCTGATCCCGAAATGGCGGCATCTCAACGTGTTCGAAGGCGAGCAGGTGGAGAAGGGCGAGGTCATCGCCGACGGTGAACCGAATCCGCATGACATATTGCGGCTGCAGGGCGTCGAGGCGCTGGCCAACTACCTGGTGCGAGAAATTCAGGATGTGTACCGGCTGCAGGGCGTGAAAATCAACGACAAGCATATCGAAGTCATCGTGCGGCAGATGCTGCGCAAGATCGAGGTGCTGGAAACCGGAGATTCGGCGCTGCTGCGCGGAGAACAGATGGATCGAGGCCGGCTGCTCGACGTGATCGCGAAGCAGAAGACCGAGGGCAAGCACCAGTCAACCTGGGAGCCGCTGCTGCTCGGAATCACCAAGGCGTCGCTGGCCACCGAATCCTTCATTTCGGCGGCATCGTTCCAAGAGACCACCCGCGTGCTCACCGAGGCGGCGGTGCGCGGACTGAAGGACGACCTGCGGGGCCTGAAGGAAAACGTCATCGTCGGGCGGCTCATTCCCGCTGGCACCGGCTTCGCGTATCATGCAAGGCGCCGACGGGCATCGGACGACAGCCGCCGCGGCAGCTTCATGGACGTGAGCGGCGGCATGAGCGATGCGGACGAGGCGGTACCGGCGGGGGATACGGAAGCGGCCGAATAAAGTACAAGAAGCTTCTGCTAGAGATGGGCCCCAAAGCCGCAAGGGTTTGGGGCCTTTTTTTTGCCTTTCGGCTATCGGCTCAAAGGCCGTCCTTGTGTCGATTCCGCGGCCACCAGCGCTCGAGAAGGGCCGCCGCCCATTCCTTGCCGCCGAGGCCGAATGCCAGCGCCAGCGCCAGCACGACGCCCGCCAGGATCACGAGAAACGTTCGTTGCACGATGTCGCCGCCCACCTCCACCTGGCTGAGCGCGATCATGATGACGAAGGCCATGATGAGGTATTGCGCGATCTTTCCGAGCAAGCTCGCGTCTGGAATCTGCGCTTCGATGCAATAAGCCGTCACCGCGCCGCCGACGAAGCGGCTGAAATACGAGCCAAAGACCACGACCAGCATCGATACCAGGACTTTGGGCGCAAACAGCACGACCCGTTGCAGCAGATCCGGGATGTACGCGAGGCCCACGCCGTTGGAAGCCATGATCAGCGCCGCCAAAATGACCACCCAATATGCGAACAGCCCGAACAGCGTCGTCGTATCGCCTCGCAGGCCGCCCTGCTGCAAAAAGTGATCGGTCCCGGCACGCTCCGTCAGCACGTGGAAATTGACGGCGCGCAGCGCCCTTTCAACGGCAAATCGCGCCGCTTTGGCGAACAGCCAGCCTGCCAGGACGACCACGAATGCCAAGGCCAGTCGCGGCAGCAGAGCGGAGATCTGATGGAGGAATTCGCGTGCGGTATCCAGCAAAAAGTCGATCGTTTGCATGAAAGCCTCTTAAGTCACGCGGAGCCGGCGCTCCAATCCAGGATGCCCTGCAGGGGAATGCCCGCCGAGCTGGGGCGATTGCTCAATTCGTGGCGAAGTTCGTGCAAGGCCCTTTCCACTTCAAACAGATCGAGGAGCCCGCGCCCGGGCTGCAGCGCCCCAAACAGCAGGCTGTCCCGAGTCTGCTCATCATAGTCCGACAGGAACGCCGTGCGCACCTCGGCCGCCCATGCCCGCGCCAGCGCCTTAAGCTTGGCGCGACCCGCTTCATCATGGCCCATGTCGTGCAAGGCGCTGTGCTCGACGTAACTGAACGAGCGCAGCATGCTCGCAACATCGCGCAGCGGCGAATGCTTCGCGCACCGGTGCTCGAGGCTCTGCTCGGGATCGCCTTCAAAACCGACGATGACGAAATCATTGCGGGTGACCAGCACTCGTCCCAGGTGATAGTCGCCGTGGATGCGGATCTTTTGGCCATGCGGCTCCTGTGCCGTGCCCGCCTCGATGCGCGCCAGGATCTTATCCTGCAGCGCCAGGACGGCGATCGCCTGGTCGCGCTGCGGCGCCGCGAGATCATCGAGCCGGGCCTTCAACATTCCAAGCGCGCCGCGCGCCTCGTCCGTCGCTCGCTTGTGGTAGGCGTCGAGATCGGCCCTCGAAAGCGGCTGGGGCTCGAACGCTGCATTCCCCGTCGGTGTGGCCAGGGCCAGGTGCATTTCCGCGGTGCGCCTGGCGAGCATGCGAATCAACGCCAAATGCGCGTCATGCGCATTGATGGGCGGCGCGTCGGCGGCGGGCGCCGTGCGGTGCTCCTCCAAATGCCGGCGCAGATAGTCCAAAGCATGGGTCCAACCGTCGCCCTGATTGGCGACATAGGCCTGCAGCAGCGCGAGCAGTCGCGTCTCGCCGTCGTTGCCCGCGTACTGCCAGACGCCGGCGAGCGGCGCGCAATTGGGAAAGTTCACGACCTCGGTGAGATACAGCCCCATGTCGAGCTCGGGGCTCGCGCCGGCTTGCAATCGGCGGCGGGCTTTCAGCAGCAGCCGCTCACCCATCCCGACCACCGTATTTGAATTCGAGCTGCGCGGCCGGGCGGCCGGCAAAGAGGCGAAATCGTCTCCCGTGAGCCGACCGAAGGCGGCGGTCGGCCTGAATTGCAGCTTGCCCAGTGCGGTCGCTATGTCGCGCGGCCTCGCCATTGCAGCCACGACCGCGCGGCAGAAGACTTCATCGGCAAACGCATCGCCCATCACGCCGACGTTCGATTGCTCGCGCACCTTCGCGATCGCCGAAGTCGACAGACGGCGGATGCGGTCTTCGTCGCGCTCCTCCCAGGCGAGTGCAAGCGGCATGAAATAGCTCGCGATCTCGCCGGCGCCGCGGACCTCGAGCAGCGCGATGAGCCAGCTCGTCTTTCCCTCCTGCCAGAGCACTTGGTCGACCATGCGCGCGCGCTCGATGGAGACGCCCTTGGGTGCGTACCAGCGCTGCGCCTCGATGAAACGGGGGAGAGCATCGGACTCGAATTGCAGCCGAGTCTTCTCCGCCAAGGCGATGCGCCATGGCACTACGCGGTCGCGGAACAGGCTGCTCCAGCCGTCGAACAGCACCAGCACGGGCCGCTCCTCGATCGAAAGGATGTGTTCGTGCCATGCGGGCGCCTCGACATCGACGGTCAACTTGAACCAGTAGAATCCGTGCTCGGCGAGGGTCAGCAGATAGGGCAGATCGCCGATGGGGGGAAACGTCGTGCGGCCGAGCATTTCTACCGGCACTCTGCCCTTGAACGCCGACAGATCGAGTTCGACCGGCTGGGATGAGCGCGACAGATTGGCGACGCACAAGATGCTGTCGTCGCCGTACTCGCGCAGATAGGCGAGAATCTTGCGATTGCCGGGCCTCAAAAAGCGCCGCGTGCCCCGGCCGAAGGCCCGGCTGGTCTTGCGCACGGCCAGAATCCGCTTGGTCCAGCTGAGCAGCGAACTCGGATCGCGCAGCTGCGCTTCGACATTGATCGCTTGATAGCCGTAGACGGGGTCCATGATCGGAGGAAGATACAGCCGCTGCGGATCGGCGCGCGAGAAGCCGGCGTTGCGGTCCGGGCTCCACTGCATCGGGGTGCGCACGCCATTGCGGTCGCCGATGAAGACGTTGTCCCCCATGCCTATTTCATCGCCATAATAAAGAATGGGCGAGCCAGGCATGGACAGCAGCAGGCTGTTCATGAGCTTGATGCGGTCGCGGTCATTCTCCATGAGCGGCGCCAGGCGCCTGCGGATGCCGAGATTGATGCGCGCATGCACGTCTGCCGCATACGTGCTGTACATGTAGTCGCGCTCTTTGCTGGTCACCATCTCCAGAGTCAATTCGTCGTGGTTGCGCAGGAAAATCGCCCACTGGCAGCTTTCGGGTATGTCGGGGGTCTGCTGCATGATTTCGGAGATGGGATAGCGGTCCTCCTGGGCGATCGACATGTAGATGCGCGGCATCAGCGGAAAGTGGTACGCCATGTGGCACTCGTCGCCGTCGCCGAAATATTCGCGCACGTCCTCCGGCCATTGATTGGCCTCGGCCAGGAGGAACCGGTTGCGGTAATGCGCATCGATCGCCGCGCGCAGCTGCTTGATCACCGCATGAGTCTCGCGCAGGTTCTCGTTGTTGGTTCCCTCGCGTTCGACCAGATACGGGATCGCATCGATCCGGAAGCCGTCGACGCCCATATCCAGCCAAAAACGCATGATCTGAAGCACCGCGTCCATCACGCGCGGATTGTCGAAATTCAGATCCGGTTGATGGCTGAAAAAACGGTGCCAGTAATAGGCCTTGGCGACCGGATCCCAGTTCCAGTTGGAAGTCTCCGTATCGGTGAAAATGATGCGCGTGCCGAGGTACTTCTGATCGGTGTCGCTCCACACATAGAACTCGCGCTCGGGAGAGCCGGGCGGCGCGTGACGCGCGGCCTGAAACCAAGGATGCTGGTCGGAGGTGTGGTTGATGACCAGCTCCGTCACCACCTTCAGTCCGAGCCGATGCGCCTCACGAAGCATGTTGCGAAAGTCATCGAGGGTGCCGTACTGCGGATGAATATTCAGATAATCGGCAATGTCGTAGCCGTCGTCCTTGAGCGGAGACGGGTAGAAGGGCATCAGCCAGATCGTGTTGACCCCGAGGTCCCGGATGTAGCCGAGCTTCGAAGTCAAACCATGAAAATCCCCGATCCCGTCGTCGTTCGAATCAAAGAACGACTTCACATTGAGCTGATAGATGATGGCATCTTTGTACCAAAGGCCATCGACGGCGCCCGGTGCGGACGATATGGCGGAATCGTGGGATATGACCTCGTTCATGGCGCATCACACTGCCGGGTCTTCAGCGCCAGACGCAGTAGGTCTTGCGCAGCGTCTCGTGAATGGTCCAGATGCCACGCGTCAACGGCGGAAAGTACGCCGCATCGCCCGCGCGGAACTCGAAGGTCTGCCCCGCATCGGTGATGAACGTGGCGCGGCCGGCGATAAAATGGCAGAACTCCGCATCCACCACGGCCCGTGCGAATCGACCCGGACTAGCCTCCCAGGTCCCCGTGCTGACGGCGCCATCCGGCGACGCGAATGCCTCCTTGCTCGACAGCCGCGGCGAAGGACTGTTCCCCACCGCAGGCGGCGCCGCACCCACCTCGAACTGCGCTGCCGGCAGCCGTGCCGGCGCCGCAATATGAATAATACCCATGACGACCATCCGTATGAAAATTGGATAGAGTGTAGATCCGCCAGACATGATTGGCGATATCCGGCAGCTGCTGCGGCGATGGGGAGTGTGCGTGCTTGGAATGCGGCCATTGACCTACGTCTTGCCGTTCGCGCTAGCCGCATCGGGCGCCTATGCACAGGTTCGCATCGTGGCATTGGGTGATTCCACCACCGCAACAGCGCGGGATTGGGCGCCGGAAATCAAGCAGGTGTACAGCGACTGCCTTCCCGGAGCGCTCGCACCGTACGGCATATCGGCCGTCGTGGTCAATGCCGGGATCGGCGACACAACCACCCGGCAGGCTCTCGCGCGGCTGGATCGCGACGTGCGCTCTCAGCATCCGGATTTGGTCGTTGTCCAGTTCGGGATCAACGATTCTTGGATCGATGTCGATCAGGGAAGGACCCAGCCGAGACTCTCCCGATCCGAGTACCGCGCGAACTTGAGAACGATCATACGTCGCCTCAGGCGAGACCGTGCGCGCGTGGTGCTGATGACGCCCAATCCCATGCGCTGGAGCGACCCGTACTACATCAAGGCCTTTAGCGAGCATCCGGGTCTTCTGGACGTGCATGAAATCCGCGGTATCGACCGACTGCTCGACGGCTATGCGCAAGATGTCCGCGATGTGGCAAGAAGCGATTCGGTGGCGCTGGTCGATGTTTTCGACGCGTTCGAGCACTACGCAAAGATTCCCGGGCAGTCGATCGAGGACCTGCTGCTGGCCGGCGACGGCATCCATCCCAACCAGGCCGGCCAGAATCTCGTGTGCCGGATGCTGACAGCGCGCATCGCCGAGATGCTCGCTCCTCGATCTGCCGAGCAGTCGCACCCTTGATTGGCATAGGCGTTTGAGTGGCGATTTGGCACAATAAGATGATGAAGCTTTTTTATGCAGCCACGTCGCCGTTCGTACGCAAGTGCCTGGTCAGCTCCCATGAACTGGGGTTGCGCGCACGCATCGAGCTCTTGCCGGCCGCAGCACATCCGGTCAATCGCGACCGGACGGTCGTTGCGCGCAATCCGCTCGGCAAAGTCCCGACTCTGATCACCGAGGAAGGTACTGCGCTGTATGACAGTCGCGTGATCTGCGAGTACCTGAATGAGTTGGGCGACGGGCATCTCATGCCGCGCCAAGGGCCGGCGCGCTGGGTGGTGCTGGTCGATCAGGCATTGGCCGACGGGATCATGGATGCGGCGGTCCTCACGCGCTATGAGACGGCTGTGCGTCCCGCGAATCTATGCTGGGATGACTGGGTGGCCGGTCAGCTGGATAAGGTGGCCTGCGGGCTGGCCGACATCGAACGACGTGCGGGGCGCCTCGCTGACCGCGTCGACGCCGGCACGATCGCGCTCGGCTGCGCGCTCGGGTACCTCGATTTTCGCTTCGCAACGCTTGCGTGGCGAGACAGATGCCCGAACGCGGCAGTCTGGTTCGAGCAGTTCGGCAAGCGTGATTCGATGGTGTCGACACAGCCGCCGACGGCGTAGCTGATCGACCTCGGCGAGTTTCGCCATGCTATTCAATATTTTGCACATCAAGGCTCCCGTAGGCCTGCTGCGGGAGGCTCACCGGGTCCTGCGCTCCGGCGGCCTGGCCGGAGTCATTCATTGGACCCGAGACGAGCGCACGCCGCGCGGGCCGCCGCACGATGTCGGGCCGCGCTGCAGAAATGACGGTGCCGCGGCGCGACTTTCGCTACTCTCTGCGGCATGCGCATCCATGTGCTCCCGACCCCCGAAGTCGCGGCCGAGCGTGCAGCCGATTGGCTGCGCACTGAGATCGGCCATGCGCGCGCACAGCACGGCCGCTGCCTCGTTGCCCTGAGCGGCGGGCGCACGGTGTGGCGGATGCTGCGCGACCTGCGCCGCCTGCGCGTGCACTGGCATGACCTGCAGGTCTTTCAGGTGGACGAGCGGGTGGTACCGGAGAACGATGAACGGCGCTACGCGCGCCAGATCGCCGACTTGCTGATCGCACCGGCGATGCTGCGTGCCGCGCAATTCCATGCAATGCCGGTCGAGCGCAGCAATCTCGAATCGGGCGCCGACGATTACGCACGGCTGCTCAGCGAACACGGCGGGACCCCGCCGGTATTCGACGTGGTTCAGCTTGGGATCGGCGCCGACGGCCATACGGGCTCGCTGGTGCCGGGCGACCGGCTCCTCGCCGTGCGCGACCGCGACGTCGGAATCAGCGTTCCCTACCAGGGAGTGGCCCGAATGACGCTCACTTTCAGAGCGCTCGATGCCGCACGACATCGCTTGTGGCTCGTTACGGGCGCCGATAAGGCGGCCGCGCTCAAGAAATTATGGGCCGGCGATACCTCGGCGCCGGCCGGGCGTGTGGCGCGCGAGTCTGCTTTCATATTTACCGATGCAGCGGCGGCAGCCGAATTGCCTGCGGACATCCGGTCTCCCCATTGAAGCGGCGTGCCGCTGACGGACCAGGTCACGTCGGAACCAACCATGGAGGCGTCAGTGCCAGGCAACGAAGGCGAGCAGCCATTTCTAGCGTTCGAATCGACGTCGGTCGTGCGACAAAAAAACTCTAAGGAGTTGACCTGCTCTGCCAGCTATACTGACGCCGCGGCCGTCCGTCGGCCCCACAACAATCAAATCAAACTAGGGGAGTAGCATGAAAGGCGCATTTTGCACGGTTTTCCTCGGAGCGGTGCTCGCGGTCGCGGGTGTCCGGGTCAATTGGGCGGCTGACAAAGCAGACCCGGTCGTCGGCACGTGGACACTAGATCTGGCGAAGTCAAAATTCAGTCCCGGCCCCGCTCCAAAGTCTCAGACGCGAACATACACACAAAGCGATGACGGCATATCCATGTCGTTCAACGGAGTCGCTGCGGACGGATCATCCATGTCCGGACAATCGACTTTCAAATATGACGGCAAGGCGTATCCGATCACGGGTTCACCCGACTACGACGCGCTGTCGCTGAAACGGGTCAATGGCAGCACCGTCAGAAGTACCATGCTGAGGGCAGGCAAGCCGGTGGGTGCAACGACCCGAACGATTTCGGATCATGGGAAAGTCATGACGCTGTCGACCAAGGTAACAGGCATCGACGGCAAAACGCACGAAAATGTTGCCGTTTTCGACAAGCAATAACTAAAGTTGCGAGTGGACGGGCGCCGGGTGCAGGCGCCCGTCCGGCCTTCGCCGTCGACGGCGATCTCGATTGCGCGCTACGCGTTTCTACGAATTGCGGACGCGGCGCAAAGGGTTAGGGTAGGTGCCCTGACCGCAGGTTGACCGCATCATGAGCATCGTTGCAGATGACAGGTTGGCTCTCCAGCGCCTGTATTTCTGGGAGAAGACTGCGCCCAATCGAGTCGCGCTGACACAGCCGACGGGCGGCGGTTCGGTGCGCGATTATACGTGGGGCGAGGTGCTCGATCAGTCGCGCCGCATGGCGGCACATCTGCAGAGCCTGGGCCTGCGGCGTGGCGACCGAATCGCCATCTTCTCCAAGAACACCGCGCACTGGCTGATGAGCGACTTCGCCATCTGGCTCTCGGGAGGCGTTTCAGTACCGCTCTACCCGACGCTGGCGCCGGATACGATCCGGCAAATTCTGGAGCACAGCGAGTCGAAGCTCCTGTTCATCGGCAAGCTCGATCGCTGGGAGCACATGAGGGCGGGCGTGCCTCGCGGCCTGCCGTGCATCAGCCATCCGCTGTCGCCGGAAGAGGCGAAGAAGAGCTGCCCGCACTGGGACGAGATCGCGGCCGGCAGCGCGCCGCTCGCCGGTGAGCCGGTGCGTCCGGGCGAGGAACTCTCGACGATCATCTATACCTCGGGCACGACGGGCACTCCGAAAGGGGTGATGCATTGCTTCGCGGCGTTTGCCTGGGCCGTGCAGACCGCGATCAGGCGCGTTCCGTTGAACGGTGGCACGCGCATGCTCTCGTACCTGCCCCTGGCGCACGTGGTGGAGCGCGCCCTCATCGAATTCGGCCAGCTGGAAAGCGGCATGCATGTGTATTTCGCCCAGACCCTGCAAACCTTCACCGAAGATTTGCGACGCGCCAGGCCGACAGTCTTTTTCTCGGTGCCGCGGCTATGGGTCAAGTTCCAGCAAGGCGTGCTGGCGCGAATGCCGGACGCCAGGCTCGACCGGCTGTTGAAGATACCCGTCGTCAAGGGCCTGGTGAGCAGGAGGATTCTAGGTGCGCTCGGCCTTGACCAGTGCACCTTCGCCGTCGGCGGCGCGGCGCCGATGCCGCCGGAGCTGCTGCATTGGTATTCAAAGCTCGGCCTGAATATCGGCGAAGGCTACGGTATGACGGAGAACCTCGCTGCCAGCCATTTGGCGGTGCCTGGCCTGCAGGCGTTCGGCACGGTTGGCCTGCCTTACGACGGCGTGCAGTGCCGACTGGACCCATCCAGTGGCGAGATTCAGGTGAAGAGTCCTGCGATCATGCTCGGCTACTACAAACAGCCCGAGCTGACCAGGCTGGCGTTCACTGATGACGGCTGGCTGCGCACGGGCGACAAGGGCGTCCTCGACGCTGCCGGCAACCTGAAGATCACCGGCCGCGTCAAGGACCTGTTCAAGACCAGCAAAGGCAAGTACGTGGCGCCGGCGCCCATCGAGGATAAGCTGGTGATGCACGCGGCGGTGGAAGCTTGTTGCGTTACCGGCGCCAATCTTGGGCAGCCGATTGGTTTGATGATGCTCAACGACAACGCGCTCAAAAAGATTGCAGACCCCGACGGCCGCAGCGAACTCGAGGCGTCGCTCGCCGAGCACTTGAACGAAATCAATGCCGCCCTCGACCCTCATGAGCGGCTGGGCTGTCTTGTTGTGATGACCGACGCTTGGACCGTTGACAATGATCTGATAACCCCGACCCTGAAGGTCAAGCGCAATCGCATCGAAGATCTATTCGCCAAGAACTATGAAACTTGGAGCCGCATGGGCAAAGTGGTGGTGTGGCACGACACGAGCCGGTAGCAGGGGGCGTGGCGCGCTGGATGCTCTTGTGCAATGCGAGGCGAGGCCGCAGCGGCGGCGCGCTCGGCCGGAGCGTAGAATCAACGCTCTTGAAAGCATCGCGAACCGGAGGTAGCGCATGAACCTTCTAGCCAAGACGACTGTTCTGGCGTTCTGTATCGGTACGGGCTGGATCTTCGCGGAGGCCGCAGTCGGCGCGGAGACGGTCCCTGCTTCTTCGATCCCGGCCGAGGATCTGCTGCAGCCGGCGAGTCTTGCCGCAATCCTGAAGTCAAACTCGGAGCGGCGGCCGCTCGTATTGCAGATTGGCTTCCGCAAGCTTTATAACGAGGCGCATATCATCGGCGCCGAGTATGCAGGCCCAAGCAACGAAAGCGCCGGCCTTGACGTGCTGCGAGAGCGCGTCGCCAAGCTGCCCAAAGAGACTCCGATCGTCATCTACTGCGGCTGCTGCCCGTGGGGCAAATGCCCGAACATCGGCACCGCCTTCAGCGCGCTGCGCGCGCTCGGCTTTCGCGATGTCAAAGCGCTGTACATTGCCCATGATTTCGGTACTAACTGGATCGATGAAGGCTACCCGGTCACCAAAGGCGGATAATGTCGTGGCGCCTCGGCTGCGTGTGTTCGGCGTGGCCGCGATATGCGCCTGCTTGTCGATTCGGCTCTTCGCGGCCGGTGCGCCAACCGGCCCGGCCGGGCGGCTGAACACCATCGCACCGGATTTCATTCGCACCGACTTGGCGGGCCGGCCGCTGCGACTCAACCAATTCAGAGGCCGGGTCGTGCTGCTCAACTTCTGGGCGACCTGGTGCGGCCCTTGTCTCGAGGAGATTCCGGTGTTCTCGCGCTGGCAGCGCCAGTATGGGGACGCAGGGCTGCAGGTCATCGGCGTGTCGATGGATGACGATGAAGCCGTCGTCAAGCGGTTTCTCGCGAAGCAAGGTGTTCCTTATCCGATTCTGATGGGGGATGCGAACCTCGGCGAACGTTTTGGCGGGGTTTACGGATTGCCGCAGAGTTTTCTGATCGATGCGCGCGGTCTGATTGTCTTTCGCGGCGTCGGCGAGCCGAATATCGAGGCGTTGCGGGCGCAGATCGAGGGGCTGATCGGCATCCACTGAAGACCAATCATCGTGACATTGCCGGACCCCTACAATCTGCAGCGATTCGTCGACGCGCAACGCGGTGTCTACGCGCAGGCGGAGACCGAGCTCCGGGCTGGTCGCAAGGAGAGCCATTGGATGTGGTTCATCTTTCCGCAGATCCAGGGTCTCGGCCGAAGTTCGATGGCGCAGAAATATGCGATTTCATCGCTTAAGGAGGCGAAGGCCTACCTCGCTCACCCGATACTTGGACCCAGACTGCGAACGTGCACTCGGCTGGTGACGGCGGTGCAGAACCGCTCCACGCTGGACGTATTCGGCTATCCTGACAACCTCAAATTCCACTCATCGATGACGCTATTCGCCCGCGCCGCTGACGAGGATCAGATATTCATGCTGGCATTGGGCAAATACTTTCACTCGGAAATCGATGCCAGAACTGCGCAGCTGCTGGTCACCGCCCACACCACGTCGGACTTCGCTTCTCGATGAATGCGTCGATGCCTTCCTGCGCGTCCCGCGCGGAAAGGTTGGCCACCATCACTTTGGCGGCATACGCATACGCGTCCGCGAGAGGCAGTTCAGCTTGGGCGTAGAAGGCCTCCTTGCCGATCGCCAGGGTCTGCGCCGACTTCGCCGCAATTTTCGCCGCAAGCGTCGCAGTCCGGCTCTCCAGTTCGGCCGCCGGCGCCACCTCGCTGATGAGTCCCAAGCGAGCGGCTGTATCCGCATCGATCAGGTCGCCCGTCAGAAGCATCCGCATAGCGGCCTTTCGACCAACGTTGCGCGACAGCGCCACCATGGGGGTCGAGCAAAACAGACCAATGTTGACCCCGGGCGTCGCAAAACGGGCATTCTCGGCTGCCACCGCGAGATCACAGCTCGCGACCAGCTGGCAGCCGGCGGCTGTCGCGACGCCGTGTACCTGCGCGATGACCGGTTTGGGAAGCCCGATGATCGCAAGCATCACCTTCGTGCATTCGGCAAACAGCGCTTCGGCATACGTGCTGCCGAATCGCTCGGCGCGAATCTCCTTCAGGTCATGGCCAGCGCAGAACGCCGGTCCGGCGCCGGCCAGCACCACCACGCGCACCGAATGGTCCATGGCGGCGCGGTCAAGCTCGGCCGACAAAGCCAGGAGCATGCCGAGCGACAGGGCGTTTCGGGCCTCCGGGCGGTTCAACGTCAAGGTGGTAACGCCGCCCGTGTCAGATCGCATGATGAATGGGGTGTCCGTCATGCCGGCATCCTAGGCCAACAGCGCCCCCGCGCCAACGTCCGTAGCCGATGTTGGCCGGCTGAGCCGGCGCCGCCTAAGCGGCCGGTTCCGGCTGCGTCACACAGTGCATCAATCCGCCTCCGGCGGCGATCGCGTCCAGCCGAATCGGCAGGATCTGACGCTCGGGAAAGGCTTCTGCAAGCAGGCCCCGGGCACGATCATCCGATCGGGCTTGGCCGAACGAGGGCATGATCAGGGCGCCGTTCGGCGTATAGAAGTTCAGGTAGCAATCGCAGAAGTTGCGATTGCGCTTGCGGACCCCCGGACGCGGGACTTCGATGACCTTCAGTGGGCGGTTCCTGGCGTCCGAGGATTCGCGAAGGAATTTCACGGCTTCAGGCAAACCCTGGTCAACGAGCACGACTGCGGGTTTTGCGAAGCGCGCGATTCCATCGATGTGGCCGTCGGTCCAGTAATCCGGCTTCGAGTTGGGCACCCACAAGACGCTTTCCACTCCTAACCACCCGCGCAGATACTCGGTGAGCTGGGCGCGAGACAGCCCGGGATTGCGGTTCTTGTTTTCGATCGACGGCTGACAGACGAGGAGGGTACCCTCTCCATCCGTCTCGAAGGCTCCGCCCTCGGAGACGAACGGCGCACGAAACGCCTGCAGCTTAAGATGCGCGAGAAGTGTCGCCGCAACGGTGTTGTCCCGCGCGTGCATTTGCTTGTTGCCCCAACCGTTGAAATTGAACACGGACCCAGCAACTCGAGCCTGTCCGCCGGTCAGAAAAACGGGACCCGAGTCACGCAGCCACATGTCGTCGACGCCCATGGGTACGATTTGCACGTCGGTGCCGCACAATTTGCCGGCCGCCGATTCCTGACCTGGCTGCACCAATAGGCCGACCGGTTCGAAGCGGGCGATTGCCTGGGCCAGGCGCGCAATGTCCTGTCTGACCGCCGCAAGTTCTTTGCCCCACACCGCCGTGCGTGCCGGCCATGCCATCCAGCAGCGCCTGTGCAAACCATGCTCGCTCGGCATCGCCCATCCTAGTTGGGCGGGCGGATTTTGCGGCGAACTCGCTCCCGCGAAGAGCGCGGCTGGTGCGCGCAACATTTGCGACGATGCAGCACCCTGCCGGTCGGGCATCGCTGCCATTGCGGCTACCGCGAGCGGAAACATGAGGACTCGGCGGCGCTGCATGTCAGGAGGCTACACCCGTCTTGACGGTTCTGGAACAACGCGTGCTGTCGCCTGCGCACCGGCGGTTGACAACGGTGCGTAAACGGCTAGGGCTCACGTTCATCGCGGCGCTCACGGTGGTGCTGCTCATCATGTCGCACCGGATGCCGAATCTGTATTTTTTCCTGCGCGGCACGCATGTCCATCACTTGAACTACGGTATTTTTCTGCTTGCCGGCGTGGGCGCGTTTCTTCTGTTCCGGGTCTGCGGTCCGAGGGACCAGCGCTTCGCTGCGCTCGCCTACGGCATCGCCATGGCTCTGACGTTCGACGAATTCGGAATGTGGCTGCATCACGCAGCTTCGAGTCGCGGCATGTCAAGGCGTCGATCGCAATCTTGATCGCGCTCATCGTATTCGGCGCCGTGCTGTACGATGCGTCCTTGCGGATCGGCAGGTTGGAGGGTCCGCGATTGGAGGCTCTCGAATCGTCCTCCTCGCCGTGATTGGCACACGCGCCATTCAGCGAGGTGGTGGACCTGCTTGGCTCAGTTGCTTCATCAGCCGGTAGGTGAATTCGACGCTGGAGTAGAAATCGCCGATCTCGTGTCGCTCATCGCGACCGTGCATGCGAATATCGTGAATGTCATTCCATCCGCCACCGATTCCGTAGCTCGGTATTCCGGCTTGGCGAGTGAAAATGGAATCGCTGGCTCCGGCTGACATGTTGGGGATTACCGTCACGCCCGGCCACATCGACTGCACGACTTGTTGCACCGAGGCCATGAGATTGGGATTGACCGGAGATTCGCCGGAGCTGACGACAACGCCGAGCGGCTGCACGGTGATGCCGGGATCGGCGATCGCTGCTTCGATTGCCGTCTTAGTGCCGTCCGCCGTTTCATCCGGCATGATGCGGCACTGAACGGTCGCCGTGGCGCTTTGGGCGAGTGCGTTCTCCTGGTGACCGCCCGAGAGCATCGTAGCCACGCAGGTCGAATGAAGTATTGAATTGAAAGCCGGATCGGCGGCGACGCGCTTGGCTGCCTCGAGATCGAGCTGCGGCGCCGCAAGCGTCTGCATGTCTGTGCGCATCTGACCGGTTTGTGTCGGGGCTGTCTTGGCGAAATACATGCGCGTCGTCGCATTGGTCTTGAACGGGAATTGATAGTGCTCAAGCCGCACGAGTCCATTGGCGAGCTGATAGATCGCATTGTCGGGCCGTGGTTCGGATGAATGACCGCCCTTGTTGGTTGTTTCGAGCGTGAAGGTGACGTAGGTTTTCTGGGACGTTTCGACCCCAAAGTCGAGGCGCTTGCCGCGGTCGATTTCCCCTGATCCGCCGTCGGGGTTGACCGCCATCTCCGCGTCAACCAAGGCTCTGTGCTCGCGCACCAGGTACCACATGCCGTCCTGTTCCTCACCGACTTCCTCGTCGGCGGTGAATGCGACGATGATGTCTCGGTCCGGAACGAACCCCTCCTTTTTCAAACGGATGAGCGAGGCGGCAACGGCCGCATCTTCATCCTTCATATCGGATGTCCCGCGGCCGTAAAAATAGCCATCCTTCTCGATGAATTGAAATGGCGGGAGAGACCAATCCTTGGGCTTCGCTTCGACCACATCCATATGACCGTTCCAAAGAATTGGCTTGCCTTTGCCTTTTCCCGCGAGCCGCACGACGACGTTCACTTGTTTGGGATATTTCTCTTCCGGGAGCACATGAATGTCGGCATCGGTGAACCCGGCTGCCTTGAAATAACGCACCAGTATGTCGGCCACTCCCTTGGTGCCTACATCGTGTACGGAGCGGACCTCTACAATCTCCTTGAAGATGTCGTGGGCAAGCTTCTGATTGTCTTGCGGCGGCATGGGTCCCGGGGGTGGGAGATCGGCCGCTGCAAGCGCTCTGGTCAACACAAGCGATGCGCCGGCCAGCAAAACAGCATGACTGATATTCTTCATATTTCTACCCTCGAGCGGACATCTTGCGCAATCTGCCGGGGCAACGCAAACGACAGCGACGCTGACCCTGTATCGCCCCGCGATCGGGCGAGCAGACAGCTTGGGCAAACGAGCGGGTTTGGTGTCATCATTTTCGCGTATGCAAATCATTCGACAGTCTGACTTCAAGACGACGCCGTGGAAAAACGGCGGCGGCATCACCCACGAGGCGATCCGGGTACCGGCGAACGGCGATTCGTTCCGCTGGCGCCTCAGCGTCGCGCAGATCGACCGTTCAGGCCCATTTTCCGATTTCGCCGGCTACAACCGCACCATGGTGCTGCTCAAGGGGAATGGAGCTGCGCTCAAATTTGCGCGCGGCGCAACGCGACTGCTGCGAGAGGTCGGCGACATGGCGCAATTCGATGGTGCGCTCGCGATCCAGTGTGAGCTCGAGAATGGGCCTTGCGTGGATTTGAACCTGATGGCGGCGAAGGCGCTGCCAGACGTGTGTGCGAGGGTACTGCGGCTGCAGGCGCCGCATGCGGTGGCTGCTTCAAATGGCTCCACGGTGATTTTCGCCATCGATGCCCCGCTCGTGCTGCGCACCGCCGGCCTTTGCGCGACCCTCGAGCGCTGGGATGTGGCGCTGGTTTCGCACCCGGCCGACGGTGCCGGCAGTCTCGCGCCGCGCGATGGCGGCGCGCCGGGGCTGGTGTTTCTGGCGACGGTGCCCAATGGCTGACTAGTATTTGTGGGTGGAGAGCAGCAGACTGGTTTCCGTATTGGAGATTCCGTCGATCAGACGAATGCGTCCCAGCACACGGTCGACGGCTTCCAGGCTCTCTGTGCGCAATTCGGCAACGATATCCCAGCGCCCGTTCGTGGTGTGCAGTGCGCACACCGCCGGATCGCCGCGTAGGGCCTTCAAGACTTCATCGGTTCGATTGCCTTCGACCGCGACGGTCATCAGCGCTCGAATGCGCTGGTCTTCGGCGGGCAGCTTGAGCCTGACGGTATAGCCGACGATGATTCCATCCGCCTCGAGCCGCGCCAGCCGGTTTT
This sequence comes from Steroidobacteraceae bacterium, assembly GCA_052326345.1. Taxonomy (GTDB): domain Bacteria; phylum Pseudomonadota; class Gammaproteobacteria; order Steroidobacterales; family Steroidobacteraceae; genus Bog-1198. Next base: position 14,914 of record JBKQOZ010000011.1, on the reverse strand, counting down.
GCACCGTGCCTCGTGCCACCCCGAGCGCTTTGGCGATGGCCGCCACCGACATCCTCGCATTGTCGCGCAACAGGGAAAGCAGCTGTCGATCTGTGGTGTCCATGGGTACCGTCTCAATGACTGTGCAAATCGCTAGTTTATCTTGACTATTTGCTCAATATAAGCGCGTTTTGGTCAGTTTTCTGTCTATTAACTAGCTCGCGGGCACGGGAAACTATCGGCCACCTGACTTCTGAAGTCACCCCTACGAGGCACGAGGACATCATGGTCAATTACATCGGAACAGCGCGCGTCCGAGAGCTGGTGCGCGCCGTCGGCCCCGCTCCTTTCATGGAAGTCTTGGCGCGCGAGATTGAGGCGGATTACCGGCGGTGGAGCGATTTCGACAAATCCGCCCGCCATGCCAGCCATTCTGCCGTGGGTGTCATCGAACTGATGCCGATCGCGGACGGGCGGCTCTACTCGTTCAAGTATGTCAACGGCCACCCAAAGAATACGGCCGCCGGCCTGCTCACGGTCACGGCTTTCGGCGTCCTCGCGGACGTCGCCACCGGCTACCCGCTGCTGCTCTCGGAGATGACCTTCGTGACGGCCCTGCGCACGGCGGCGATCTCCGCGCTGGCGGCGCGCCACATGGCACGCGCGGATTCCCGTGCGATGGCGCTCATCGGCAACGGCGCGCAAAGTGAGTTTCAGGCGCTCGCATTTCATCACATGCTGGGCATCCAGGAATTGCGCCTGTTCGACACCGATCCCGATGCCACCGCGAAGCTTATGGTCAATCTCGACGCTCTGCGTCTGACTCGGCTCGCAGTGAAGGTCTGTTCGAGCACGGCTGAGGCGGTGCGCGGCGCCGACATCGTCACCACGGTGACCGCCGACAAGCGCAATGCACTGATTCTGACGCCGGACATGATCGAGCCGGGCATGCATCTGAACGCGGTGGGCGGCGATTGTCCCGGCAAGACCGAATTGCATGCGGACATTTTGCACAGGCCGGATGCGCGTATCGTGGTCGAGTTCGAGCCGCAAGCACGCATCGAGGGCGAGATCCAGCAGCTCGGCGCATCGGTCCCGGTGGCGGAGCTCGCCGACGTACTCTGCCACAAGCGGCCAGGGCGGCTCGCCGGGCTGGAAGTCACCATCTTCGATTCGGTGGGCTTTGCGCTCAACGATTTCTCTTCGCTGCGCTACCTGCATCGCCTGAATGGCGAGATGGGCGGCGCGCAGCCGATCGATCTGACACCGAAGCTCGCCGATCCGAAGGACCTGTTCGGAGGACTGGCGGATGGGGTGGCGGCTGTGCCGCGGCGCACGGAGAATCGTGTCGCTGAACGGGAGATTTTGGCATGAGCGCGTCGGCGGCATTGCGTACGGTGAGTCTGATCGGCGCACCCACCGATGTGGGGGCCAGCGACCGCGGATCCTCCATGGGTCCTGAAGCACTGCGCGTTGCCGGCCTGCACGGAGCACTCGCCGGGCGCGGCCTGGACGTCACCGATTGCGGCAATCTGAGCGGACCACCGAACCCAGGGCTTAAGGCGCTGGACGGATACCGGAACCTGCCGCAGGTGGCGGCCTGGAACTGCGAGGTGCACGGCGCCGTGTATCGCGAGTTGAACGCCGGGCGGCTGCCGATTCTGCTCGGCGGCGACCATAGTCTGAGCATCGGGTCGGTGTCTGCCGTTGCGCGCCGTTGTCGCGAAACCAAGCGGCCGCTGCGGGTGATCTGGCTCGATGCGCACGCTGATTTCAACACTCGGAACCTGAGCCCGAGCGGCAGCCTTCACGGCATGCCGGTCTCGTGCCTGTGCGGCCTTGGTCCTGCGGCGTTGGTGCAGATCGGCGGCGTAACGCCGGCGATCAGGCCGGATTGGGTGAGGCAGGTCGGAATTCGCAGCGTCGATCCGGGCGAGAGGCGGCTGGTGCACGAGCAGCAACTCGCGGTGTTCGACATGCGCTTCATCGACGAGATGGGCGTCAGACGAGCCATGGACGCCGCCCTCGAGGACATGCACCCCGACACGCACCTGCACGTCAGTTTCGACGTCGATTTTCTCGATCCGGAGATTGCGCCCGGGGTCGGCACGACGGTTGCCGGCGGGATGACCTACCGCGAGGCGCAGCTGTGCATGGAGATGATCGCCGACACGGGCCGCATGGGCTCTCTCGACATCATGGAGCTCAATCCTGCCCTCGATGTGCGCAATAAGACGGCCGCGCTTGCAGTCGACCTGGTCGAGTCGCTGTTCGGCAAGAGTACCCTCATGCGCCAGCCGGCCGCCGCGCATCCCGCGGATCGGGCGCATGCCTCCTTCGGCGCCGCGCGCACGGGATTGGCGCTGCTTGAATGAGGCTCCCTTGAAGGCCGTCGCTGGCGTTCCCGGCTTCCCTTGCCGATACTAGCTGTAAATTCCGAGGAAGCCTGCCATGGCCGCCAGCTTGAATGAATCCTCAGACAAAACCACGCCGCAAGCCCTGCGCTCGGAACTGCGCGAGCACGGATTGTGGCCGGAAGAGCAGGCTGTCGACCGCCTGCTGCGCCGGCTGGAGCTCACCGGCGGCGCGCGCCACCGTGCGGTGGGCTTGGCCGTGGCGCTGGTCGAAGGCGCGCGCGCGCGCCGCGACGAACGGCCGTTTCTGGACGCCTTCCTGCAGGAGTTCGGCCTGTCGAATCAGGAGGGCATCGCGCTCATGTGCATTGCCGAGGCGCTGCTGCGCATACCGGACGACGCGACCGCAGACCGGCTGATTGCCGAACAGCTGGCGGGCGGCGATTGGTCGGCGCACGCGGGCAGGTCGGAATCGCTGTTCGTCAACGCATCGACCTGGGGTTTGATGTTGACCGGGGGTATTCTCGAACTCGATCCGGAGATCAAAACCGACGCGGCGGGATGGGTCCGAAAACTCACACGCAAGGCGGGCGAACCGCTGGTGCGGCTCGCCGTGCGGCGTGCCATGCGGATCATCGGCGGCGAATTCGTCGTCGGGCGTTCGATCGAAGAGGCGCTGCAGCGCAGCGCTCGCGAGCCGGAGGTCGGCCTGTGCTCGTTCGACATGCTGGGGGAAGGTGCGCGCACGCTTAAGGATGCGGAGCGGTATCTCGCCTCCTACGAACATGCGATCGAGGTCATCGGCGGGGTCGGGGCCGGGCGCAGCCCGCATTTGCGCTCGAGCATTTCCATCAAGCTTTCGGCCCTCGAGCCGCGCTACTCGCCTCTGCAGCACGAACGCGTCATGCAACGCCTGGTGCCCAAGGCCATATCGCTGGCGCGGCGGGCCGCACAGCACGGCATACAGCTCACCATCGACGCCGAGGAAGCGGACCGGCTCGATCTGTCGTTGGACGTGATCGAGGCGTTGGCGCTCGACTCCGCCACGCGCGAATGGCCGGGGTTGGGCCTCGCGGTACAGGCCTATTCCAAGCGCGCCCTCGATGTCATCGAGTGGGTGGCCGCGACCGCCCGCGCGAGCGGCAGACGCATCGCGGTCCGGCTGGTCAAGGGCGCTTACTGGGACAGCGAGATCAAGCGCGCACAAGAGCGCGGGCTCGAGAGCTACCCCGTTTACACCCGCAAAGTCACCACCGACGTGTCTTACCTCGCATGTGCGGGAAGCTTGTTCAAGCACGCCGATGTGATCCTTGCGCAATTTGCGACTCATAACGCGCACAGCATCGCGTCGATTCTGGAACTCGCGCCGGCGGGCGCCACCTACGAGTTCCAGCGGCTGCACGGCATGGGCCGGCTGCTGTACGCCGAAGCGGCGCGCCAGGTGAGCGCCTTTCCGCAGGTTCGTGTGTATGCGCCGGTGGGCGAACACAAGGACTTGCTCGCCTATCTGGTGCGGCGGTTGCTGGAAAACGGCGCCAATACCTCGTTCGTGAATCGATTCATGGATGAGCAGGTGCCCGTGGCGGACATCGTGCGCGACCCGATCCTTGAGCTCGAGCGCTTGGATACGTATTCCCATCCGCGCTTGCCGAATCCGGTTCTGCTCTATGCCGACCGGCGCAATTCGATGGGTATCGACATCGGCAATCCGTCGGCGCTCGAGGCACTGCGATTGCCGGTCGCGGGCCGCCGCTCGTCGGAGCACGCCGCCGGACCCATCATCAACGGCAAGCTTTTGTCGGGGCGCCAGCACCCGATCAAGAATCCGGCGGACCGACGCGACGCGGTCGGGGCCTCGCGCGACGCGACGCCTGCTGAAATCGCGGCCGCATTCGATGCGGGCAGCGGCGCCCACGCCGCGTGGAACGCGATCGGCGGCGGGAAGCGCGCGGGCTGCCTCGACAGGACCGCGGCACTGCTTCAGGAGCGGCGGCTGGATTTTTACGAGTTATTGGTCCGCGAAGCGGGTAAGACGCTGCCGGATGCGATCGCGGAAGTGCGCGAAGCGATCGATTTCTGCCGTTACTACGCGATGCGCGCACGCGAACAGTTCGGCAGCCCCACCCGCCTCGAGGGACCGACCGGCGAGTCGAACGAGTTGTCGCTGCACGGACGCGGCGTGTTTGCCTGCATCAGCCCGTGGAATTTTCCGCTGGCGATATTCGCGGGACAGGTGACCGCCGCGCTGGCGGCCGGTAATTGCGTGGTGGCCAAGCCCGCGGAGTCGACGCCGCTGATCGCCGCACGATTCGTGAGGACTCTGCACGAGGCCGGCATCGCGCCCGAGGCGCTGCACTTGATCCCCGCGCCGGGACGGATGTTCGGAGAGATCGCGTTCGCGCATCCCGCCCTGGCGGGCGTGGCGATGACCGGATCGACCGCAACCGCGCTCACCATCAACCGCGCGCTGGCCGCGCGCGGCGGCGCCATCGTTCCGCTGATCGCGGAGACCGGCGGCTTGAACGCCATGCTCGTCGACTCGACGGCGCTGCCGGAGCAAGTCGTCGACGACGTGGTGAGTTCAGCCTTCATGAGCGCGGGCCAACGCTGCTCTGCGCTGCGGCTGCTGTTTCTGCAGGAGGAGATCGCCGAAACGGTGCTGGAGATGATCATGGGCGCCATGGACGAGCTCGTGATCGGCGATCCCGCCGACCTTTTGACCGATGTGGGACCGGTCATCACGGCAGCGGCCGCCGAAGGGCTGAACCGCCATGTGGAGCGCATGCGCCGCGAAGCGCGCATCGTCAAGGCATGCCGGCTCGACGATTCGCACGCCCGCGGCAGCTTCGTCGCGCCGCATCTCATCGAGCTCACTGATGCCGCGCAGCTGACGCGCGAGGAATTCGGACCGCTGCTGCACGTGGTGCGCTATCGATCCAACGACATCCAGAAGGTGCTGGCATCCATCCGCGCCAGCCATTACGGCCTGACGCTCGGCGTACAAACCCGCCTGGAATCGTTCTGGCGGCAGGTATTCGAGGCCACGCCGGTCGGCAACACGTACGTGAACCGCAATATGATCGGCGCGGTCGTCGGTGTGCAGCCGTTCGGCGGGACCGGACTTTCCGGCACGGGTCCGAAGGCGGGCGGACCGCATTACCTGACGCGCTTCGCGAACGAGAGAACCCTCACGGTCAATACGACCGCGACCGGCGGCAATGCGGCACTGTTGAACCTCGGGGTGTAGGCGCGTTGAACGCCGACGGCCACATGCGCGCCGACGGGTATTTGCGGATCGTTGGCGGCGACGTCAACGGCTTTCTCGGTCTCGTCGTCGACAATCTATCCGTGCTCGCGTTGCTCGCGACCTTGCTGATCGGCGGCTTCGGCATTCCGGCGCCGATCGTTTTTGAGCGCATGGTTCCGGGAACCGCACTCGGCGTCCTGATCGGCGATCTCATCTACACCTGGCTCGCCGTTCGCCTCGCGCGCCGCACCGAGCGAACCGATGTCACCGCAATGCCGTTCGGCCTCGATACGCCCTCGAGCATCGGGATGGCGCTGCTGGTGCTCGGCCCCGCGTATGCCAAATGGCGGGCGGCAGGGTTGGACCCGTTCGCCGCGGGCCTCGAGACCTGGTATCTGGGAATGGCGGCGACCGCGACCATGGGAGTCGTGAAACTGGCGCTGGCATTTGCCGGCCGGGGTGTGCAGCGGCTGATTCCACGGGCGGGACTGCTGGGATCGCTCGCGGGTATCGCCTTGATGCTCATTGGATTCTTGCCCATCGTCGAGCTGCTGCAGGCGCCCGTTGCCGGATTCCTGGCGCTCGGTCTCGTGCTGTATGCGCTCATCGCCAAGGGCAGGATTCCCGGCCGCATGCCGGGCGTGCTGTTCGCCGTCCTCGTCGGTACGCTCGTGTACTACGTCTTCGGTGCGCTCGGGTGGGCCGGGATGGCCATCAAGACACCCGCATTGCCGGCGCTGCGTCTGGCCTTTCCGCATCCGGACATCGGAATCCTGCACGGCTTCGCGGGCGTGGCGGACTATCTGCCTCTGATCCTGCCGTTCGCCTTGCTGACGGTGGTGGGCGGCGTCAACAACGCCGAAAGCGCGCGGGTCGCGGGCGATGACTATGATGTACGCAGCATCTTGCTGGCCGAAGCGGCGGCCACGCTGGTGGCGGGAATCGCCGGCGGTATCGCGCAGACCACTCCGTACATCGGCCATCCCGCCTACAAAGAGATGGGTGCGAAGGCCGGTTATACCTGGTTGACCGGCATATTCATCGGCGTGGGCGGGATGCTCGGATATCTGTCGAATCTGATCGAAGTGATACCCATCGCGGCTCTTGCGCCGGTGCTGGTGTTCGTGGCGATGGACATCACGGTGCAGGCTTTCAATGCGGTGCCGGCGCGCCATGCGCCGGCCATCGCCGTCAGCTTCTTTCCCGCGGTCGCGCGGATGCTGACGATCGAACTCTCCAATCCCGAATTCATTCCGCCGGCGCGCTTTGCCCGGCTGCTTCTCGCATCCGAACAGGGGCTGCCCGCGCTGGCGGTGATCGTCGCGCTCGGCAACGGATTCATTCTCACCGCCACGTTGTGGGCGGCCTTCCTGGTGGAAATGACCGAACACCGGCTGCGGGCGGCCGCAGCCTACCTTGCTGCCGGCGCCGGACTGTGCAGCTTCGGGATCATTCACTCGGTGCGAGCCGACGGCAGCGCGTATGGGCTTTGGCAGCTGTCCGGAACCGCGCGCGTCGTGGCGACGCAGTTCTGTCTGGCGTATCTCATCCTCGCGGCGGCGCTGCTGCTGCTGTCCCTGCAGCGCCGTCCCAACCTCGAGGATTTGTAGATGCGGCCCATCTTCCAGGCGCAGCTCGTCAACAGGACCTTCGGCGATCCCGGGGTCTTTGTCGACCTCAAATTCGAACGCCGCGCGATCCTCTTCGACATCGGCGACATCGGGGTCCTGCCGCCGCGCAAGCTGCTGCGCGTCAGCGACGTTTTCGTTTCGCATACTCACATGGATCATTTCTCGGGATTCGACCACCTCTTGCGAGTCTGTCTGGGCCGCGACAGGGGCGTCAGTCTGTACGGTCCTGACGAATTCCTGACACACCTCGAACACAAGCTCGCGGCCTACACGTGGAATCTGGTCGAAAATTACGAGACCGAATTCGTGATCCTTGCCCACGAGATCGACGCCCATGGATGCGTGCGGCGCGCCCAGTTCCGCAGCACGCGCCGCTTTCAACGCGAACCGCTCCCCGACTCCTCGGCGCCCCAGGGAGTGCTTCTGGAAACGCCGCTGTTCAAGGTGCGCAGCGTGCCGCTCGAGCATCACGACATCACCTCGCTGGCTTTTGCCTTCGAGGAGAGCGTGCACATCAACGTGTGGAAGAGCCGGCTGGATGAGCTGCGGCTTCCGACCGGGCCGTGGCTCACGGAACTGAAGCAGCGGGTGCGTGAGGGCGCACCGGATGGCACCCGGATCAAAGTGCACTGGCGCACGCGCGACGGTGCGCATGTCGAGGAGATGGAACTCGGCGAACTGAAGCGCAAAGTGCTCGAATTCGTGCCGGGGCAGAAGATCTGCTATGTGACAGACCTGGCCGATAACGAGCGCAACCGGGCTGCGTTGGCCGCATTCCTTGAGGGCGCCGATCTGCTGTTCATCGAGGCGGTATTCCTGGATGCCGACCGGGCGCTCGCCGAGCGCAAGGCGCATCTCACGGCGCGCGCCGCGGGCGGCATTGCCCGGGCCGCAGGCATCAAGTCCGCCGTGCCGTTTCACTTTTCGCCGCGCTACATCGGGCGCGAATCGGAGCTTCGCAGGGAGTTCACCGACGCCTGGCTGCACCCGCAGAACGGCGCCTGCGGCTAGGCGCCTGCGATCATTTCACTTTCCTCCGTGATCGAGTGAACCGATCGGCTAATGCTTCGCCGCGGGTTTATTGACCGCCGAAAGCGCATCGAACAGGCTGTCGTCCGGATGCTGAGTGCATCGGGTCTGCAGGGCCGATTCAAAATGCCTCATCCCGCCCGCATCGAAGAGGTGGCTGCCGGACAGTCCCACCGCGTAGCCGAACAGCCACATCATGATGGTGTTCGCGCTGTCCGGGTCGGTGCGAGCCATATCCACGTGCCGTGATTCGAAGGTCGGACAGTTCAAGGTCGTCAGGTCCATCGGCTTGTCGCGTTTCGGCCTGACGGAGGTCAGCGCCTCGAGCAGACTGCTGCTCGGATTGCTCTTGCATTCGGCGTCGAGCGCGAATCCGAAGGAGGTGAGCGCGTCTCCGTACATGACGTGCTCGCCCGACTTGGCCACCGAATAGCCGAACAGCCACATCACGGTATTGATCGCATCGGGGCTCTTCACCGGGTCCGCGTTCTGCGGCGAGCCCGCGGCAGGGAGAATTTCGTTTTCGTACTTATCGCAGCTCAAGGTGGCGAGATTGAGCTCCCCTGCACGGCCGATGGCCGGCACCAGACAGGCAAGGAGCAGCAGCAGGTCGATCGACTTCATGGCTCAATCTCGCGAGGGCAGCAGTTGTTTGACCAAGGGTGTGAAGCGTCCCGACCTGACCCAGCGCTTGGCCGCTTCGATGTCCGGCGCGAAGTAGCGGTCGGCCGCATAAAAGGCAACTTCGCTGCGAATGCTCGCGTGCACCTGCTCGAGGGCCGCCGATGAGCGCGCGGGCCGATGAAACTCGATGCCCTGAGCCGCCGCCAGCAGCTCGATACCGAGGATGCCGGCGGCGTTGTCGACCATGGCGCCCAAGCGGCGCGCGGCGTGCGTGGCCATGCTGACATGGTCCTCCTGGTTGGCGGATGTCGGAATGGAATCCACGCTGCAGGGGGTGGCGATGGTCTTGTTCTCCGCCACCAGCGCCGCTGCAGTCACCTGCGCGATCATGAAGCCCGAATTCAGGCCGCTGTTTTGCACCAGGAACGCGGGCAGTCCGCTCATCTTCGGATCGACCAGCACCGCCATCCGGCGCTCCGACAGACTGCCCATCTCGGCAATGGCGAGCGCCAGCGTATCCGCCGCGAAGGCCACCGGCTCGGCGTGGAAATTGCCGCCCGAGAGCACCTCGCCCTGCTCGACGAACAGCAGCGGGTTGTCGGTGACCGCATTGGCCTCGAGGCGCAGCGTGTTGCCCGACTGCCGGATCAGATCCAGACAAGCCCCCATGACCTGCGGCTGACAGCGAAAGGAGTACGGATCCTGCACCCGGGTGCAGTCGAGATGCGAGGCGCGGATCGCGCTGCCGGCGAGCAAATCGCGATATTGGCGCGCCACGTCTATCTGCCCGGGCTGGCCGCGGACCTGGTGAATGCGGTCATCGAACGGCGCATCGCTGCCCTTCAGGGCGTCGACCGACATCGCACCGGCGACCACCGCCGCCGCCAGCAGGTCCTCCGCGCCGAACAGCCCCGCCAATGCGAGTGAGGTGGAGACCTGAGTGCCGTTGATCAGCGCCAATCCCTCCTTGGCGCGCAGCTTGGACGGTGCGAGTCCGGCGAGCTTCAGTCCCTCGACGGCCGGCAGGATCCTGCCTTTGCAGCGCACCTGGCCGATGCCGAGCAGCACCGCGCTTAAGTGCGCCAACGGCGCCAGATCGCCCGAGGCGCCCACGGACCCTTGCGCGGGAATCAGCGGATAGACTTCGCGCCCCAGCAGCGCGAGCAGCGCGTCGATCAAGCCCAGCGAGATTCCGGAATGTCCGCGCGCCAGGGCGTTGATCTTGAGCGCCAGGATCAGGCGCACCACCGGATCCGGCAGCGGTTCGCCGACGCCCGCCGCGTGCGACAGCAGGAGGTTCTGCTGCAGCTGCTCGAGCTGTTCGCCCGGTATGCGGGTTTGCGCCAGCAGTCCGAAGCCGGTGTTGATGCCGTATGCTGCATCGCCCGCCGCGACGATCCGATCGACGAGAGCGGTGGCCGCGGCGATGCGCGCGCGGTCCTCGCCACCGAGCGCGAGCCGCGTGGGCGTTTCGTAAATGCGCCGCAGCTGCGGCAGCGTCAATTCGCCGGCGCGCATGTCGAGCGCAGAGGTCACTTGCGGGATAGCTCGTTCGGCGCCAGGATCATGGGCAAGTCTAGGCCCTGCTGGCGTGCGCAGTCGATGGCGATTTGATAGCCGGCATCGGCATGACGCATGACGCCGGTCCCCGGATCATTCCACAGGACCCGCCGTATGCGGCGTCCGGCGGCTTCGCTGCCGTCGCACACGATCACCACTCCCGCGTGCTGCGAATATCCCATGCCGACGCCGCCGCCGTGATGGATCGACACCCAGGTGGCGCCGCTCGCCGTGTTCAGCAGCGCATTGAGCAACGGCCAGTCCGACACGGCATCGGAGCCGTCCTGCATGGCTTCGGTCTCGCGATTCGGGCTCGCCACGGAGCCCGAGTCCAGGTGATCGCGTCCAATGACGATGGGCGCCGATAATTCGCCGCTCGCGACCATTTCATTGAAAGCCAATCCCAGGCGGTGGCGCTGTCCGAGGCCCACCCAGCAAATCCGCGCCGGCAGTCCCTGAAACTGGATCCGCGAGCGGGCCATGTCGAGCCAGTTGTGCAGATGCGCATCGTCCGGGATCAACTCCTTGACCTTCGCGTCGGTCTTGTAGATGTCCTCGGGATCGCCGGAGAGTGCGGCCCAGCGGAACGGCCCGATCCCGCGGCAGAACAGCGGGCGGATGTACTCCGGCACGAAGCCCGGGATATCGAAGGCGCGAGCGACGCCCGCGTCACGCGCGACCTGCCGGATGTTGTTACCGTAGTCGAACACCGGCAGCCCCATGTCTTTGAAGCGCAACAGATACTCCACGTGCTTCGCCATCGAGCGCTTGGCGGCGGCGCTGGTGCCCCCGGGGTCGCTGACGCGCCGCTCGTCCCACTGCTCCACGCTCCAGCCCTGGGGCAGGTAGCCGTTGATGGGGTCGTGCGCCGAGGTTTGATCGGTCAGCGCGTCCGGTCGAATTCCGCGCTCGAGCAGCGCCGGCAGCACGTCCACGATATTGCCGAGCAGCGCCACCGAGATCGGCTTGCCGGTTTTCTTGGCGGCATCGAGCAGGCCGAGCGCCTCCTCCAGGGAACGGGCTTTTGCGTCCACGTAACCGGTTTCCAGTCGCTTCTCGATGCGGCTCGGACGGCATTCGACCGCGAGCATGCTCATGGACGCCATGGTCGCGGCCAGCGGCTGTGCTCCGCCCATGCCGCCGAGGCCGGCGGTCAGTATCCATTTCCCGGCCAGCCGGCTGCCGAAGTGCCGGCGGCCCATCTCGGCGAAGGTTTCGTAAGTGCCCTGCACGATGCCCTGGCTGCCGATGTAGATCCATGAGCCGGCGGTCATTTGCCCGTACATGGCGAGGCCTTTGCGGTCGAGCTCATGAAAGTGTTCCCAGGTGGCCCAGTGCGGCACCAGATTGGAATTGGCGATCAGCACGCGCGGCGCGTCCGGGTGGGTCGGGAACACACCGACGGGTTTGCCGGATTGCACCAGCAGGGTTTCCTCCTCGGTCAAGCGCTTCAGCGTCTCGACGATCCGGTCGTAGCAGTTCCAATCGCGCGCGGCGCGGCCGATGCCGCCGTAGACCACGAGTTCGCCGGGATTCTCGGCCACTTCAGGATCGAGATTGTTCATCAGCATGCGCAGCGGCGCCTCGGTCATCCAGGAGCGGGCGCTGAGCGCGCTGCCGCGTGCGGCGCGGATCACTCTGTTCTTGACGGGTGCGAGCATGGCTTAATCCTCTCTAGGGGCGGAATCGCCCCGACATCTCGTAGCGGGAGCCGGGGTAGTAAAGGCGCGCCACCGAGGCGATCTGGCCGGCGGTCCAGGTGCGTCGAATCATCAGCAGGCACGGCTCGTCGCGCTTCATCGCCAAGAGCTTCCGGGTGCGTTCATCCGGCATCACCGCGCGCAGCAGATGTTCGACCTCCTGCAGCGGCGCAACCTTGACCAGGTACTCGTACGGCGTGGTCCGGCTGAAGTCCACCGTCAGGTACTCGGGGGCGAGCTTCGGCAGCACATAGCGGTCTTCGAGCTGCACGGGACGATCGTTCTCGAAATGCACGATCACCGAGCAGTACAGCTCGCTGCGCGGCGCGATGCCGAAGTCCTCGGCCAGCTCCGCGACGGCGCGGACTTTCTCCAGCGACACGATCTCGGCGCGGTGCACGTGCCCGCGTTCTCGAATCTCATCGGCAATGCTGCGTATCTCGAGCGGGTGTGCGCGAGCGTGCCGATCCGCGACGAAGCTGCCCACCCCGGCGATGCGCACCAGAACCCCCTCGTCGCGCAGCTCGCGCAGCGCGCGGTTGGCGGTCATGCGCGACACGCCGAAGGATTTCACGATGTCGTTCTCGGAGGGCACCCGGGCCGAGGTGCCCCACTTGCCGGAGCCGATATTCTCCAAGATGTGCCGCTTCACCTTCAAGTACAGCGGTTGCAGCGTGGCGGTCGAATTGCCCATGGCGCCAGATTAACCTGTATAGACAGGTACAGTCAACCTTGAGATCCCTGCGCCGGCCGCTTAAGTTCGGCCATCAAATTCTGAAAGCGGCCCGCGAGCGGCGCCTCGGCCCGGTGCTGCCGGTCCTCGACGACCCAGCGTCCCGCCACCATGACGTCTCGAATGGCCGCGCTGCCGCCCGCGAACAGCAAGTGATCGAGTGCAGTCGCCTCGGTGGCGCCGGCCATGCTCGGGTGTGTGCCGTCGAGCACCAGCCAATCCGCGCGATGGCCCACGGCGATGACTCCTGCCGGCTGGCCGATCGCGAGCGCTCCGTGTTCCGCTGCATCGCGCCACAAACGGGTGCCGACGTGGGGCTCGGCGCCGTCGGCCAGCACGCTGCGGCGCTTGTTGCGCAGCCGCTGCTGGTACTCCATCCAGCGCAGCTCCTCGGCCGGGCATACGGTCGCCTGACTGTCGGAGCCCACGCAGACCCGGCCGCCCAATTGCATGAATCGCGCGGCATTGAAGAAACCGTCTCCCAGATTGGCCTCAGTGGTGATGGAAACGCAGACGGCGGCAGCCGTGGCGGCGATGCCCTGCAGTTCCGCGGCCGTGGCGTGCGTCGCATGCACCAGGCACCAATGGCGGTCGAGCATGCCCAGATCCAGCAGCAGCTCGATCGGCCGCCGGCCGGTTTGCAGCTCGCAGGCCTCCACCTCTTTGCGCTGCTCGGCGACGTGGATATGCAGTGGCAGTGCGGCATCCATTTGCCGCAGCGCGGGCACCGCTTCGCGCAGCGCGTCGAGCGGCACAGCGCGCAGGCTGTGAAATGCGGCGCCGGTGCGCAGGGTCATGGGCGAGCCGCTGCGCCGCTCCGCGCCGATCCGCTGTTCGATCGCTCGCAGAAAGTGCGGGGTATCCATCGCGAAGCGCGCCTGCTCGCGCTTGAGCGGCTGGGCGCCGAAGTCGCTGGTCTGGTAGAGGGTGGGCAGGAACGTGAGCCCGATGCCGGCGGTTGCAGCGCCCTGTGCGACGGCATCCCACAGGTCATTGGAGCCGGGATAGGGGTCGCCGCCGATTTGCCGGTGCAGGTAATGGAACTCGGCCACCGAGGTGTAGCCGGACTTGAGCATTTCCACGAACAGCTGCGTCGCCAGCACTTGCAGGTCGGCGGGCGTGATCCGATTCGCCAATGCATACATGGCCTGTCGCCAGGTCCAGAAGCTGTCGTGCGCCGACAGCCGGTATTCCGTATTGCCCGCCATGCCGCGCTGAAACGCATGACTGTGCGCGTTGGGCATCCCGGGCACGACGAAGCCGGCCACGTGCCTTGCATCCGGGCGCGAGCTCTGCGGGTGAACGTCGATGCGGCTGATGTGCCCGTCGTCCGCCACCGTCACGAATGCATCGCGCACCCAGCCCTGACCCAGGAGCACGGATTCCAGATGATATTGCGAAGCCATATTGCCTATACCTGTATAGGCAGCCTAGCTTGCCGTATCATTCGAAGAACGGCAAACACGAGAACCGCAGTCGGTGGGCGAGCGCGTGCAGACATCCTCGAACAAGGAATGGGACCGGGTTTGGGTCGGCGCGAACATCGCCTCGATGGTCGCGGGTGCCGAACCTTATGGCAAGCTCGAAAGCGATGCGCTCGCGGTGAAGGGCGAGCGCATCGCCTGGATCGGCTCGGGCGCCGAGGGCCGACGCAGGGCCGCGGCACAGGATATTCCGGTCGAGGATTGCCGCGGTCTGTGGATGACGCCGGGGCTGATCGATTGCCACACGCACCTGGTCTACGGCGGCAACCGCGTCGATGAGTTCGAGAAGCGGCTGTGCGGCGTGTCCTACGAGGACATCGCGCGCGCCGGCGGCGGCATCCAGTCGACCATCAACGCCACCCGCGCGGCGGATGCCGCCGAGCTGCGCGCCTCGGCTGCGGTGCGCGCGAAGCGGCTGATGTCCGAAGGGGTGACCACCATCGAAATGAAGTCCGGCTACGGACTGGATCTTCCGGGGGAACGGCGCTTGCTGGAAGTGGCGCGCTCGCTCGAGCGCGATCTGGCGGTGTCGGTCAGGACGACCTATTTGGGCCTGCACGCGCTGCCGCTGGA
>JBKQOZ010000010.1:0-21644 GCA_052326345.1 Steroidobacteraceae bacterium | reverse complement strand
TGAAGTCCGGCTACGGACTGGATCTTCCGGGGGAACGGCGCTTGCTGGAAGTGGCGCGCTCGCTCGAGCGCGATCTGGCGGTGTCGGTCAGGACGACCTATTTGGGCCTGCACGCGCTGCCGCTGGAGTATCTAGAGGACCGCCAGAGCTACGTCGACCAAGCGAGCGGGCCCTGGCTCGAATCGCTCATCGGCGCAGGTCTCGCCGATGCCGTCGATGTGTTCTGCGAGAACATCGCGTTCTCGGTGGCCGAAGCCGGGCAATTCCTCCAAGCCGCGCGACACCTGGGTGTTCCCGCACACCTGCACGCGGGTCAATTGAGCGACATGGGCGCGGCGGAACTGGCGGCGCGATATGGCGCGCTCTCCGCGGATCACCTCGAATTCTTGAGCGAGCATGGCGCACGGGCGCTCGGCGCCGCGGGCACCGTCGCCGTGCTGCTGCCGTGCGCCTATTTCACCCTGCGCCAGACAACGCCGCCGCCGGTCCCGCTGCTGCGCAAGGCGGGTGTGCCGATGGCGGTGGCGACCGACTGCAACCCGGGCACCTCCCCGTGCACGTCGCTGCTGCTCGCTCTCGGCATGGCCTGCACCCTGTTCGGTCTGACGCCCGAGGAGTCGCTCGGCGGCGCGACGCGCAACGCCGCCCGAGCGCTGGGGCTTCAGCATGAGCTCGGCACGCTCGAGGTGGGCAAGCGCGCGGATTTCGCCTTGTGGGACATTCACCGGCCTGCCGAATTGTGCTACGCCCTCGGCGCAAATCCCTGTGCCGGCGTGGTGCATCGCGGCCGGCCGCGGACTCTCGATTCGCCCGCCTAAGCAGCCCCCGCGGGCCGCCCGCGCGCCCGATGCCGCGGCTGCGGCATGGTCGGAACGCGGTATTGCGCGCGCTCGAGTACCTCAACATCGATCGGCTGAGGTTCCCACGACATCAGCGCCTGCACGTCATCCCACGCATCGTCGGCTTTGACGCCCGGCTTGAGCTTTCGCGTGACGGTGACGTAGCACTCGCCCAGCACCTGCACACTGGTGCGCCCGGTGCGCTCGCGCCACAGCACTCGCGCGATTCGTGCATCGTGCGATGCAGAGGCTCGCCCAAGAAACGCGACAGGCTCATGTTCCGTCGGGCGGCGTACATCCGGGCCCAAGCGGCGGTCTTTTCATCGAGGGTCACTGTGATGTGTATTCGTGTAATTGATGACGGTATGCTGCTGCTGATGCAAGGGCCCGCATGAGGCGATTGAATTTCCACGTGGAGGCCACGGCCTCAGGCTCGCGCGCCCGCGCCGGCCGCTTTCGCACCCTGCACAACGAGGTCTTGACGCCGGTGTTCATGCCGGTCGGAACGCATGCCGCCGTGCGTGCACAGCGGCGCGAGGACCTGATCGACAGCGGCGCTCAAGTGCTGCTCGCGAATACGTACCATCTGCTGCTGCGGCCGGGCGTGGAGATTTTCGAGAAATTCGGCGGCATCCATCGATTCATGAGCTGGCCCCGCTCGGTGCTGACGGACTCCGGCGGATTTCAGATTTTTTCACTGCCCGGCAGCCGCACCCTGCGCGAGGAGTGCGCCGAATTCAAAAGCTACGTCGACCGGCGCATGGTCCGCTTAAGTCCCGAGCGAAGCATCGCGGTACAGAGGGCGATCGGCGCGGACATCATGATGGTGCTCGATCAATGCGTGCCCTCGACGGTGGAGCGCGGCGTCGCCCGCGAGGCCATGCAATTGACGCACCGCTGGGCGGCGCGCAGCCTCGCCGCCCGCGGCGAATCACCACAGGCCCTGTTCGGCATCGTGCAAGGGGCGAGCTACCCGGACCTTCGGGTCGCGAGCGCGCGCGCTGTCACCGACATGCCTTTCGAGGGCTTCGCGATCGGCGGCCTTGCGGTCGGCGAAAGCGCGGCGCAGCGCGAAGACTGCACGGCGCTGGTCACCGAGCACCTGCCCGCGGATCGGCCGCGCTATCTCATGGGGGTGGGCACGACGCGAGATCTGCTCGAAGCGGTGCATCGCGGCGTCGACATGTTCGACTGCATCCTGCCGACCGCGCTCGCCAAACAGGGCGTTGCATTCACGAGCGTTGGAAGGCGCGATCTGCGCCGCGCGAGCTACCGCGGCATGGACGGTCCGATCGACCCTGATTGCGGCTGCCACACCTGCAGGGCGTTTTCTATCGCGTATCTGTTCCATCTTAATCGCGTGCGAGAGACCTTAGGGTGGCAGCTGCTCGGGCTGCACAATCTGCATTTCTACATGCGGCTGATGCGCCGCATGCGCGAGCACATTCTGTCGGGCACATGGCTCGCCTTCTACCATGCGCAGCGCGACGTGCTCGATGCGCGCGACCGGTATGGAGCGGAACCTAAGCACGTGACCAAAGCGCAGCGCCGGCTGCTGCGCCTGCAGCTCGGGCGCTATGAGGTGGTGGTGCGCGATGAGCTCGGGCACATCCGCGACCGCCAATCGGGCGAGGTGATGCATCCGGTGCATGATCCGGCCGAGGAAGCGCGCTCGCTGTACGTGGATCAATCGCGCCTGCTCGGGCGCCTCGAAGCCGCGGATCCGCAGCCGCTCGTGGTGTGGGACGTGGGTTTGGGCGCCGCCGCCAATGCCATGGCCGCCATTCACGCGGTCGAGGCGCAGCGGCGCGGCGCAGGTGCATCGTCCGGTCCGGCAGGGCGCTCCTTGCTGCTGGTGAGTTTCGAGCACGACTTGGACGCGTTGCATCTCGCGCTTCGCCACCCCAAGTGGTTCAAACACCTGCGGCATGCGGGACCGCGGAAGCTGTTGGAGCATGGCCGCTGGAGCAGCGCCAACGCTGGGATTGACTGGCTGCTGCTGCGCGGCGACTTCGCCCACTGCAAGTACGACGCGCCGCCCCCGGACATCGTCTTTTTCGATCCTTTTTCGTTCAAGACGGACAGTGGACTGTGGTCGCTGACCGCGTTCCGGGAGCTCAAGGCGCTGTGCAGCGACAGGGTTGTCGAACTGTTCACCTACACGGTTTCAACCAGCGTACGCGCCGCCATGCTGGCGGCCGGATTTTACGTCGCCAAGGGAATCGGAACGGGTCCGAAGGCCGAAACCACCATCGCGCTGTCGCCGCGCGCCGCGGCATTGCCGCACGCGCACCAGCTGTTGGGGGCGGACTGGCTCGGCAAATGGCGGCGCAGCGACTCTCGAGCACCGTTCGGGGCGAGCGCCGGGGAATCAAGCTGGCACGAGGCGCTGAGCGGTCATCCGCAGTTCCGTTAGCTCACCGCAACTTTCAGCCGACTATTTGCCGGCCGCTACTTCTGCCGCGGCAACAAGTTTGCGTACCCTTACCATCGCTTTGGACGCCGCCGCCTTGGCGCAAGCCGCATCGTCCGGGGTCGAATCCGGATATTGACGTCCAATTTCTTTGCAAACGTCCTCGGCCGCGTCGCGTACGCGCTTTTCCAGATCCGCCTTGCCGGCGTCCGTCGTGAGATCGAGGCCGGCAGCGCTGATCGCATAACTGAGAGTGACCTCATTGACTGGTGCGCGAGGCCAACCCACGGTGCTGACAACGGGTTTTGCGTTCATCCGCGAGGCACTGACCGTGATTTCCGCGAGCGAGCCTGCCGCTGGCTGCTGTGCGAGGGCAATGGCGCCGATGAGCGCCACTGATCCAACTGCAGCACTTGTTAGAATCGTTTTCATGACCACTCCTTTAGCTTGCACTCTGACCTAGTCCCGACGTGTCACGATAGACATACGCCGCAGGCGGCGCTATTGGGAGATTTGCGTGCTGGCCATGGGAAGTACCTAACCCAGCGCTCAATACACCTCGCGCTGATGCACGCGCGAGGCGGGTCCGGGGAAGACGCCGAAGGTGGCCATGCCGGAGGGATTTTGACTGCTGCCCCAGTTGTACTGCAGCCAGGCCGGCGCGGTGGCGGTGACCGAGAGGGCGCCGGTGTCGCCGGCACCGGGCGCGGCGAGGATGAGGTTGAAGTTGCCGGCCGCCGCCGGTGACAGGTACTGCATCCCGGCGGAGGCGGGCGCCGCGCAGCCGACACCGGACCTTCCCGGGTTGCCGGTATCGAGAACGCAGGTCTCGCCGGCGGTGAGGTTCTGCTGATAGTTGCTGAAGGCGATGGCAGCGGCCGCCGTGCAGCTGTCGGCGGTGTTGGTGGTGAATCCCTGCGACGTGCTCAGGTAGTACTGGGTGGTCAGCGCCATCGGTAGATTGAGTAGCTCCGAGCCGACCGCATCGCGCAGCGCGAGCCGCCCGTAGTATTGCGCAGCACTGGTGCTGAAGCTGATGCCGGTGCCGCCGCCGAAAGTCACGGGGTTCGCTGCGGCCACTCCGTCGGTGTCGATGACGTTGATGCTGAGCGCGATGTTGGCGTTGAACGGCGCGATGGCGCTGCCGCGGCTGAACGACAGGCCGCTGCCGGCGCTGAAGGTGAGCGTGGCCTGGCCGGTGCCGAGATCGGCGATGACGGGATCGACGGCGGTGGAGGGCAGCCCCGAGACGTTCAGCGCCGGGCTCGCCGGCGTGGGCGTGTAGGTGCGTCCGGTGAGCGAGCCGTTGGTCAGCTTGAGGAAGGGGCCGGTGTAGTTGCGTGTGGTCGCGCCGCCGGCCGCGAGCGCCGTCGCGGTGAGGACGGGTGCGACCGTGTAGGTGAGCGGCTGACCGAGGTAGCTGAAGCCGCCTGCGCTGCAGCCGGTGCCGAATACTGGGGTGTTGAGCGCCGCGGCGAAGGCGTTTGGAATGAACCGGCCGACATCGGCCGAGGCGGTGCCGGTCACGGTGCCGGATCCCAAGTAGTTGGCGACGCTCGGCGTCAGCGTGATGATGCCGACCTCCGGCCAGTTAAAGGTGGTGCCGGTGGCGATACCGCCGGCGAAGCTGCCGAAAGCCGCGGCATTGTTGAGCGCGGCCGCATCGCCGCCCGCGGGTGCCACCAGGTTGGCGGTCAGGGTCACGGCCGCGGGCGATGTTTCGTGACCGAAGTTCGGCGTGGCGGCCCCGGCGAAGTTGGCGGCCGTGACCGTGGCCGAGAACGGCTGTCCGGCCTGGATGAACGCAGCGCCGGCCGCCGAGGTAGCTCCCGGATTATTGCCGGGGGCTGCGAGCGAGGAGGCGCAAGTGCCCGCGCCGTAGGTCGTGCACTTGATGCTCGAGAGCGTGAAATTGTACGGCTGCACCACGAATTGGCTGGCGCCGTTCATGAAGTTGCCCGAGCCTGCGCCGCTGCCGAGCGGGATGCTGTAGTGCGCATCGAGCGTGATCTGGCCGGCGTCGGAGTAGTTCAGGCTGAACGGCGCCTCCGAGTTCGCGGTGCTGAACTTCAGGGGCACCGTCGTATAGGCGGTCACGCCGCTCGCCGGGTTGCCGACGATGTTCGTGGTTGCCCCATTGTTGGTGATCCCGAGGGTTTGTCCGGCGATGCAGCTGGTCGGGTTGTTGCACTGGTAGGCGAGGCCGATGTTGACGGTGGTGCCGCTTGCAAACACCGCCGTGCAGGCCCCGGTATTGGTGTCGGTGCGCACCGCCTGCAGTGCGAGGCTTTGCGTGGAGGTCTTGCCGGCCACCTGCGTGCCGATGGTGGTGGCGAGGTTGGCGCCGTTGGTGATGCGAAATCCCGAGGCGACGAAAGTGAGCGGCGGCTGCTGCGAGACAAGCGCGGTGCCGGACTTTTGCGTGATGTTGCCATCCACGACGTTGATGGTGACCGTCTCGGGATAGGTGTCCTTGAGCGACAAGGTGACCGCGCCATTGTCGGCCGTGACGTAGGTGTAGCTCGCCGTGCCGCTGTTCGAGGCGCCGGCGACGAACGTGCCTCCGCCCGTGGTCAGCGACCAGTCGCCGTGGCCGGTACTGGTGCTCACGGTGATCGTGCCGGTGGTGGCGACCGGCGACTGCGTGGAGCTCAGCGCCGTGATGGTCACCGGCGAGGCCTGACAGTTGACCGCCGTCCCCGCATCGCTGATCCCGAAATGATCCGGCGTGGTGGCATTGCTCGCGCCGAAGGTCGCGATCGCTGCCGACCAGCCGGTCAATGTGGGATTCACCGTCCAGGTATTGCTCTGTATGCCGGTCGCGCTGACGATTTTGTATCCGCCGGCGCCCGCGGTGTCGCCGGCATTCTCATACTCGACGGCACTCATGGTGTAGCCGGCGCTCGGCGCAATCGAACTGAAATTATCCGCAGGATTATCGACGCCGAAGGAGGAGACGACCAGCTCGCTCGCGTACTTGGTCGCCGCCGTCGTGGATACGCTGGCCGCCGCCGCGGTGCCGGTCACGGCGTTCGCCTGATCGACGGTGCCGAGTCCGGAGAACTCAAGCGCGACCGCGCGGCTCTGCGACTCGCCGTCGTTGCCGGGCATGTTGAGCGTGATCGTGAAATTGGCGCCGGTCTTGGTGACCGGCGCAGAGAACACCTGCGCGCTCTCGAACCAGGCCGACTGGTCGATCACGGCCAGCGCATTCGACGAGTAGGTATTGCCCGCGCTATCGGTCAAGGCAGTCACCGGAGCGGTGTTCTCCGTCCACGTCCACAGCAGCACCACGATGGTGTCGCCGACCGTGGGCTTGGCCGCGAACGCGGACGAGGTCGCCGTGATGCCCGCCGGGTTGCCGAACAGGCCGGAGGATTGAACGTAGGCGATCTGCGCGAACGACGAAGGCGCCGTGAAAAGCAGCAGCACGGCGAGTAAGGGCGCCACGCCCACGAGCTTCGCGCTGCGATGGGCGTTGGGCGAGGCGCCGACGGGAGCGGGCGCGTCAAGTGTGGGCATGGTGCTTAAGGCCTCGCATCAGGTGGCATTCGTGTAAGTGCCGCTGACGACCCGGTGAACGTAGCCGGGCTGGCCGTAGGTGCCGGTGGTCGCGGTCGACAGCAGTACATAGGAGGAACTCGTCGCGGCGCCGTTGGCAAATGTCGTCGCCGCACAGGTGACGGTGACCGTGAACCCGGCGAGCGCCGCCTCGGTCAAATTCAGCGTCGTGCTCGGCACGCAGCTGCCGTTGACGGCCTGGTAGGCCCCCCACTCGATGCCGGCCTGGGCGGCGGCGAGCGCGCGCGCTTGCTGTAAAGACATGATCACCGCCTGCTGCTGGCCGGTGCCGACCCGGATCGCGACCAGCGCCAGCGCCCCCAGCACGACGATCAGGAACAATGCGGGGATGAGCGCGAAGCCGCGAGTGCGTTTCATGGCGAGTTCACCACCTGTACCTCGTTCAGCAGCTGCACGGATTCGCCGCTCTGGGTGATCTGCAGCGTCAGCGTCGCGAGCGCGTTGCGCGAGGCCGTGCCCGGGGAATAGGTGAATTGGCACGCGCCGACGTCCGACGCCACCAGCGCGGCGCTCGCGCCTGCGGCGGTGAGCGTCGCCGCGCTGGTGGGCTGGGTGCTCGCAATGGTGTAGCCGGAGTAGCGGGTCAGGGTCCCCGCGGAGGTGTCGCACAGATAGGACACCGGACCGCTCACCAGGTAGACGCGCTTCTCCGGCGAGCCGTACGCGAACTGAAACGCGGGACTCAGCGTGACCAGATTCTGATTGGGCGCTGCGCCTGCGGAAATCGTGATGGCCGTGCCGGCGGGCGTGATGACGTTCGCCATCTGATAGGCATTGGCGCCCGGTACGCCGACGTTGTAGATCGACAGATAGTAGGCGCTCGAGCTCCACGGCAGAGTCAGCCGTGTGAACGGGACGGTGGTTGCGAACGCGCCCGCGGGCGCCGCGAAGTTGAGCGCCAGCGCCGGATTCGACAGGGGCCCCCCGTCCTGATAGCGCGCTCCATCGGCGGTCGCCAGCAGTTCGAGTGCGGTGACCGTGCCGCTCGAGGTGATGCGTACGCTGTTCGGCAGCGAGCTGCGCAGATCCCGGGCCATGAAGCGCAGCGCGCTGTCGCTCGCATCGACGAGCGAGGCGCGGCGTGTCTGCGCGGTATAGGCGTTCATCGGCATCACGATGAACAGCGCCATGAACGCGACCACGACGGAGCCGACCGCGATGGTGACGACCAGCTCGACCAGCGTGAAGCCGCGCGCGCTCCGCGGCGGCCGTCCAAGGATGCTTGTGCGTGCGGCGGCCGGCATCAGTAGTTCGTCCGGTAGCCCGACAGCGTCACGCTGTGGTTCGGCGAGTAGCTCACCGTGATGTCGACGCGGCGCGCGGAGGCTGCCGGCACCCCGGTGAGGGCGCTCGAGGGGGAGGTCGTGACGCTGACGGTATAGGCGGCGAGCGAAGCGATCGGATTGCCGAACTGGTCGTGGGCGCCCACGTCCACCAGCCCGTTGTACTCATCCACCAGATCCCAGCTGCCGCGCCCGGTATTCGGCGGCGTGCCGTTGGGGTCGACCACCCAGCGCTGCAGGATCTCGTCGAGATAGGCCTGCGCGACGGCGATGGCCTGCTGCTGCATCATGGCATCCGCGCTGCTGGTGGCGATCGCCCCGATGGCTCCGAGAATGGTCGTCGCCGCCACGGCGACGATGGTGATGGCGACCACCATTTCGACCAGGGTCACGCCGCGGTGCCGGTGGCGCATGGCTACTGCACCTGCACGAGCCCAGTGCCGGCAGCGATGGTGATCGTATGAGTGCCCACGGTGATGGTCGAGGCGGGACCCGAGCTCATGGCGCCCTGCGTGTTGAATTGGAAGGCGCCGGTCGGGTTCACGATGGTGTTGGCAGGCGCGGTATCCTCAACCTGCGAGCCGTCGGCACTCAAGACCG
The DNA here is from genome assembly GCA_052326345.1 of Steroidobacteraceae bacterium. Lineage (GTDB taxonomy): Bacteria > Pseudomonadota > Gammaproteobacteria > Steroidobacterales > Steroidobacteraceae > Bog-1198. The sequence goes on along the minus strand of JBKQOZ010000010.1, from coordinate 12,927 downwards.
GCGTCGGCCAGGTCGTGTCGGCGAGGTTGCAGCTATTGCCGGACGCCGCCTGTTGCGTCGCCGCGTAGGAAGTCGAGGTCAGGGTCAGCTGCGCCGGACAGCCGGTGATGACGGCCGCCTTTTGGGTCGCGCGCAGCGCCGCCGCCAGTTCATCGACGTAGCCGCGGTCGGAAAAGGTCTGCTGATTCCAGAAGCGCGGCGCGATGTACGCCGCCATCACGCCGGCGACGGCCATCACAACCACGAGTTCGACCAGCGTGTAGCCCTTAGGCCGAAATGCCGGGATGCGGTGAGAAGCTCTGCGCCGCATGTGCCACCCTCCCAAGCGGGAATCCGTCCCGGCGGGTATGGCGCTCGCGCTAGCAGCCGCCCGTTGAGGTCGTGACGGTGGGCGTCGAGCCCACCGCGGCCGGCAAGTAGCTGACCGAGCAGGTCGCGGGCGTGGGCGCGCCGTTCTTGGTCCAGGTGGCGGCGGCCGCGCCGGCGCCGGCCGTGAAGGTAAAGTCGCCGTTCGCGCCGTTGTTCGAATTGACGGCGGCCTCGATACCCGTCGCGGTCGAGTCTGGGTAATTGTTGAGCAGTGTGACCGGGGCGGCGGCGCCTTCCATGGGCACGGCCGCCGGGTTGCCCGACGCCATCGCGAGGCTGCGGGCGAGGGAGGCCGCGCTCTTCACGCTGCCGGCGAGTCCGCTGATGGTGGCGGTGCGCGCCTGCGAGTCGAGTGCGACGAATTTGGGCACCGCGAAGGCGGCCAGGATGCCGAGGATCGTGATGACCACGACCAGCTCGATCAGGGTGAATCCACTTTCATGAGACGGTTTCATTCTTCTGCTCCGCGGCGCATCGGCGCCTTTATGTAAAACACGAGCGCGAACATGCGCTTGATTTAGGAAATCGGCCACAAAGCCGCCCGCTTGAGCTGTTTTCTGTCGGCCGATGCCGCATTCGGTGCGAGCTGTGACCTGCATCACCCCCCCCTTTAGGATCAGCCGACATGGCCGACTTTGGCGATCATGTTCCACATGGGCAGGAACACGCCCAAGGCCAGGATCAGCACCATGCCGCCGACGCCGATGATCAGCATCGGCTCGAGCATCGCGGTCAGGTTGCGAAGCCGGTAGTCCACCTCACGCTGGTAGAACCCGGAGACTTCTTCGAGCAGGCGTGTCAGCTCGCCGGTCTCCTCGCCGACCAGCACCATCTGCAGCACCAGCGGCGGGAAGATACCGGCGCCGGCGGCCGCGTGGCTCAAGGGCTCGCCGCGCTCGACCGCATCGCGCAGCCGCAGCAGCTGCTCCGCGAGATACTCGTTGCCGGCCGAGCGCGACAGCAGGGTCAGCGCTTGGATCATCGGCAGGCCGGCTTCCAGCGAGATCGCCAATGAGCGCGTTACCCGCGACAGCACCGACAGGTGCAAAAGCTCGCCGACCACCGGCACCTTGAGCTTGAAGCGGTCCCAGCCGTAGCGTCCCGTCTCGGTGGCGATGTGCCGCTTGAACGCGAACAGCGAGAGGATCGCGCCGGCGACGAGCGCGATCCCATGGCTGCGGACGAACGAGGAGGTGCCCATGATGACGCGCGTCGGCCACGGAATGTCGTTGCCGAGCACCTTGAAGAGCGGGGCGAAATTCGGGATCACGAACACGGTGATCACGACCATGGCCAATCCGATCACCCCGACCACGATCAGCGGGTAGCGTACCGCGCTCTTGACCCGGTCCTGCACCTCCTGGTCCTGGCTCAAGTACTCGCACAGCCGCAGGAACGAATTATCGAGTGTGCCGGTCGATTCACCGACGCGCACCATGCTGATGAACAGCGGGGCGAAGATGTCCGGATGGCGGGCGAGCGAGGAGGCGAAATCGCGGCCCGACTCGAGGCTGTGCAGCACGTCGTGCAGTGCGTCCCGAAGCAGCGCGTTGTGCGTCGATTGCGCGAGCCCGCGCAACCCTCGCAGCAGCGGCAGACCGGCCTTGGTGATCGAATACATCTGCCGGGAGAACAGCACGAGGTCGGCGGTGGAGGGGCGGCCGGCGCCGAGCCGCTGCAGCAGGTCCTGGACCGTGGCGCCGCGCGCCGCGTCCGGGGCTATCTCGAGGGGTGTGATGCCGAGATTCAGGAGTCGCGCCGCCACCGCATCGATGTCGTCGGCCTCGAGCCGTCCGGTGATGAGGTCGCCGCGCCCCGAGCGGCCCCGATAGCGGAAGTTGGACATTAGGCTCCCATTACGCGCGCTGCTCGAGCAGCGTCTCGACGCCCGCTTCCTGGAGCGGCGCGCCGGCATCGACGTCCACGAGCTCCTCGAGCCCGCTGCCCACCGCCATCGCCTCGGCGAGCGAGGTGACTCCGCTCAAGGCGAAGTCGATGGCGCCCTGGGCGAGCGGCACGTAGCCCTCGCTCGAGCGCGCCGCGCGCGCGAATCCCGTAAGATCGCCGCGCCGAACCGCATCGGCCAGCGTTCGATCGATTTCGAGAATCTCGTAAACGGCGACGCGGCCGCGGTAGCCCGACAGATTGCAGTAGGTGCAGCCGGCGCCGGCCATGAACTGATGCCTCTCGGGATGGAGGCCCGGGCGGCACGAAGCCAGCCAGGCGATCTGGTTCACCGTCGGCGTCGCTGCTTGCGCGCAGTCCGCGCACACCCGGCGCACCAGCCGCTGCGCGATGACGCCGTGAACCGCGGCGGCGATCATGTAGCCCGGTGCACCCATGTCGAGCAGCCGGTTGACGGTCGCGACGGCATTGATGGTGTGCAGGGTCGAAAACACGAAATGGCCGGTCATCGCGCCGCGCAGGCCGATTTCCACGGTCTCGCGGTCGCGCATCTCCCCGACCAGGATGATGTCCGGATCCTGGCGCAGCGCGGTGCGCAGCACGCGCGCGAAGTCGAGACCGATCTTGGGCAGCACCTGCACCTGCGTGATGCGATCGAGGCGGTACTCGACCGGATCCTCGACGGTGATCACCTTTACGCCGGGCTTGTTGATGTGGTTGAGCGCCGCGTACAGGGTCGTCGTCTTGCCGCTGCCGGTCGGGCCGGTCACCAGCACCATGCCGGCGTTGCGCTCGACCAGACGGCGAAAACGCGCTTCGGTCGCCGCGGGCATGCCGAGCCTCTCGAGCGACAGCAGCGCGGTGGACTGGCTGAGCAGGCGCATGACCACCGATTCGCCGTGGGTCGTCGGCATGGTCGCGAGGCGCACATCGACGACGGCATCGCGAACACGCATGCTGAAGCGTCCGTCCTGGGGCAATCGCTTCTCGGCGATGTCGAGCCCACACATCAGCTTCAGCCGCGTGACCAGGGCGCTCGCGACCCGGTGCCCATCGATCACCTGCTCCTGCAGGACGCCGTCCACCCGCAGCCGGATGCGCAGCTTGCCTTCACCGGGCTCGATGTGGATGTCGGAGGCGCGCGCCTGCATGGCATCGTTGAACATCGTCTGCAGCAGCTTGATCACCGGCGCGTCGGGAGAGCTCTCCTCCGCCGACAACTGCTCGATGTCGACGTCCCCTTGCTTCAGATCGTCGCGCACGGCCTCGGCCAGCGAGGCGATCTCGTCCGTCTGGCGATACACGGCGTCGAGCGTCTTGAGGAAATCCGCTTCACCCACCAGCGCCAGGCGGATCGGCTGCTTGAGCCTTGCCTGCAGCTCATCGTAGGCATGGATATCGGACGGGTCCGCCATGCCGACCAGCAGCCCGCGGGCGTCCTGCAGCAGCACGATGGCGCGGTAGCGGCGCGCCAGCGCCTCGGGCAGCAATTTCACCACCTCGCGGTCCACCCGCGCCTGCTTGAGGTCCACGAACGGCACCTGCAGGTGCTTCGCCAGGAAATCGTGCAGCGAGGACTCGGACATGAGCCCGAGGTCCGCCAGCACGCGGCCGAGCTTGCGCCCGGAGCGCCGCTGCTCCGTCAGCGCGGCGGCCAGCTGCTCTTCGGTAATGGCTTTGTGCTGAACCAGCACCTCGCCGAGACGGATTCTGCGTTTGACGGTCATGAGCTTGGCGCGCCTGCGTGCTACTGCGCGCTGCCGCGCACTTTCGGATCGAGCCTGGCGGCCTGGTCCACTTCTTCGCCGGTGAGCTGCGTCCACTGCGCGTCGCTGTCGACGACGACCGGCCGCAGCAAAATGACGAGCTCGGTGTGATCGTCGATCTTCTGCTGGCTCTTGAAGAGGTTGCCGAGCAGCGGGATGTCGCCGAGCACTGGAATGCGGTAGTCCTGATAGCTGTGGCTCTTCTGCATCAGGCCGCCGATGACGATCAGCTGACCGCTCTTCGCCGTGACCACGCTGTCCGACTCGCGCACCTGGCTGTAGGCGAGAGGCAGGGTGGTGGTGCCGCTGCTGCCGTTGGCGCCGGTGCCGGCGATGGTGACCGTCAGGGACTTCGGGGTGACGACGCTCACCGTTGGGTGAATGTGCAGGATGATCTGCCCGTCGTAGGACAGCTGCGGAGTCACATCGAGCGCGACGCCCGAAAAGAACGGCGCCAGGTCGAGATTGTTGGCCGTCGAGGAAGAGGTGCCCACCACCGTGTTGCTCGACACGCCGGTCACGAAGTACTCATCGTCGCCGGCTTTGATGACGGCCTTTTGGTTGTTGAGCGTCGATACCCGCGGGCTCGACAGTATCGTCGTCTTGCCCTGCGTGGCGAGCGCCTCGATATAGGAACTGAAGCTGCCGGTGTCGACGGCGAGAGCAAACGCGCCGCCGATCGTGTTGGTGACCGTGCTGGTGATGGGATTGCCGGGACCCACCGTCACCGCCTGCGAGGGCTGATTCAGCAGCTGCAGATTGTTGCTGCCGAAGCCGTTTTGAGGGCCGGTCTGAAAGCCGCTGTAGGTGCTGTTGCCGTTCTTCGCGATGGCGGCCCAGTTGATGCCGGCCTGGAACGCGTTCGACAGCTCGACCTCGATGATCTTCGCCTCGATGATTACCTGGCGCGTGGCGATCTGCTGGATCTTGTCGAGAAATTGCTGCACGTCGCGCAGCTCGCGCGGGGTCGCGCGCACCGCGATCAGGCCGGACTCGGCGTTGATGACGACCGTGCGGCCGCCCGCGCTGCCGACCAGGTTGCGCAAACTGGCTTCAAGCTCGGGCCAGAAGTCGGAGGAAGAGCGGGTCGAGACGCTGGTGCCGGTGATTTCCTTGACGTGCTGATCGGCCTCCTTGGCGCCCTGGGTGGCGTTGAAGACCACGCCCGGCGGCTCGCTCAAGCCCTGCTGGGTTTCGCCGCTCATGCCCGACACCGTCCCGCCGACGATCTGCGGGTTCGAGCTTTGGCCGACTTGCCCCGACGAGACCCGCGTGCGCGAGGTGCCGCGGCGCTCCAGATCGATGTAGTTCACTTGAAACAGGCGCGTCTGCAGCGCCGGCGATACGATGACGAAGCCGGATGGGATGCGCCGGTAATCGTAGCCATAGGCATCGCGTACGGCGTCGAGTACTTCGACGATGCTGACGTTTTTCATCTTTAATGTGATGGCGCCGCCGACGTCCGGCTCGAGCACGATGTTGTACGGCGTGCCGTCGGCGAGGCCCTCGAAGAAGGTGCGCGCCGGCGCATCGGTGACGGCGACGTCGAAGCGGGGGTCGTCCGCGCGGGCCGGCAGCATGAGACTCGCATACAGCAAGGCGGCCGAAAGCAGAATTCTTGCGTAGATCATCATTGGACTCCGCTGCGCGCCGGCGGGGCTTCGGCCGCAGGCTTTTTCATGGTGGATCCGGTGTTCGCGAGGTGCAGCTCGTGCGTCTCGCTCGCGCGGCGGTATCGGACGCCGTCCGTGAGCACCGATTCGATCGTATAGGCGCCGACCACGGACCCCGCGTGCACGAGGCGGCCGTTGAAGATCGCGGTCCGTTTGCCGTCGAAGGTGAGCACCGCCGAGAGCACCGGCGTCGGTTCTTGGGGTGCGGCAGCGTGGCTTTGCGCAAGCGGAGGGCGCGTCGGGTCGCGCAGCGCGGCCGGCACCCCGTCGGCCCCGGCGGTCAATGCGAGCCCGAGTCCGGCGATGCCGGCGGCGAGGTGCCTCATACGCTCATCCAATAGCGCGACAGGCTCAAGGCCCCGATGACGATCCGCACCCGATTGGCGGGGTAATCGCCGGTGCGGAGCTCCAGCTGCTGCCAGTGAATGCGCCAGGGCATGGCCTCGAGGGCGCGCAGGTAGGCGACCACGCTGCCGTAGTCTCCTTCGACCACCATCTCCACCGGATGCAGGAACGGGCCGCGGTCATCGGCGGCGATGGGCTCATCGGTCGCCGATGCCGCGGGCTGCGACAGGCTCCGCACGGGCAGATTCGCCAGGCTGACGAGTTTCAGTCCATGCTGCCCGGCCAGCACTTGCCGCAGAAGCTCGGTCATGTGCTCGGGCGCCACGTAGCCCTGGGCCATCGAATGGAGCTCTCGGTCGAGCGCGGCGAGGCGATCCGCGAGCGCGCGATTGCGCAGAGCAGCGGCAACCGCCGGGTCCTGCGAGGCGGCGGCGCCCACCTCGTCGATCATCGCCATTTGCCGGCGCGCGTCCGCGAGGTGCTGTTCAGCGGCCTTCGCCCGCACGGCCAAGGGATCCATCAGCAGCGTCTGCCAGGCGATGTAGAGCAGCGCGACGCCTGCGCCAAAGATGACGATGCGCTCGCGCAGGGTCAGCGCATCGAGCCGTTCGATGAACGGCCGCACCCGACCGAACGCGGCGTGGATGGCGATCACGGGTGTGCCTCCGGCGCCGGAAATTTCAGGCCGGGCGCGCCGAGCTCGAACACGAGCTCGGCCGGCGCCTCTTCGCGCTTCGCGCGGCGCATGGCCAATCTGTCGAAGCGCACGCCGGCGAGGGCGGGCTCCTCGGCGAGTGCCGCGAGATACGCCGGGACCAGCTGCGGATCGACCGTGTTGCCGCGCAGCGCGAGGCGGCCTTCGCCCGAACCGACCACGATGGCGTGCAGCCACAGACCGTCGAGCTGCCGGCGGGCGAGCGCTTCGAGGCGGGCGGCGAAGCCGGTCGCCGGCGATGCGGCGCCGAGCCGCACCAGGTCGAGCGCGCGCTGGCGCGCAGCGATGTCGGCGCTTAAGCTCTTGGCCTGGGCCTGCAGGTCCGCGAGACTGCGGCCCGGCGCAAGCGCGGCGCTGGCCCGTTCGACCGTCGCCAGCTGCGCCGCCTGCTGCGTCTCGAGCAGCGCGACCGAGCGCTCGACGCGCGCGGTGCGCCACGCGCCGAATGCGCCGATGCCGCCCAAACACACGGCCAGAAGCGCAAGACCTATGCCGATGGCGCGTGCCGAAAACAGGCGCTTCTCGGCGCCGAGGATCGGCTGATATAGATTGATTTGCTGTTCCATGGCCTCGGGGCTCTAAAGCGAGCGATGCTCCTCGCGAAGGGCGGCGCCGACGGCGAGCAGACAGGCCGCCTGGCCGGCCGGGTCGACCGGCGCGGTACAGCTCAGAAGCACATTGAGGTCGAGGGTGGTGACCTCGAAGCCGGTTTCGCTCCCCAAATCCTGCGCGAGCTCGGAGGCGCGTGAGCCGGCGGGCGACACCGCGATCCGGGTGATCGGCGGCTGATCGAAATGGCGTTCGTAGTAGTCCAGCGAGCGCTGCAGCTCGAGCACGACGCTCGCGGCATCCAGCCGTTCGCCGCTGCTGCCGGGGGCGATGTGCAGGGTCGCCTGCAGGTCCATCTGGCGGGCAAAATAAAACGTCTTGCCGCGCACCAGGACGATGTTGGCCGTGGTCTCGCCCAGATGCAGCAGGGCCACGCCGGCCGCTGCCGTGGGCAGCAGGGAGGCGAGATTGCGCAGGCACAGCTCCGGGACGTCGACGACGTCGAAGTCCGCAATGCCGGCCAGGGCAGCGGCGTGCCGGTCGACGGCGCCGCGCCGCGCGGCAACCGCATACATCATGCGGCCATGCCCGCCGCGGTTCTGGTCGGGAACGTCGAACACGTCGATGATTGCGTCCTCGACCCGAAAATCGATGGTCTCCTTCAGGCGCCAGCGCATCGCAGCACGCAGTTCAGCGGGCGGCACGTCCGGGGCCTCGATCAGCGCCAACTGGTAGTCTTCCGGCCGCAGCACCGTGCTGATCGGCATGCGCGGCAGCCCGGCGGCACGGATGGCGGCCGCCGCGGCGTCGGCGCCGCCCGCCGGATCGAGCGGCAGCAGTTCGCAGCGCTCCAGCGCTGCAGTGCCGCTGTCGCGCCGCATCACGGCGACGGCGATCTGGTGGGGGCCAAATGCAAGACCGATGCGGCCTTTCACGGCAGTAGATTTTTTTAGCAGTCCAAACACTCGACACTCCATGCCGAACAGGCGAGGGCCTTAGGGCCTGTTGTTGCATTGAGGTATCGGATGAAAGAGGCCGATCTTTAACAGAAGGGAGGGGCTGGAGGCGGCCGTCCGGGGCTTAGGGCGGCTCCGGGACCTCGAATCGTGACAATGGTCTCATGCTTAGGCTATGCGGCAATTGCCTTGACACTCGCACGGCCGGTTCCTACAATCGCCGGCCTTTCGGCCTAAGCCTACGGGCACGGCTGGCCTTACGTTTTTTTTGTTTCTGGGCCAACTTTTCGGTCTGGCTCTCAAAAGGTATTTATGGCGACGACAACCCAGTTGATCCGCACCGGCCGCAATGAGCCGGCATGGAAATCCAAAGTCCCGGCGTTGGCGGCTTCCCCGCAGAAGCGCGGCGTATGCACGCGCGTCTATACCACCACCCCGAAGAAGCCCAACTCCGCGCTGCGCAAGGTCTGTCGCGTTCGCCTGACCAACGGCTACGAAGTGTCGAGCTACATCGGCGGCGAGGGGCACAATTTGCAGGAGCACTCAGTGGTATTGATCCGCGGCGGCCGCGTCAAGGATCTGCCGGGTGTGCGCTATCACACGGTCCGGGGCGCCCTCGATTGCGCCGGCGTCAGCGACCGACGGCAGGGGCGATCCAAATATGGCGCCAAACGTCCCAAGAAGTGAGCCCCTCCGCTTAAGCTAACAGAAGGTTTCCCATGTCCCGCAGAGCAGCAGCACCGCATCGCACCATCCTCCCGGACCCGAAGTTCGGCAACGATATGTTGGCCAAATTCATCAACATGGTGATGGAGCGGGGCAAGAAGTCGGTCGCCGAGAAGATCGTGTATGGGGCCATCGACCGCATCGGGGACAAGACCGGACGCGCCGGCGGCGATGCGATTGCGCTGCTGCAGCAGGCACTCGACAACGTGAAGCCGGTGGTCGAAGTGAAGTCGCGCCGGGTCGGCGGCGCCACCTACCAGGTGCCGGTGGAAGTGCGCGCCAACCGTCGACAGACGCTTGCGATGCGCTGGGTGATCGAAGCGGCGACGGATCGCAGCGAGAAATCGATGGCGCATCGCCTGGCCGCCGAGTTGATCGAGGCCGCCGAGAATCGCGGCGCCGCGGTGCGCAAGCGTGAAGACACTCACCGCATGGCCGAGGCCAACAAGGCCTTCGCGCACTACCGCTGGTAGGGCCGCTGGCTGGTAAAACGCCGGTCAGGCCTTATATAGATTTTTCTGGCGGGGCCGCTTCGGCCCCGTTGAATTCGGCGCGCAAGCGCCTGGAAAGGCGCAAAGCGCCTGGAAATCGCCTGGAAATATATGGCACGTACGACGCCCATAGAGCGATACCGCAACATCGGTATCTCTGCGCATATCGACGCGGGAAAGACCACCGCGACCGAGCGCATCCTGTTCTATACGGGCGTTTCTCACAAGATCGGCGAAGTGCATGACGGCGCCGCCGTCATGGATTACATGGAGCAGGAGCAGGAACGCGGCATCACCATCACGGCCGCGGCGACCACCTGTTTCTGGAAGGGGATGGACAAGAGCTTCCCCGAGCACCGCATCAACATCATCGACACGCCGGGGCACGTCGATTTTACCATCGAGGTGGAGCGCAGCCTGCGGGTACTGGACTCGGCCGTAGCGGTGTACTGCGCGGTGTCGGGGGTGCAGCCACAGTCCGAAACGGTGTGGCGCCAGATGAACAAGTACGGGGTGCCGCGGGTCGCGTTCGTCAACAAGATGGACCGGGCCGGCGCCAATTTTTTGCGCTGCGTCGAGCAGATCAAGACCCGGCTGCGCGGCAACCCGGTGCCCATCCAGCTGCCGATCGGCGCCGAGGACGGCTTCGTCGGCGTGGTCGATCTGGTCAAGATGAAGTCCATCTGGTGGGATGAAGAAACCCAGGGGATGAAATTCGAGTATCGCGACATTCCGGAGGGCATGCGCAAGGAATGCGAGGAGTGGCGCGGCAAGATGATCGAAGCGGCCGCCGAAGGCGCCGAGGATCTGCTCAACAAATACCTGGAAAGCGGCACCTTGAGCGATGCGCAGATCAAGCAGGGCCTGCGCGCCCGCGCGCTCAAGAACGAAGTCTGCCTGGTGACCTGCGGTTCGGCCTTCAAGAACAAGGGCGTCCAGGCGGTGCTCGACGCCATCGTCGAATACATGCCTTCACCCGTGGACGTGCCGCAGGTTTCGGGCCAGAGCGAACGCGGCGAACCGATGACCCGCAAGGCGGACGACACCCAGCCCTTCTCGGCGCTGGCCTTCAAGATTTTGAATGACCCGTTCGTGGGCAACCTCACGTTCTTCCGGGTGTACTCCGGTACGCTGAACTCGGGCGACCAGGTGTTCGTGCCGAACAAGAACCGCAACGAGCGTATCGGCCGGCTGCTGCAGATGCACGCCAGCGAGCGCTCGGAAATCAAGGAAGTGCGCGCCGGGGACATCGCGGCCGCCGTGGGCCTCAAAGACGTCACCACCGGGGATACGCTTTCGGACCCGCAAAAGGTCATCATCCTTGAGAAGATGGAATTTCCGGAGCCCGTGATCTCGGTCGCGGTGGAGCCGAAGACCAAGGTCGACCAGGAGAAAATGGGTCTCGCCCTGCAGCGGCTCGCCAAGGAAGACCCCTCGTTTCGCGTGCATACCGATCAGGAGTCGGGGCAAACCATCATCTCCGGAATGGGCGAGCTGCATCTGGAGATCATCGTCGATCGCATGAAGCGCGAATTCAAGGTGGAAGCCAATGTCGGCAAGCCGCAGGTCGCCTATCGCGAGACGATCCGCGCCAGCGTGGAATCGGAGGGCAAGTTCGTGCGCCAATCCGGCGGCCGCGGCCAATACGGCCACGTGTGGCTGAAGATCGAGCCGCTGGCGCCGGGCAAAGGCTACGAATTCGTCAATGGCATCGTCGGCGGCGTGGTGCCGCGCGAATTCATTCCGGCGGTGGACAAGGGCATCCAGGAGGCCGTGCAGACCGGCGTGATCGCCGGTTATCCGATCGTCGACGTCAAGGTGACGATCTTCGACGGCTCATACCACGATGTCGATTCGAATGAAATGGCGTTCAAGATCGCGGGCTCGATGGGCTTCAAAGAGGGCTTCCGCAAGGCCAAACCCGTGCTGCTCGAACCCATCATGAAGGTCGAAGTGGTGACGCCGGAAGACTATTACGGGGATATCGTCGGCGATCTGAACCGCCGCCGCGGACAGATCATCGGGATGGAGGATTCGCCGTCCGGCAAGGTGGTCACCGCGGAAGTGCCTCTCGCCGAGATGTTCCAGTATTCGACGGCCATGCGCTCCATGAGCCAGGGCCGGGCGAACTACACGATGGAATTCGCGAAGTACATGGAAGTGCCGAGCAACGTCGCCGAAGCGGTCATGAAGAAAGCTTCGTAAGAATCCAAAACGTCCACAATCAATTCAAGAGGTACTTGCCGTGTCGAAGGGGAAGTTTGAGCGAACGAAGCCGCACGTGAACGTGGGGACGATTGGGCATGTAGACCATGGCAAGACGACCTTGACGGCGGCCTTGACGAAGGTGATGGCGGAGAAGTTTGGCGGGGAGTTCAAGGCGTACGACCAGATTGACAAGGCGCCGGAGGAGCGGGCGCGCGGGATCACGATTGCCACGGCGCACGTGGAGTATCAGAGTGCGGCGCGCCACTACGCGCACGTGGACTGTCCTGGGCATGCGGACTACGTGAAGAACATGATCACCGGGGCGGCGCAGATGGATGGGGCGATTTTGGTGGTTTCAGCGGCGGATGGGCCGATGCCGCAGACGCGCGAGCATATCTTGCTGGCGCGCCAAGTCGGGGTGCCGTACATCGTGGTGTATTTGAACAAGGCGGACATGGTCGATGATGCGGAGCTGTTAGAGCTGGTGGAGCTTGAGGTGCGTGATTTATTGACGCTGTACAAGTTTCCCGGGGACAAGACACCGATTGTGACGGGTTCGGCGTTAAAGGCGCTCGAAGGGGATGGGAGCGAGATTGGGGTGCCCTCGGTATTGAAGCTGGTGCAGGCGTTGGATGACTACATACCGGTGCCGAAGCGGGCGATTGACGGGGCGTTTTTGATGCCTGTGGAGGATGTATTTTCGATTGCCGGGCGCGGCACGGTGGTGACCGGGAGGATCGAGCGCGGGGTGGTCAAGGTGAACGATGAGGTGGAGATTGTGGGGATACGCCCGACGCAGAAGACCACCTGCACGGGGGTAGAGATGTTTCGCAAGCTCTTGGATGAGGGGCAGGCGGGGGACAACGTGGGGGTATTGCTGCGCGGCACGAAGCGCGAGGAAGTGGAGCGCGGGCAGGTCTTGTGCAAGCCCGGGAGCATCAATCCGCACACCAAGTTTGAGGCCGAGGTGTACGTGCTGACCAAGGAGGAGGGCGGGCGGCACACGCCGTTTTTCAAGGGCTACCGGCCGCAGTTTTACTTTCGCACGACCGATGTGACCGGGGCGGTGGAGCTGCCGGCGGGGACCGAGATGGTGATGCCCGGGGACAACATCAAGATTGTGGTGGAGCTCATTGCCCCGATTGCGATGGAGCAGGGGCTGCGCTTTGCGATCCGCGAGGGAGGCAAAACCGTGGGTGCCGGCGTCGTCGCCAAGGTGATCGC
>JBKQOZ010000009.1:0-128447 GCA_052326345.1 Steroidobacteraceae bacterium | reverse complement strand
TGCACTGGCCAATCTCTACGGCTTGATCGGTCGCGAGGCCGACGCTCATTCCGTGATGGGCCCGGCGCTAGAAGTTTTCGCGCCGACGCCGAACTTTCCGGAGATCGGGGAGGCATTGGAACTCGTGGCTACGATAGCACAATTGTAACGCGGTCGTGCCGGCGGAGCCGATCCTTGCCGCGGTCGAGGGCGGCGAGACCGCGCGCGACGTCCGCAACGCGCGCGCTTTACTGGCCGAGCGGGTCTCACTCGCAATCGTCGCGAGCCGCGACGACCCCCTGACGTCGACTCCAGTCGTTGAATCGCATCGGACCTCGGCCCTTCGCTGGCGGCCCCGGTAGGTCCGCTTCCCCGCCCAATTCAGGCGTCCGCAACCGCGGTCTGCTACGCCCGCAATACGTCGAGATCGGACGTCGCGGGCCGTCGGGGCTGTTTCCAGGATCGCTCGAACGCATCTTGATCAGCCGATCGATCTCGGCATCAAATTCGCCGAGCGTGCGATCGGCGATTCTGCTTCGCGACAGGCCCGCCAGCCAGGACGGCAAACCGAGAAAATCCATGATATTCGGGCGCATCCGCGCCTGATAGCGGCCTACGCCGCGCTCCATGACGGCGACGACGTGGTCCGAATCGGACGAAAACATCGTGCGGGATATGATGTTGAGCGTCACCGCCATCATCGCCTGAGCAACCTCCACGGTGTCAGCCGTGCCGCGCCTGTCCCAATCCTCGAGCAGCTCCTGCGCGGCTGCGCTCATGATCGGCGTGTAGGCGACGATGCGGCGATGGTCAAAGGCGGGCGACATGGTGCGACGCTGCCGCCGCCAGGTCTCTCCTTCCGAGGTGATCAAACCTTTGCCGAGGCCGGGCTCGAGAATGCGGCGGGTGATCTCGGACTTTCGATAGTTTGCCGCATTGTCGAGCAGAACGTGCTTGATCGCCGCCGGCTCGTTGACGATGAACCGATGCCGCCCGAATATCCTTCTCTCGACGATGTCGCGCTCGTAAGATTCCTGCGCAAAGGTCGCGATCATGTTGCCGCGCAGAGTGCGAAAGAATTCGAGCGTCGGCAGACGACCGCGCCGCGGCACGGGTCCCGCCAACACAGGACCGCTCGCCGATTCGTTCAGGCCGCTCATCTCACCGCTTCACCGAGCTCGCCGACTGCCCTGGCAAGTGCGCTTCGCACCTGTCTTTCCCAACTGTCCGCCCCCGCATCGGAGAAGGCGGCTGGAAACAGAATCGGGCGCGACGAACTGACCATACCGCCCTCCAATCCGGCGGGACCCCGGCGAAAGCCGCGCACCGCTTCGCCGGCGGAGGCGCCTTGCGCGCCGTATCCCAGCACCAGAAACAGGGCGTGAGGTAAAGCCGTTCGAATCCGCTCCGTGTCCTCGGCATGGGTGGCCGCAACGGTCACCCCCAACGACGACCAGCCCGTCATCCGCCCCGCCAAGCGAGCCTGCCATGTCGCCAGCGACGCCGCGACAACCGCGAAAAATGGCCCCATTGCCGTGCCCACGGCCTGGTAGCCCGAGGAGTCGAGATTGCTGTTGCGGACCAGGACGATGACACCGCTTGCGCCGTGATGCGCCTCGATCATGAATGGCGCGAAACTCTCCGGTCCGAGATACGGATTCACGGTGATCGCATCGACGCTGCAAGGGCTATCCTTGCACAGATAGGCCTGCGCGTACGCCGCCGCTGTTTCAGCGATGTCCCCGCGCTTCGCGTCGAGCAATACCAACAGACCGGCGGCGCGCGCGTAGCGAATCACCCGCTCGAGCGCGCGCCATCCGCGCCAGCCGAGGCGCTCGAACAGCGATGCCTGCGGCTTGACGACCGCCACGTCGGCGGCAACCAGATCGATGATGCGACAGCAGAACTCCTCTACCGCCCGAGCGGTGTCCGCTTGGTGAGGCCGCATGCCGCCGCGACGGAACAGCGAAGGGATGCGCTCGAGATAGGGATCCAATCCGACGCACAGCGGATGTCCGAGCGTGCGCATCCGCTCGATCACGCGATCGCCGAAACCAACCATTTGCTCCTTGCTTCTTGTCACGTCGAGAAAGCCGCCTCGTCAGAACGGCTCAGTACAGCTGCGCAGCTCGAGCTCCCAACTCCACGCGCCAGGCGGTTGCGCCAGGGCGGCCATGTAGGAACGGGCGATCGCCTGCGGTGTGAACTTGTCCGGCTCGCGGCTGCCCTGGATCACCGCGCCATCGATGACGAAGTGCACCACGTGGATTCCCACCGGGCCGAGCTCACGGGCCAGGCTCTGCGCCAATCCCCGCACCGCGAACTTGCCCATTGCGAAAACCGAGGATCGTGCGAATCCTTTGACGCCGGCGGTCGCCCCGGTGAAGAAAATGCTGCCGCTGCGCCGCGGCAGCATGCGGCGTGCCGCCTCCTGCGCGGTGACCAGCGCGCCGACGGCGGTAGTCAGGATGGCGGCGGAGGCCGCCTCCATATCCAGGCTCAACAGGTCGCCGCGAATTCGCGCGCTTGGGTTGTAGAGTACGACATCGGGCGCTCCCATGGAGCGCTCGACTTCGTCGAACAGCCGGACCAGGCTCTGCGCGGACGCAGCGTCGGCCCCGAACGGCGCCGCACCCATCGTCTCGGCCAGCGGCCGCAATTTAGCCACGTTGCGCGCCGCCAACGCCACCTTGTAGCCGTCGGCCACAAGCGCCTCGCCGAATGCCGAGCTGATGCCCGGACCGGCGCCGACGATCAACGCGACGCGCTTATTCATGCGGATGCCCTCCTGTTGGATCGATTGAGTGTAACGGAGAAACGCCCGGACCCGCGAGGCGATGCGATCGCGCGTCACTTCCTTACCGTCGCGATCCTCGAGTTGACAGGAATGTTCTTCGAATGAAGACCCGGTGTTTGACCGTGGAGGTCAAACTCCACATTCACGCCCGGCCGGAAGATCAGGCAATGCGTGGACCCCCCAAAATGAAACATTCCGATTTGTTCGCCCTTGCTGAGGCGTTGCCCCTCGTATACGGTCAATTGGCAGGTGGAAACCTCGGCCATCCCCACGGGCATCACGCACATCAGCCCGATAGCGGGGTTATCCGCCTCGATGAATATCAGAGCCCTGGTCGCGACCGCCGTGATGTAACCCTGCGAGTCGTTCGGACCCGCCGGATCGTATCCCTCCGACGGAGTCTCCGAATAGTAGGTCCCATCCTTCACGTAGGCCTTAAGGACCGTGCCGTTCACGGGGCTGTGCCAGCGGTGATAACTGAGCGGGCTCAAGTAGGCTTGATAGACCGTTCCACCGACGAACAGGGGCGCCAGGGCGTCGTTCGCAAGCATGTGTGCGATCGAGTACGGCTGCGACTTGATCCAGAACCTATCGTATTGCTTGACGTGACGCGCAATTCTGTAGGGTGCCGACTCGCAGGCGTTCACGACGACCGCGTCGTCATCCGGCATCGAGACCGGGCGCGCTTGCGGTCGTAGTTCCCGAGTGAAGAAATCATCCCATGACTTGAAGCCACGGTGCGGTTGGCTCGGATCGCACTGGTAGCTTTCGTCGAAATTCGGCATGTCTTTCAAGGCGTCTGCGCCAAACCAGCCGCTGCGTGGATCCTGATTGAGAACGTAGGTGGATTCACTCGAGCTCAAGAAGCGGCCCCACGCATTCAACACCAGCTTCAGCTGGGCATTTACACGGTCGTTCAGAAACGCGGCGAATCCGGCCGCAGTTCCCATCGACCAGTCGAATATCGTGTTGATGGGACATCCCACGAGCCCCGATCGGTCGAACTGAGGAGCGTGAGTCATGATCGTATTCAACAGCTCCAGCATGTGACGATAACTTCTCACCTGTGGTTTCCCGGTGGGATCCTTGTTGTAGGGCGGCTTTTTCGGGACTTGCTCGAACATCTGATTGAACAGCATGAAGATATCCGCATCGCTTTCGATGAGATGTTGAAAATCTGCGATGACTGGGTGCAGAGCCTTCTTCTCGGAGTGCGTCTTCTGAATCATGGCTTGCAGCCATTTGTCGAGGAAGGCTTGATCCGACGGCAGCCATTCGCCGACCCGATACGGTACGTCTGCCGCGGCGGACTTGCTCATGATCACATCCTGCAGTCATTTGACATGGTTTTGAATGGAGCCCAGGTATTCGACCAGCCGGTCGATCAATTCTGCGACATGACGGCGACGAGCGGCATCCTCGCCCTCGTACCCATAGAATTCCCACCCCCAAATGGGCATCTCGGTCGAGCCGTGCGCCCGCGGCATCGATCGCCCATCGATCATTCGGTGCACCTCCTCTGCGGGAAACGCTCCGCCCCACCGTTTAGCGAGCAACGTAAGATCCGGCACCCGTTGCTTCAAGCTCAGTGCAACCGGTCCATTGCCGTGTCCGCTGACCCCATGACAGGTGGCGCAGAACTCCTTGTAGAGTTGCGCGCCGGACATATCGGCAGGTTCGCCCGCCTCACTTATAGCGCACATCAACGCCAGCATGCCGAGGCAAGCAATTTCTGTAGGAACTCTTCTTGAACTGCTCATGTGTCCCGCCGTTCGCGGCGCCCCAGCATCGCGTTTACCCGAGTATATCCGTTGGGATAGTGTATGAGTGTATGAGCAGTTTGGTCGCGGTGATTGCAACGATGGCGGTGGCATGCGGCCTGGCGCTCGCGGCGAGCGCCGCGCCGCCGTCGAGCAGGCCAATGGCCGACGCACAGGTCGAGAGCGGCGTTCTATCCGGGGTCAATGAAGGTGGCGTCGAGGCCTTTCTCGGCATCCCTTACGCCGAACCCGCCGTAGGACCGCTGCGCTGGCGCCCGCCGCGCTCCCCGGCGCCGTGGGCCGGTACGCGCGCGGCCGATCATTTCTCCGCATCGTGCATGCAGCGCCTGCGATCCGCAGGACCGTGGACACCTGAGTATCGGCCGGTGGGACCGCTCAGCGAGGATTGCCTTTCGATCAATGTCTGGACCCCGGCCAGGACCGGCAGCGAGCGCCTCGCGGTGATGGTGTGGATACACGGCGGATCCTTCAAATCAGGATCGGCCTCCGTGCCGCTCTACGACGGCCGCAAGCTCGCCGAGCGCGGCATCATCGTCGTGACTCTGAACTACCGCCTCGGCGTCTTGGGCTTTCTCGCACATCCGCAATTGTCCGCCGAGTCCGCACAGCGCGTCTCGGGCAACTACGGTCTCATGGACATCATCGCGGCCCTTGGGTGGGTGCAGCGAAACATTGCCGCCTTTGGCGGTGATGCGCAACGCGTGACGCTCGCCGGCCAGTCGGCGGGCGCCTTCGCGGTGGACCTGCTCGAGGCCTCGCCCGGTGCCGCTGCATTGTTCCGCCAGGCCATCACCGAGAGCGGCTCCGCCGGACGCGACATCCGCTGGCGCAGTCTGAACGAGGCGCAGATCCGCGGCGCGCGCTACCTGCAGGCGCTGGGGCTATCCTCGATCGACGCGCTGCGGCAGGTACCGGCCGCCCGGTTGTACGCGCCGGACAGCCGCGGCGACGCTGCGCCGGACCGCAACTTCCCGCCCATCGTGGACGGCGTGACGATTCCGGGCGAAGGCGCCGCCGGGTCCGGCGCCAATATCGCCGACATCGCCGCACTGTGCGGCTTCAATGCCGATGAACACGGATCCTTGCGCGCTTCGAGGAATCGCTCGCAGCGGCTGGCCGCGAGCAAGGCCGCACGAGCGGTGCTCATCGAGTGGGGACGGTGGCGCAGCGCACGCAGCAGCACGCCTTTGTATTTGTATCTGTACGATCACGCTGAACCCGGACCGGACTCGGCGACCTGGGGCGCATTCCACGGGGCAGAATTGCCTTACGTTTTCGACACTCTCGATGCCGCACCGGATCGGCGCTTCGTTGCGGCGGATCGCGAGATTGCCGAGCGCATGGCCGGCTACTGGGTCAATTTCGTGAAGACCGGAACTCCCAACGGCCGTGAGCTGCCGCCGTGGCCGGCCTTCGATGCGGCGGCACCGGCAGTGATGGAGATAGGCGACCGGTATGCCATTCTGAGTTCACCGCACTAGTCCTGCCGCATCTGCTATTCTCGAATTGCCCAATGCTCGCTGACACCGTCGTCGTCGTCCATTTTCTCATCGTGCTGTTCATCGTGGCGGGGCTGCCTCTCATCTATCTGGGAGTCGCCCTGAACTGGGCGTGGGTCAGGAGCCGGGCCTGGCGGGCGCTGCACCTCGGTGCCATCCTGTTCGTCGCGGCCGAGTCCTTGCTGGGGATCACGTGTCCGCTCACGGCATGGGAGGACGCATTGCGCGGCCGGCAGCACGCGGGCGGGTTTATCGAACGCTGGATCCACCGGGTCATGTTCTTCGACGCCCCCGCCTGGGCGTTCACAATGGCCTATCTCGCCTTTGCGGCGCTGGTGCTCGGCACCTGGATGGCCGTGCCGCCCCGTCGGCAAACGCGAACAAGCCCTGATGCGTGACCCTTTTGCGGTGGCACCTTGCCGCTCAGCGTAATCAGCAAGAGCTGGCCGCTGTTGCTCGGCATGGGGGTGCTCATGCTGGGCGCCGGCCTGCAGAGCACGCTGCTCAGCTTGCGAGCCACGCTCGAAGGATTCCCCACTCCCGTGACCGGCCTCATCATGTCGTGCTACTACGTCGGGTACGTCGTCGGAACCATGGTCGCGCCGCCGATGCTGCAAAGGGTCGGGCATATCCGCGTGTTCGCCGTGCTGGCGGCCGTCGCCTCCGTGGCCATCCTGATCCAAGGCCTGTTCGTCGATCCATTGGCGTGGAGCGCCATGCGTCTGACGTCCGGCTTGTGCTTTGCCGGCATCTACGTGGTTGCCGAAAGCTGGCTCAACGACCGCGCAAGCCGCTCGAATCGCGGCAGATTGCTGGCGGTGTACATGCTGGTGCTGTACGTCGGCCTCGGTGCGGCGCAGTTTCTGTTGATCGTGTCCGACCCTCGGTCGGCCACACCGTTCATGCTGGTGTCGGTACTGATCTCCCTGGCGATGGTTCCGATCGTCGTCTCCGCGCAGCAAGTGCCCGAGCGCGCTGTCCCGCGCAAGGTCCGTCTCCTCGAGCTGTATCGCGATTCGCCCCTCGGCGTGGTGGGCGTCATCGTATCCGGCCTGATCTCCTCGATCATCTTCTCGATGGGTCCTGTATATGCACGGCTCAGCGGGCTGGACACGACGCGGGTCGCCACGTTCATGGCAGTGAGCATTCTGGCGGCAGTGGCCACTCAATATCCGGTCGGCCGCCTGTCGGACCGCATGGATCGGCGCACGGTGATCGCCGGCGTTTGTATGCTGACCATGCTGGTTGCAAGCACCATCGTTACGTTCCGCAACATGCCGCACGCCGTGTTCCTCACTCTTGCGGCCCTGTTCAGCGGCTTTGCCTTGACGCTCTATTCACTCTCCGTGTCGCACGTCAACGACAAGCTGGAGCCCACGCAGATGGTCGCCGCGAGCAGCGCGTTGCTGCTGTTGAATGGCGCTTCCGCCGCCATCGGACCCACGCTTGCCGGCGCTCTGATGGCTGCCTTCGGGCCCAGGGCCTTTTTCGCGACGCTCGCAACGCTCGCCGGCACACTGGCCGTGTACGATCTGTGGCGCAAGTCGCGCCGCAAACCCGTTCCCCCATCTCAGAAGGGTCCATTTATCGGCGCGCAACCCCGAGCATAGCGGGCGGCTCCTTGGCGTGCTCGCTGTCGTAAAGCGGCGCGCGATTGTTGGTGCGGCGGGACGGCGCGGGATATAGTGGGAGCCCATGAATTGGTACCTTGAAGTATTGAAAAAATACGCAGTCTTTCACGGGCGCGCGCGCCGAAAGGAATACTGGTATTTTATTTTGTTGAGCAGCATCATCAGCACCGTGCTCACGATCGTCGATTCGGTGACCGGAACCTTCAATAGCGCGTCCGAGGTGGGGCTCCTCGGCGGCATCTATCTACTGGCTACGCTCGTCCCGAGCCTGGCGGTCACAGTCAGACGGCTGCATGACACCAACCGCAGCGGCTGGTGGATTTTGCTCGGGCTCGTTCCCGTAGTCGGCGTGATCATGCTGATCGTGTTCCTCGCCTTGGACGGCAGCCCGCAGGACAATGATTACGGAACAAATCCACAGCTGGCCGCGACCATGCCGGCATGACCCAGAGGTTAAAGGCCGAGGCCCGCCTCGTCACTGCGCGTCGCGATCCTCCGTGGAACCTTGCACCGCCGCCGCATCGTCGAGAGAGGCTGCGGGCTCATGCGCAAGTCCGACGCGCGCGGCGAGCTGCACGAGCTCCGGGACGGAATGTGCGCCCATTTTCCTCATGACCCGCATGCGGTGCACTTTCACCGTTTTCTCGCCGATCCCGAGCTCCAAACCGATCTGCTTATTGAGCCGGCCGCGTACGACGCCCATCATGACGTCACGCTCGCGCCGCGTAAGCCTATCGATGCGCTGTTCGATCAGGATGCGAATGGCGCGCTCTTGGCGCTGCTTCGCGTCGAGGCGAAGCGCCTGTTCCACCGCCGCAAAAAGCCGCTCATCCTCGATGGGCTTCGTCAGAAAGTCCACTGCTCCTTCCTTCATGGCGTGCACGCTGGTTTGAATGTCGCCCTTGCCCGTCAAGAACACGATGGGGCGCGCGCTCGGCGAGCCAACGAGCGAGCGTTGCAATTCAAGCCCGCTCATCCCCGGCATGCAAACATCGAGCAGCAGGCATCCGGGCACCGCGGCGTCGTGATCCTTGAGAAAACTCTCCGCCGAATCGAACGAGCGCACGCGGTAGCCCACGGACTCCAGTATGCAGGATAGCGCCATACGAACCTGGCGCGCATCATCCACAATGAAAACCGTTCCCTCTGCCTCATTCATCGCATCTCTCTTTTTTGTCGCGCGATCCCGTGGCGCTTCGCGAATTCTAGACCCTAAGCACCGCCGGTCCATAGGCAATTTCCGTATACGCACTTCCCGCAAGGCGCACACGCGATGAACGCAAAAGCCCAGTGCCTGCTCGGCGTTCTTGCCGCCTTGACGCTCACTTCGCTCCGTTCGGTGGCGCAGCTCCCCGAGCCCAATGGCGGAGCCATCGACCGCGGCGTCCTGCCCGATCGCTGGATGACCGGGGGTCCAAGGTGTATGGAAATGCCCGAGTGGCAGGTTCACGAATACAATTCAAATCTCTACATTTTGAGGCAGTCGGGCTGCACCGACTTCGAGAAGCCTTTCGTATTCCTGCTCTTCGGCGATGATAAGGCGCTCCTGCTCGACACCGGCTCGCGCAATGGCGATCTCGCGCCCACCCTGCAGCGAACCATTCACAATTGGCTCAAGATGAATTCGCGGCAGGCCATTGCCTTGATCGTGGTGCACACGCACGGCCACGAGGACCACATCGCGGGAGATGCCGCGATTCGGGAACTTCACGATCCGGCCATGCCGCTCACGTTCGTCCCCGCCGAGGTGCAGGCGGACAGGGACTTCTTCAGGATGAACCGCTGGCCTGAGGACACGGGCGCCGTCGATTTGGGCGACAGGATCATCGACGTGATCGCCATTCCCGGCCATTCCGATACCAGCATAGCCCTCTACGACCGCCGAACCGCAATCCTGTTCGCCGGGGACAGCCTATATCCGGGGCGTCTCTACGTTCACGACTTTGCCGAGTTTCAAGCCAGTACCGAGCGCATGATCCGCTTCACCGAAGGTAAGCCGGTGGCTCATATTCTGGGAAATCACATCGAACAAACGCGCACCCCCTACCTGGACTATCCAGTGGGCACGATTTACCAGCCGGACGAGCACGAATTGCAGCTCTCGCCCAGCAACGCTTCGGAACGAGCGGCAAGAGAAAAGACCTTCCAGGAAACGCAAAGGAGACAGCTGGATCACATGTGGGACCAGAAATGACAACGGAGCATTCCATGAGCACTGTCACCCGCATCGCCCGCGTCCTGCTGTTTGCCGCACTGTGCGTGCGGGCTGGCGGCGCGGAAAATCCCGACCAGGCGAACACCCTGATCGAAGCGGCCAAGCAAGCCATGGGTGGGACTGCCTGGGATGGAGCCGTTACGTGGCACGAGACCGGCCGGATCACCGCCGGCGGTCTGACCGGCACCTACGAATCGTGGGAGGATCTGCAAACTCTTCACAACAGCAGCAGCTACGTGCTGGGTCCGGTCTCCGGCAGCCAGGGCTGGGACGGCAAGCAGGCTTGGAGCACCGACAACACCAAGGAGGTGCGGATCGAAACCAGCCGCGAGGCGGTTGCTCAAGCCATCCAGGATGCGTATCGAAGCGGCTTTGGATTCTTCTTTCCGGGCCGCTTCCCAAGCACGCGGGAGTATGCCGGTACGCGACAGGCCGATGGCGCGACGTATGCGGCGGTGAAAGTCACGGCCGAGGGCGCGGAGCCCTTTGAAGTATGGTTCGACCCGGCGAGTCACCTGATCGCGCGGGAAGTCCAACTCACCGGAACGGTGCTGCATACCTTCATCCTTGCGGATGTGTCCGCCTTCGACGGCATCCTGGCACCGAGGCGCACCATCGATCGGGTTGGCGGCGATCCGAAATACGATACCGTCAGCACAGTGACGAGCATCAGCCTGGCCGGCGCGCAGCCGGCGAGCCGCTACTCGCCCCCGCCGCCCCCGCCCAATTCGGCCCAATGGCCGGCGGGCAAGGACTCCGTGAGCATTCCGTTCCGGCTGCTCAACAACCACATCTACGTCGACGCCTCGATCGACGGCAGCGCCCCGTTGCCTTTCATTTTCGACACGGGCGCGACCGACATACTGGACATGAACGCGGCCAACAAAATGCGCATCAGCATCGAGGGCGCGCTGCCCGGCGGAGGCTTCGGCGACAAAATCGAAGCCTTCGGCTTCGCCAGGATCAAGCGTGTATCACTGGGCGGGCTCACGCTGCCTGAGCAGGTCTTCAGCACCGTCAATCTGACGAGCTTGATCGCAGTGGAAGGCGCGGATTCGGCGGGGCTGCTCGGCTATGAATTCGTCAAGCGTGCGGTGCTGTCCATCGATTACGCCGGCCGCACCATGACCTTCACCAAACAAGAGGCATTCCATCCACCCCAGGGTGCGACGCCGATTCCATTCACCTTCAACGCCCATATTCCGATGGTCGCGGGCACACTCGACGGCTTCGCCGGTGAATTCGAGATCGACACCGGCTCGCGTGGCGCCCTGACCGTCATGGCGCCCTTTGCCGCTGAACATGGTCTCGCCGATCGCTACCGCGCGAATCGCAGCGCCACGGTCGGCTACGGAATCGGCGGCCCGTCGAGGGCGCTATTGGCGCGGGCGGGCAAGCTCAGCATCGGAGCGCTGCTCATCGAGGCTCCGGTTGCCGAAATCGTCACCGACAAGGCCGGGGCCGCCGAGGCGGCCCGGACCGCCGGCAACATTGGCGGCGATCTTCTCAAGCGCTTCACGCTGACTCTCGACTATGCGCACCACACGCTATGGCTGCAGCCCAATGCGCTGGCCGCCGAGCGCGAGGTATTCGACCGGTCCGGCCTCTGGATCGCCCGCGCCAAGGACGGCGCAATCGAGGTGGCCGACGTCGTGGCTGAGAGCGCCGCCGCCCGCAGCGGCCTTGCCGTGGGCGATGAGATCCTGAGCGTAAATGGCAAACGTGCGCAGAGTGTGGCTCTGTACGAGGTGCGCGAGCAGTTCAAGGGCGCCATCGGCACCAGGCTCACGCTGCGCGTCAAGGGCCGAGCGGGCAACGGCAAGGGCGAACGAACCGTGATCCTCACCCTGGCCGATCAGGTTTGAGCAGCGCCGTCGACGAAGCGTCAGAGATGACGCGAGCCGGCGGCGCGAACGTTGCGCGCATTCGCCCCGAGGCATATCGTGTGATGCAGACGGCAATTTCTGTGACGCTGGGGCGAATTATGTGAATTCGGCCGCAGCAGCGATTCCCGCTACGCTAGTTTGGCCGCAATCCTCTCGGGCATTCATAGGACTAGGCGTGCTAATTGAGACAAAGGCTCATGAAGACGAGGCGGCGCGCACGGGCGCAAAGCCGCAGGCGGACAGGCGCTGGCACGCCGTCAGCATTGCCGCTCCGCCAACCGCCTGCGACGCGGCGCGCGCCTGCAAGGGCAAACGCTTCCTATCCCGCGAAGCGCCACACTTGCCGCTCCCCGAATGCAATGCCGCGCGTTGCGAGTGCAAGTACCGGCATTATGCCGACCGCCGCGGAGGCCCTCGCCGCGGGGATGACAGAGGCGTCCCGAAGGCGCGGGTCGATACCAACCGGCGAGGCGCTCGCGGCCGCCGCGCGGCCGATTCAGAGAATCCGAAGTAAGAATACCACGTAATACTCTGTTTTTATTTATATTTGATTGACCAGCACAGGCCTCACCGGCACCGCCTCTCAATGCCCTCATCGCTGCCGAATCGGTTCCCACCGTCAAGCCGCCGGGCCGCATCCTGCGGGCGATCGAGCACGGTGAGCTGCTGGCCCTGATGCGCCGCTACGGGCCGCCGGGGGCGCTGCTGTCCTCTGAATACCCGCGCGCGACGAGCTTGCGCGCCTTCAGCCCGCGCCGCCGCCGATGGCGCTTCCCGCGCCGCGCGCAAGCCGCGCATAGCCGATCACCGAATAAAGCGCCAGCGCACTCGCCGCTGCGAACGCCCAATGGAAATCAGCGAGCGTGAACGGCGCGGAATCGCTCCCCGACAGACGCAGGCACAGGGCCCCGAATGCGATGCCCATGCCGATGGTCATCTGCTGCGCCACGCTC
The DNA here is from genome assembly GCA_052326345.1 of Steroidobacteraceae bacterium. Lineage (GTDB taxonomy): Bacteria > Pseudomonadota > Gammaproteobacteria > Steroidobacterales > Steroidobacteraceae > Bog-1198. The sequence continues at coordinate 115,706 of JBKQOZ010000009.1, read as the reverse complement.
CACAGCGTGCTGGCCGGCCCTTTCTGCGCATCCGTGACATCCGCATAAGCCAGTGTCCCCAATGTGGTGAACTGCAGGGAGCGGGCCAGGCCGTAGGCGAACAGCACGAGCAGCGTGATGCCGACCGGAGTCGAGGGCCGCAGGCATGCGTATGCGAGAATGCAAGCCGCGCCGATCGACCCGTTGACGGTCGCGACCGCCCGAAAGCCGAAACGCCTCAATATCGGCGTCGTGAACAGCTTCATTCCGAGATTGCCCGTTGCCGTCGCAAGCAGCAGCAATCCCGAGCGAAACGGCGACAAGCCGAAGCCCACTTGGAACAGCAGCGGCGCGAGATAGGGCACCGCCTCGATGCCAATCCGCGTGGCGGATCCCCAGAGCACCGTGACCGCGTAGGTCGGCACGCCGAGCGCCGTCAGGTCCAGCAAGGGGTGGCGAGCCGTTCGAACATGACCGACGGCCAGCAAGCCGGTCAAAACACCCGCGAGGATGAATCCGGCCGCGCGCACCAGGCTCGCATGCGGGTGGCTGGCAAGCTCGGTGCCGTACAACAGTGAAATCAGAGCCGCCCCGCACAGTACGAATCCCCTCAGGTCGAACGGCCGCCGCGCCGCGTCGCGCTGATTGGGAACCCATGCGGCAATGGCGATCAGCGCCGCGATCGCGAAGGGCACATTGAGGAAGAAGACCCAGCGCCAGGATGCGTAGGTCGTGATGAATCCGCCGAGCGTCGGGCCGATGACCGGCGCCACGATGGCAGGCCACGTGATCGTCGAGATGGCCCTCATCAACCGGCTCTTGTCGGTGTTGCGCACCACGATCATGCGCCCGACCGGCACCATCATGGCGCCGCCGATTCCCTGCAGAACGCGCGCCGCAGTGAACGATGCGATACCGACGGAAAACCCGCACAGAACCGACGCTGCCGTGAAGATCACCAGCGCGCTGCCGAATACCGTGCGCGATCCGAACCGATCGGCAATCCAACCGCTGACCGGAATGAATACGGCGAGCGTCAGCATGTAGGCGCTCATGCCGAGGCTCACCTCGTTGGGTCCGACGGCGAAGGAGCGGGCCATTTGCGGCAGCGCCGTCGCGATGACGGTGGTGTCCAGGTATTCCATGAAAAAGGTCGCGGCGACTATGAAAGGCAGCACCGCACTCACCTGGTCTCGACTCGACATCACCGGCTCCTCGATGCGCCGCGGCGGCGCAGATGGCCGACGAATGGTACATTTGCTCGGAGCCGAAACCGATGCACGTCCCCTCCTCAGAACCCCGCCCTTCGGTCTTTTATAAATACCAGGTTCATGCTTTTCGCCGTACGCCGGACATGGACACGGGCCGGGCCGGCGCGCCGGTGGTGATCGTCGGGGCCGGCCCCATCGGCCTTCTCACCGCCATCGACCTGGCTCGCTACGGCGTCGCGTCAATCCTGCTGGAACAGGACCTGCAAGTCTGCCACGGCAGCCGCGCCATCGTGCTCACCCGCCGCTCGCTCGAGATTCTCCAGCAGGTGGGAGTCGACCAGCCGTTCCGCCGAAAAGGCCTGCCGTGGTCCTTTGGCCGCTCGTTCTACCGCGGCCAGGAGGTGTACCGAATGGTCATGCCTCATGACGACGATGAGCGCTTTCTGCCGGGCTTGAACATTCAACAGCAATACATCGAGGAATATCTGCTCGATTTCTGCCTGAACCATCCGCTGGTCGATGTGCGCTGGGGTCAAAAGGTGGTGGGCATCGCGCAGACCGATGCCGCCGCGACATTGCGCATCGATACCCCGGACGGCGAGTACGCCATGAGCGCCGATTGGGTCGTCGCCGCCGACGGCGGCCGCTCGACGATTCGTAAGCTGCTCGGTATGCACATGGAAGGGCGCTCCTATCCCGGGAATTTCGTCATCGCCGACATCAAGGCCGAGATCGACCTGCCCACCGAGCGTTTGTGCTACTTCGACCCGGCCTGGAATCCCGGCAACAACGTGCTGGTCCACCGCCAGCCCGACAGCATGTGGCGCATCGATTTTCGCCTGCCGGATGAGCAGACCGCGGAACAGGCGCTGGAGCCGTCTACCTTGAGCCGGCGAATCGACGCCGTGCTCGAGATGATTCACCGGCAGGTACCCTGGCAGCTCGATTGGGCCACCGTCTACTCGGCGAACACGCTCACCCTGCCGGACTTCGTAAAGGGTCGCATCCTGATCACGGGCGACGCCGCCCATCTGCTGCCCATCTTCGGCGTGCGCGGCTGCAATACCGGATTGCAGGACTGCAACAACCTCGCCTGGAAGCTGGCTTTCGTGGTGAAAGGCTGGTCAAGACCCTCCCTGCTCGGCACCTATTCGAGCGAACGCGTCCAGGCCGCCCGGGAGATCTGCGAGGAGGCGGGCAAGAGTACCCGGTTCATGACGCCACCGACCGCGGGCGCGCGGCTGATGCGCGACGCGGTGCTGTCCTTCAGCCTGTCGGAGGAATTTCCAAAGGAACTGCTGCACTGGCGCACGTCTCGCGCGCATGACTATCACAACTCCCCACTCAATAGCTTCCCGGGCGCCGATGCCGCTTTCACGGGCGGTGCCGCAGCCGGGCAACCCGCACGCAACGTCAAGCTCGGCGAGGACGATTACTTGCTCGATCGAATCGATGCCCGTGCCGGGTTCCACCTGCTGATCTTCGCCGGTGCCGCGCCCTTGAGCGGCGATCTGGAACGGATCCTGATCGAGGCCGGACGCGAGGCGTTCCCCGTCAACCGCGTGCTCATCGGCACTCGAATCGACTCGGCCTGCGCCGCTCGCGCCGAATGCGTCGTGGCCGATGGGGCGCAGCGGATCGCCGCCAAGTACGGCGCCCATGCCGGCACCGTCTACGTGCTGCGTCCCGACCTGCACGTGTGCGCTCGCTGGCTCAATACCGATGCCGCCCAAGTGTGCCAGGCGATGCGGGTCGCCTCACAGGTCGCGTAATGCCGCTTCGGCGGCCTGCCTCACCTGCGCGGCATCTCCGACCAGATTGGCGAGCGCCAGGCACAGCTTGGCGAGGAACAGCTTCGCCTTGGCATCACCCGCCTGATCGATACCGTCCGCAATGACATCGTAGACTTGCTCGAGCGCCGCGATCGTGAGTCTCTGTTCGATCACTCTTCCTCCACCGCGTCCGTGAGCACCGCCTTGCGCGCGGCCATGAACTCGAGCATCGCTTCGTCGCGCGCCGGGTCGATGCCCGGATCCTGGTACTCGGACAGCATCTTCTTCCAAACCGCATTGGCGCGTTGTTCGGCGGTCAGGTGCCCTTCCATCGACCACTGCTCGTAGGACGAATAATCCGCAATGGTCGATTGGTAGAAAGCCGTCTCGAAGTTCGCCTGCGTGTGTGCGCAGCCGAGAAAATGACTGCCCGGCCCCACCTCGCGCAGCGCGTCGAGCGCCTGCCCGCGCTCGCTCAGATCCATTCCCTGGGAGAGCGCCTGCATCATGGCCAGCTGGTCCGCGTCCATGACGAACTTTTCGTAGCCGGCGACCAGACCGCCCTCCAGCCAGCCCGCGGCGTGGGTGACCAGGTTGACTCCGGCGAGCAGCGTCGGCAGCAGCGTGTGCGCGCTCTCATAGCCGGCCTGGGCATCGGCGATCTTCGAGGAGCATAACGAACCGCCGCTGCGGCACGGCACGCCGAGGCGCCGCGCCAGCTGCGCGGTCGCGAAGATCATCTGGGTCGCCTCCGGCGTACCGAAGGTCGGCGCTCCGGTGCGCATCGAAATTGCACCGACAAAGGAGCCGAGAATTACCGGCGATCCCGGGCGAACGATCTGGGTGAGCGCCATGCCGGCCAGCGTTTCGGCGAGAATCTCGGCGAGGCAGCCGGCCGCGGTCACCGGCCCCATCGCCCCGGCGAGCACCGCCGGCACGATGATCGTGCCTTGATTGGCGCCTGCGAACTCGCGCAGCGCGCCCAGCATGCGCCCGTCGAACACCAGCGGCGAATTCGAGTTGATATTGCCGAGCACCACCGGGTGAGTCTCGAGGTACTCCGCGCCGAACAGAACCCGGGCGAGGCCGAGCGCGTCGCGCGCGTGGCCGGGCGTCTCCGGAGTAGCCTCGCAGCCCTGGTCGCTGTAGCGGAAAAACGAGTACTGCACGTCGAGGTGCCGCTTGTTCGGCGGGATCTCCATCGGCTCGCACATGCAGCCGCCGCAGAAGTGGATGGCCGGCGCCATGTGCGCGAGCTTGATGAAATTCTTGAGGTCCTCGAGCGTGCCGTAGCGGCGCCCGCGGTCGATGTCGTACACGAACGGCGGGCCGCCGACCGGCGAAAACACGGTCGCATCGCCGCCGAAGCGCACGTTGCGCGCCGGATTGCGGGCGTACAGCGTGAATTCCCGCGGCGCGGTCCGCAGCAGCTGGCGCGCAAGGCCGCGCGGAATGTGCACGCGCTCGCCGTCGACGTCGGCGCCGGCGCCGCGCCACAGGCGTAGGGACTGCGGATCGCGCCGGAATTCGATGCCGATCTCCTCGAGAATCATCTCGGCGTTGACCTCGATGATCTCGACCGCCTCGGTGCTGAGCAACTCCACCGCAGGCAGCTTGCGGCGGATGTACGGATACTTGGCGGCCTGCGTGCGCGCGCGCGCCAGACGAATATCGCGGCCGCGGCGCGGTACGGTGAAAGAGTCGGTCACGGTTCCCCTCGCTCTGGCGTTACGGTTGCGCGGCGGCGCGCAACGCCGCCGCTGCGCTCACTATGCCTCGGGCGACGCCGCCGTACAACCGCTATTGAACGAGTGCACGATTAGAGCGGCTTCCTCAATAGTTGAGCTCGGCACGGGCGGCATTGCCTCCCGGCCGCGACTGCCGTGCGGCCAGGCGCAAATCGGCGAGAAACGCGTCGATGACCGCTTGGTCGGTCGCGGCATCGATCGGCAGGTTGATCAGGGGCGGCTGCCGGGAAGCGACCAAGATCCAGCCGATCTTGCGCAGCTCACCCATGACGAGCTGCATGTCGAGGACGTGCGAACCGAATGCGAGCGGCATCAAATCCCCCTCGAATACATACAGCCCCTCGATGGACGCGATTCCTGAGGCGAGGCGCCATTTGGCTTCGAGCACCTGCGCGGCGAGACGCAGGTACCCTGCCCGCCCGAGGTACTGCAGCACCGTCCACGCGGCAAAGATGGGGCCGGCCGTACGGCTGCCGGCGAATCCCTGCATCTGATACGGACCGCCCGGCCAATCCTCGGGGTGTACGTGATGAAAGCGCTTCAGCGCGGCCGATCGCCACAGCACCGTCGACGCCGGCTTCGGGCAATAGCCGTACTTGTGCAGGTCCGCCGAGATCGACTGAACCGCCGGAACCCGAAAGTCCCACAGCGGGAGGCGCTGTCCCAGACTTTCCACGAAGGGCGCGAGGTAGCCTCCGACGCACGCATCGACATGCATCCAGAGCCGGTGCCGCCCGGCCAGTTCACCGATTGCCTCGATCGGATCGTACAGCCCGTACGGCCAGCACGGAGCGGATCCGACGATCCCGATCGTGTTGGCGCCGATCGCCCGAGCCATGGCCGGTACGTCGGCCCGCAAATCACGGTCGAGCGGCGTACGCACGAGCTTGAGCCCGAAATACTGGCAGCCCTTTGAAAAAGTCGGGTGGGCGGAATACGGCGCGATGACCTCGGGCGCAACCGCCTGCGGATGATGCTCCCGCGCCCATTCGCGCATGGCATGCAGCGCCGAATAGTTGCTCTCCGATCCGCCGCTGGTAAAAGTGCCCGACGCATCGTCCGCGGCATGGAACAGGCCGACGCACATGTCGATCACTTCCTCCTCCACGCGCCGCATGTACTCCGTGCGCAGCGAGAAGATGCCGTTGTCGGAGAGGAACATGTCGTAAGCCATCCTGCCGACCTCCTGCACGTCCGGCGGCCCGCGAAAGGCGCGGCTCCAGTGCCCATGCAGGGCATCGGGCGGCATGGATTTGAGCTGCGCCTCGAGGGTCGAGCGCGGCAGGCCTTCGGTCGGAAGCTCTTTTCGGCTGGTCATGGGCTAAAGTATGATGAAAATGACCGTTTCTTTACAATCCTTCCATCGACGCCGGGTGTTCACATTTCCGAAACCCCTCCCTTACGGCGCGTGCTCGGACCGGTTCGTTTCTTCGCGCTCTCGTTCGGCTGCGTGGTCGGCTCCGGCTGGGTGGTGGTGCTCGGCGACTGGCTGAGGGCTTGCGGTCCGGCGGGCGTCGTGCTCGGCATGCTGGCGGGCGCCAGCGTCATGCTCGCGAACTCCGGCGCCTATGCCGAGCTCATTGCGCGCTATCCGATGGCCGGCGGCGAATTCATCTACGCGCAACAGGTGTTCGGCGATCGTACCGCCTTCATCGTCGGGTGGCTGTCGACGCTGTCGCTGATCGCGGTCGCGGTGTTCGAAGCGACCGCGCTGCCGTGGCTGCTCGAGACGCTGCTGCCCGGGTTGAAGGGGCCGACGCTGTACGTGTCGCTCGACACGCCGGTGACCTCGGATGCGCTGGCGATCGGCCTGATCGGCACGGCGGTCGTGGCGATCATGAACTACCGCGGGGCGCGCAGCGCGGCAACTCTGCAAACGGTGCTGGCGTTCATGTTCCTGACGCTTGCCGTTCTGATCATCGCGCTCGGCCTGGCGCTCGGCTCGCGCAGTAATCTCATGCCTTTGTTTCGCGCCGATCGCGCGAACCCCTGGTGGGTGGGCGCATTGTGGATTTTTGCGATTTCGCCTTTTTTCCTCAACGGCTTTCAGTCGGTGGCGCAGACCGTCGAAGAGCGTACCGAGCAGGTCACCTATGCGCGCATTGCCTCCTGCATGGCGCTCGCCCTGCTGGCGGGAACCGGCTTTTACTGCCTGGTGACGCTCGCCGCCGCCAGCGCGCAGCCGTGGCCCGCGCTTCTCGATCAACCGATGGTCACCGCCGCCGCCTTCGCGAATCTGCTGCCGCACCACGCGCTTTCCGTGCTGGTGCTGGTGACCGCCGCATTGTCGGTGGCGCGCGTCTGGAACGGGGTGACGATCTGGACGACACGGCTGCTGATGGCGCAGGCACGCGCAGGCTTCCTGCCCGCCTGGCTGGGCGCCGTTCACCCGCGCCACGGTTCGCCGACGGGCGCCGTACTCTTCGTCGCGGCGTGCACCGGCGTCGGCGCCTGTCTGGGGCGCGGCGTGATCATCCCCGTGGTCGACATGGCATCGCTGTGCCTCGCCGGCTGCCTGGTGCTGAGCGGCGCTGCGGCTCTCACGGTGCGCGCCACACGCCCTGGGGTTGCGCCCTATCGCACGCCCGGCGGCGTCGCAACGCTGCTCTATGCATTGCTCGGCTCGGCAGGCATGGCCGCATTCGCGCTGCTCGATCCGATTCTGCGCCGTCCGGGACAGGTACCGATCGAATGGATCGTGGCCGGCGCGTGGACCGCCGTCGGCATCGTCTTCTGGTGCGTACGGCGGGAACGATAGGCGCTAGGTAGCCGTCGCGGCCCACCCGTAAAACTACGGATGGCGCCGCGCACCCCGCTGCGCAAGCATGTCTGTCATGCGCGCGATCCGCCGGATTCTCGTACCTGTTGGAAATGCCACGGCCGCCTCGCTGCCGGCCATCGACAAGGCCGCGCAGCTTGCCGCGGCATTCGGCGCAAGGCTCGAATTATTTCACGATATCGCCGACCCGATTGTGGTCGATGGTGCGTGGCACACGCCCGGCCGTACGCTCGCCGGCATCCAGGCCGACCTGCGCCAGCGCGCCTTCGAGCGACTGGAGGATCTGGCCGAGCCGCTGCGCAGCCGTCGGCTCACGGTGTCGACTTCCGCGGTGTGGGACTATCCGCCCTACGAGGCGATCCTGCGCCGCGCCGCGGCCATCGGCGCCGATCTGATCGTCGCGCCGCGGCGCGAGCGGCACCGTCTGCCCGCGCTGCTCGGCTACACCGATTGGGAGCTGCTGCGATTGAGCCCGATTCCGGTGTTGCTGGTGAAATCCTCCGCGCCCTACCGGCGGCCCAACGTGCTCGCCGCGATTGATCCGACGCACGCGCATGCGAAACCGAGCGGACTCGACCAGAGAATTCTCGACTACGGCGCCGAGGTATGCGGAGCCTTGCGCGGGACGCTTCATGTCGTGCACGCCCACATGCCGCGGCCGCTGCCGCCGTCGCTGACCTTCGACACCAAGCGGCGCAAACAGCTGCTGGCGCAAGACGAGGGCGAGGCACGCGCGACGCTGGACAAGGCGCTGCTCACAAGGACGTCACAGCGCAAGCCGATCCCCGCCGCGCGACGGCACTTGGTGCGCGGCGCCCCCGCAGCGGCCATTCCGGCGACCGCGCGCAAAACCGGCAGCGCCATCGTCGTCATCGGAGCGGTATCGCGATCCGCCCTGAAGCGCCTGTTCATCGGCAACACGGCCGAGAGCGTCATGGACAGCCTGCGTTGCGATCTTTTGGTGGTGAAACCGGCGAAGTTCCCTCTGAAGGGGCCCCGCACGCGCCGCGGCGCGCAGCTCATTGCGCCGCCCGTCCGGCTGTAGTAAATACCTCAAAAAAATCATCGGCTCGGCGGCTGCCGGACGTATCATCACGACTGCCGGCACATCCTAGGGAGCGCACAATGAACAAGAACGTGTACACGGTTCCCGAAAGCTTTGCGGACCGCGCGAGCGTCAATCGGGGCGACTACGAGCGCATGTACGCGCAATCCGTCGAGGATCCGGACGCCTTCTGGGGCCTCATCGGCCGGCGCATCGATTGGATCAAGCCATTTTCGCGCGTCAAGGACTCGAGCTTCGCACCGGAGGATTGCCACATCCGCTGGTTCTACGACGGCAAGCTCAACGTCTCAAGCAATTGCCTGGATCGGCACCTCGAATCTCGCGGCGACAAGACCGCGATCATCTGGGAGGCGGATGACCCGCAGCGCTGCGAACACATCAGCTACCGTCAGCTTCACGAGCGGGTCTGCCGATGCGCGAACGCTCTGCGATCGCTCGGCATCGAAAAAGGGGATCGCGTGACGATCTACCTGCCGATGATCCCCGACATCGCCGTCGCGATGCTCGCATGCGCGCGCATTGGAGCCATTCACTCCGTCGTCTTCGCCGGCTTCTCCTCCGAGGCGCTGGGCGGCCGGATAACGAACTGTGACTCGGCTCTGGTCATCACCGCCGATGAGGGACTTCGCGGCGGCAAGCGCATACCGCTGAAAAAATTCGTCGATGAGGCCTTGACCATCAAGGGCACGGAATGCGTCAAACACGTGCTGGTCGTGCAGCACACCGGCGCGCCCGTCCCGATGTATGAGCCGCGTGACCGCTGGTATGGCGAATTTATGGCGCAGCAGCCGAACACCTGCCCCCCCGAGGTGATGGATGCCGAGGACCCGCTCTTCATCCTCTACACGTCCGGCTCGACGGGTCAGCCCAAAGGCGTCCTGCACACCACTGGCGGATATCTCGTGTATGCCGCATTCACGCATCAGGCGGTGTTCGACTTGCGCGAAAAGGATATCTACTGGTCGACCGCGGACATCGGCTGGGTCACCGGACACAGCTACATCGTCTACGGCCCGCTCGCCAACGGCGCAACCACCGTCATGTTCGAAGGCGTGCCGAACTACCCCGACTTCGGCCGCTTCTGGCAGGTCGTCGACAAGCATCAGGTGACGATCATCTATTCATCGCCGACCGCGATCCGCTCGCTCATGCGCGAGGGTGAAAAGCCCGTGAAAGCCTGGTCGCGCAAGTCGCTGCGCCTGCTCGGCTCGGTCGGCGAGCCGATCAATCCGGAGGCGTGGGAATGGTACCACCGTGTCGTGGGCGATCATCGCTGCCCCATCGTCGACACCTGGTGGCAAACGGAGACCGGAGGGATACTGATCAGCGCGCTGCCGGCTGCGATCGACCTGAAGCCAGGCTCCGCCACCCTGCCCTTCTTCGGCGTGAAGCCGGCCATCGTCGATAACGAGGGGCGCGTCCTTGAGGGCGCCTGCGAGGGCAATCTGGTGCTGCTCGACAGCTGGCCCGGCCAGATGCGCACGGTCTACGGCGACCACCAGCGCTTCGTGGACACGTACTTCAAGACCTTCCGAGGCATGTACTTCACCGGCGACGGCGCGCGCCGCGATGAGGACGGCTATTATTGGATCACCGGCCGTGTGGACGATGTCATCAATGTCGCCGGGCACCGGCTGGGCAGCGCGGAGATTGAAAGTGCGCTGGTGGCGCATCCGCAGGTGGCAGAGGCCGCGGTCGTCGGATTTCCGCACGACATCAAGGGCCAGGGCATCTACGTGTACGTCACCCTGATCGCCGGCGCCGAGCCGAGCGAGCCGTTGCGGGTCGAGCTGCGCAACTGGGTGCGCCGCGAGATCAGTCCGATCGCCACACCGGACGTCATCCAATGGGCTCCAGGACTGCCGAAAACGCGCTCCGGGAAGATCATGCGCCGGATCTTGAGAAAGATCGCGGCCAACGAGTACGAGCAGCTCGGGGATATTTCAACGCTTGCGGATCCGGGCGTGGTCAAGCAGCTGATCGAGGAGCGCGCACGGTCATAGCGTCGAGCCAGCAGCGCATCCAGCCGATGTTCTCGTCCGTCGCTTCCTCGTACAGCGATGCGCAGCTCGGCGCCGGTGTGAGAATGTCGGCGTCGCATTGCCCGGACTGGCACCTGAAGTGCGCGCCGAATTTTCGCGCGACGTGCTGCATCCGGCGATTGTCGCCGAAGCACTGGATGTGCACGCTGCATGCCCCCCGGTTTTGTGCTATCAGCAGCGATCGACGCAGCAATTCCGTGGCGACACCGTGCGCTTGCCATGCCGCCTCGACGGTGACGGCCGCCTCGCAGGACAGGGGGAAATGACGGTAATCGACCCACAGCTCGGCTGCGCCGCGCAGCACGCCCGCATCGAAGAACCCGATCACCACGGTTCGAAACCAATCGATGCGCTCGCAATGATCCCGCACCGCTTCATCGCTCATGGCGCCCATGAAGCGCAGCGTACGCTCCTCAGAGGTCAGGCGCGCAAGATGGCCGCCGAGCTTGGCCGCCTCGCTCGGCAGGAGTCTGCGAATCGACATGTTTGTGCCGGGGCTCGTCAGCGTTCGACCGCGAGCGCCACTCCCATGCCCCCGCCGATGCACAGACTGGCGAGCCCCCGCTTCGCATCGCGCCGGATCATCTCGTGCAGCAACGTCACCAGGATGCGGCAGCCCGATGCGCCAATCGGATGACCGATGGCGATGGCGCCGCCGTTGACGTTGATCTTCGACGTGTCCCAGCCCATCTGGCGGTTGACGCCGATTGCCTGCGCGGCGAATGCCTCGTTGACCTCCATCAGGTCGAGGTCCTGATGCGTCCAGCCCGCCTTCTTCAAGCACAGCTGGCTCGCCGGCACCGGACCCATGCCCATGATCTTAGGGTCCACTCCCGCCGAGGCGTAGGCACGAATCGAGGCGAGGGGTTTGAGACCCAGCTCGTCGGCCTTGCGTGCCGACATCATCATCACCGCCGCCGCCCCGTCGTTTATCCCTGAGGCATTGCCGGCGGTGACCGTGCCGTCTTTGTTGAACGCGGGCTTCAGTTCGCCGAGCGCCTCGGCCGTGGTGCCGGGGCGGATGAATTCATCGGCATCGAACAGCGTCGTGCCCTTGCGCGAGACAACCTCGATCGGCGCAATCTCCGCCCGGAACCGGCCCGCCTTCTGCGCGGCCTCGGCCTTCTGCTGTGATGCGGCGGCGAATTCGTCCTGCTCGCGACGCGAGATCTCGAATTTCTTCGCGACGTTCTCGGCCGTGATTCCCATGTGATAGTTGTTGTAGACGTCCCAAAGGCCGTCGACGATCATGCTGTCGATGAGCTTGGCATCGCCCATGCGAAATCCGTCGCGGGAGCCTTGCAGAAGGTGCGGCGACGCGCTCATGTTCTCCTGGCCGCCGGCGATGACGATCTCGGCATCACCGCACTTGATCGCCTGCGCGGCCAGGTGCGTCGCCTTCAAACCGCTGCCGCAGACCTTGCCGATGGTCATTCCGGGAACGCTGTCCGGAAGACCGGCGCGGATCAGGGCCTGCCGGGCCGGGTTTTGACCGACGCCTGCGGTCAGCACCTGCCCCAGGATGACCTCGGAGATCTGCTGCGGCTGCACGCCGGTGCGAGCGAGCAGCGCTTTGATGATTTGTGCGCCGAGATCGGCCGCCGGCACCTTGGCGATGGAGCCGTTGAATTTGCCGACCGCGGACCGCAATGCGGCCGTGATGACTACTTCGTTCATATGCTGGTGCTCCGCTTACTTTTGAAACACGTACTCGCCGGGCGCATCGGCGATCACTGGGTAGCCCGCCGCCGCCGAACCGAGCGTCGGCGGCGCCACCTGCGCCGCAGTCGAATGCTGCGCGAGCCACTGCTGCCATACCGGCCACCACGAACCCGCCTGCGTCGGCGTCGTATCGTGCCACACGTCCGGCGCGAGCGTCTCGCTGGCGTTCGTCCAGGCGCGCACACGGTAGCGCCGGCGCGGATGAACGGGCCCGCTGACGATGCCCGCGTTGTGGCCGCCCGAAGTGAGCAAAAATGTGTAGTCCGCCGAGCGAGTCAAGCCGCGCGCCTTGTAAACCGACTTCCACGGGGCGACGTGATCGGTTTCCGTGCCGACGACGAACATGGGCGAGTGGATGGCGGCAAGATCGACGCGCCGCCCCTCGGCCATAAACTCACCGCGCGCAAGCGCGTTGTTGAGATACAGCTCGCGCAGGTATTGCGCGTGCATGCGGCACGGCATGCGCGTACCGTCCGCGTTCCAAGCCATCAGGTCGTTGGGCGACTCGCGTTTACCGCGCAGATAGCTGTTTACCGCCGGCGTCCACAGCAGGTCGCGCGAGCGCAGCAGCGAGAACGCCGCTCCCATCTGCTCGCTCTTGAGCACGCCGGTCCGGCTCATGACCGCCTCGAGCATCTCGAGCTGGCTCGGACTGATGAACACCGACAGCTCGCCGGGTTCGCTGAAATCCTGTTGTGCCGCAAGCAAGGTCACGCTCGCCAGGCGCTTGTCCCCTTCGGCGGCGAAGACCGCCGCGGCAATCGACAGCAGCGTGCCGCCGATGCAATAGCCGACCGAATGAATTTTTTGCCGCGGCACGATCCGCGAGACGGCGTCGACGGCATCCCGGATGCCGAGCCTCAGGTAGTCGTCCATACCGAGCCCGCGGTCGCTCGAGGACGGATTCTTCCAAGACACCATGAACACCGTGTGGCCTTTGGCGACCAGGTAAGCCACCAGGGAATTGCTCACCGACAGGTCGAGAACGTAGTACTTCATGATCCAGGCCGGGATGATGAGCACCGGCTCGGCAAACACCGTGGGGGTTGCCGGCGAATATTGGATCAACTCGACCAGCTCGTTGCGCATCACCACTTTGCCGGGCGTCGCAGCGATGTCGCGGCCGATGACGAATTTCTCGGTACCGCTCGGCCCCTTGCCCTGAAAGGTGCGCTGGACGTCCTCGAGCCAATGACTGAATCCGCGCACCAGGTTTGCGCCCGCTTCGATCCGGGTCGTGTCGAGCAGTTCCGGGTTGGTCGCCAGATAGTTGGCGGGAGAGAACGCCTCGAGCGCATTGCGAGCCATGAAATCCAGCGTGCGCTCGTTGTCCCGGGCGACACCCGGCACGCTCGACCAGGCCTTTTGCCACCAATCGACGTAGTTGCGATAGGTGTGCGCGTAGACGTTGAAGGGCCACTGCGCCCACGCATCGCCGGCGAAGCGGGCATCGCCCTCTGCCGGCGGCAAAGACTCACCGCTGGCGGCCTTCAGGGCAAACGCCCAGTTATCGAACACCTTGGTGGCCGCATCCTGCAGGATCTCCCATTGTTTGGGCGGATCCTCGGCAAGATTCAAATACCAATCCCACCAGGCATTCGCGTAGACATCGGGGGCCAAACCTCCGGTCACGGTAGCCAGCTGAGCGCGCAGCGCGCGTTGCAGCTCGGCTGGATCTTGAGAGTGCGCCGCTGAGCTCTCAGCGGCGCTCGATTTCAGCCTGTCGTCCACGATGCTCGCTGTCCGCCGCCGAAGCGGTATGTCATTCTGATCAGCTTACAGGAATCTGCGGCAAAAAACGCGGGGCACCTCGCGGCGCCCCGCTCGGGAGCCAAGGCTCAGCCCGCCTTCTTCTTCGTCTCGGCGACGACCTTCGCAGCCGTCTCGTTCACGACATCGGCAAAGCGAGTCTGTGCGTCGGTGGCCAGGTTGACGAATTCCTGCGCGCGCGCGCGCAGCTTCTCGCTGAGCGCCGTGGTCAATTCCACCTGCTTGGAAACGAAATCGACGGGAGATTGCGCGCTCAAAGCCGCCTTGGCCTGCGCCAGGCTCCACTCCAGGTAATCGCCGGCAACGGCGTACTGGTAGCGGCTGACCTGGTCAAGCGCCTTGACGCTTTCCTGCTGCGCTTTCAGCGCCGGCGCAAACGCGTTGCGATAGGACTCGAAGATGGCCTTGGGATCGAAAGTGGTGTCACTCATGGTAGCTCCTTAAAGAATTCGGGTGTTTCGGCACGCGCATAGTATAGCGTATTTTGTATGCAATGCAAGAAGAGTTATGTAAACATCTTTGAAGTCATGTAGTTATCGTAACTATATGTCTCATATAATGTTTCTATATACGCACTCATTACCACTGGAAATATTTATTTGCGATGCAAAAGGACTGACAATCCAGGTCGACGGGCCGCCGCCTTTGAGCGCATGATGGGCGCGACACCCGTACGGAATCGAGCAGTGATTCCCATCCTTCATCACATCCGGTCGCTGGAATCCTACGTCGAGCGCAGCGGCGTCCGCCTGATACGCACCACCCTGCCCGAGGCGGTGCACGGCCGGGTGTCGAGTGACCTCATCACCCTGCGCGCGGGGCTCGATCCGGAACAGGAACTGCTGACTCTGGTGCACGAGCTGGCGCATTGGCTGGCCCATCGAGGCATGAATCCCACAGCGCATTGCACCATCTTCGAATACGAAGCCGAAGCGGTGGAGGCCCTGGTGATGTCGCAGCTCGGTTTGCCGCGCCCGATTCACGATTCCAATCTCGAAGACGACAACCCGACGGATAGCCTGCTATCCGCTTCCGTCGCCCGCGTGCGATGGGCGAGCGGGCGCATATGCCATGCGCTCGGCGTGGAGCGCAGCGGCGCCTAGAGCCGCAATCCTCCGTCCAATTCGATGCAGCGGCCGGTGAAAAAATCGTTCGCGAATATGAACAGCACGGTCTGAGCGATCTCTTCAGGCCGGCCGAGGCGCTTGAGTGGCACCGGCGCCGTGAGCTTGTCCAGCACCTCCGGCCGCATGGACGAGAGAATCTCTGTGTGCGTGAAGCCGGGCGCGATGGAGCCGACGCGAATACCATAGCGCGCGAGTTCCTTCGCCCAGACCACGCCCAGGGATTCGACTCCTGCTTTCGCCGCGCTGTAGTTGCTTTGTCCGGCGTTGCCGACACGGGAAATGCTGGAGATGTTGACGATCACGCCGCCATTGCCGTGCTCGATCATGTGCGCGGCGGCCTCGCGCGCGCACAGAAATACGGCGCTGAGATTCACGTCGATCACGGCGTTCCATTGATCCATCGACATGCGGCCGACGACCGCGCCGTCCTTGACTTTCACCAGCAGGCCGTCGCGCACGATGCCTGCGTTGTTCACCAAGCCGTCCAAGCGGCCGAAGTCCGCCGCAACGCGCGTCACGGCGGCGCAGACCTCGGTTTCATCGGCGACGTTCACGCGGTATTCGCGTGCCTGTACCGACTCGGCCGCGCACAGACGGGCCGTCTCTTCCAGGTCGGCCGCGTTCAGATCGAACAGCGCGACGTCCGCGCCGCCGCGCGCCAGCGCCCATGCGGTCGCTCGACCGATGCCGCGTCCCGCGCCGGTCACCACTACTGTTTTGTTGTGAATATCCATGGGCAGTCACTTACCTTTCTTGCGCTCAGTTTTTTTGGGGTTCGTCTGGGTCTTCTCATCGGGAGGCTTTTCATCGGGGCTCTTCTCCTCGGGCACCCGGGCGCCAAACGCGCTGCGGGTCGCTGCCTGCATCTGCTCCCACATCTGCATATTTTTTCGCGCCAGCTCCGTCAATGGCGCGAAGGGCGTCTGCAGCGCCTTCGCCATTTCCGACTGCATGGCCTCTTGCTGACGCAGCATCGTGGTGAAGGCTTGTTCCAGGTAGCGGCTGAGCAGCGCTTGCATCGGACCGCCATAGAAACGGATGATCATCTCGAGCAAGTCCGCCCCTAAAACCGGCAATCCGAACTGTTCCTGCTCCGCGATGATCTGCAGCAGAACCGAGCGCGTAAGGTCCTCGCCCGACTTGTCGTCGACCACCTTGATGCGCTCGCCCGCCACGATCATCTGGCGCAAATCATCGAGTGTTACGTGACGGCTGCCGCTGGTGTCATAAAGGCGGCGATTCGAGTATTTTCGTATCAGGCGCTCTTGCTGCACGTTTGAACTCCGAAGCATCCCCGAGACAGCTTTCGCACTGCATAATTAGCGATTGGGTACTGCTGATATATTACATGAATTTTAATATAATGAATACATATAAACCAATGCGTTACACATTATTTCCCATATTTATCATCGATTTAGGGGTATGCCTTATTGCATTTTGCAGTGCATACGAAGGACTTGACGGTGGCAACTGATCCCTGGCGCCAATGGCAGGCGTTCGCCGCCATGGCGACTCCCGGCGGCCTCGCGCCGCAGCCGGGCCCGCGTGAAGGCGCGTTCTCCTTTGGCCCCTTTGTCGAGGCGGCCGAGCGCTTCGCGAGCGCCGCGCGCGGCTTCCTAGAAGCCGCGGCCCACTCACCCGCGGAGGCGGCCCGCACGTTCAGCGATTCTCTGCGCGAGCAGTTCACCGATCTTTTCCAAGTGCCCTTCAAGGCGGATTATCTCTCCGCCGCTGGCATGTCGTTCGGCGCTGAGGCGCCCGCGCTCGGCCTGACCCGCGAACATCAGCAGCGCTGGCAGCGCACCGCCGAGGCGTGGCGGCGCATGGCCGATGCGCAGCGTCGATTACAGCTGCTCTGGTCCGACGCACTGCGTGAGGGCGCCGTCGCCTTTGCGGCGCGGAGCGTGCCTTCCCGACCGATCGTGGCGAGCCCGGAGATCCTGCACCGCCTCTACGACACCTGGATCGACTGTGCGGAGGAGGCCTACGCACGCTTGGCCCACAGCGAGGCGTATTGCAGCGCGCTGGCTGAATTCGTGAATGCCGGCAGCCAATGGCGACAAGGGCTCCAGGCGAGCGTCGAACAGTCGGCAAAGCTGCTCGATCTGCCCACGCGCAGTGAAGTCAATACGCTCACGCGGCGCCTGCAGCGCGTCGAGGAGCGTCTGCGCGCAGCATCGAAGGAGCGCGCGCCGCAGAAACACGCGCCGAAGGTTGCGGAGAGTCGCGCGCGGCGCGCGCGCCGCAAACCAAAGCCGTGACCGCCGCAAGCTTGCACACCGCGCTCGCGGCAGCGAGCCAATGCGCCGCCGGCTGCTCAGAGAAGGAGGCGGTTTGGGAATCGGGCAAGCTGCGGCTATACCGCTATCGGCCGATCGCCCGCGCCGCCGGAACCGTGCCCCTGCTGATCGTGTACGCGCTGGTCAACCGGCCCTACATGATGGATTTGCAGGAGGACCGTTCGCTCATCCGCGGCCTTCTGGCTCAAGGCTTGGATGTGTACTTGATCGATTGGGGCTACCCCGACGGAGCGGACCGGTTCACCACGCTCGCCGACTACATCGATGACCTTCTCGACGCCTGCGTGCAGCGGATCGTGGCGGCACACCGGCTCGATGCTCTGAATATCCTCGGCGTCTGCCAGGGCGGGGTGTTCAGTTTGATTTATGCGTCACTCCATCCCAAGCGCGTGCGCAACCTGGTCACCATGGTGACGCCGGTGGATTTCCATACTCCCGCCGACCTGCTGTCGAAGTGGGTGAGAAAAATCGACGTCGCCGCCTGGGTCGGCGAGGGCAATGTGTCGGGCGATGTCCTGAATCAGCTGTTCCTGTCATTGATGCCGTTTCGGCTGATGCACCAGAAATATATGGAGCTGCTGAGGGGGACCGCCGATCGGGCGCGAATCGAGAATTTCATGCGTGTCGAGCAGTGGATATTCGACAGCCCGGACCAGGCGGGCGCGGCGTTTCGCGAATTTGTGGTGTGGTTTTATCAAGAGAACCGGCTGGCGCTCGGCCGGCTGGAAATCGCCGGCCGCACAGTCGATCTCAACGCGCTCAAGCTGCCGATCCTGAGCCTGATCGGCAAGAAAGATCACTTGGTGCCGCCGCAGGCTTCGGCCGCCTTGCAGCGGTTGGCGGCCAGCAAAGACTTCACCACACTGGAGTTCGATCTCGGACACATCGGCATGTACATCAGCGCGCGCGCTCAGCGCGAGGTGCCACCGGCGATCGCCGGCTGGCTCGCGTCCCGCTGAAGTTTTCGGGGGACGGATCGTGGGCACACCGGGCTACGCGCCCCGGATTACATGTACACGCCGCCGTTGACGTTGATTTGCTGGCCGGTGATGTAGTCCCCGTCGGCCGCCAGAAACAGCACCGCCTTGGCGATCTCTTCCGGCGTCGCGAAGCGCCCCATCGGAATGCGCGCGAGGATCTGCGACTGCACCTGTTCGGGCACCTTCGCCAGCATGCCGGTCTCGGTGAATCCCGGAGCGAGCGCATTGCAGGTCACGTTGTACTTCGCGAGCTCGAGAGCCGCGGTCTTGGTGAACGCGATGATCCCCCCCTTGCTCGCCGAGTAATTGGCCTGCCCAAAATTTCCCGCCTGACCGACGAAAGAGCTGATATTAATGATGCGGCCGTACTTCTGCTCGGTCATCATGGGCATGGCGGCGGAGACGCCGAAATAGCAGGCATTGAGATTGGTATTGAGCACCGTCAACCAGTCCTCATCGGTCATTTTGCGCAGGGTCTTGTCGCGGGTGATGCCGGCGTTGTTGACCAGGATATCGAGCCGCCCCCAACTCTGTTTGATCTTCTCCACCATGGTGTTCCAGGTCGCGCGCTCGCCGACGTTGCCTTTCAGCAGCAGGGTCTTGCGCCCTGCCCGGGTGATCTCATCGGCGAGCGAATGCGCGTCCGCCTCGCTCGATTGATAGTTGATGGCGACATCGGCGCCCTCGCTGGCAAAGAGCTTCGCAATGGCTCGCCCGATGCCGCGCGCCGCCCCCGTAATCAATGCTTTGCGCCCTTCTAGCCTGTTCATGTCGCCCCCCGGAATGGGTTTTTCTTTTAGCCAGCCAATGAAATCAATTCAATATGCGCTTGCCGCGCTTGCAACTAACTACGTACTTTCCGCACGCGGCCAGGCGGCAAGCTGCGGCGCGCTTCGCCATCATGGCGCATTTTGCGCATGAACTTAAATATTTTCTTGTGCAGGATACTGATCGGGGCACACTAGCGCATGCAACCGAGCGACAGCAGGACATCCGAATCGAAGCCTGAGGGGCCGCTGGCGGGCCTGCGCGTCCTCGACTTCACGCGCGTCCTATCCGGTCCTTACTGCACCGCACTACTCGCGGACCTCGGTGCCGAGGTCGTGAAGATCGAATCGCCGCAAGGTGATGAGTACCGGCACATCGGGCCTTTTTGCGAGGGCGAGAGCGCGCTGTTCCAGCTCGTCAATCGCAACAAGCTCGGCATGTCCATTGATCTGAAGGAGCCGGCCGGGCAAGCCCTCGCGCGACGCCTCGCGCTGACCGCCGACGTGCTGGTCGAGAATTTCCGGCCCGGCGTGGCTTCACGCCTCGGCATTGGATACCCCGAGCTCGCCAGCACGAATAAGCGTCTGATCTACGCGAGCATCTCCGGCTTCGGCCAGTCGGGTCCAAAACACGACCTGCCGGCCTTCGACCTGATGGCGCAGGCGCTGTCGGGCCTGATGGTGTTGACGGGTGACCCAGCGGGCCCGCCGATGAAGGTGGGCGAATCGATCGGCGATCTGGCCGCGGGTCTGTTCTGCTCCTGGGCCATCCTGGCGGCGATTCACGAGCGTACGCGAACCGGAGCCGGACGCCGGATCGATATCGGCATGCTCGACTCGCTGGTGGCGCTCCTGCCCACCGCGGTCGCGCAGTGGATGTTCGGCGCGGCGCCGCCGGTCCGTACCGGAAACCGCCACCCGCTGTCCACGCCCTTCGGGGCGTTCAAGGCGCTCGACGGCCATGTGGTGATCTGCGTGTTGAACGGCACGCAATTCGCTCGACTGGCACAGTGCATGGGGCGGCCGGATCTGGCCGCGGACCCGCGCTTCGCGAGCGACGAGTCGCGTACCCGCTTCGAGCCGGTGTTGACGCCGATGATCGAGGATTGGCTCGCACCACTGCCGGTGGCCGAGGCGGTGCGGCGGCTCGGCGAGGCGGGCGTGCCGGCCTCCACGATCGAGGAGCCGGCCGCGGTGTTCACGAGCGCGCACGTGGCCGAGCGCAGATTGCTTTCGAGCGTGCAGCATCCGATCCTGGGCAAGATTCCCGCGATGGAGCAGCCTGCGCATTTCAGCGGCCTGCCCCGCGGCCATCAGCGGCCGGCGCCCGCACTCGGTGCGCACAATCGCATCGTTCTCGAGCGCTGGCTCGGACTTGGCTCCGAGCAGATTGAACAGCTCGCCGAGTGCCATGTGACTCATGGAGTATCGATATGAGCGCCGAGGTCCAGCCGAGCGGCTTGAGCGACACCGACCTCGCCGCCGTGCTGGCGGTTCAGCGCCTCGCCGGCGAGGTCATCGCCCCCCTGGCGAGGGACACCGATGCGCAGGCGGCATTTCCTTGGACACAGATCAGGGCGCTCGCCGAGATCGGCGTGCTCGGCATGAATCTGCCGGTGCAGTGGGGAGGCGCGGGCATTTCCGCGCCGGCTTTCGCCGCCTGCGTCGAAGCCATCGCGGGCGCGTGCGGATCCACCGCCTCGGCGGTCACCGCCCATTTCCTGGCGACGGACGCCATTCTGATCGGCGGCGACGATGCTTTGCGCGCGCGCTATCTGCCGCTCGCCGCGACCGGGGGCCGGCTGGGCGCATTCGCACTCACCGAGCCGCGCGCCGGTTCAAACCCCGCCGACATGCGCTGCCGGGCCACCCCGCACGGCGAGGGCTACGCACTGCAGGGCGTCAAGCATTTCATATCCAACGGCGGCGTCGCCGATTTCATCGTGGTATTTGCCGTGACCGATCCGGACGCCGGGCACAGGGGCATCAGCGCCTTCGTGGTCGACCGGGAAACGCCCGGAGTGATCGCCGGCAGCGCCGAGCGCACGATGGGCCTCAAGGGCGGACATATCTTCGAGCTTAAGTTCGATTGCCGCGTGGCGGCGAGTCAGCGGCTAGGGCCCGAGGGCAGCGGGTTCCGCACCGCCATGCAGGTGCTCGACAACGGCCGCATCGAGGTGGCCGCGATGTGTCTCGGCATCGCGCAGGCGGCGCTCGATGCCAGCGTGCGATGGGCGCAACAGCGACAGATCGGCGGTCAGCCGCTGCTCGAGTACCAAGGCATTCAGTGGATGCTTGCCGACATGGCAACCGAGCTGCGCGCTGCGCGCCTGCTCACCGAGGATGCGGCGCGCAAGCGCGCCGAGCGCGGCCGCTATTCGCTCGAGGCGTCCATGGCCAAGCTGTTCGCCTCTGAAATCGCGGGCCGCGTCGCCGACCGAGCGCTGCAGATTCACGGCGGCTACGGCTACAGCGGCGACCTGCCGCTCGAGCGCTACGTCCGTGATTTGCGCATCATGAGAATCTACGAGGGCTCCTCCGAGATTCAGCGGACGATCATCGCGCGCACGCTGACGGGACGCCGCTGAGCGCAGGCGCGGCTCATTCGTCGTCCCGCCACGGGATCGTCCATTCCTCGCCGCGAACGGTCGTCACGTACTCAGGCCACCGATACTGATGCGGCACCTTGAAATCGGCCGGCAGCAGGGGCGCCAGCCAGCGCGCGCCGCCTACCCCGCCGCCGGTCCGCTCCTCGAATTCGCGTTTCGCGGCGTTGAGCAGCGCCGGCTCAGTGAGAAGATCGAGCAGCGTCGCCGCAATGGTCTTCGCGGCGACACGGATCATCGGATCAATGGTCGCAGCGATGCCGCCGAGCGCGTTCGCCACCCACGCCGGGTACACGAAGCCGGCAGGAGCCGCGAGCGAGGGCCGGGCGACGAGCAGGCGGACCGTCGGGCAATGCCAGCAGTATTCGGTGTAATCGTCGGAGGTCAGGAACTGCTGCCACGCCGGCATCATGGTGCGCAGCTGCCGCTCGCACTCCTGCGGGTCGATGAGCCGTTCGGTCTCGGGGGAAAAGGGATGCTCGAGCGGCTCGAAACCGAGGTTGGCCTGGATCTCGCGCGCGACACGGACCGCCTCAGCGCCCCAGCGCGGTGCACCGACCTGCTCTAGATTGCGGTAGGTCGCGCGCGCGAGCGCGTGGTTGGCGAGTCCGCCGCGCGACTTCGCCACCCAGGTCTTCTGCCATCGGCAGAATGCCGCCTTGGCCGCGGCCTCTGCGTTGTTGTCCATCACTGAACTGATGATGTCCGCCTGCGCGATCGAGTCGGTGCGGACCATGTAGTCGATTTGAGCGACCTGGGGCGCAAGGTTGTCCGCCGTCGCTTGTCCGGCGGTGAGAATCGCTTCGTTGAAGCTCCACAGGCCCGTGGCGGGCAGCATCGAATGGCGCAGACCTTCGTTCATCTGATAGAACAAGACGAGCGCATCGTTCGCTCCGGGCGCGCGCGCGCTCAGATGGTTTTGTGGGATCGGGCTGAGGCGGTCGGCGGCGATCCAATTCTCCGGCGCATCGCAGGCGAACGTGTAGATATAGTTGTAGCCGACCCCGCAGTGGGTGTCCCATGCGACGGTATTGCAGAGCGGCGACAGGTAGTGCGGGTGGAAGCTCACGGCTGCATCGAGTCCATCGTAGTAGCCTTTCGCCGCGTGAATCGGCTTGGAGGCTCGAAGCTTCTCGGCCGGTTCGCCGAACAGCATGATCGTGCCGCCGATACGGTGCCGCTCCATGGCCTCTTTCACTGCCAGCGCTGCGCCCAGGGCGCTGATGCCGAGCGCTGAATGAGGGTCGGTGTGTCCGGGCGCGAATTTCGACAGGCCCGCTCGCGGCCGGCGCGTGGTGGCGGGCGCCTGGCAATTGCCCGGCACGGCGTCGTACTCGGCATAAGCGGCCAAAGTCGGCCCGGGGCCGTTCATGAAGGTCGCGCAGAAGGCGGTCGGCATGCCGCCCGAGCCGGCCTCAACCGTAAAGCCCGCATCACGCAGACGATCGACGTACCATGCGCTCGATTTGTATTCCCGGAATGCCGGCTCTGCGTAATGCCAAAGCACCTGGTGCCAGCTAGAGAGCTCGGTCAAATGGCTGTCGACCCAACCGTATACCGCCTGCTTCGCTTCGCTCATCATCGGACTCCATCGCAGCCCACGTGAAGCCGCGAGTGTACGCGATGACGCGAGCTACTTGCGCTTGCGGGGAACCGTTCGCGCTTCGATCGACTGGTTCGAGGTCTCTTGCATCGCGACGGAGCCGCGGCTTTCACGCACCACCCGCTCGCTCGTGATCTCGATCACCGCATGCCTGCCCGTCGCCCCGATGTCCTTGCGGGCTTCGAGTCGCTCGTCGGCGAATCGCTCGCGCTCCGCGGCACTGACTCGTTTGACGGTCGGGTTGTCGAAATAGATGCCGAGGTAGCTCGCGACGGCGCCCGCGGAGATTTCTTCGCTGAAGAAACCCAGTCGCAGCGCATGCATCACCCGCCCCTGATCGAGCCCCGCCACGGAATACAGGCGGTACTCGCTGAAGATATCGAGGTTCGGAACCGCGTTGGGATCGAAGGCCTGATCGGCGAGCGACAGCTGGATCACGAACCAGCGCGCCGCGTCGCGATCCTCCAACTCGAGCGGGGTCAACGGCCGCACCGTTTGGGTGGTCTCGAGGCTGGCCAACAGAGTGCTCAGCTGCTCGATGTGTCGCGCAGCAGGCGGCACTGCAACGGGTGCGGTTGCGACAGGAGGGGGCACTGCGACCGGCGCGGTGGCGACAGGCGAAGCTGCGGCCGGCGTGGTGACGACAGGGGCAGCTTCAACAGGCGGCGCGACTACACGCAGCGAGGCCGCACGCGGCGACCCGGCGGCCCCCGTCGGCTTCGGCACGGTGTCTCGCGCCTTGGATGGCGCGGCAAAGAGTTTCGGCAGCGACATCGCGAACGCCTTCGCCCCCGCGCCCCGCCTCGGCAGCTCGCGCCGCTGCGCCACCGCCGCCATGCGCACGGGCGCGGAGGTGGGCGCGGCTGCCGGCGCAGGCGTAGGCGCGGCAGGGGGAGTGAACGCAGCTGCCGGCGCAGGCATAGGCGCGACAGGGGGAGTGAGCGCAGCCGCCGGCGCGGGTGCAGGCGCGGCAGGGGGAGTGAACGCAGCCGCCGGCGCGGGTGCAGGCGTACGCGCCGCAGCGGGTGTGAGCGCGGCCTCGGGTGCCGGTGCAGGCGCGGCAGCGGGAGTGAGCGTGGCTGCGGGTGAAGGCGCGAGCGTGGGAATGGGCGCAACTGCCGGCGCGGATGCCAACGCAGGCGCGGGCGCGGGGCGCTCCGGCGCTATCGCCATCTCAGTCAACACCGGAATCGTCGGCGGCTTGGGCGCAGGTTTGGGCGTCCAGCGGGCCTTGGCCGCCGCCGCCTGTTCGGCGGCTCTCAGCGCCGCCTTTTGCTGCGCATCAGCCTTCGCCTGCAGGGCCGCAATTGAACGCAAGTCATCCGGTTCCGCAGTCGCCGTCAGTGCGCTCGGGTAGGTGTCCCGCACCTTTTGCAAGACGGAGTCCGCATCGTCCTCGCTCGCGAACGGACCAAGGCGTAGCCGATAGCGCATGCGCCGATCCTCGAGGCGCTGGATCTGATACACGTGCGCCTGTGTGTTTTCGACGAACCCATTGCCGGGCTGACTGATCGGCGCGGTCGACGCGCTGAGGTTGATCACGAAGGGACCCGGGCCGCCGAGCCGCGGCGTCTGCGACACCGGCTCGAGCAGGTCATCGATGCTCAGGTGCCAAATTTCCCCGGTCAATGGCGAATTCATCGGCGTAGCCATAAATGCATTTCCACGATCGTTACGGGAAGTGATGAAGATATTGGCTAAGCGCGCCCAACGAAACCGTGATCAACGTCGCTTCGTGGCGACAAACAGCTCGCCGCGGCAGTTTATGTCAAGGACAGGGTGTTGGGCCGGCGCATCACGCCCCCCTTTGGCTCACATCATGTGGACCTTGGTCCAATAATTCAGCCGCGCACGGGCGTGCGATTCTGTCCTCTGCCAACACCAAATCCAGGAGTTCCAGTGGCGCAAAGCCGGGTATCGCGGCCGAGCAGTCAAGGTGAAGGACTCGAATATTTTCAATGAGCTGAATGTCGGGGACACCGTGAAGGTCACTTACACCGAGGCGGTGATCGTCGACGTGTTCACGCCGGGCGCAGCGAAAAACTAGCCGGGGCTATTCCAGCAGAGGATGCCCCTTGGGCAATTGATGCGCATACCAGGTCGCGAGCCGATGCCGAATCGTCTGTTCGCCGACCTGGTCCTCCGGCATCGGCGCGATGATCTTGTCGTGCACCAATAGGCGATAGACGTACAGCGCCTTGTCGCTCGCCGAATCGGTCGCCTCGAATTCAACCGCGCCGCGGCCCTCGGCGTATTGCACTCCGGCGAGCAGGGCCGCCTTGAACAGCTCCGCTTCGTGTCTGCGCTTCTTCATGTGGCATCCTCGCATCGCCGTCGGCGGCCAGGCGGCAACGGCTCTTCGCTAGATCAGTTCGATCTCGATGAAGCAAAACTCATGGGGATTGACGTTGATGACGTTGTGAGCGATCCCGGCGGAACGCGCATACGATGCGCCGGCCTCCAGCCGCACCTCCCTCGCGCCACTCGGCTCCTCCAATCGCAAAGTGCCGCTCGTCAACGGCACGACGACGTAGTCGTACGCATGGACGTGGTATCCGGTATCCGTTCCGGGGCTGAAGCGCCACTCCGTGACGATGACCCGCTCGTTCTTCACCTGCACGGTGGACGTGGCTCTCATGAGATGAAACCTATCATACCGCAGGCCGCAGCGCCGACGAAGCCGCGACCGCGAGACACGCCGCCGCTCAGGACTTCTCGCCCGGCCGTGTCATCTCGAAGACCTCGCCGATGGTCGCGTACTGGCGGTAGCCGAGACGCGCAATGGGCCGCAACCGGGAGATGGATACTCGGCCGTCGATGACTACCGCCTCGGCGATGTGGATTCCGAGTACCCGGCCGGTGACCATGCGCCCGAGTTGGTGCGGCGTTTCGCTCGCAAGCTCATAGATGCCGCTCACCACGCATTCGAGGCTGATCGGCGATTCGGCCACCCTGGGCGCCCGTACTCGCTCACAGGGAGCAGGCGTCACGCCCGCAAGTTCGAACTCGTCGACCGAACGGCCCACTTCCGCGCTGGACGCGTTCACGGCGTGGCGCAGATCCCAGGTCGCAAGATTGACCACGAACTCGCCCGTTTCGCGCGCGTTTTTTACCGAATCCTTCTCGCCCCCGTCGACATGCCGGCCGTTGGCACAGTACATCACCATCGGCGGCTGCTCATGGATCGCATTGAAAAAGCTGAATGGCGCAAGATTTCGGATGCCGGCCGCATCGACCGTCGAAATCCATCCGATCGGCCGCGGGACGATGCAGGCTTTGAACGGATTGCGGGGCAAGGCAGAGCTCTCTTGATCGCAGCTGTAGAACATCCAACAGGTCTCCTCTGATATCTCATCCCGGCCGACTGTATCAAATCCCGCCCTCGCGCCCCGCGCCGATCGGCTGCCCGGCGCCGCGGCTTGCGAGCCATGAGCCGAGCAGGATGAGCGCAAAGGCCGTGATGCCCCCGGCGCCCAAATGCTCGTCGAGCAGCCACACGCCCAGCAGCGTCGCCACCGCCGGGTTGATGTACGTGATCAGCGATGCGCGCGACGCGCCTGCGTGATTGACGAGGTAGAACATCAGCAGCATCGCCAGAGCCGTGCAGACGATGCCGAGCACGAAGACGGAAGCCTGCGCGCGCACCGTGGGCAGCTGCTCGGGCGAGGTCAGCGCGGCGGGCACCAGCAGAACCACGGTGGCGATCAGCAGACTGGCGGCGAGCGGGCCAAACGCGTCGAGACCCTTGAGGTGCCGTTGAATGATCAATGGACCCATGGCGTAGCCCACCGAAGCGAGCAACATGCAGCCGACCCCGGCCCAACCGAGGATGCCGGAAATGGTGCCGAGCCCCAACAGCGCCACCACGCCGATGAAGCCGACCGCCAGTCCGGCCAGGCGCAAACTTCCGAGATGCTCGCGTACGCCGAACAAGCGCGCGAGCAGCACGACCCAAAGCGGTACCGTGGCGATGAGAATGCCGGTGACGGAGGAGCTGACCCACCGTTCGCCGAGTGCAATCATCGAAAAGGGCACCACGAACTCGACGACGGCAAAGGCGAACAGCGCCGCCTTGTGCCGGCCGAGCGGGCGCAACGCGCCGCGCTTCCACGCGATCGGCAGCAGAACGGCGGTTCCGAGCGCTACGCGCCCCCAGGCAATCACCAGCGGGGACAGCTCCGGCACTGCGAGCTTGACCAGCAAGTAGGGAACGCCCCAGATCAGCCCAAGCGCTGCGAAAGCCATCCAGCTTCGCCAGGTCACGGTGGAATCATCCGCTGCGCGCGCAGCTCAGGCGGCGCCGAACAGCGGCGCGCGGCTGGCGAGAAAATCGCGGATGGCGTCGGTCAGCGATTCGCAATCGGAATCCTGCATCGGCAGCGACAGGTTGAACATGCCTCTGCGGGCGCACCAGATTCCCCGCTCGAGCAGGTCGAAATACAGCAGGTCGCGCAGCTGACCGCCGCCACGCGCGGCCTCGGCGTAGTTGCGGATCGGCCCCGCGCGCATGTGTACATTCATCATCGATCCGAGTCCGGTAAATTGCATCGGCAGCGCCGCCGCGGCGGTGAGCGCGTTGAGAGCCTCACGAAGCGACTCGCCGCGCCGATTGAGCCTGTGCACGGCGTCCTCGGTGAACACGCGGGTGAGTCCGGCAATCCCGGCGCTCATGGTGAGGACATTGTTGTTGAACGTCCCGGCATGCGCCAGGGCGCCGGCCCGGCGCGGGTCGAATCGATCCATGACATCGGCGCGTCCGCCGAAGGCTCCGAAGGCGAGGCCACCGCCGAGGTACTTGCCGAGCGTGGTGAGGTCGGGCCGAATGCCGAGGGCTCCTTGCAGACCACCGGGCGCCAGGCGCGATGTCATCACTTCATCGAAGATCAGCAGCGCGCCGTTCTGCTGCGACCAATCCCGAAGCAGCTGCAGAAACGCCGGCGCCCCGGGGATGCAGCCGCCGGAACCGAGCATCGGCTCTACGAGGATCGCCGCGATTTGGCCGGCGTGCGCCGCCAGCAGCCGCTCGGTCTGCTCGCACCCGTTGTACGGTGCCTTGATGAAATCAAAGGGCGCGTTGAGAGGACTCACCGCAGGTCCGAAATTGAGCACGCTGCCGTGATAGCCGCCTTCGAAAACGACCACCCGGGCGCGCCCGGTCGCGGTAATCGCCGCGGAAACGGCCATCAGGTTCGCCTCGGTGCCCGAGTTGGTGAATCGCATCCGCTCGAGCGACGGGAAGCGGCCCGCGAGCAGCGAGGCAAACCGCTCTTCCAACGGCGTGTGCCCTCCCAAGGCCCATCCGCCGCCGAGCGCCTCGGCAATTGCACCAGCGATGATCGGATCGGAATGACCGTACAGTCCCGCCGTGTAGTCCCCCAGAAAGTCGATATATTCGCGCCCGTCCAGCGAGCGCACGCGCGATCCGCGGCCGGAGACCAGAGTGACGGGAAAAGGCGCGGAGTAAAGCACCGTACGGGTATTTCCACCGGGTAGCACCCGCGCTGCACGCTCGTGCTGCGCGCGACTTTGCGGGTTCGCGGAGGCGAAGCGCCGCACGGCCTCGGCAATCGCGCCATCGATCGGTTTGCTGTGCACGGAGGCGCTCACGGCCAATGGGTCCGTCTGCTGTCGGGTCGCGACAGCATAGCCGCCCGGCGTCCAATGCGCATCCCCGTGCGCTAAACTCTCCCTACGCATGACCGCCAAAGAACACCGAGCCACGCCGGCGCCGCGCGCTGGGGCCGAGCCCACTCAGCCCAGACCGGTCGGACTTCGCCGCATCAAGGTCGGCGAGCGCGAGATTGTCACCAGCGGGATCGCCCGGCGGGTCCTGCAGGACCTGTTCCACTATTTCATGACCGTGAGCTGGCCGCAGGCATTCGCGACCATTGCCGCATTCTTTCTGCTCTTCGACCTCCTGTTCGGCTGGCTGTACGATCGGGTGCCCGGCTGCGTTGCAAATCTGAATCCGCCGGGGTTCCTCGGCGCGTTCTTCTTCAGCGTCGAAACGCTGGCGACCGTCGGCTACGGCGACATGCACCCGCAAACCCTGTACGGGCATACGGTGGCGATGGTTGAGATTTTCATCGGTCTCATGATGCTCGCGCTCATCACGGGCATCATGTTTGCGCGCTTCTCGCGCCCCAGGGCGCGCTTCATGTTCGCCAGGAACGCGGTCGTTCGCCCGATCGACGGCAGGCTCACGCTGATGTTCCGCGCCGCCAACGAGCGGCAAAACGTCGTGCAGGAGGCATCGGCGCTGCTGCGAATGCTGCGCGACGAGGTGTCCCAAGAGGGCTTTCACATTCGCCGCATCACCGACCTCGCGCTGGTGCGCGCACGGCATCCGGTGTTCGCGCTCGGCTGGAGCATCATGCATGTCATCGACGAGGCGAGCCCGCTGTACAAGGAGACCGAGGAGTCGCTGCGCGCCACCGCGGCCTCGTTCATCCTCAGTCTCAGCGGCACTGATGAGGCGACCGGCCAGGTGCTGATGGCGCGGACGGAGTATCCGAGCTCGGCCATCCGCTGGAACGAGGCGTTTAGGGACATCCTGGAGGTCGCCGAGGACGGCACCCTGTATGTCGACTACAGCAAGTTCAACGAGATCGTGCCGCTCTCGAGCCCATTACCGAACAACCCGCGGCACTTTTGACGGTGCGGCGCAGGCAGGATGACCTCGACGCCGACAACCGCGTACAATTCACTTGCATAAAACCAAAACCAAGGGGGTCAAGAACAATGCATCCGCTCAACACCGTCAAGGGCGCCA
Source organism: Steroidobacteraceae bacterium (assembly GCA_052326345.1). Lineage (GTDB taxonomy): Bacteria > Pseudomonadota > Gammaproteobacteria > Steroidobacterales > Steroidobacteraceae > Bog-1198. The sequence continues at coordinate 85,459 of JBKQOZ010000009.1, read as the reverse complement.
TTACGACCGCGTTCGTGCTCGCCGTCATCATCGGCATCGGACTCACGATGTGGTCGGGAATGGGAGCCGCATTCCACCCGGCGCGCATCGATCGATGGCTGCACATCCTCTCGGGGGTCATGTGGATCGGCCTCCTGTATTATTTCAATGTAGTGCAAACGCCGGGGCTCGCGGCTGCGGCCGCCGACAAGGGCGGCCCCGGCGGCGCCGGCATAACGAAGTACATCGCGCCGCGAGCGCTGCTGTGGTTCCGCTGGGCCGCCGTTGCTACCTGGGTGACGGGAGTGATCTATCTGCTGGGAGGATATGGCTCGGTCGATGCGAGCGGCATCGTGAATGCGTTTACGCTGCAGTCCGGATACCGCACGATCGGCGTGGGCGCATGGCTCGGGACGATCATGCTGTTCAACGTGTGGGTCTTGATTTGGCCGAATCAAAAAAAGATACTCGGGCTGGTGCCGGCCACGGACGAGGAGAAGGCGGCCGCGCGCAAGACCGCCGGGCAGGCATCGCGGATCAATTTCATCCTCTCCGTGCCGCTGCTGATGTGCATGGGCGGCCAGGCCCATGGGCTGCCGTTCTGATGCAGAAGGTACGGTCGCCGGGGGCTAGGCGCGAGCTTAGCCCCTCGCGCGGCGAGCCGTGCGCGAAAGCTTTCTCATCGCCGATCTGCTGCGCGGCTATCGCAGTGGGCGCCTGACCCCGACACAGGTGATCGAGAGCGCCCTCGAGCGTGCGGATCGGGCGCCGGAGCGGCACGTCTGGATCACCCGCCTGTCGCGCGAGCGCTTGCTCGAGCACGCGCGCTCGATCGAGCAGCGCGCGTTCGACGAGCTTCCTTTGTATGGCATTCCCTTCGTCATCAAGGACAACATCGACCTCGCCGGGGTCCCCACCACGGCGGGATGCGCGCAGTATTCGTATGTCCCGACGCAATCGGCTCCCGTCGTGCAGCGGCTCCTCGACGCCGGCGCGATCCCGCTCGGCAAGACCAATCTTGATCAATTTGCGACGGGGCTGGTTGGCACGCGCTCCCCTTATGGCGCCTGCCACAACAGCTTCAATGCCGGGTATATCTCCGGCGGATCGAGCTCCGGCTCCGCGGTGGCGGTGGCCACGGGGCTCGCCAGCTTTGCGCTCGGAACCGACACGGCCGGCTCGGGTCGCGTGCCGGCCGCATTCAACAACATCGTGGGACTGAAGCCGAGCAGCGGCAGAATCAGTACGCGCGGCGTCGTGCCGGCCTGCCGTTCCCTGGACTGCGTGTCGATATTTTCCATGACCTGCGCCGATGTCGCCCAAGTCCTTGCGGTGGTCGAGGGCTTCGACTCGCAGGATCCGTATTCGCGCATCCTCGGCGATGTCCCGGTCCCTGGCCGGCGGTTCGGTGTTCCGCGTCGCGACCAGCTGCAATTCTTTGGCGACCATGAATATGCGCGCCTGTTCGACCGCTGCGTGGCGCGCATCGAATCCCTCGGCGGCTCCCTGATTCAGGTCGACTTCGATCCGTTCCTGGAGGCCGGACGGTTGCTCTACGGAGGACCTTGGGTGGCCGAGCGCTACGCGGCGGTGGGGGATTTCATCGAGCGGCACGCGAACGCCGTGCATCCGGTTACCCGCCAGGTGATCGAAGCGGGCAAATGTCCCTCGGCGGTCGAGATGTTCAGGGCGCAATACCGGCTGATGTCGCTCAAGCGCGCGATCGAGCCGCTCTGGGACCGGGTTGACCTGATGATCACCCCGACCGCCGGCACCATCTATGAGCGTGCGCGAGTCGATGCGCAGCCGATTCAGCTGAACGCGACGCTGGGCTACTACGCCAATTTCGCGAACCTGCTGGATCTGGCGGGCGTTGCGCTCCCCGCCGGATTTCGCACCGACGGTCTGCCGTTCGGCGTGACCCTCCTCGGGCGCAGCGCGACGGAGCGCGCGCTGCTCGCCATCGCCGATCGATTGCACCGCGCGCAGCTGACCCGGCTCGGCGCGGTGGATTGGGCCATGTCCCCGCAGGATTAGGGCCCCGGGCGGGCCGTCATGAACTCATCCAGGCGCTGCATCACCGCGTCCGGCTGAATCAGATCCATCACGCCAGGCTTTTCGATTTTCACCCACCACGGCAATTGCGCCGGCTCGCGTCCCATGAAGACTCGCGCCGCCTCCGGGAACCGATTGACGCACCACTGCTGGCTGAGATACGGGCCGCTGCGGGCGGGATTGGTCGGCGCATATAACCCGATGACTGCGGTTCCGACCGCTGTCGCCATGTGCGCGGGCCCGGAATCGGGAGCCAGCAGCAAGGTCGCATCGCGCAGCAGCGCCAGCATCTGCGGCAGCGTGTCGCGGCCGACCTGATCCACGGGCCGCTCGCCGGCGGCCGCGAGGATCCGGGCGCTCGCCTCGCGCTCTATGTGGCTCGAGCCGCCGCAGAGAACGACGCGCATCCTCCAGCGCCTCGCCGCGTGATCAGCGACCCGGGCGTAGAATTCGGGCCGCCAGTTGCGCATGGGGTGGCTCGAGCATGGGCTGATCAACAGGGTAGGCTGCGAGTCCGGGATCACGAGCCGCGCATAGGCCACCGCCTCCGGCGGCAAGGGTATGTTCCATTCGAGCCGTCGATCGGAGATCCCGAGCGCCTCGGCGAATCCCCAAAAGCTGTCGAGCACATGTTCACGGCGGCGCGGCTTTATCCGGCAATTGGTGAACAGCCATTGAAAATCGCGTGCGCGTGCGCGATCGAATCCGAGCTTGGCCGGCGCACTCACGAGCGTGCTGATCAGGCTCGCCCGGAAACTCGCGTGCAGGTGCAACAAGACATCGAAGCGCCGACCGGCGAGCTGCGAGCGCAGCCGCGCCATCTCGGCCGCAAAGTGACGCTTGTCGACCGTCAAGAATTCGATGTCCGGCAGCAGCGACATCAGTTTCGCCTCGACTCGACCGATGATCCACGTGATCCGCACCTCGGGCCACGTGCGCTGCAGTGCACGGACCAGCGGCACCGCGTGGCACGTATCCCCGATGGCCGAGAGGCGGATGAGGCAGATATGCCGAGGCGGGTTCCCGAGAAGCGGGGCCGGGCCCTCGAGCTCGCGGCTAGGCAAAACTCCCCCGTCCGGAGTTCGCATCGGATCCGCGAATGTGATGCGCAGCACAGCATGGGCGGGCCGCCAGCGTGTAGCGTCCGCATCGCCGAGGTGCGCTCCGCGTAGCGGGAGCGGGAAATGGGCTGGTCATCGTGCTAATGGGAGAATTTCATGCCGCAAGCGATCAAGGGCAAAATAATACTCTTCTTTGCGTCGGGAATTGCGCTGCTCGCGGGATGCGCCGCACCGCCTCCGCCGCGCGTCGTCGTGGCGCCGCCGCCGCCGCACCATCCGGCCTACTTGCATGCATTGTCGGATCTGCGTACGGCACGATGGCTGATCGAGCACCGTCCCGGCGATCCGGTGCAGAGCGCCGATGAGGCCGAGGCCATACGGCAGATCGACGCGGGCATCAACGATATCAAGAAAGCGGCGATCGACGATGGCAAGAACCTGAACTTTCATCCGGCGGTGGATGAACATCCGGATCGTCCCGGTCGCATTCACGAAGCCCTGCAATATTTGAAGAAGGCTCGTGCCGATATCGCGCGAGAGGAAGACAACGCCTATGCCGATGGCTTGCGGGACCGCGCGATCCGCCATATCGACGGCGCGCTGTACGCCGCCGGCCGTGTCCTGAGCGACTAGCCGCCGTCCGACGGTTCCCCCTTAGGGTCGCCTCCTCGAGCCTCGAGGAGGCGATGTCCCTATGTAGTAATGCCTAGCCCGGTGCGCCGATACCGCATTGCGCCGCGGCGCTCGAATTGAGTGAATGCACGCACTCACTCATGGCAACGAAAACCTCGATGATTGGCGAGCTGGGCGAACCGTCGCTGCTGTTGCCGCAGCGGTTGCAGCAGGCGCTGGCGGCGAATGATCGGGTCAAGTTCTGCTTCACGCTGTTGCAGGCCGCGGAAAGCCATGCGAACCACCCGCAGGAGCCGCCGCTCGACCTGACGGCGGAGCGCAGTGCCGTGCAGCTGCCGGCAGGCGACCTGGACGCGGCGGTGGCCGAGAGCCGCCGCGATCCGGACGGCGCCATCTGCGTGTCCGGCGCAGCCCGGCTGCGCCAGTGGATGTTCGAGGACATTGCCTCGATGTCTGCGCCGCTGTCTCTTGCCGGCGTTCCCGAGGCGCCGCTCTTCGCCGAGCGCGAGCGGCGATTGGCGGCGGCGCTGCCGGCATTCGACAACGACAAGGTGCCCGCGGGTCTGATCGGCAGCATCACGTCCGCCAACCGTGCAGCGGGCGACAGTCTGCACATTCTCGTCATGGATCTGCACAAGGCCATCAACCGGCTGCAGGCCGGTCTGGCGGAGGAATCCATCGACGGAGCGCGCGTCTGGCACATCGACAGCGCGGACCGGCCGCTGATTCGGGCGTTCATGTCCGGGCTCAACGAAACCGCCGCCCTCAAATTCGACCACCCGGGGCTCGGCACCATCGCAACCCGCAGCGCCCAGCGTCTCATCATCGAGAACGACATCGGCACCACCGATGCGCACGTTCTGGTCCTGCACGTGGAGGGTTTGACGGCCACATTGACGTACACCGACGTGCACTCGCAGCGGCTGAAATTCTTTCAGAACCTGTTCAAGCGCTTCGCCGTGCGCTGGAGCGATACCCTGGCGCGGCACAGCGAGAGCCTCGGCGAAGAGCCCAACTATTATATTAGCACCGGGCGCTTCGATGCGCAGGACGCCAAGTCGCTCGAGCGCTATCTTGCCTTTCTCGCCTCGCGCATCGTGTTCCTGATCGATTGGAATCGCGCGCGCAAGCGGCTGCGCGAATTCCTGCGCAAGGGCGATGCCGTGCGGCTGCTCAAGTGGGCGGCCGACCACAACATCGGCCACCGCGGCTTCCTCAAGCTCGGCGGAGAACGGCTGCTGTACGAGGCCATCGAATTCGCGCAGCGCACGCCGCTTCACGCCGGCGAGCGGCTTCACGAAGCGCTCGGCCAGGAGGCGGCGTTCGAATACCTGCAGTTCGTCTTGCGTGAAGCGACCTCGGGACTGCTGCAGGGGCGCTCGGAGCGCTTCATCCGAGACGCCGTCAAGGCCGAACTGGCACGCCGCTTTCACAGCGCTCACGCAAGCCTGCTCGCCATCGCGCTCACCCACGCCGAACGCATCTTCGATCTGGCGGCCAGCGTGCACGAGGGACTGTTGCGTTGCGCCGATCCGGACTCGGCGCAGCTGCTCGAGCGAACCGCAAGGCGCGCGCGCACCTGGGAGCACGAGTGCGATGCCCTGGTGACCCGCATCCGCTCGCTCGCACGTCGTACCTCCACGCCGGACATGTACGCCTCACTCATGCACGCAGCGGACGACGCCGCGGACGGGCTTGAGGAATCCGCATTCCTGCTGACTCACCTCGGCGGCACGGGGGCTCCCGAAGCGCTGCTCGCACCGGTGCGCACGCTCGCGTCCATGCTGCTCGAAGCCGCGCAGGAATCGGTGAAAATGTTCGAAGCCGCCAGCCACGTCACGCCGGAGGGAGCGAGTGAGGATCTGCAGGACTTCTTCGCAGCCGCCGATCGCATCGTGAGCCTCGAGCACGAGACCGACGCGGCCGAGCGCGCCGTGACCAGCGCCCTGCTGAAGAGCGGCGCCGACGTGAGGACCTTTCATCTGCTGTCGCGCCTCGGGCAAGCGCTGGAAGGCGCCGCGGACGGCTTGTGCCTGAGCGCGTTCAAGCTGCGCGATCATCTGCTCAACGACGTTCTCACCGGATGAGGGCCGAAGTACCGATATGCGCGAGCACTTGTTCTTCATTCTGCCGCGGCCGGCGGATGCCTCCGCCGACCCGGCCGCAGCCGCGGCCTCGCAGGCGGATCGGGCCGCCCTCATGGGTTCCAAAGCAGCCGGTCTGCTGCGGCTCGCCCAGCTCGGCCTGCCGGTTCCACCCGCATTCGTGCTCGGCACCGCCCTGTGCCGCGAGTATTTTGCGCGCGGGGGCGAGCTCCCCGGCGCCACCCGCGAACTGCTTGCCCAGGGGCTCGCGCGCCTAGAGGAAGCTACGGGGCGCCAATTCGGCGGCGCCCGCCGCCCGCTGCTGGTATCGGTGCGGTCGGGCGCCGCGGTATCGATGCCGGGTATGCTCCAAAGCATACTCAACGTCGGGCTTTGCGAGCATAACCTGCACGGTCTGCTGCGCTCTTCGGGCAATCCACGCCAGGTGAGGGATTGCTACCGGCGGCTCGTGCGCGACTTCACCGAGGTCGTACACGGTGCCGATGCCGCTCAATTCGACGCGCTCGCGGCGCGCCATTGCGCGCAGCAGGGGCTCGCGGATTTGAGCGAGCTCGACAGCGTCACGCTCGGCCGGATCGCCGACGAATCGTGCGAGCTCGCTCTCGCGCTCAGCGGCCAACCTTTCCCGCAGGATCCCATGGAGCAGCTGCGGGGTGCGGTCGAGGCCGTGTTCCGCTCCTGGAACGATGAAAGGGCCCGTCACTATCGGCGCGCCAACGGCATCGACGACAGCATGGGCACGGCCGTGACCGTACAGGCGATGGTGTTCGGCAACGACGGCGGCACATCCGGCGCCGGCGTCGGCTTCACGCGCGACCCGGCCACGGGTGAGAATCGCCTGTATCTCGATTTTCTGTTCAACGCGCAGGGCGAAGATGTCGTTTCCGGACGCCATGCCGGGCGTGAGACGGTGCGCCTCTCGCAAAGGCTGCCCCTGGTGGCGGCAGAGCTCGAGCGCGTACGCGCGGTACTGGAGGCGGAGTTTCGCGACATGCAGGACTTCGAGTTCACAGTGGAAAACGGCCGGCTGTATCTGCTGCAGACGCGTGCCGGCAAACGCACCCCATGGGCCGCTCTGCAAATCGCGGTCGATATGGTGGGCGAACGGCTGATCACGCCGGCCGAGGCGCTGCACCGCCTCGATGGAATCGCGATCGAGCGGCTGGAGAGGCAGCGGCTGGCGGAGGGCGTGAGCGATCGGCCGCTGGCGAGCGCCACCCCCGCGAACATCGGCGTCGCCTCGGGCGCCGTCGTGTTCGACCCCGCACGCGCGGTGGAGCTCGCGGCGCGCGGAGAGTCCGTCATTTTGGTGCGACCCGACATCTCCACGGCCGACATGGAGGGCATCGCGGCCGCGCAGGGCGTGTTGACGGCTGCCGGCAGCCGCACCTCGCACGCGGCAGTGGTCGCCCGCCAGCTCGGCAAAGTGTGTCTCGTCAATTGCCAGGCGCTTCGAACGCAAACGCAGACGTCGAGCTGCATGATCGGCGATACGCCGCTGCATGAAGGCGCGGCGCTCACACTCGACGCGGACACGGGGCGAGTCTACGCCGGCCGGTTGCCGGTCGTGCGCGAGCGGCCGCAGGCCGCCCTCGCCCAAGTGGCGGCGTGGCGCGCGGCGGCTGCAAGCGCCGACAGGCGCACTTGAGCGCTGCGCGCAGCACGGCGGGACGGAGCGCGAGCGCCCAGGGCCTGTAGTAAACTGCAGCGCATAAAGGGCAATCGATGGCCATCACGCAGGGCATCAAGCGGGCGCTACAGCAATACCCCGGCGGCCGCGCCAGCGTTTGCGGTTCGCGCAGCCTCAGCTGGCAGCAATTGGCGCGACGCGCGGCGCAGCTGGCGGGCGGCCTGCAATCCCTCGGGATCGAGGCGGGCGACCGGGTCGCCGTGCTGGCGCTCAATTCCGACCGTTACCTGGAAGCCTATGCCGGGGTGGCATGGGCCGGCGCCGTCATCGTGCCCCTCAATACCCGATGGTCACCCGCGGAGAACATTTACGCCATCAACGATTCAGGCGCCGCTGTGCTGCTCGTCGACGACACCTTTGCCGCCGTGGCGGACTCGATTCGAACCGAGATCGGCTCCGTGCGCGCCGTCGTTCACATGGGGGACGCGCCGACGCCGGCCTACATGAGCGGCTACGAGCGCCTCATCGACACTGGGGCGCCGGTCGCGGACGCGGGCCGCAGCGGTGAGGACCTGGCGGGCATATTCTACACCGGCGGCACCACCGGCTTTCCCAAGGGCGTCATGCTGTCGCATCGCTCGCTGTGGTCGAGCGCCGCCGCCGGTATCAGCCTGCTCCCGCGTAACGGCGCCGAGTCCATTTACCTGCACGCCGCGCCCATGTTTCATATGGCCGATTTCGGATTCACCATGGTCGCCTTCCTGGCGGCGGTCCAGAGCGTCATCATCCCGAGCTTCACCGCCGCAGGTGTGCTGGCCGCCATTGAAGAGCACCGCGTGACCATCATGCTGCTGGTGCCGACCATGATCCACATGCTGGTGACGCACCCGATGCTGCCGAAGACCGATCTGTCGTCTTTACAGCGTGTGATCTACGGGGCCTCGCCCATGCCCGAAGAGCTGCTGTGCCAGGCGATGCGGGCCCTGCCGCATTGCGAGTTCGTGCAGGCCTACGGTCAGACCGAGCTGTCGCCGATCGCCACCGCCCTGCTCCCCGAATACCACACTTTCGGCGGCCCGAAGGCCGGCAAGCTCACGTCCGCGGGCCGCGCAGTGGCCTGTTGTGAAATCGAAGTGGTGGATGCCAGCGGCCGCGAGGTACAGCTCGGCACGGTCGGCGAGATACGCGTGCGCGGCTACAACACGATGCTCGGATACTGGAACAAGCCTGAAGAGACGGCGGCGACGCTGCGCGATGGGTGGGTCTACACGGGCGATGCCGGGCGCATGGACGAGGAGGGATTTCTCTACGTCGTCGACCGCATCAAGGACATGATCATCTCCGGCGGCGAGAACGTGTACACCGCCGAGGTGGAAAATGCATGCGTCAAGCACCCGGCCGTCGCGCAATGCGCGGTGATCGGTATTCCCGACGACACCTGGGGCGAGGCGGTGCACGCCATCGTCATCATCAAAGACGGCCACCGGCTGGCGGCCGAGGAACTCATCGCTCACTGCCATGGGCTGATCGCCGGCTACAAGTGCCCGCACAGCGTCGAAATCCGCAGCCAACCGTTACCCATGTCCGGTGCCGGCAAGATACTCAAACGCGAACTGCGTGCGCCTCATTGGCAAGGCCGCCGCCGTCAAGTCAACTGACGACGAAGCGCGGAAGCCCGAGCATCGCTGATCAGCGCAACGCCGCCGCCGCTGCCCCGATGATCGGTGCCTGTCCCAACGGCTGGACGAGGATGGCCACATCGGTGGCGTCCGCCGGCAACGCATCCACGCGCGACCGATACTGACGCGGCTGCCCGTCCCAGCGGCCCAGGCTGTGAAACTCGCGCACGATGTTAAATTCCTTGATCGTCCGTCCGGCATTCTCCCCGCGGCCGATGGGCGAGACAGCCGTGCGCCGATAGGCCACCAGCACGACATCGCTCAGTGCGATGTTTTCCCGGGCGCCCAGATCGACGAGCACCTCACCTTCGCGCACGCTGAGCGCGACCGCGACGCCGCCGCGCTTTTGCGCCAACGCCCTGCCGATCGAGTTGCGGTCGCTGCCGACGCAGTCTTCATGCCCATCAATGACGACCTGCGGCGTGTAGACCGAGGACAGCTGCAGCGCCTTCGCGTAAACGCGCTGCCGCTGGACGGCCTCGGGCAGTGCGAAGCGGTCGCGCCACCCCAGATCGTCCCAATAATCGACGTGAAACGAAAGCGCGAGGACGTCGGGGCGCTGCGCCAACTCCCCGACATAGGCCTCGGCGGGCGGGCACGAACTGCAGCCCTCGGAGGTGAACAGCTCGATCACCGCCGGCCTCGATTGTGCGAACGCCGCGGCTGCGCAGCACACGCAGATGCCTGCCGCCAGCAGTTGATGAAGCGCCTTGGCCATTATCCGTTAGACCGGCGCTTGCCCTGGATTATTGCAGCGTGCCGCTCACGGACGAACCGCCGTCACCTGGATCTCGACCAGAAAGCCGGGATTGGCGAGCGCCATGACCTGCACCGCGGCGCGCACCGGCAGACGGGGTTGCGTCGGCGTGCCGAAAAACTGGGTATAGCCCTGCATGAAGCCCTCGAAATCCATTTTGCCGCCCTTGCCCGCATCGCCGACCAGGAACACCTGCATGGCGACGACATCGCCCATCGCCAGCTTGAGTTTCTCGAGCGCGGATTGAATCGCTTTCAGCACGCCGACGGTCTGGGTTTTGGTGTCGCCATACGCAGCGACACTGTCTTTCGCCGCGTTTGGATCGACCACCGGCGGCACCATGCCGCTCAGGTACACCGTGGTCTTGCCGGGCGGCACCTCGACCGCGGCGGAAATCGGGAAGCTGCTGCCATTCGGCAGCGGGTGGCGAATCACGTCCTCAGCCGGCGCGAGCGACGGCAGCAGCAGAAGCGATGACAGCGCAGACATCGGCAGAAGCGTGCGGACAAGTGTGTACATGGCGTTTCCTCGTGAGGTGCAATTGCGAAATTTTCCCGCAGCGTGCGCTAAGGAGAGCGATCCAGTTCCTCGATCTGCGCCACGCTGATCACGTCGGTGTAGTGGTTGCCGAAATGGGTGCGCACGAAGTTGATCACCGCCGCCACCTGTTCGCTGCTCAGGGGCGGCGTCGCGAAGAACACTCCACTGGCGTGCCCGGCGCCGAACGCCGGCATGTTACGCCGCCCCTTGAGAATGGTGAGCGCCATGAATTGCGCCGAGGCCAATTCATGGTTCTTGGCGAGCGATGGGTACGTGCCGGCTCCCGTGGCGCCCTTTCCGTCGGGCATGTGACAGCCCTGACAGATCTGGCGGTAAACCTGCTCGCCGCTCTGGGCATCAAGTGTCGAAAACGCGAAAAAGCTGGCGCTGTCGGCCCGTACGGGAGGGCCGGCGGCCGCCGCGGCGAGCAGTGCCAGCACCGCGGCGCTCAAGGCGCGCGACCAGCGGGTGGGGCTTGCAGTCATGATGCCACCCCCGCAGCGCTCGCGCGGCGGTGCAGCCGCTCGATCGCATCCAACGCCGAGGTCACGGCGCCCTCCTGCCATCCCGGCAAATAGGAGGCATGTTCCCCCGCCAGCACGATGCGCCCGTCGATATCGCAAAGATTGTCGTAGTGCTGCGTTCTTGCCGCCTCGCTCCACATGCCGAAGCAGCCGAGCGTAAACGGCGATCGGTGCCAGGCCACGGCAATGCCGTTATCGAACTCCTGCGGATATTGCGGATGGATGCGGCTGCCATATTCGACCGCCTTGCTGACCCTCTCCTCCGGACTCATGGCAGTAAACTCCGCGGCGTTGAGGCCAAAGGCGTACGCGCCCAGCAGCACGCCCTTGCCGTCACCGAAATAGCCGGTGCTCGGATAACCGATATTGCTGATCGGAAGGTTGGTATAAGTGATGCCGCCGTAGATCTGCTCGTCTTCTTCCCAGAAGCGGCGCTTGAACTGTAGCCCCACCTTGACCGCCGCCGCGTAGGGCACGGCGGCAATCGCGTCGGACATCGGCCGGCCGACGTTCATCGGAATCTGGCCCAGGATCGACAGCGGTATCGTGCACACGCACCAGTCGGCACGGACGCTGTGGCGGCCCGTCGATGCGGCCGTATCCTCGAAGGTCGCGCTGACGCCGCGCTCGTCCTGCCGAATCTCGAGCACCTTGGCGTTGTAGCGTATCAGCGGTGCGAGTTCCCGGCCGAATGCTTCGCCGACTACGCCCATGCCGCCCACCGGCTGAAACATGCTGGTCTGCATATCGTAGTTGTCGCAAAACGGCAGCGCCTCCCACAGCCTCGAGTGGAGCAGCTCGCCCAATCCGATCGGCTCGGAGGGCACCGGGCGGCCGCTGAGTCCGCCGCCCGGGTCATGATCGAAGCCGCGCCGGTCGCTGCCCGCGAGGCTCCTGGTGTAGGCATAATTTTTATCGAGTGCCCCCCATAGGCGCAGCGAGTCGAGCAGCGCTTGCTGATCTTCCAGCGTCACCGGCGCATCGAGGTTCTTGCTCTGCGCGGCTTTGGCGAGCAGTTCGGCGATGTGACCGTGATAGTCGGCCTTGACGCTGCGGAAGCGCTGGGGCTTGCCGCCGAACGCGTTGCTCGCATGCAGGTAGGCGTTGTTGTTGTTCTGCACGAAGGCCTCGAGCCGCACACCGAGCAGCTTGCAGTAATGCAGCATGCCTCGATGATGATAAGGCAGGCGCCACGGACCCGGATTGATGTACAGGCCCGGATCGAACCGGCATTGCTGGGTCATGCCGCCCATCTCGGTATAGCGGTCGCCGCCGCGCACAGTCCAGTTGCGGCCGCCGGCGCGGTCGTTGTACTCGAGCAGCTGCACCCGGTAGCCGGCGCTGCGCAGTTCATAGGCGGCGACCATGCCTGCGATGCCGGCTCCGAGCACGAGCACCGAAGCGCCCGCGGGCGCGCCCGTCAACCGGCTCGGGGCCTTGAAAGTCGAATCCGCGGCCAAGCCCAGACTGCTCATCGCCTGGTACATCGTGGCGCCACCGGCGGTCGAACCGATCATCGAGAGCAGCTGCCGCCGCGTCATCGCGCTGCCGCCCGGTTCGTCTGTCATCTGATCACCCCTTCATGTTTTTTTACCGCTTTTTCACGGCGAGCCGGACAGCGCGCATTGTAAACGCCGTTCAGTGCCGCCAGCATCCTACTTCGTTCGCGCAGCGAAATTGGCAAAACTCGTGCAAAATACTCGTCATGCCTCAGGCCGCGTTCTCCGGGATATCCTCTTTTTCCGAGTATGACGGCATGGGACTGGCCGAGTTGGTTCGCCGCAAGCAGGCCACCCCGCACGAACTGCTTTGCTGGGCCATGGCCAACGCCGAGGCCGTTAATCCAAGGATCAATTGCCTCGCACACACCCATTACCAGGAAGCTCGGGCACAGATCGACGCCGGCCTTCCGACAGGCCCGTTTCAAGGCGTGCCCTTCATCATCAAGGATCTCGGCGTGGAGCTCGCCGGCACGGTGACCAGCGCGGGGAGCCTCGCCTTCAAGGAGCATCGCGCGGCCGCGGACAGTGAGTTGGTTGCGCGATACAAACGCGCCGGCCTCGTTATTTTCGCCAAATCGACCAGCCCCGAATTCGGATTGACGTACACCACGGAGTCCAAGGCATTCGGCCTCACGCGCAACCCCTGGGATCCGCAGCGCTCCGCGGGCGGCTCATCGGGCGGCGCCGCAGCCGCGGTGGCCGGCGGCATCGTGCCGATGGCGCACGCATCGGACGGCGGCGGATCCATTCGGGTCCCCGCGTCGTGCACCGCCCTGTTCGGATTGAAGCCATCGCGCGGACGGATGCCCTTGGGCCCGCCGGTCACCGAGCGCTGGTTGGGCATGGCGACCGCGCACGCGGTCACTCGCAGCGTGCGCGACAGCGCCGCGCTTCTCGATGCGACCTGCGGAATCGAGCCGGGATCGCGCTACTCGGCGCCGCCGCCGCCGGGCGGCAGCTATCTCAAGGGGTTGGACCGCGCACCCGGCAGGTTGCGCATCGCCCTGATGCTGACGGCTCCGGCGGGTACTGCGATTGACGCGCCATGCATGGCGGCAGCGCGCGCGAGCGCCCGCCTTTGCGAATCGCTGGGACATCATGTGGAGGAAGCGTCGCCTGCGCTGGATGCGCATGCGCTGAGCGCCGGATTCCTGACGGTGATCACGACGTCGGTCGCGCAAGCGCTGCGTGATTGGGGCGCTGAACGCGGCAAGCCGGTGTCGCCCGAGGAGCTCGAGACGGTGACATGGATCTACGCGCAGCAAGGGCATGGCGCGAGCGGACTCGCGATCGCGGACGCCAACACCGCATTTCAGGTGGCGGCGACGGCCGTGGCGCAATTTCAAAGCCGGTTCGATGTGTTGCTGTCGCCCACATTGGCGCGGGAGCCGGCGATGCTCGGAACTCTCGGCCTCTCGCCGGTCGATGTGGCCGCGTGGGGCAGAGAGATGAGTTCCTACAGCCCGTTCACGGCACTCGCCAATATTACGGGCCAGCCCTCGATGAGCGTGCCTTTGCACTGGACGCCGGCCGGCCTGCCGATCGGCACGATGTTCACCGGCCGCTACGGCGAAGAGGCGCTGCTGCTGCGCCTGGCGGCACAGCTCGAGCAGGCACAGCCATGGGCGCACAAGCGCCCGGTGCTTGGATCGGCGAAGCCTCTTTAGAGCATCAGCCGGTGCTCGCAATGCCCAAGCTCACCAATCTCGGCCCGCACTTCTACGTGGACCCCGGTCTGTACGAAGCGGAGCGCCGGACCATATTTCAGCGCCATTGGCAAATGCTGGGGCCCGCCGCGAGAATCTCGAAGCCGCAGGACTACTTGGCGGTCGACGTCGCCGGCTGGAAGCTCTTTGCGCTGCGCGGCCGGGACGGGGTATTGCGAGGCTTCCATAATGTCTGCCGGCACCGCGGCGCGCGCTTGCTTGCCGAAGGCACGGGTAAATGCCACACGCTGCGCTGCCCATATCATCATTGGGTCTACGATCAGGACGGCGCATTGCGCCAGGCTCCCTGGTTTGGCGAGGACCCGGGCTTCATATTGGACGACTGGCCGCTCAAGAAGGCCGAGCTGTCCGAGTGGCGCGGCCTGCTGTTCATCTGCATCGACCCGCAGACGAGCCTGATCGATCAGTTGGGCGACCTGCCCGAAGAGGTCGAGCAATTTCCGCTCGAGAGCTATGCTGCCGTGGAGGAGCACCGTTTCACCATGCGCAGCAACTGGAAGACCTACACGGACAATTTCGTCGAGGGCTACCATATTCCCGGCATACATCCCGGTTTCATGAAGGTCATCGATTTCAGCCGCTTTGAAACGGCCGCCCGCGACGGCTTGGTGCGCATGACTTCTCCGCAAAAGGATGGCTCCATATACGGCGGTAAATGGCTGTGGATGTGGCCGAACTGGACGCTTTCGGTCTTTCCCGGCGGCATGAACACCAGCCGCATCAATCCGATCTCGGTCACACTGACCGAGTTGATCTACGACTTCTATTTCGCCGACATCTCCGCAGGCGCTGAGGCGTCGAGGCGCACCACGATCGACATCAATTGCGCCATCGTCAGGGAGGATTTCGGCATTTGCGAAGGCACGCAGAATAACTACGCTTCCGGCGCCTACACGCCCGGCCCGCTGAGCCCGCGCCATGAGCAATCCGTCGCCTACTTCCAATCCAGAGTACGCAACGCGCTCGCGCTGCGGGATCATCCGTGAGAGCTTGACGTGTCGACCGCATACGCCCGGCTGCCGTTGGGAGCGCTGCGAGTATTCGAGGCGGTGGCGACGCATTTGAATTTCTCCACGGCTGCCGATGCGTTGCACGTCACGCCCGCAGCCGTGAGCCAGCAGATCAAGGCGCTGGAATCCTACGTTCAGACGCCGCTGTTCCGGCGCAATGGACGCAGGGTGACGATTACCGAGGAAGGGCTCGAGTTGTTGCCCGCGGTGAGAGCCGGCCTGGAAAGACTCGAATCGGCCGTCAACGTGATCAAACAGCACGGCCGCGCCGGACCGCTGCAAATCAGTCTGCTGACATCGTTTCTGCAAATATGGCTGCTGCCCCGCATTCGCTCCTTTCGGCGCAAATACCCGGACGTCGAACTGCGCTTTCACACCTCGCGGGAGTTGGTGGATTTCTCGCGCGCCGCCATTCATGTCGCCATCCGTTTCGGGCGCGGCAATTATCCGAATCTGCACTGCGAGAAGCTGCTCGATGACTGGATCGTGCCGGTCGGCACGCCGGAACTGATCAAGCAGTACGGAATGATCGAGCGCGGGGCGGACTTGAGCAAATACCCGCTGCTCGAGGGCGACGATGTGCCGTGGCGCATCTGGCAACAGACCGATGAGGAGGTCGCCTGGCAGTCCCGTCCGCCGACCATCGACGACTCGGCAGGCCTGATGGTGGCGGCTGAGGAAGGGCTTGGCTTCGCGCTCACGCGCTGGACAATCGTTACGCGGTCGCTGCAAAAAGGCACGCTGCGGCTGGCCAGCCAAGAGGCCCTGCCCTTCGGCTCTGCCTACTATTTCGTATGTCCGCGCGCCTTCTTGGGGCTTCCCAAAGTGGCTCAATTTCGCGAGTGGATCTTCGCAGCCGCCAGCGACTTCAAAGGACCCGCTGCGCCGCGCTCCGGCAAACCCGGCGCAGCGGTCTAGAGGTGAGGCTCATGCGACCGCAAGCGTTTTCACCCGGACCCTGGGAGTTCCTTAGGCCCAAAAAGCCCCGAGAGATCCGGCGCACGGGCTGCGCCGGATCCTCAGGGCAGGTACGCGCTCGCGGATTACTGCTGGATGGGCGGGTACAGCGCCCAGCGTCCTTCCGTCGAACCAGGCAACGAAGCCGCATCCGTGCGATTCTCAGATACCCAAAGCGTGATCGTGTCGCCGACCTGCAGATCGGTGAACGCCTTCGCTTGGCCATTCACCATCACGTGCTGATTCGGGCCCGGCTTGATGCTAGCGGTCGTCACCGTGTTGCCGGCGGCGTCCAGGAAATTCAACGTCGTGAATGCCGGGGAGTTAATGTACACCTTCGCCTGGAACTTCGCGTACTTGTGGCCTTTGTACACGCGTCCGTCTTGGCACGCCTGTGGCGCCTGCGGCCACTTCTTGAGGAACGCCGGGCTAAACTTGATATCGCTGCACGACACCTGGGGAAGCTTATCGGGATTGACCACCGCGAACGCCGTGCCGATCGAGAGCGGCAGCACGAGCGCGGAGAGCAACAGCCAGTTGGATCTTTTCATTAGCAAACCTCCAAAATCATCGACGCGCCCGTCCGAATCTCGCGAGCACACAGAGTGTCACTTGCGTGACGTGCGCGAAGTCTTAACCCTTGGAGCGATCGCAACAATTGGACCAAGGTCGCGGTGCGCTTGCGAGGCCGCTGCGGGCGCCGGACGGCTGCAGGGGCGCCCGCCGCCTTGGTGCGCGCTTGGCCGCGCGCTCCGCGGTAAGATATAAGTCTTTATTTTTTATGATAAAAATGGCAATCTCTTGGGCGGGCGGATGCGCATTGTGGGGGCGAGCGGCGATCAGCCACCTGCCAAATGCGACAAGCCGAGCCCTGGGATGAGCGAGTTTCAGCCATGGGGCCAGGATTAATAAATTGAAATCTTTCACGACGGCGCTTGCGCCATTGATGCTGCTCGGCCTCCTCACCGGCCCCGCCCGCGCGAAGGATCCCCCTCTGCTTTCGCTCAACATGGCGCACTTTAAGGATACCGCCACCGTCACGGAGAACTCCAAGAACGACACCACCGCGATCAGCACGGAGAACGGCTTTGCGGAGCACAAGGGCCCGATGCGCATGGTGTGGAACGATGAGTTTCTCGAGGCCGTCATCGACGATGAGACGGGGCGCCGATCGTTTCAGGTTCACGCCTGGGTCATCTACAGCGGAGCCTGGCGGGACTATGAAACCGCGAGCTATCCCACAGCGAACGGGCCGCGATCAGTGCCGGCCGCGGCAATACGCAGGACATCGGAGAATTGCCTGGTGCGCGAATGCACGTACACCGAGCACGTCGCCTTCCCCGTCGAGGAGAAATTTCTGCGTGAGCTCGCGGCCGGATACGTGCCGGACAAACCATCCCTGTGGCGCTTCCGCCTCCTCGCCAAAACCGGCCCCGCCTACTCCGGCGAGCTGTCGAACGCGGAGATTGCCGGGCTTCTCGCCAAGGTCGATGAATATACCGGTGCGCATGCCGCCGGCGCACAGGTAGCTGCCGCTCCAGCACAGAACGTCGTCGGCGCGGCGCTCAAACTCAGCTTCGGGATCGACGGTTTGCCGGTGGCCGCCACGGTGGAACAGCCCAATCGAGCAGGCATCCTGGTGGTCGCTGTGAGCAGCGGCTCCGTTGCGCAAAAATCGGGGATCATCGTCGGCGACATCCTGTACGAAGTCGACGGACATCCGATGCGCACTGCGGCGGATCTTAAGAACGCCCTCGCCGCCTGCACCGCGCATTGCACCGTTGCGATCAAACTGTTCCGCGGCACCGATGCGATGGCGGTGACGGCTCGCTTTTAGCGCTCTAGCCCAGCCAGCTGACGGCGCCCGTGGCGAGGTCCTGCACCGCCGCAGCGACCGTCAATTTATGCGCAGCGGCCAGATCCTGCAGCACGGCGCTTTGCGCGAGCAGCATCGCGGCGGCATCCTTCGCATTCTGCACCACGACCGCCTGCACGAACGCGGGGTCCTTCGAGGTGTGCGGCCCCTGCAGCGCCGCCACCTTGGCAACCGCCGGCCGGATATTGGCGAGCGTGGCGGTGAGATTTCCGAGCTTCACATCGTCGATCGCGCCCTTCACGGCGCCGCAATCGGAGTGCCCGAGAACGACGATGGCTTTTGCGCCCGCAAGCTTGGTGGCGAATTCGAGGCTTCCGATGATATCCGTGTTGACGAAATTCCCGGCGATGCGGGCGACGAAGATGTCGCCGATCTGCTGGTCGAAAATCAGCTCCGGGGGCACGCGGCTGTCGATGCACCCGACGACCGCCGCGAACGGCGCCTGCCCCGACGTGGTCGCGCGAACCTGCGCGATGAGATCGCAGTGGATGCTACGGCCGGCGACGAAGCGGGCATTTCCATCCTTGAGCTTCTGCAGCGCCCCTGCGGGATCGAGCGCCGTCTGGCGATCCTTGGTGAACACGGCGCACAGCGGGTCATCCGAGTACGCGGGCGCGGCGAGCATCGCGGCGGTGGACAGGAGAAAAGTGCGGCGGGTGGTCATGAGTCACCTCGGCGGTGGATTGGCGGGTTCATGAATGCTTGCGTACGCGCGCGCAACTTCGCAGCTTGTTCGACGCGCGCGCGCGCGCCTTCGGAGGCGATTTTACAATATTCAGCGAACGCCGCGCCCAGAGCACGCATTCCTCCGGCTCCTCCAGTACGTCCGCAGGCACCTCATAGTAATTCATGCTCAGGTGCGGCCGGTCCCGATACGGGCGGAACCGGCTCATGCCGCGTGCCGCATAATCGCCTCGGTTGGACTCGCCGACCTTGAAGTAAAGGACATCGCCCGCAATCAATCCGAAGAACACCCCGTCGCAGTACAGTCCAACCGCGCCGAACATCCGGCGCGGGGCGACGGCTCCCAGCGCGCCGAGCTGCTCCAGCACGTACAGTGAAAACTCATCCGTAATGGCCATGCAGGCGCCCCCCGGCGGCGCAGACGATTTACAACTGCGCAACGGCAATGCGAGCATGGATCATTTCATCACGGGGGCGGTAAGTGTCAAATAAAACCGAGATCATCGAGTTCCTGGCCCGTGAATTTCCTCAGAACAAGTGCATCGTCGAGCAGGTCGGGAATGGATCGGCCACGATCAAGCACCGTATCGGCGCCGATGAGCTGCGCCCCGGCGGCACCGTGTCCGGTCCGGTGCTGATGACGGTGGCCGATGTCGCGCTCTATGTCGCGCTGCTTGGCGACATCGGCATCGTTCCGCTGGCGGTCACCACCAGCCTCAACATCAACTTCCTGCGCAAGCCTTCCTCGAATAAGGACATCGTGGGAGTGGGGAAACTCATCAAAGTCGGCAAAGCGCTGGCGGTCGGTGAAGTCGCCCTATACTCGGAAGGAACTCGAGACTTGGTCGCACACGCGGTGGGCACGTACTCAATTCCGCCGCGGCGCCCTGGCTGAAGCAAGATGACGAGAGCGGTGCGTGCTGCAGTGCAATCCGGCCAGCCGGGGCGGCCGCAGGGTTCCGCGATAGTCCTCCGCCGGCACCGGCGCAGCCGCAGCCGTCACGAGCGGAATCACACCCGCCCAGGTCGGCCACGACACATCGGCCGGCGGGTCGTGAGGTCCACCCTCGCGTATTTTTGCCGATGCCTCGTCGATCGGCATGGACATCACCCGGGTCGCCGCCAGTTCCTTGCGCGTGGGCGGCCGCAAGGCGGCCCAGCGGCCGGGCAGCCAATGCTCGAGGAAATGCTCGAGCGCATCGCTCTTGGCTTTTGCATCGGTAATCTCCGCGGGGATGCCGAAACACATCGCCGAGCGGTAATTGATGGAATGATTGAAGCCCGATCGGGCCAGCACGAAGCCGTCGATCAGCGTCGCCGTCACACATACGGCCCCGCCCGCTGCATTCGCGCCCAGCATGCGGCTCGCCGCACTGCCATGCCAGTACAGCCAGTCGCCGTGCCGCCAATGCAGGGTCGGCGTCGCCACCGGCCGCCCGCCGATCACGTGCGCAACATGGCAGTGGGTGGCGGCGTCCAGAATCGCATGGATGGTCGCCGAGTCGTAGGCACCGCGCTTGGACAGGCGCCGCACGCGGCTGAACTGTGTGAGGTGCCCGCGCCGCTGCGTGCCCCTCTTGCCGGAAGCCGTCTTTGTGAAAGCCATCGGCGCACACATTAACACCTTCAGTCCTGGAAGATCAGCAAGACATGGGCGACGCCATTCGCTGCGTACGAGCTGCGGCAGGCGCCCGAGCGCCCCGATGAAAATCCCGGGCCGCGGTCAGGATCGCCGGTAGGCGGCGAGCTTGCTGTGCGTGCGCGCCGCATCCTCCGAGCTCAGCGGCGCGATGCGCGCCGCCGTTTCACGCACGATGCGGGCGAATTCGAGCGCCGGCAGCGGCCGGCTGAAGTGATAGCCCTGATACTCATCGCAGCCCACCGCCTTCAGGAAGTCGAGCTGCGCCGGGGTCTCGACGCCCTCCGCCACCACCTTCAGGCGCAGACTGTGGGCCAGTGACACGATGGCGCGCACGATCGAGGCGTCCTCGGGACGGCTCGCGATCTCGTTGATGAACACGCGATCGATCTTCAGCTTGTCGATCGGAAAGCGGCGCAGATAACTCATGCTCGAATAGCCCGTGCCGAAGTCGTCCACCGAGACGAGCACGCCCATGGCGCTCAGCTGCTCGAGAATCGCAATCGACTCTTCCGGATCGCTCATCACGGCGCTTTCCGTGAGCTCCACCTCGAGATACTCCGGCGCGAGACCGGCCTCATGGAGCGCGTGGCGGATGGTTTCGGTCAGATTGCTGCCGCGAAACTGAGAGGCCGACAGATTCACCGAAACCCGCAGCGGCGCCATTCCCTCATCCTGCCAGGCGCGCGCCTGCCGGCACGCCTCGCGCACCACCCACTCGCCGATCGCGCCGATCAATCCGCATTCCTCGGCCAGCGGGATGAAGCCGTCCGGCGACACCAGGCCGCGCGTCGGATGCACCCAGCGGATGAGCGCCTCCGCGCTGCGTACGGCGCCGGTGTTCGTGTTGACCTTGGGCTGGTAGTACAGCTCGAATTGCCCGAGCGCAATGGCATTGTGCAGATCGCTTTCCAGCTGAACCCTGTCCTCGGAGCCCGCATTCATGCCGCCTTCAAAGCATTGAACGTTGCCGCGGCCGCGCTGTTTGGCGCAATACATGGCCGCATCGGCGTGCGCAGTCAACGCCTCGATCGATGTGCCATCGGCAGGGTAAAACGCGATCCCGATGCTCGGCGAGGTGTGCACGTCGATTCCGGCGATGCGCACCGGGGCCTGCAGCACCTCGATGGCCTTCGCCGCCAGGCGCTTCGCGTCTTCGGGGTCGTGGATGGAGGTGAGCAGCATCACGAATTCGTCGCCGCCGAACCGGGCGACCGTGTCCACGGCGCGCACCAGCCCGCTCAGGCGGCGGGCCACCTCCTGCAGCAGCTCATCGCCCGCATGGTGCCCCAGAGAATCATTGACCAGCTTGAAGCGGTCGAGGTCGCACACCAGCAGCGCGAAGGAACGGCCGTCCCGATCGGCGTGCGCCATCGCCTGGTTCAGCCGGTCGTCGAGCAGCACGCGATTCGGCAGGCCGGTCAGGGCGTCGTGGGTGGCCAGATGCCGAAGTTGCCGGTTGGCCGCCTCCAGTCCCGTCGTTCGCAGCGTGATGACCTGCTCGAGACGGTCCATCTGCTCCTTCACCAGCCGCTCGTTCTGCCACTTGCGGGTGAGCGCGGTCGCGCATTGCAGGACCTCGATCGGTTCGGCGGGTTTTCGCAGCACGAGGAGCTTGTCCGAATGCTGCAAGCGATCCACCACCTCGGACCAGTCGTAGTCGGTGTGCGCCGAGCAGATGACCACTTGCACGTCCGGGTCCACCGCCCACAAATGCTCGATGGTCTTCAAGCCGTCCCAGCCGGGCGGCATGCGCATGTCGACGAACGCCATGGCATACGGGCGTCCCTCGCCAAGAGCCCTGCGCACCAGCTCCACACCCTCCTGCCCTTGATGGGCGGAGTCGATTTCGAAGCGGGGCCGCGTTCCAGTGCCGCGCGCTTCCCCGAAAAGGCCGGCCTCCAGGACCGCCAAGGCGACTTGAGCGGAATCCTCGGCGCCGCCAAGGACCTTGCGAAAGTCGCCGTGAATCGCCGCGTTGTCGTCGATCACGAGAATGCGTTGGGCAATGCTGGCTTTCATTAAGGCAAGCATATCGACCCGCGACTGGTAAAACTGAAGCCCGGTTCACAGTTGGCTCGCGCAATTTGAGGTATTTGGCCTCGTGCGGCAGCGCGTTTCGAGGCGATTAGGGGAAACCCTTCAGCGCTCAGCGCCGCGCAATTTCGTTCTCGAAGTCCTCCGCCGCCTGGTTGATTCCCGCGGCCACGTTTTCGATCACCTGCGCGACTTGCGGCACCTGCAGCTCCGCGTCCTGGCGGGGATCCGCGCGCCGCAAAGCTCCCGAGCGCGCGCGAATAGCGGTCCGCGCCAACGAATTTTCATTGCCTCAGCCCGTCGCGAAAAAATTGAGCTTGTTGCCGTCGAGATCACGGAAGTAGCCCGCGTAGAACCCTTCACCCCGAGGCCCCGGCGCACCCTCATCCTTGGCGCCGAGCTGCAGCGCTTTTCGGTGCAGCGCGTCGACCTTGGCGCTGCTGTCGACGCCGAGCGCCACCATGACGCCGTTCCCGACAGTGGCGGGCTTGTCGTCAAAAGGCTTGATCACGCCGAGCCCGGGCAGATGCGGCCGGGTGCCCCAGGCCACGAATCGATCGCTCTCCATCATGCGCTTGGCGCCCAACTCGCCGAGCAGCGCATCGTAGAACGCGGTGGCGCGCGGCAGATCATTGGTACCCAACGTCACGTATCCGATCATTGCGGTCTCCTGTTGGCTGCCGACGAGTGCGGCATCGCGTAGTTTAGCGCGCCGCGCCGCTGCCGCGGGCGCCGAACGGGGGTTTCGCGAGCCACACGAAAGGCACCAGCAACACGAATGCGCAGCCGAGCGCAAAGAACACATCGTTGACCGCGAGCGTCGCGGCCTGGGCGCCGATGACCTGATCCACGTATTGAAACGCCCCGTCGCCGCCGAATCCGCGCGCGCTGAGCTGTGCCTGATAGCTGGTCCAGCCGGCCGCGGAGCTGCGGATGTGCTCGGTGAGCACCGCGTGGTGGTAATCGGTGCGGCGATTCCAAACCCAAACGGTCACCGCCGTGGAAATGCTGCCCGACATGGTGCGGATGAAATTGCTGACGCCGGAAGCCGATGCCAGGTCGCGGGACGGAACCCCCGACAGGACGATCTGATTCAGCGGCAGAAAAAAGAACGCGAGCCCCATGCCCTGAAAGAAGCGCGGGGTCGCAAATTGACCGAAGCTCGCCTGGTCATTCAACGTGGCGGTCCAGAACACCGCCAAGCCGAACACGCAGAAGGCGAAGCTCGCCGCCAAGCGCAGGTTCAGCCGGTTCATGTTGCGTCCGACGATGGGGGCCGCGAGCAGCGCCAGCAGGCCCACGGGCGCGACCGCCAGGCCCGCCCAGGTGGCGGTGTAGCCCAGGGTGGTTTGCAGCCAGAGCGGAAACAGGATGTTCACCGCGGAGAGCCCGAAATAGGCGACCGCCACCACCCCGACGCCGACCCGGAAGTTGCGCCGCCCGAACAGGTGCATGTCGATGACCGGGTGCTCATCGGTCAATTCCCACGCAATCAGGAAGGCCAGGCTGATCAGCGAGACGATGGCGGCCGCGATGATGGTCGGGGAGCTGAACCAATCCTTTTCATTGCCGTTGTCGAGCATGAACTGCAGGCTGCCCACGCCGACGAGGAGCAGCACGAGTCCCACGCCGTCGATGGGCAATTTCACCTTCTCGGATTCGCGATGCCTCAGCAGCATCCAGCTGGCCGCGGCGCAAAACACGCCCACCGGCAGATTGATGAAGAACAGCCACGGCCACGAGAGGTTGTCCGTGATCCATCCGCCGAGGATCGGACCGCAGATCGGGGCGACGATGATCACCATCGAAAACAGCGCGAGCGCCATGCCGCGCTTCTCGATCGGGTAATTGCGCAGCAGAATCGCCTGCGCCACCGACATCATGGGACCCGATACGAGCCCTTGTACGAGCCGCGCGGCCACCAGCATCGGCAGGCTGGTCGCCAATCCGCAAATCGCGGAGAACATCATGAACAGGCACACGGAGGTCACGAACGTGCGGACCTCGCCGAAGCGTCGTGCGATCCAGCCGCTCAGCGGCTGGATAACCGCGGCCGTGAGCATGTAGGAGCTCACCACCCACGTGCCCTCGGAATTGCTGACGCCGAGACTGCCCGATATGGCGGGCACGGAGACATTGACGATGGTCATGTCCAGGATTTCCATGAAGGCCGCCGTCGCGATCGCGGCGGTGAGGAACAACCGCTTGCCGCCCTGCAGCGGCGGATACTCTCGCGCCATCGAGGGTGCCGGGACTGTCGCCATCGTCGCAGCGGTGGGCTTACTCTTCGGCGCCGAGGTTGCGGCTCACCACGGCATCCGCTTCTGCATTCGCTTTCGCGAGATCCTGCGTGTACACGTCGGTGTCGCCAACCGGCTGCTCCTCGGCCTTGCCGGCGAGCACCGGCCCTTGCTGGTCCGTCGTATCCACGGTCACCGTCGAGGAGAGCCCCACCCGCAGCGGCGATCTCTTAAGATCCGCGTCGTCGATTCGGATTCTCACCGGCACGCGCTGCACGACCTTGATCCAGTTGCCCGAAGCATTCTGCGCCGGCAGCAGCGCGAACGCGGCCCCGGTGCCCGCCGACATGCCCGCGACGTGGCCGTGATAGATGAAGGAGCCCCCGTACAGATCGCTGCGCACCGCGGCCGGCTGACCGATGCGCAGGTTGCGCAACTGCACTTCCTTGAAATTGGCGTCGACCCACAAGGCATTGAGCGGAATCACCGTCATGAGCGCCTGCCCCGCCTGGATATGCTGGCCCAACTGCACGCTGCGATCGGCCACATAGCCGGTGACCGGCGCGACCACGGCATTGCGCCGCGCCGCAATCCACGCATCGCGAAAGGCGGCCTTGGCCTGCAGCACCGCCGGGTTGTTTTGTACTTCGGTGCCATCGACCAGGGCATGCGCGGCAGCCGCCTCGCGTAGGGCCTGGGCGAGCGCGGCCTTGGCCAGCTCGACCGATTCGCGCGCGTGCCGCACCTCCTCGGGCGCGATCGCGCTGTCGGCAAGCAGCGGCTCGCGCTTCGCGAGGTCGATCTGCGCGCGGGCGAGCTCGATCTTGCGCGAGGCGACCATTGCGTCGTATTGAGCGGCGGTCGATTTCTCCTGCCGCACCTGCCGCACGGTCTGCGCCAGAGCGCTCGAGCCGCGCGCCAGGCTGATCTGCGCATCGGTCGGGTCGAGCCGCACCAGCACCTGGCCGGCCTGCACGAATTGGGTGTCGTCGGTGAGCACCGCGACGACCGTGCCCGGCACCTGCGCCGAAATCACCACCTTGTTGCCATTGACGTAGGCATCGTCCGTACGCTCGCGTTTGGACAGCACCAGCAACCAGACGATCCCCCACAGCACACCGATGACGATGAACACCGCGGCGATGAGCAGCAGAATCCGGCGCCGCCTGGCGTTGGCGGGCGGGGGCGCTTCGGCGGCTTCGACGTCTGCGTTCATTGTATTGATGCCTTCCTCTCATACCCGCCGCCGAGCGCGCGCTTCAGCCCGATGTCCGCGGACACGGAGGCCGCGTCGAGCTGCACCAAGGCATCGCGCTGTTCGATCAAAGACTGTGCTGCGGCCAGCTCGGTGCGCGAATCGGCGACGCCCTGGCGGACGCGCGCAGCGGCGCTAGCCTTGAGCTCGAGCGCGGCATCGAGCTCGACGGCGCGCTGGGTGCGCTGCGCCGCCAGTTGCGCGAGCGTGGAGACCTCCGTGGCCACGTCCCGGGCGGCCGCGACCACGGTTTCCCGATAGCTCGCCACGGCCGAATCGACCGCAGCCTGACTCGCGCCGTAACGCGCCTTCAGCCGGCCGGCATCGAACAAGGGCAGATGAATCGCGGCGCTCGCCGTAGGCACGCGGCTGGCGTAGTTGATCAGCGTCGTCACATCGATGCTCTGCACCCCGACCAGCGCATTGATGCTCACATCGGGAAAGAACTCCGCGCGCGCCGACTCGCGGCTCTTCTCCGCCGCTTCCACGCGCCAGCGGCTGGCCGTGATATCCGCTCGGCGCGCGATCAGATCGATGCGCACATCATCGGGCAGAGCCGGGGAGATCGGCGGCAGCGGTTTCGCGGCGAGCGCCGGCAGCTCGACGGCAGAACGGCCGACCAGCGCCGCGAGCGCCACGACACGCAGCCGTGCCGAGCCCTCGAGCGCTGCGATCTGTTCGCGAACAGCGGCAAGCGCGGAGTCGGCGCGGCGCAGCTCATCCTGCGCATCCAACTCCGCGCCGATGCGCGCCGCGGTGATGGCGCGCTCACGGACAACGACACCCTCGGTCTCGCGGGCCAGCGTCAGGCGGCTCTCATCGGCCTGCCACCCGAAGTACGTGTCGGCCACCGAACTCGCCAGCATCAGCGCCGCGGCGCTGCGATCCGCCTGACTCGCATGCGCTTCGTCCATGGCGGCGTCGATCGCATCGCGCTGCTTGCCCCACCAGTCGAACGTGTAGCTCGCCTGCAGTCCCAGGTCCGCGAGGTTGTACCAATCGAAGCCGAGCAGTTCCGGCGGGAACAGCCCGTTGTCGCTGAGCCGCTGGCGGGAGAAGTCGCCGCTCGCCTGCAGACGCGCGCCGCTGGCCGCGCTCGCGATGCGCACCGACTGACGCGCCGATTCGAAGCGTGCGTGAGCGGTGGCGAGCGTCGGCGAGGACGCGAGCGCCATCTCGATGAGCCGATCGAGGATGGGATCGCGGTACTGCATCCACCATTGCGGCGCCGGCCACGTGCCGCCGGCGCCGGGCACGTCGGACAGCGGCGCCTCGTCGGGCAGCGTGACCGGCTGCGGTTTCGGAGGCATTCCCGCGCAACCCGCGATCAAAGTCGACAGCAGCACCGCGGCGCGATGCCGCCTCCTCACAGGGGCCTCTCCAGGCTGTGCTGCGCCATGACCTCATCCAGCTTCGCGCTCAATCGGACCAGCTGGCCAATCAGCTGCTGCTGTTCGGCCTCCGAGAAGTCCTTGAACATTTCGCGCAGCGGCACGAACAGCAGCGGCAGCAGCTGGCGCACCAGCTCTTCACCCGGCTCGGTGATTCGCAGCACCATGCGGCGCCGGTCCTGATCGCTCAAAACGCGCGTGATGAGATTGCGGCTCACCAGGGCATCGCTGATGCGCGACATGTTGGCGGGGCTCTGCGAGGTCCTGGTGCACAGATCGCTCGGGTGGGAGACGCCCTCCGGCTGCGAAAACAGCGCGGTGAGCACCCGGAACTCCGCTTCGGTCAGACCAAACGGCCGGATCTGCTGCTCGAGCATCGCGGCCATGCCGCGCCCGACCTGCTGCAACAATCGGCAGAGCAGGATTCCCGTGACAGGGGTTGAGGGCAGCCGCGCGCTCAGGCGCAGCAAGCTCGCCTGCACCATTTCGAACAGCGGATGTGGGACGTCGGTCATTCGATATCTAATACTTTACTGCGGAATATTTTATACGTAGAATGTCACACTGGCAACTAGTCTGAGATCTCCATGCGTGCTGAACGCTCGATGGCGACACTGGCCGTCTGCCTGCTGGCAGGCTGCGCGGTCGGGCCCGACTTCAAAAAGCCGGCGGCCCCTGCCGCAGCGAGCTTCGCGGCCGCCGGCAGTACGCTCGCGCCCACCACGGCCTCCGCGCCGCTTCCCGGCGGCGAGGCGCAGCGCTTCGTCGACGGTTTGGACATTCCCGGCCAGTGGTGGACCTTGTTTCAGTCTGTGGAGCTCAATGCGCTGATCGAGCGCGCACTCGCGCACAGCCCCACCTTGGAGGCCGCCCAGGCGGCCCTGCGCGAGGCGAACGAGAACGCGGCCGCGCAGCGTGGCTCGCTGTATCCGAGCGTTTCGGCCAATTATCAGGTCGAACGCGCCAAGGCCACCCTGGCGGAGTTCGGGCTGCCGCAGCCCGGCACGTATTTGTATACCTTGAACAGCGCGTCGGTGAACGTGTCGTACACGCTCGATGCGTTCGGCGGCGTGCGCCGCCAGATCGAGGCCGCGCAGGCGCAGGCCGAATACACGCGCTTTGCGCTGGAGGCCAGCTACCTTAGCCTCACCGCAAACGTGGTCACCGCCGCCATCGCCGAAGCCTCCCTGCGCGAACAGATCCGCGCCACCGAAGACATCGCGCATGCGCAGCAGCGGCAGCTCGACATCACGCAGCGGCGCGTGACGGCGGGCGGTGCGTCCCGCGCCGATGTGCTGCAGCAGCAGGCGATCCTGCAGGCGACTCTCGCCAGCCTGCCCGCGCTGCGTACGCAGCTGCAGCAGCAGCGCAATCAGCTCGCGACCTACGTCGGCTCCCTGCCGTCGGACTATGGGGGCGCGGCGATCCATCTCGAGTCCTTGACCCTGCCGGTCGAGATGCCGGTGAGCGTGCCGTCGAAATTCGTCGAGCAGCGTCCCGACGTGCGCGAGTACTCGGCCCTGCTCCATCAAGCCACCGCACAGATTGGCGTCGCCACCGCCAACATGCTGCCCCAGTTCACCATCACCGGCAGCGAGGGCGGCGCCGCCGCGCAGTTCTCCCAGATCCTGTCGGCCGGTTCGCTGGTGTGGACGCTGGTGGGCTCCGCGACGCAGCCGCTGTTCAAGGGCGGGCAGCTTAAGCATCAGCGCCGCGCGGCCGTGGCGGCCGCGCAGGAAGCAGCCGCCAATTACCAGGCGACCGTGCTCAGCGCATTTCAAGACGTGTCCGACACGCTGTACGCCCTCGAGGGCGATGCGGAGGCACTCGCGGCGCAGACCGCCGCGGAGCGCTCGGCGGCGGGCAGTCTCGAGCTGGTACAGGCGCAGTACAAGGCCGGCGGCGCGAGCTACCTTCAGGTGCTGGCCGCCGAGCAGACTTATCAGACCGCGGCCGTTGCCCTGGTCAAGGCGCGCGCGCAGCGCTACGCCGACACTGCGGCGCTGTTTCAGGCTCTGGGCGGCGGTTGGTGGAACCGATCCGACGTCGCCGCAAATTCCACCGCAGCGCCTCGAGGACTCCCATGAGCAGCATGCAATCCGGCATCGACGAGGATGGCAGCCCGGTCACGTTCAAGCGCATGATCAAACCGCTGGTGATCCTGCTCCTCGTCGTCGCGATCGTACTCGGCGCAATCCTCGGATGGCAGGCATTCATCGGCTCGATGATCAGGAAAGGCATGAGTGCGGCGGCGCGTGCGCCGCAAACCGTCTCGACGGTGACGGCCGCCAAAACCTCCTGGCAGGCGCAAATCCGCGCCGTGGGCTCACTGCGCGCCGTGCGCGGCGCCGATCTGTCGGCGCAGGCCTCAGGCGTGGTCGATGAAATCGAGTTCGAATCCGGCAACGACGTGCCCGCGGGCAAGCTGCTGCTGCGGCTCAAGCCGAACGACGACTTCGCCAAACTCGAGCAGTTACAAGCGGCCGCCGAGCTCGCGGCGCAGACTCTCAAGCGCGATCAGGAGCAATTCGCCGCGCAGGCGATCAGCCAGGCGACGCTCGACACCGACGTGTCCACCCTGAAATCCGCGCGCGCTCAAGTGGCCGCGCAGCAGGCGCTGATCGAGGAGAAAATCGTCAAGGCGCCGTTCGCCGGCCGCCTCGGAATCCGTCAGGTCGACCTCGGGCAGTATCTGACCGCCGGCACGACCGTCGTCACCTTGCAGGCGCTGGATCCGATCCTCGTCGATTTCTACGTGCCCCAGCAGGCACTCAGCCGCCTCCAGGCGGGCCAGACCGCCATCGCCAGCGTGGACACCTATCCCGGGGCGCGCTTCGCGGGCGTGATCGAATCGATCAACTCGAAGGTCGACGCGGCGAGCCGCAACGTGCAGGTGCGCGCCTCGGTCCGCAACGCCGACAAGCGCCTGGTGCCCGGCATGTTCGCGAACGTCACGGTCGATGCGGGCGATGCCGTCCGCCGGATCACCCTGCCCCAAACCGCCATTACCTACAACCCGTACGGAGACACCGTGTACCTGGTGCGCCGCGGCGGCGCCGACGCCAGCGGCAAGCGCGGGTTCACGGTGGAGCAGCGCTTCGTCAAGCTGGGGGCGACCCGCGGCGATCAGGTGGCGATCGAGAGCGGCGTCGAGGAGGGCGATGTCGTCGTTTCGGCAGGCCAAATGAAGCTGCGCAACGGCACCGCGGTGGTCATCGACAATACGCTCGAGCCAGCGAACGACAGCAATCCGACGCCGCCGAACGAATAAGGCCGCGTGCAGCCATGAATTTCACCGACATCTTCATTCGCCGTCCGGTGCTCGCCACCGTGGTGAGCCTGATCATTCTCGTGGTCGGGATGCGCTCGTTCAGCTCCCTGCAGGTGCTCGCCTATCCGAAGACGGAGAACGGCGTGGTCACGATCTCCACCAGCTTTCCGGGCGCGGACCCGGAATCCATGGCCGGCTTCATCACCACCCCGATCGAAACGGCCGTCGCTCAGGCGAACGGCATCGACTACATGACCTCGAGCAGCCAGAACAGCACGAGCACGATCACGGTGTACCTGCGCCAGAATTACGACACCTCGAAAGCGGCCGCCGAGATCAACATCAAGGTCAACTCGGTGCTGAACCAGCTGCCGACCGGTTCGTTGCTGCCGGTCATCACCGTCAAAGTCGGACAAACCACCGACGCGCTGTACATGGGATTCGCCAGCGATTCCCTGGCATCGAATCAAATCACGGATTACCTGGCGCGCGTCGTGCAGCCGAAGCTGCAGGCCGTGGAGGGAGTGCAGACGGCCGAGATCATCGGCGGCAAGATCTTCTCGCTGCGCGCGTGGCTCGATCCGAAGAAATTGGAAGCCTATGGATTGACGGCGAGCGACGTGTCGGCGGCACTGGCCGCCAACGACTACATTTCCGCGGTCGGCAACACCAAGGGGCAGATGATCCGGATCACGCTCACCTCCACCACGAACTTGCATTCCGTGGCGGAGTTTCGCGATCTGATCATCAAACCGGTCAACGGCGCCAACATTCGCTTGAGCGACGTGGCCCAGGTCATCCTGGGCGCCGATGACTATGAATCGCAGGTGAAGGCCGACGGCAAAACCGGGGTCTTCATCGGCATCCAGATTGCTCCCACCGCGAACCTGCTGTCCGTAATCAAGGCGGTGAGAGACGCAATCCCCGATATCCAGGCGCAGCTTCCGCGGGGGCTGGAGGGCCGCGTGGTCTACGATTCGACCGCTTTCGTGAACGCCTCGATCCACGAGGTCGCCGTCACCCTGGTCGAAGCGCTCATCATCGTGATGCTGGTCATCTTCGCCTTCTTGGGGTCCCCGCGCTCGATATTGATTCCCATCATCGCCATTCCCCTCTCCTTGGTCGGCACGCTGGCCATCATGCTGGCGCTCGGTTTCTCGATCAATTTGCTCACCCTGCTCGCGCTGGTGCTGGCGATCGGTCTGGTGGTCGATGATGCCATCATCGTGGTGGAGAACGTCAATCGGCACCTGGAAGGCGGCATGTCGCCGCTGGCTGCCGCCCTACAGGCGGCGCGTGAGCTGGCCACCCCCATCATTGCGATGACCGTGGTGCTGCTGGCGGTGTACATCCCGATCGGCTTTCAGCGCGGGCTCACCGGCGCCCTGTTCACCGAATTCGTGTTCACGGTGGCCGGCGCCGTCACCGTCTCGGCGGTCATCGCGCTGACCCTCTCGCCGATGATGTGTTCGAAGCTGCTGAGGGCGCACCGCGCGGACCGCAGCGACTGGGAGACGCGGCTGGTCAAGTATATCGACGTGCGCTTCGAGCGCGTGCGCAGCGGCTATCAGCAGCGCCTCGAGCGCAGCCTGCATTTCACTCCGGTGACCGCCGTGTTCGTCATCATCGTACTGCTCAGCATCGCGCTGCTGTATCGAAGCTCCAAGAGCGAGCTCGCGCCGCAGGAGGATCA
This sequence comes from Steroidobacteraceae bacterium, assembly GCA_052326345.1. Lineage (GTDB taxonomy): Bacteria > Pseudomonadota > Gammaproteobacteria > Steroidobacterales > Steroidobacteraceae > Bog-1198. The sequence goes on along the minus strand of JBKQOZ010000009.1, from coordinate 53,214 downwards.
GGGCTTCATGGCGCTGCAGCCAACTTCCGCACCCGATGCCACGCTGCAGCAGAAGCTGTTCTACGGCAACCAGGCCTACGCCATCTTCAGGAAGCAGCCCGGCATTCAGACCATCTTCCAGATCGAATCGCCGGGCCAGTCGTTCGACGGGCTGATTCTCCTGCCCCTCTCCGAACGCCCGAGCGCGAACGCGATCCAGCAGGCTCTGCAGAAAAAAGTCAACACGATCGCCGGCCAGAAAATCTCGGTCTTCCAGCTGCCCTCGCTGCCCGGCGCCTCCGGCTATCCGGTGCAATTCGCCATCAAGACCACCGACCCCGCGCTGCGTTTGAACGAGGTGTCGCGCGCATTTCTCGATGCGGCGAACAAGAGCGGGATGTTCATGTTCATCGACACCGACCTCAAATACGATTTGCCGCAGTCGGTCATAGAGATCGACCGCGACAAGGCGGCGCAGCTCGGCTTGACGATGAGCCAGGTCGGCTCCTCGCTCGGAAGCCTGCTCGGCGGCGGTTACGTCAATTACTTCAGCATGCAGACCCGCTCGTACAAGGTCATCCCGCAGGTGCAGCGCGTGTCGCGGCTGAACGTGGATCAGCTGCTCAGCTACCCGATAGCCAACTTAGGCGTGGTTCCCGTGCCTTTGTCGACCATTGCACGCGTGCGCACCGAGACCGTGCCGGAGTCGCTCAACCATTTTCAGCAGCTCAACTCCGCCACCTTGTCGGGGGTCGCCGCGCTCGGGGTTTCGCAGGCCGAGGCCCTCAACTATCTGCGCGACCTCGCCGCACGCACCTTGCCTCAGGGCTATTCCCTCGACTATGGAGGTCTGACCCGCCAGTTCGTCCAGGAATCCGGCGGCGTCATGGCAACCTTCGGCTTCGCCATCATCATCGCCTTTCTCACCCTGGCCGCGCTCTATGAAAGCTTTCGCGATCCGCTGGTCATTCTGATCTCGGTGCCGCTGTCCATCGCCGGCGCGCTGATCTTCATCGCCATCGGCGTGGGCGGCGCCTCTTTGAACATCTACACTCAAGTCGGGCTGGTGACGCTGATCGGGTTGATCAGCAAGCACGGCATTTTGATCGTGGAAGTCGCGAACGAAGAGCAGCAGAGCGGCAAATCGAAGCGCGCGGCCATCGTCGCGGCGGCCGGGGTGCGGTTGCGGCCCATCCTGATGACCACCGCCGCCATGGTGCTCGGCGTGGTGCCGCTGGTGTTTGCGCGGGGCGCAGGCGGCGCATCGCGCTACGCCATCGGGCTCGTGATCTCGACCGGCCTCGGGATCGGCACGCTGTTTACGCTGTTCGTCGTCCCCGGCGTGTACATGCTGATCGGCGCGACGCATTCCGAGGAGCCCAGGGAAGCAGCCGGCTAACCTGTCCCCAACACGGCAATTGGTCGATCAGAGCATTATCATTCAATCGCTTACATTGCTTTTGCAATGTTATGTATAAAATTTCGCTGCGCGCCAGGTCGTAAATGACTCACGCCCCTTACTTCAAAACCTTGACAAAGTCTGCGTTGCGTTTTGTCGATTGTCTTGTATATTCCCTCTGCAGAGTATTGATTTAACAAGATTCACTGGAATGTTAAATATCTCGAAACTACTTTAAGTTTAGTTCTTGTCATCAATGGGGCTTACATGATCAGCGCGTGGGAACATTTGCACTTTGCGACCTTGGAACTGGTGCGCTCGACTCCGATCAAGCAGCGTTTGATTGCGGCTTACCGGCGCCACTTGGTGTCACTGGCGGAGGATCAGCTGCCGAACGAAGTGCGCCTATCGTTCTGCCAAGTCATGCGCAGTCTCGCCGGCGTTCAGCCGTTGCGCGGCGAGGACGCGGTGACCGCCTCGGTGCGCAAAATGTCGAATCAGGAGGCCGACGACTGTGCGGGGCTCATCGTGGAGATCTTCGGAGTGATGTGCCGCGCCGACGCCGGTACGATGCGTCAAAGCGCAGCGGTTGTGCAGTTGCGCAGCGTAGAGGTGGCAGCGTCGGAATTCGAAGTTCCGGTGCTCAGCGCCGCAGCCACCAACTGATCAGTCGAGTTTGAAGTCGATCGTATCCCAGCGGTTCGATTCTTGATGGCGCGCCTGGCGGCGCAGCGCATCGATTAGGCTGCGCTCGTTCCAGGCGCTCACCTCGTCAGCCGCATCCTTGATGACCTTCGCCAGCGGCTCAGTGGAGCCGAAATTCTCCATGGCGATGATCGGCCGATCCGCCGCTTGCGCAAACGTCAATTGAAACAGCACCAGTTCTGGCGCCGCCCGATAGACGGCGGGCAACGCGATGACGACCTCGCACGGAGCGATCTGCCGGCGCAGATCTTCCCGCTGGCTCTCCTTGTCGATGGGGCGCTTCGCCTGCGGCTGGCTGGTATTGACGTAGTAGAAAGTTCCCGACGCCTCCAGATATTCAAAAACCCGCGTGTAGTCATCGTTCTCGTCCCAGGAGTGCGTGACGAACAGCCGAATCGGGTTAACGCGGGTCGACATCGACCCTAGTGTAGCTCGATGATGGGCATGCGCGAAACATTGCGCGTCGATACAATGCCCGAAGTGCGATTGCTCATCTATAACATCCGTTATGCCACCGGGACCGGCCCCGCGTTTCACCTCCCCGTGCCGGGAGCCGGCTACCTGCGCTCCAGCCGGCAGGTGCTTTCGCAGATAACCGACTTCATCAAGCGCCAGGACCCGGACGTGGTGGGCCTCATCGAAGTCGACACCGGATCGATTCGCACCGGCATGGTGAACCAGGCGGATTTCATCGCCCGCTCCCTCGGCCATTACTCCACCTTCGAGTGCAAGTACGGCGTCTCCTCGGTGAATCAGTTGGTGCCCATCGTGCGCAAGCAGGCGAACGCCTTTCTCGCTGCGCCGCGGGTGCGCGGCGAACGATTCCATTATTTCGACACCGGAATCAAGCGCCTGATCATCGAGCTCGAGCTGGACGACATCGCGATATTCCTGGTCCATCTGTCGCTCAAATTTCGTCACCGGCAGTACCAGCTGCGCTATCTGTATGACCTGGTGCGCAAGACCCGCAAGCCCGTGATCGTGGCGGGCGACTTCAACACGTACTGGGGGGACCACGAGATCTATCTGTTCATGCAGGCGGCCGGATTGACCAACGCCAATGCCCGCGGCCTTCCCTCCTATCCGAGCAACAGCCCGCGCAAGGAGCTCGATTTCATCCTGCACAGCTCGCAGATCGAGGTGAATCGATTCGAGATTCCCGCCATCCAGCTGTCGGATCACCTGCCGCTGATTTGCGATTTTACGATCCACGAGCGCGCGCTCGTCGCCGCTTGAGCCATGGCGCCGACGAGCAGCTGGCTATTGGAGACCGATGCCGACCGCATCGCCTGGCTGACCTGCGACACGCCGGGCGCCTCCACCAACGTGCTGTCCGCGCCCGTGCTCAAGGATCTCGCGGCCGCCTTGAGCGTCATCGCCGAGAACCCGCCCGCCGGGGTGGTGGTTCGCTCGGCCAAACCGAATGGCTTCATCGCGGGCGCCGACATTAAGGAATTTCTGCAAGTGCGCACGGCGCAAGACGGCTACGCCCTGGTGCGCGCCGGTCAAGCGGTGCTCGATCAGCTCGAGAATCTGCCCTGCCCCACCGTCGCTGCGGTGCACGGCTTCGCACTGGGGGGAGGCCTGGAACTCGCCCTCGCCTGCCGCTATAGGATCGGCGCCGACGATGCCAGATTGTCCTTGGGTCTGCCGGAAGTCCTGCTCGGCATTCATCCCGGATTCGGCGGCACGGTGCGCACGGTGCGGCTCATCGGCGTGAGGCCGGCGCTGGAGCTGATGCTCAAGGGCAAGCCGTTCAAGGGCGCGCGCGCGCTCGAGGTCGGGCTGCTCGATCAGCTCGTGCCGGCGTCGGAGCTCGCGCAGCGCGCCAAGCGGCTGCTGCTGCACCCGCCGCCGCGCAAGACGGCGCCGTTCGTCGATAAGCTGCTGAATCTCATGGTCATGCGGCCATTCATCGCGCGCCGAACCGCGGCGTCGCTGCGCCAGAAGGTGCCCCGCGAGCATTACCCCGCTCCCTACGCGATTCTCGATTTGTGGCGCCGCTGCGGCGCCGCGGGCGCCGCCAGCTACGAGGCGGAGGCGCGATCCATCAGCGCGCTCATGTGCTCCCCCACGTCGCGCAATCTGGTTCGGGTTTTCATGCTGCAGGATCGCCTCAAGGGTCTGGGCGGCAAGCCGCCCATCGAATTTCGTCATGTGCATGTGATCGGCGCCGGCGTCATGGGCGGCGATATAGCGGCTTGGGCTGCGCTGCGCGGCCTTGGCGTGACGCTCGAGGACCGCAGCGAAGAGCTGATCAAGCCTGCGCTGGATCGCGCCAAGGCCTACTTCGACAAGCGCCTGCCGGAACCTGGCGCCGCCGACGAGGCTTTCGCCCGCATGCGCATGGATTTGACGGGCGAGGGTGCAGCGCAGGCCGATGTGGTCATCGAGGCCATTTATGAGAATCTAGACGCCAAGCGCGCGCTGTATGCGCGATTGGAGCCGCTGCTCAAGCCGACGGCGCTGTTGGCGACCAATACCTCCAGCATCACGATCGAGGCCTTGGCGCAGCAGCTGAACGACCCCGGCCGGCTGGTGGGAATCCATTTCTTCAATCCCGTCGCGCAGATGCAGCTGGTGGAGATCGTGCAGGGCGCCAGCACAAGCGCCTCGGCGGTGCAAGGCGCAGTGCAATTTACACGCAGGCTCGACAAGCTGCCGCTGCCCTGCAGAAGCGCCCCGGGCTTCGTCGTGAATCGGATCTTGATGCCGTATATCAACGAAGCGCTGTTCGCCCTCGCGGAAGGAATTCCCGCCCCGGTGATCGATCGGGCCGGCACCCGTTTCGGCATGCCCGTGGGTCCGATCGAACTCGCCGACGTGGTCGGATTGGACGTCGCGTTGCACGTGGGCCGCGTCCTGGCCGAGGCGTTTCACGGCAGCGTACCCCCGGTGCTGATCAAGCTGGTGGAGCAGAAAAAGCTCGGCCGCAAGAGCGGCGAGGGCTTTTACGTCTGGCGCGACGGCAAACCGGTCCGCGCGGCGCCGCAGCAGCTCGACGTGCCGCCCGATCTCGAGGACCGCCTGATCCTGCCGATGCTGAACGAAGCGGTGGCGGCCTTGCGGGAGGGTGTCGTGGAAGACGCCGATCTGCTCGATGCGGGCGCGATCTTCGCCACCGGCTTTGCGCCTTTTCGCGGCGGCCCCCTGCAATATGCGAAATCGCGCGGCATCGAGAGCATCACCTCACGCCTCACGGAACTCGAGGGGCGCCATGGCGGGCGCTTTCGCCCGGATGCCGGATGGAGCCGGCTGTGATCCACTGCGTGCTCGGCAGTGGGCCGGCATGTGTTAGCATCCGCAGCCAAAATCATGGGGTTGTGACCAAAGACGCCGGCGAATTGCTCGATGGATGAACGACCGCTCGATCTCGCAATACTGAGAAAGTTCTCGCCCCTCGATGGATTAAAGGCAGAGAACTTGCATGCGCTCGCCCGCAAGACGCACATTCGGCAATTGGGTGCCGGCCGCGTGCTGTTCAAGGAGGGCGACACCGACAAACGCACCTTCTATCTGGTCGCCGGAAGCGTGGAACTGCGCGCCGAGGACCGCATCATCGGCGTCATTCGCGCCGGCAGCCCCGAGGCGCGCGCCGCGCTCGCTCCGGGCCTGCCGCGCAAATTCACGGCGCGTGCCCAAAACGATCTCGAATACATCATGATCGACAGCGACCTGCTCGATGTGCTCCTGACGTGGGACCAAACCGGCCAGTATGAAGTCTCCGAATTGAAGAGCGACGGTCTGGACGTCACCGGCGACTGGATGACCACCCTGCTGCAGACCAAGGCCTTTCATCGCATACCGCCGGCGAACATTCAGGCCATTTTCATGCGCATGCAGCGCATCAACTACCGCGCGGGCGATGTCGTGATCAAGCAGGGAACCGAGGGCGATTATTTCTATGTGGTGGTCGCCGGCAAATGCGTGGTAACGCGCGAGACCCCGCTGAACAAAGAGGGCATCAAGCTCGCCGAGCTCGGCCCGGGCGACAGCTTCGGCGAGGAGGCGCTGATCGCCGAGGCCAAGCGCAATGCCACGGTGACCATGTCGAGCGACGGCACGCTGATGCGACTCGCCAAGCAGGACTTTCAGACGCTGCTCAACGAACCCCTGCTGCAGTGGGTCACCTACGACAAGGCCAAGGAAATCGTGGCCGGGGGCGGCAAATGGCTCGACGTGCGATTGCCCAGCGAATTCCAGAACTTTCGGATCGACGACGCGGTCAACATTCCGCTGTATTTCATCCGCCTGAAGCTCAACGCGCTCGACAAGAACACCCCGTATGTCGTGTGCTGCGACACGGGGCGGCGCAGCTCCGCCGGAGCCTACATCCTGAGTGAACGGGGCTTCGAAGCCTACGTGCTGAAGGGCGGCCTCGCCGCCACAGAAGCGGCGCGCTCGCGGCGGGGCTGAGCGTGTCGCCACGGTCGTTTCGCAGCGAAGGGTCGGGCGGCTATCCCCCGCCCGGCTCGATCTACGAGTACAAGCCCCCATCGCTGCTGGCGGAACACAAGGGCATGGCCGTCGTGTTCGTGATCATCTGTCTGGCGCTCGCATGCGGCGTATACCGCTACAAATCGCCGCACCCTGATTCGCCGCAGACGCGCCCCGCGAGCGCGACGCGCTCAGCCCCGCCGCCACCGATTTACGTCGAGGCGATTCCTCAAAGCGGCTCGCCCGCGCCGTAGGCGCTGGGCTACATCGTATGCGTGGGCTTGTCTCCGCCCAGCGCACCTGCCAGATAATTCTCGATTTTCTTTTGGGTGTTTCCGCGGTCCTGATCGCTGAACTGCACGCCGATGCCGGCGGTGCGCTTGCCCTGCGCGCCCTTCGGCGTCATCCAGATGACCCGGCCCGCCACGGGAAGCTTCTCTTCCTCGCCCATTAAATTCAGCAGCATGAACACCTCATCGCCCAGGCGGTAATTGCTGTTGGTCGGGATGAAAAGGCCGCCGTTTTTCACGAACGGCATGTACGCGAGATAAAGCGCGCTTTTATCCTTGATCGTGAGGGTCAGCAACCCGGGTTTATTACTTGGACTTCGCAATTGCTACCATTCCCACAATAAACTAGTTTGTCAGAGCCGCCCGACCGCCGAGCAGCAAAGCCTCCAGCGCCAGTTGTTGATTCAGCCCGGTCGATGCGAGACGCCTCAACTCTCGCGCGGCGTCCAGCAGCTCGAATAGAGACCTTATCTTGGGCTTAAGTAAAGCGGCAGGCAAGCGGACGGGTTCCGCACTTTGCAGCGATGTGACCTCGACCGAGCACGCTTGTACGCGCTGTGTGATCCAGTTCTCAAGCCAGATCAGCCGCAGCAGCGGATCGGACCGGACCCAGCGATCCGCCAGCAGCGTCACATCGATCGACCCCAGGTTCAATTGCCGAAGAGTCTCCTGCATCTCCTCCTCAAGCGCCTCGAGACCCGCGGCCTCCAGCTCCAGGGCCCACAGCGGCGCGCCGCCCGTCAGAGCGAGCGCCGCCTGCCAATGCCGCGCGCCGGGACGCCGACTCTCAAGCCAGCTCAACGCCACAGGCTCCGCGGGCGGGCGCAGGTGCAGGCGCATGCAGCGGCTGGCGATGGTCGCCGGCAAGCGGTGGCTCGGCCTCGCGACCATGACCAGCAGCGTCCTGTCGGTCGGCTCCTCCAGCGTTTTCAAGAACGCATTCGCGCCGTTCGCATTGAGCGCCTCGGCACCCTCGACGATGCCCACCTTGTAGCCGCCGCGATAGCTGGAAAGGGACAGCGATTCGATCAGACCGCGGATCTGATCGACCTTGATCTGCTGCGCATCCTCTTCGAGGCGCACCACGTGCCAATCCGGATGGTTGCCGGCACGCAGCAGTACGCAGGAGACACAGGCGCCGCACGGGGACCCGGCGCGCGACTCGCACAGCGCCATGGCGCCGATCCAGTTCGCCAGTTGCTCTGCGCCCAGGCCCGGCGCGCTCAGCAGCAGCAGCGAATGCGGCAGCCGCCCCCCAGACAGGGCCTCGCGCATGCGACGCTGCGCGTCGCTCAGCCAGGGCAGAGAATCCGCGCTCAGGAAATCCATGACTTGGCACGCAAGGCCGCGAGAATCTGCGCGGTGACCTCCTCGGCCGTGCGGCCGGCGTCGATCACCACCATGCGTGCGGGCTCCGCCGCCGCGCGCGCCAGATAGGCGCCGCGCACCCGCTCGAAGAACTCCGCTCGCTGCACCTCGAAGCGATCCGCCTCGAAGTGTGCCCGTCCGGCATTGCGCCGCTGCGCGCGCTTCAGGCCCGCCTGCACCGGCAGATCGAGCAGCAGCGTCAGATCCGGGCGCCGTGTGCCTTGCACCAGGGATTCCAATTGGCGGATGCGATCCTCTGCGACGCCCCGCCCGGCCCCTTGATAGGCGTACGTGGCGTCCGTGAAGCGATCGCAGATCACCCACCGGCCGGCGGCCAGGTTCGGCTCGATCAGATTCTTCAAGTGCACCGCGCGCGCGGCGAACATGAGTAGCAACTCTGCCGCGTCGGGCAAACCCTCCCCGTGGGCGGTCAGCACCAAATCGCGGATCTTTTCCGCCAACGGCGTACCGCCGGGTTCGCGCGTCAGCACGTGAGCGATGCCGCGCTCGGACAGGCTCGCCGAGATGCGCGCGAGCTGCGTACTCTTGCCGACCCCCTCGATTCCCTCGATGGTCAAGAAGCGCCCGGGTTCGATGCTCACCGCGCCGACTCCGCAGACTTTTGGCGCTGCCGCTCGAGGTATTTCGCCACGGCTGCATTTTGCTGCTCGAGGGTGGCGGAGAAAACATGGCTGCCGTCGCCCTTGCCGGAGGCGACGAAGTAGATCGCATCGGTTTTCTCGGGCCGAGCGGACGCGCGGATCGCGGCGGCGCCGGGCAAGGCGATGGCCGTCGGCGGCAGGCCCGCCCGGGTATAGGTGTTGTACGGGCCATCGGTGCGCAGATCGACGCTGTGAATATCCCCGTCGTAGCGCTCGCCCAACCCGTAAATGACGGTCGGATCGGCCTGCAGCCGCATGCCGATGCTCAAGCGATGCAGATACAGCCCCGCAATTTTCGGCAGCTCCTGCGGCAGGCCGCTCTCCTTTTCCACAATGGATGCCATGATCAGCAGTTCACCGGCATTGTGCAGCGGCAGCGTCGGATCCCGATCCGCCCATGCCGCGTCCAACTCGCGCCTCAACGACACATGCGCCTGGCGCAGCAGTTCGAGGTCGGTGGTGCCGCCGGGAAAGCGGTAGGTCTCCGGCAAGAACTCACCCTCCGCATCGATGCCCGGGGCGCCCAGTTTCTCCATCAGGTTCTGCGACGAGGCGGGTAAGGTCACCACGATGTCGGGATTGCGGCGCAGCGCCGAGAGCAGGTCCTGCACGCGCCAGCCGTCGACGATAGTGAACGAATGCAGCACGACCTGGCCGCTCACCAGCTTGTCGAGCAGAACGCGCGGCGTGGTGCCTGGCTCGATCTCGTACTCTCCGGCCTTGATGGCGGCCGCCAGACCCTTCCAGCGAGCGTACAGCACCCATGCGCGGGGCTGCGGGACGACTCCTCGAGAGGCAAGATCGGCGGCCACACGCGCGAAGCGGGCGCCGGCGGGCACCTTGAAACGCAGCGGTGCGGCGACGTTCAGCGGCTGATCGAGGCTGCGCACGCCGTTCCACACGAGTGCGGCGGCTGCGCCGAGCAGCAGCAGCGTGAGCGCCGGTACGAGCACGATGCGCCGCAGACTCACTCGAGCTCCAGGCGCGCCCGCAGACTCTGCGCGGTCCGCGTCTGCTCGAAGCCGGCGCGCCGGCTGCCGTGTCGTATGGCCGCAACCGAGACGATTCCGGCGACGGCATTGGTCATGAATGCCTCCTCCGCTCCGCCGATCTCCTGCCAGCGCAGACGGCGCTCAAGCGGGCGCAGGCGCAGGCTCGGCGCCTGCTCCAGCACCCAGCGGCGCATGACGCCCGCGATGCCACAGCGATCCAGCACGGGCGTCATCAGCAACGACCCGCACCGCAGGAACAAGTTCGACATGGTGCCACAGACCACGTTGCCCTCCGCATCGCGCATCAGTCCTTCCCATACGCGAGCATCGCGCCATTCGCCGCGCGCCACCACCGATTCGAGGCGGTTCAGGGTCTTCAGGCCCGCCAGCGCGGGGTTCGCGCCGAGCCGGGTGTCGCACACGCGCATCCGCACCGGTTCGTGCACCGCACCGGCCGCACCGCGCGGCAGGGCGTGCAGCGAGATCACGCGGGTGCACCGCTCCCGCCCGCTCGGGCGATAGCCGCGTGGTCCGATTCCGCGGGTCACGATGAGCTTGAGCACGGCGTCGGTGCGCTGCGCCGCGCGCAACGCGAGCTCCTCGCGCAACACGTCCGCAGCGGGCGGATCGATCTTGAGCCGCCGGCACCCCTGGTAAAGCCGCTCCAGATGATAATCGAGCAGCCGGATTCCGCGGCGCCGCACCCGCATGGTTTCGAACAGGCCGTCGCCGTACTGCAGACCGCGGTCGCGATGATCGATCGTGGTGCGCGAGCGGCCGTTGATCCATGTGCTCATGTGGGCATCCCCAATGCGCGCAGCAGCCCTTTGGCCTTGGCGCGCGTCTCGGCCAGCTCCGCGGCCGGATTCGAGTCCGCGACGATGCCCGCGCCAGCCTGAAACGTGAGCGATGCACCGCGCACGCTGATCGTACGGATCAGAATGTTCAGATCGCAACTGCCGTCGCGATTCAAGTATCCGATCGCTCCGGTATAGGCTCCACGCCCGGTGCCCTCGAGTTCGGCGATGATTTCCATGCAGCGTATTTTCGGACAACCGGTGATGGTGCCGCCGGGAAACAGCGCACGGATGGCAGCGATGGGCGTAACGCCCTCGCGCAGCAGACCGCTCACGTTGGAGACGATGTGGTGCACATGGGCATAGCTCTCCACCGCCATGTACTCATCGACGCGCACCGAGCCGCCCGCGCAGATGCGGCCCAGATCGTTGCGCTCCAGATCGATCAGCATCACGTGCTCCGCGCGCTCCTTCTCGTTGCCGAGCAGAGTGTCGATGAGCGCCGCATCCCGATCGGGCGAGGCGCCGCGCGGTCGAGTACCGGCAATGGGGCGCGTCGAGACGGTGCCGGCGCGAATGCACAGCAGGCGCTCGGGGGAGGAGCTGATCACGGCGAAATCGCCCTCGCGCATGAGCGCTGCGAACGGACTTGGATTGGCGGCGCGCAGCCGTCTGTACAGCGCCACCGGATCGATGGGCGCGCCGCTGCGTCCCTGCCAGCGCCGCGACAGGTTGGCCTGATACACATCGCCGGCGGCGATGTACTCGAGCGCGCGTGCGACCGCGTGCAGAAACTGCCCCGGCTCTTCCTCGCGCACCTCGATGCGCGGCGGCTCGGCATCGGGCGTTGCCTGCACGAGACGCGCATCCTGCGCGAGGCGCTCGAGCAAGTGCTCGTAGCCGGGCTCCGCGACGACCCAGTCCCGTCCGCTTCGGCGATCGCGAATCCAGGCCGCCGGCGCGCGAATCGCCAGCGCAACCAGCGGATCGGCGCTCGGCGGCAGCCGCAATCGCGGTTCGACCTCGTCGGCCAACTCGTAGCCCAGGAACAGCAGCCAGCCTCCGCTGAACGGCAGGGACGCGGCATCGCCAGGCATACGCAGCGCCAGCCACCAGTCCTCCAGGGCCCGCAGGAATCCTTCCCCGCCCGCAGCATGCGGTCCGGACAAGCGCCGATGCGCGTCCAGGCGCAGACACTCGCCGCAGCTGATCGGCAGAATATCGAAGCGGCCACCGCCGCCGGAGGGACCCATGGGAGCGCTGCTTTCGAGCAGTCCCGGGTAGGCGCCGGGAAACCGCGCGACCAGGCGCAGCGGCTCAAATTCGGCGGAAAATGAGCGAACCGTTGGTGCCACCAAAGCCGAACGAATTGGACAGCGCGTGCTCAATCTTCATCTTGCGCGATATATTCGGCACGTAGTCAAGATCACAGCCCTCGCCGGGCTGGTCCAAATTGATCGTCGGAGGCGCGATTTGATCGCGCAGCGCGAGGACGCAGAAGATGGCCTCCACGGCGCCGGCGGCGCCGAGCAAGTGCCCGGTCATCGACTTCGTCGAGCTCACGGCCAATTTCGCGGCGGCAGCACCGAACGCCCGGTGGATCGCGGTGGTTTCGGCTCGATCACCCAACTCGGTCGAGGTGGCGTGCGCGTTCACGTACTGCACCTGGTCGGGATTGAGCTTGGCGTCGGTCAGCGCGTTGGCCATGGATCTGCGCGCCCCTTCGCCGTTCTCGGGAGGAGCGGTCACGTGGAAAGCGTCGCCGCTCATTCCGAAGCCGATGATCTCGGCGTAAAGCTTCGCGCCGCGCGCCTTGGCGTGCTCGTACTCCTCGAGCATCATGGCACCGGCGCCGTCTCCCATCACGAATCCGTCGCGGTCCTTGTCCCACGGGCGGCTGGCCGCCTGCGGATCATCATTGCGCTGTGACAATGCCTTGGCCTGAGCGAAGCCGCTCATCCCGGTGACGCAGGTGGCCATTTCCGATCCGCCCGCCAGCACCGCATCCGCGTCGCCGTACTGGATCAGGCGCATGCCCAAACCGAGCGCGTGCGTGGAGGTGGTGCAGGCGGTCGCGACCGCCAGATTCGGCCCCGTCAGGTTGAAGGCAATCGACAGATGCCCGCTCACCAGGTTGATGATGCTGGCGGGAATGAAGAACGGCGATACCTTCTTCGGCGAGTGCGTCTCCAGATACCGCTGGTAGGTCTCCTCGATCGACTCGAGACCGCCCATCCCCGAGCCCATGAGCACGCCGATGCGCTGCGAGTTCGCCTCGGTGACCGTCAATCCGCAGTCGCGCATGGCCTGCATGCCGGCGACGACCCCATACTGCATGAATGCATCCATGCGCCGCGCATCCTTGGGGGTGAGATACGGCGCAAGATCGAGCTCACGGATCTCGCCGCCGAAATGCGTGGGGAAGGATGCGGTGTCGAATCGGAGCACCGGACCGATGCCGCTGCGGCCGGCGACTATCGAGCTCCAGGCGGATGCAACATCGTTACCGACGGGGGACACAATCCCGAGACCCGTAACCACCACGCGTCGTTTGCTCAACGGCAACTCCTCAATGAGATGCTAGAGCGGCAGACAGGCGATGCACCCATCGCATCTCGAGGCCCTGCCGCGCCAGGCCCCACTCGATATTAGGTCTTGCCCTTGTGCGAATTGATGTAGTCGATGGCCTGCTGAACCGTAGTGATTTTTTCCGCATCCTCATCCGGGATCTCAGTCTCGAATTCCTCTTCAAGTGCCATGACCAGCTCAACCGTGTCCAGCGAGTCCGCACCAAGGTCGTCGACGAACGAGGCGTCATTGGTGACTTCTTCTTCTTTTACGCCCAACTGTTCGGCCACGATCTTCTTAACTTGCTGCTCAACAGTACTCATTGTTATGGTGTCCTTTCGGGAAAGCCCATTCGGGAATACCCTTTTCGTGAATAACCAGGTAAAACGCGCCGCCTAATACTTAAGGGACCGCGGCCAGCCTCCGGTATCGGCAGGGCGCGTATTTTAAGTGAACGCGGCGGCGGCGGCTACCCGAAACGCACAATTGCCGGGCGGGCGCCCCTGGCCGCCTTGACAAACGCTCGTTCTTGAGGGTTCGACAGAACCCTACGCCATGTACATGCCGCCGTTCACGTGCAGCGTTTCGCCGGTTATGTACGAAGCTCCCGGAGAGGCCAGGAACGACACCGCGGCCGCGATGTCGTCCGGCTGGCCCAATCTGCCGAGCGGTACCTGGCCGCTCAAATTCGTGCGCTGCGCCTCGGTCAGCGCCCGCGTCATGTCCGTGTCGATGAACCCGGGCGCAATGACGTTCGCCGTGATGTTGCGCGAGCCCACCTCGCGAGCGAGCGATTTGGTGAAGCCGATGATGCCCGCCTTGGCCGCTGCGTAGTTGGCCTGCCCGGGATTTCCGGTGAGTCCCACGATCGATGCGATGCTGATGATGCGGCCCCTGCGCGCCTTCATCATGCCGCGCAGCACCGCCTTGGAGAGCCGGAACACCGACGCCAGGTTGGTCTGCATGACCGCGTCCCAGTCCTCCGGCTTCATCCGCAGCAGCAAGGTGTCGCGCGTAATGCCCGCGTTGTTGCAAAGAATGCCGACCGCCCCCTCGTGCGACTCGATGTCGGAGATGAGGGCATCGATCGAATCCTGGCTGGTCACGTCGAGCACCGCGCCGCGCCCTCCGTACGCGCTCAGCGCCTCGCTGATGCGCGAGGCACCCTGCGCCGTGGTGGCCGTGCCGATGACGCGCGCGCCGTCGATGCTCAAGCGGCTGGCGATTGCCGCGCCTATGCCGCGCGATGCGCCCGTTACCAATGCGACTTCGTTGCTCAGCATGGAACTGCGTTGACCGCGGCGAGCGCTTCATCGAAGGACGCGGGATCTTCGAGCGCCAGCATCTTCAGATCGCGGTTCTTGTCCACGCGGCGATTCAGCGACGTCAGCACCTTGCCGGGTCCGCATTCGACGATATGCGTAGCGCCCGCCCCGATCATGGCGCGCACCGTGGAGGCCCAGTAAACGGGCGTATACAGCTGCTTGACCAGAGCGGCGCGGATCTCCTCCGGTGCGGCGTGCGTTTTCACGTCCACGCCGTAGACCGAGATTCCCGGCACGGGTGCCACGGCCACCTCACTGAGCCGTGCGCGCAAGCGTTCCGCCGCCGGCAGCATGAGCGAGCTGTGCGCCGGGACGCTCACGGCCAGCGCCAGCGCGCGCCGCGCGCCCTTGGTCTTGGCGATATCGACGGCGCGTGCGACCGCGGCTGCCGTTCCGGCAATCACCACCTGTCCCGGCGCATTGAAGTTAACCGCCTCGACCACCTCGCCCTGCGCGGCCTCTTTGCAGGCCGCTTCGACATCGGTGTCTTCCAGCCCGAGGATGGCGGCCATCGCGCCCTCCCCCCGCGGCACCGCGGCTTGCATGGCCTGCGCACGAAACCTGACCAGATCGACTGCGGCCTTAAAATCGACACTGCCGGCGGCCACCAGCGCGCTGAACTCGCCCAGACTGTGTCCGGCCATGATGCCGGGCACGGCCCCGCCACGCTCGCGCCACAGCCGATAGGTCGCGACGCCGGCAGTCAACATCGCCGGCTGCGTGCATTCGGTGGCGTTGAGGGCCTCCTCCGGGCCTTCCTGGCAGCGCGTCCACAGATCGTAGCCCAGCACCTCGGAGGCTTCGGCAAAGGTCTGCTCGACGGCCGGCGACATCCTCGCCAATGCGCTCAGCATTCCCACCGACTGAGAACCCTGGCCCGGAAAGACGAATGCAAGTGCCATGAAGTGGATCCTTGGGAGCCTATGCGCGGGAACGGTGGCGAATTATAGCGATACGCCAGGAGAGTGCAGCACCGACCGCAAATCCGCAGGCGGCGCCGTACAGGTGGGCGTCGACGACGACCAGGGGCGGCTCGCGGCCTCCCAGCTGCTCGTATGCCAATTTAGCGCACAGGCACACGAGCAGGATCCAACGGTCCCAGGCGCGCACGGCCAGGTGCCTGGCGACGCCCGCGGCCATGATCGAGTGCAGCACGCCGGACGCTCCGACGTACCAGCTGATGCGGGGGCTCAGCCACCACAGGCCGGAGCTGATCGCCAGGGCCCCCGACAGGACGATGACGCACCATTCCACCGGGTCGTAATCCTGCGCGAACAGCGACCACATCAGCACCAATCCTAACTCGTTCAACAGCAGGTGATGCAAGTCCAGATGCACCGTGTGCGCGGTGAGCAGCCGCCACCATCCTCCCGCAGCGATTCCGCCCCGGTCGTAGCGCAGCGCCTCGCCCACACCGTCGCCAAGTGCCAACACCCCGTCGAGAATAAGCAATATCAGAAGCAACCAAATCCAGCGGCCGCGATCCCATTGCAATGCCTCCGCGAGCCGCGCAAGACGATTTGCACCCTCACGGGGCATCGGAGTCTTCTATTTTGGTATGATTCATGGAATTTTCGAGGTCAACATGCACAAGCGCCAGCGGGGTTTTACTCTTATCGAGATCATGGTCGTGGTCGTCATTCTCGCAGTGCTGGGTGCGCTCGTGGTGCCTAAAATCCTGGAGAATGTCGACAAGGCCCGGGTTACGCGCGCGCAGAGCGATATTCGCGCGATTCAGACGGCCCTGGACCTGTATCGCTTGGACAATTTCAAGTATCCCACCACCGAACAGGGCCTACAGGCGCTCGTCACGCAGCCAAACGATCCTACCATCACCAATTATCGCTCCGGCGGCTACCTGCCGTCATTGCCGAAGGATCCTTGGAACAATCCGTATCAATACGTCAGCCCCGGCGCCAACGGGCGCGACTATGACATCATCAGCTACGGGCGCGACGGCAAACCCGGCGGTGAAGGCTACGACGCGGACATCAGCACCTCGACGCTCGAACAGCGGTAGGCTGCCCGCTTGCGGGTGCCGCGCCATGCGCAGTAGAGGTTTCACGCTGGTCGAAATTCTGGTGGTCGTCGTGATCATGGCCGTCGTGATCTCGATGGCGGTGCTCTCGATGGGCGTGACCGGACGCGATTCTCAACTGGATGAGGAGAGCCGTCGCATCGAAGGGCTGGTCAGCCTGCTGCACGAACGTGCGCTGCTGGAGGGCCGCGATTTCGGGCTGCGCATCGAGCCGACCGCGTATGAGTTCGTGGTCTACGACCCGGTCCGCGACCGCTGGCTGACGCTCACCGATGAGCACGAATTTCGCCACCGCGATCTGCCCGCGGGCGTGACCTTTCAACTGGAATTGGACTCGACGCCCGTGGTGCTCAAAGCCATCGACCGGACATTTGCGACCGACGAGCCGCCGCCCCCGCCCCAGGTGGCGATCGCGGCCAGCGGCGAGGGGACGCCGTTTCGCCTGACGCTGCTGCGCGATGCGACCCAGGCCAAGACCTCGGTCGATGGCGACGCGTTCGGCAAAACATCGCGCGAATCCTCCGACTACCACCCGGAAAAGCGCACGTGAGGCGCGCAGCAAGCGGCGGCTTCACGCTGGTGGAGGTGCTGGTCGCCCTGATGGTGGTCGCCATCGGCCTCACCGCATTGATGACGGCGGTGAGCAGCACCGCGCGCACCAGCGGATTTTTGCGCGACAAGACGCTCGCGCAATGGATCGCGCTCAATCGCCTCGCCGAGGTGCGCCTGACGGTCAACAGGCTCGCGCAGAGCAGCACCAATGCCGACGCCGGCGAGCTGCAATTCGCCAATCGCACCTGGCATTACGACACGCGCTACTTCAACACCAGCATCGCCAGCATGCAGCGCATCGTGGTGCGCGTCTGGGCCGGAGACGCCAAGACCAAGGGCAATCCGGTGGCCGAGGCTGCGACTTTTCTCGGCTCCGCGCTCGGCATCCCGGGCGCATCCAATGTCGATTGGACCACGGGCAGCACCGCGCCCACCGGCACAGCCTGTACGCCCGGCACCACCGGCACCACCGGCACCACCGGCGCGACGGCCGGCGCCAGCAACGGCACCGTCACCTCCGGCGCGGGAGCCAGCGTCCCCTGCACGCCCACACCGACACAAGCCGGCGCCGGCAGCCCGCAAACAACCACGCCCGCGTTGGGCGGTGTGCAGACGCCGCCGCAATGAGCGCTTGCAGAGGCTCATCGACCCGCGCCACCGTCGTCGGCTTCACGCTGATCGAAGTGCTGGTCGCGCTGCTGCTGCTCGGCATCATGTCCGCGCTCGGCTACGGCACCTATCGGGAGGCGCGCATCTCCGCGGAGCGTACCGAGGAGGCTCTGAAGCGCTCGCGCGAAATCGAATTCGGCATGCGTGTGCTGGTCATGGACTTCGCGCAGATGGTGCCGCGGCCGGTGCGCGATCCGCTCGGCCAGACGCGGGTGCCGGCGCTGCGCGGATTTTCAGGCAACGGCACCAGCGCCAATACCACGGCGTCGCCTTTTTCCGCCAGCAGCTCCTCCGCTCTGGGCTCCACGTCGAGCATGCACTTCAATTCCGATCCGGGCTTCAGAAGCAGCTTCGGCGATTCGAGCTCCACCACCATCGCGCTGGCCGAGCTCACGCACGCCGGCTGGTCCAACACCGCCGGACAGCAGCGCAGCACGCTGCAGCGAGTTTCCTATGCACTGGTGGACGATGTGCTCAAGCGCGCGTACACCACGGCGCTCGACACCGTGCAGGGCACCACGCCGCAGATTCAGGACCTGTTCGGCGGCGTGAAGACCATCCAATTTCGCTATCTGGACGGCAATCAAACCTGGCAAAACCAATGGCCGCCGCCGACCCTGCCCGTCACCGAGGCGCTGTGGACCCGGCCGGTGGCCGTGGAAGTCACCATCGAGTTCAAGGATTGGGGTCGGGTACGCCGGCTGATCGAGGTCGCCGGGTGAGCGCACGGCACCGCAACCGCCGGCGGCAGCGCGGAGTGGCGCTGATCATCGCGCTCATTCTGGTGGCGCTTGCGGCCATTCTCGCCACCAAATTGACCTACGACGGCTGGCTCGAACGGCGGCGCACCATCGGTGTCATCGCCGCCGAGCAGGCGTTCCACTTCGCCGTGGGCGCCGAAGCACTCGCGGCGGACGTGCTGACCCAGAGTGCACAAAGCGCGCAAACTGCGCAAAACGGCCAGAATGCGCAAAACACCCAGAATGCGCAAAACACCCAGAGCCAGCAAAGCCCCGGGAAGCAGCAGGATACCCTCGCCCAGCCCTGGGCGCAGCCCACACAGCCATTGCCGATCACCCCGGACGACGATCCCGAAGGCGAGCCGATCGGCACTTTGCAAGGCGCGCTGGAGGACATGCAGGGCCGCTTCAATTTGAATAATCTCGCGCACTTGATCATCGTGAACGGCAAGCAAGAGCAGGATCCGCAGCCGCTGCAGCAGTTTCAACGGCTGCTCGTCTCCGTGGGCCTGGAAGCGAAATGGGCCGGCATCGCGCGCGACTGGATCGACGCGGACGATCAGCCGGGCACTCCCGACGGCGCGGAGGATGCGGTTTACATGGGACAAACACCGCCTTACCGAACCGGCAACTGGCCGATGACCAGCCCCAGCGAATTGATGAACCTGCCCGGCTTCGGAGCGGACCGTTACCGCAAGATCGCCCCGTACGTGACCGCGCTACCGACCGCAACGGCGCTGATCAACGTCTGCACCGCGCCCGCCTTCGTGCTCGAAAGCCTCGCCGACAGTTTGAGCGGCGAGTACTCGGGTAGTCCCGAAGTGCTGACCGCCGGGCGCAAGAGCGGTTGCTTTCCTGACATCCCGACGTTCATCAACGTCGTGGGACCGCAGCAAGCCGCGGCAATCACCCCGCGGATCACGGATCACACCTCGTATTTTCGTCTCACCACGCGCGTCACGCTTGGCACTACTCAATTCACCTTGTACAGTCTTTTGATGCGCGGTAACACCAAGGTAACGCCGCTGCTGCGCACCTTCGGAACTCTTTAACGCAACATGCCGCACACACTATTGCTACGTCTCCCCGCACCCGGCCAGAATGATACCGAGTGGCTGAGCATCGACCAGACCGGCATGGCCACTACGGCGAAGCAGCGCGGACCGCTGAGCTTGGCCGCTGCCGTCGGGCGCTCCGCCCATGTCATTGTCCTCGCGCCGGCGACGCAGATTCTCCTGGCAGAACCGGAGCTGCCTCCCGGCAGCGGGGTCAAGCTGGCGCGGGTCGTGCCCTTCGCGCTCGAAGAGCAGCTCACGGAAGATATCGACCAGTTGTATTTCGCGGTCGGCCGGCGCGGTCCGACGGGCCGCACGCCCGTCGCGGTGGTCTCACGCAGCCTGCTGCAGGGCTGGACCGCGCAGCTCACCGCCGCCGGTATCGAGCCGGCCGCGATATACGCGGACATCTCATTGGTCCCGGACAATCCGGGGCAGACGATGCTGTGGCTAGAGAAGGCGCGCCTCGCCGTGCGCCGTCCCGGCATGCTGCCGTTTGCGGTGGAGCTGACGCCCGTGAGCGAGGCGCTGGTCGTTGCCGGAGTGATTCCGGATCCGCTCGAGGCGGCGGCGCCGAAGGTGCCGGAAAGCGCCATCCTGCATTTGACCCGCGAGGACTGGCTCAAGGTGCAGGACGAGTTCGAGGGGCTCGCGGAGCAGTTCGCCTCGCTCAAGGTCCAGCTGCTGCGGGACGGTCCTCTGCCCTGGCTGGCGCGCAATCTCGCGGCCACCGACGCGGTCAATCTGCTGCAGGGCGAATTCGCCCGCGCCACCGATTATGGCGCGCGGTGGCGCCAATGGCGCACCGCGGCGCTGCTGGCCGCCGGCCTGCTCGCGAGCCACCTCAGCGCCGAGGCGCTGCAGATCCATAGGGCCAATCGAGAGACGAAAGCGCTCGACGGCGAAATCGCGCAGATCTTTGCGAAGATCATGCCGGCTGAGAAAATGGACGATCCGCGCCGTCAGATGCAGGCGCGGCTCGATCGCATACGCCGCTCCGGTCCGGGACCGGAATACTTCCTGCGCACGCTGCAGGGCCTGAGCACCGCCCTTGCCTCCTCGCCGAAGACCAGTATCGACTCCTTGAGCTATCGGGAGCAGTCGCTCGACATGAAAGTGACGGCGACGAGTCTCGCCGCGCTCTCGCAGCTGACTCAGCTGATGGGCAAGCAGGGCATGGCGGCCGAAATCCAGTCCTCGACGCCGACGAATTCCGGCATCGAAGCGCATCTGCAGGTGCGAACGGAAGGCGCCA
Source organism: Steroidobacteraceae bacterium (assembly GCA_052326345.1). Classification (GTDB taxonomy): domain Bacteria; phylum Pseudomonadota; class Gammaproteobacteria; order Steroidobacterales; family Steroidobacteraceae; genus Bog-1198. The sequence goes on along the minus strand of JBKQOZ010000009.1, from coordinate 32,383 downwards.
AGGCGCACCGATGAACGACCTCGCCGCCAAACTCAAGACCTGGTATGCGGGCTTGCAGGTGCGCGAGCAGCGCGTCGTCGCGATCGGCGCCGGTGCACTCGGCGTATTGCTGCTGATCGGAGGCATCCTGCTGCCGCTGCAAGCGGCGGTTTCGACCGCGGTGAAGCGCACCGAGACCCGGCGCGAGGACCTGGAGTGGATGCGGGTGAACGCCCCTGAAATCCAGGCGGGCGCTGCGGCGCTGCGGAGCGACACGGGTGAGCCGCCGGTGGTACTGGTGGACCGGGTCGGCCGGGAGGCCGGACTGGGCGCCGCGCTGCGAGGCACTCAGCCGAGCGGCACCGGCGTGCGTGTGCAGCTCGAGGCGGCGCCCTTCGATACGCTGATCTCATGGATAGCCACCCTCGACCAGCGCTACGGCCTTGCGATCGATTCGATCACCGTCGATCGTGCCGCCCGACCGGGAGTGGTCAATGCCAACGTCACCTTCGCCGCGCCGCGGCGCTGAGCCGCGGCCGCAGGCTGTGCCGGCACGCTCCATCTGGCCTCTCGTCCTGCTCTTCTTCGTGCTGGCGGTGCTCGCCGCCGCCATCAGCGCATTGCCCGCCTCCATGGTCGCGCATCTGCTGCCGGCGGCCGTGCGTGCGGAGGATTTCTCCGGCACCCTGTGGCACGGTTCGGCGCTCAGAATCACGGTCAATGCGCGCGATGCGGGGGCGCTCGAATGGCACCTGCATCCGGCCTCCCTGCTGCACGGGCGCATCGCGGCGGACCTGCATTGGGTCAAGGGCGGCTTCGTGCTGGATGCAAACGCGGGCCTCGCCGGAGATGCCTTCGCGGCCGCCGATGTGCAAGGCGGCGGGCCCATCGAGGATCTGCGCGACTTTGGATTGGCCCGGGGCTGGCGCGGCAACGCGCGAGTGCAGGTCAAGAAGCTGAGCGCGGTCATCGCGGTTGCCGGTGCGGATATTAAAGCTGCGGTGGGCGACATCAGCGTATCGGACCTGGCATCGCCGCAGGTGGCGGCGGGCGCGAATCTGGGCGGCTACTCGCTGCATTTCGATGACCCCGCCATCGCTCCCGGTACCGATGCAGCGGCGGTGCTCACCGACACGGGTGGTCCGCTCGAGCTCGATGCCACGATCCACTTCTCCGCCGCGGAGCGCAGAGGAACTCTGTCGGGCACGGTCAGGGCGCGCGCCGATGCGCCCGCGGGGCTGCTCTCTGAATTGGATAGCCTCGGGCAATTGCACGCGCGCGATGCGCAGGGAAGAATTCCGGTCGATCTGGAGTTCACGCTTTAGCAACTGTGAAGCGCATCACGGTATTGCCACACAGGGTGTTTAACGTACCGGAGTGCATTGTGAAGGATAGGTTTCACCGGCCATGCTGCTGCTCGTTGCAATCGCTCATCTGCTGCCCGCTCCCGCCCAGCAGCCCGATCAGGCGCTGCGCCAATCGACGGCCGCGCTCGGGCATCTGGGCCTGACGCTCATCGCCTTGGTGTACGTGCTGGTCATCGTCTGGCAGAGTTAGTACTCTGCAATGCAGAGTACTTGACGCTATAGCGGCCGCTCGCTTAAAGTCGCGCCGTGCAACCACTCAACTCCATGCAATCCACAGTTCCGGTTTCGATCGAGACCCGCGCGCTGGGAACGCTCGCGTTCATTCGCACATCCATCGAGATGTCCGGCTCGATGGTCGTGCCGGGCACCGCGGGAGTGGTCATGGGCAGCATCGGCGTGCTCGCCGCGATCCTCGCTGCGACGCCTCGGTTTGCCCCGCACTGGCTGTCGATCTGGTTGCTCGCCGGCGGCACCGCGTTCCTGGTGGGAGGCGCGCTCATGGCGCGCCAGGCGGCCCAGACGGGGCATGCGCGCTATCTCGGGCCGGTGCGAAAGTTCTTGCTGTGTCTGTGCCCTGCGCTGCTTGCGGGCGCGGTACTGACGTTCGTGCTCTGGCACGCGGCAATGGAGAAGCTAATTCCGGGCACCTGGCTGCTGCTGTACGGCTGCGCGGTGCTGTCGGCGAGCACGGTTACCATCGCCGGCACGATGCGCCTGCTGTGCATCATGGGAGCGCTGTTCGTGGTCTTGGGATCCATCGCCTTTGTTCTGCCGCCCGCGGCGAATACGGCCGTTCTCGGCGCGGGATTCGGCGCACTGCATATCGTCTTCGGCCTGCTCCTCGCGGGTTTGCGCCATGCCGACTAGGTCGCTCGCGGCGAAGCGCAACGAATCCGCTGCAGCCGACACGGTCAAACCGCCGTCCAGGCCGGTGCTCGTAGCCCAGACACCGGGGATGAGCGACAGTTCCGGATTCGATCGTCTGATCTACGAGAGGGTCCGCCTCGGGATCATGAGCGCCCTCGCGATGAACGACCAGCTCACGTTCATCGAGCTCAAGTCGCTGTTCAACGCGAGCGACGGCAACCTCGGCGCGCATGCGCGCAAGCTCGAGGAGGCCGGATACGTCACATGCACGAAATCGTTCGAAGCACGGCGGCCCAAGACGATATACCGGATCACGGTTACCGGGCGCAAGGCCCTGCTGCGCTACCTCGAGCACATCGAGGCGGTCATCAAGGCGACGCGACGCGTGACGAGCGGATCTTAAGCAGCTGACACCGATGCATGTCGCAATCATCATGGACGGGAACGGCCGTTGGGCCAAGAGGCGCGGATTGCCGCGCACCGCAGGCCACGTCGAGGGCGCAAAGGCGGTGCGCTGCGCGGTCGAAGTGGCCGCGCGGGCCGGGGTCGATACGCTGACCGTCTACGCCTTCTCGGCGGCCAATTGGGCCCGCCCGTCGACCGAGATCGCCGCGCTGATGCGGCTGTTCGGGCAGTATCTGTTCACCGAGACGCGCCGCTGCGTGGAGCAGTCCATCCGCATCAACGTCATCGGCCGCCGTGATCGGCTCAGCGACAGCCTGGTTCGTTCCATCGAGCAGAGCGAGCGATTGAGCGCCTCGGGCGCAGGAATGCTCCTGCGCATCGCCGTCGATTACTCCTCCCACTACAGCATTGTCGAAGCCGCGCGCCGCGCGGGCCGCGTCCCGGACCTGAGCGACGAGGCATTTGTGCGCGCGCTTCACGAGGTCGACCATTCCACGTGTCCCGCGGGCGAAGTGGACCTGCTGATCCGCACCGGAAGTGAACAGAGGCTCAGCGACTTCATGCTGTGGGAGTGCGCCTATGCAGAGCTTTATTTCACCGAGTGTCTGTGGCCGGATTTCGACGAACAGCGCTTCCGCTGCGCGCTCGAAGACTATGCCGGGCGCCAGCGGCGCTTCGGCGCACTCATCGGCGAGACGCGCTAGCAGCCTGCGCGTCTTGGCCGTGGTGCCGCGCGCGCGAGCGTAACGTTGATGGCACAGCGCGGCCTGGTTATCGTTCCGTTCCTGGTGCTGCTGCTCGCGGCCGGCGTCGCCGGCCGGGCCGATACCGCTCAATCCGCGCGGCCGCCGGACGCGCTGCGCGCCACGCTGCCGAACGGCCTGCGCGTGGTGATCGTGCGCGACGCTCTGGCGCCGGTGGTCACGGTCGAAATGAATTTCCTGGTGGGCGGCGAGGAGACGCCGCCGGGCTTTCCTGGCATGGCGCACGCACAGGAACACATGGCATTTCGCGGCTGCGCCGGCATGAACGCCGATCAGACGGCCGCCGTTTATGCGCAGCTCGGCGGCGATAACAACGCCGACACGCAGCAGACCATCACTCAGTATTTCGCCACCGTGCCGTCGGCGGATCTCGAGGTGGCGCTCGAGGCCCAGGCGGCGTGCTTGCGGGACATCGAGGATTCGCAGCGCGAGTGGGCGCAGGAGCGCGGAGCGATCGAGCAGGAGGTGGCGCGCGATCTATCCAATCCGACGTACAAGTTCATCGATCGCGTGAACCAGGACATGTTCGCGGGAACTCCCTACGCTCACGACTCCCTCGGTACGAAGAGTTCCTTCGATGCCACCACCGGCCAGATGCTCAAGGCCTTCTACAGGAAATGGTACGCGCCCGGCAATGCGATCCTGGTCATCGTGGGCGACGTCGATCCCCCCGCCACGATGGCCGCCGTCGAGCACGCGTTCGGCGCCATTCCGAACCATCCGGTTCCGCAGCGGCCGGCCGTCAATCTGCAGCCGGTCCGGTCGGAAACCTTCACGCTCGACAGCAATCTTCCCTATGTTCTTGGCTTCATCGCGTTTCGCTTTCCCGGAACGAGCGCCGCGGATTACGCGGCGGCGCAGGTCCTCGCCGACGTGTTGAGCAGCGAGCGAGGCGACCTGTACGGGATGGTGCCCGCCGGCAAAGCGCTCGCCGCAGAGTTCGGGCTGGCGGAAAACTATCCGCAGGCGAGCATCGGCTACGGCCTCGTGGCACTGCCGGCCGGCGGTGATATCTCGAGCGCGATTCAGGACATGCGCAAGATCCTGCTGCGCTATGCGCAACAGGGCGTCCCGCAAGACCTGTTCGAGGCGGCCAAACGCGGCGAGCTGGCCGGGGCGGAATTTCAGCGCAACTCGATCCCGGGGCTCGCCAATCTATGGTCGAATGCTCTGGCGGCCGAGGGCCGGGCTTCTCCGGATGAGGATGTCGCAGACATCGAGCACGTCACTCTCGCGGACGTGAATCGCGCGGCCAAGCGCTATTTGTCGGAGCAGAACTCCATCACGGCAACCCTCAAACCGGTACCGACCGGTGCGCCGGTTGCCGCCAAGGGATTTGGAGGCGCGGAACAGCTGACTTCGGCTCCCGCCAAGCCGGTGCCGCTGCCCGCCTGGGCCGCGGCCAAGCTCTCGCTGCTCCAGCTTCCCGCCGGCTACATCGAGGTATCGGATACCACGCTGCCCAACGGCATCCGGCTCATCGTCAAGTCCGATCCCACCAGCCCCACCGTGTCCGTGCTCGGCGCGGTGAGGCACAGTGCCGGCCTGCAGACCCCGGCCGATCAGGAAGGAGTCTCCGATCTGCTGAGCGCCCTGTTCTCGTACGGAACCCGGACGCTGGACCGCGTGGCCTTCCAAAAGGCGCTCGACGACATCGCGGCGAACGAGACGGCGGGATTCACGTTTTCGCTCGCCGTGCTGAAGCAGCATTTCGCACGGGGCGTTCAGCTGCTCGCCGACAACGAGCTGCACCCTGCGCTGCCGGAGCAAGCCTTCGGTGTGGTCAAGCCGCAGACCTCGAGATTCGTCGCCGGCAACCTGAAGAGCCCCGAATACCGCGCCCTGCGCGCGCTGGATGTGGCGCTGCTGCCCGCCGGCGATCCGGCCTTGCGTCAGGTGACGCCGGCCACGCTGGCGAACGTCACCTTGAGCGATGTCATGCAGTACGCCGCCGCGACCATCCGCCCCGATCTGACCACGATCGTCGTCATCGGCGACGTCTCCGCCGGGGAAGCGGGCGCGGTCATCTTGAAATGGTTCGGCGACTGGAAAGCGGCCGGCCCGAAGCCGAGCACGACGCTGCCGCCCGTGCCGCCCAACAAGCCCGCGGCCGTGAACATCCCCGATCCGCAGGCGGTGCAGGACTCCGTCGTACTCGCCGAACAATTGGATCTCAACCGCTTCGACCCGGACTACTACCCGCTGCAGCTCGGCGATCATGTTCTGGGCGGCGGCTTTTACGCCACAAGGCTCTATCACGACCTGAGGCAGGTTGCCGGATACGTATACAGCGTGGACGTGCGGCTCGACGCATCCGAGACGAGGGCCAGCTATTCGGTAAGCTACGGCTGCAATGCGCAGAACGTCTCAAAAGCCAGGGCGCTGATCGAGCGCGACCTCTACGTCATGCGCACGCAGGACGTGTCGCCGGATGAGCTGCATCAGGCGAAGGCGCTGCTGCTGCGGCAGATGGTCTTGAATGAATCGAGCGAGGACGCCGTGGCGCGTGGACTGCTCGAGCGCGCGCTGATCGGCCTGCCGCTCGACGAGCCGGTACTCGCCGCCAGGAAATACGATGAAATGACCGCCGGCCAGGTCCGGGCCGCATTTGCCAAGCTGATCCGCCCGGCCGATCTGGTTCAAATCGCGCGCGGTCCGACCGCCCACTGAGGAGTTTCGAGCCGTCGCGGCGCCGCCGTGTTCGATCAGTTGGCGGTTTGATTCGAATCGATGGGAGCGCAATTCGTGCGGCCCTGCATCACGCAATCCTGCAGGTCGGACATTCTCTTCAGCGCATAGACCAGCCCCAATCCGGCGAGAACCAGCAGCAAACAGACTACTAAGCCGATCAGCGCGGCGCGATGCGAGTTGGTATCCGCGCGGCGGTGAGTCTCAAGATCGCTCATGCGCGTATTGTGCCATGGGACCTAAGTTCACGGCGCCCATTCGCGCCAGGCGCGCATGAGCGGAAAATAGAGTCCGACGCGCACCGGCTCGGATCCCAGCCTGCGCGCCAGCACGGCATAGCGCTGCAATTGGGACCGGTAACGCTCGACCTCGCGCTCCAGAAACTCCTCGACTCCGCCGCCGGCGTGTTGGCTGGTTTTGTAATCGATGACCCAGCGAATCCCCTGCTCATCGATGAAGCTGCGGTCGAAGACCGCCCGCACTACCTCGCCGCGCCACTCGCCCGATACGGCGTATTCACGAAAATCGTCCCGGTAGCCCTCGCGCAATATCCAGCGTCCGCGCGGGTCGCCATGCACGCCGATCAGCGCCGCCACCGTCCGCGCGCTGGCGTCGCGCAAGCGCTCCTCGGGCACGCCGCGCAGCGCCAACCAGCGCATGAAATGCGCATCGCGCGCGCGAATGGCCGTCTCGTCGGTACGCTCCAGATCCATCGCCTGAAGCTCGGCGTGCACCAGGCTGCCGACGTGCCGGGCGGTCTCGCCGGCCCAGTCGAACACCAAAGTGTCCTCGCGCAACTCCACGGCACCGGGCGGTTCGGCGCCGAGCGGCGGCGCTGCAATCCTGGCCGGCGACCAGCCGGCCGGTACGCGATATAGCGGGCCGCCGCGCAGCAGCGTTTCCTGCCGCGCGGATGCGCCGCTCGAGGCGAGCGAATTCGCATGCGCGCCGGCAAATTCCGCGCCGACGACGGGCCACAGTACGGCGAGCAGGCTGCCCGCCCGCGGCTTGTAGGCTGCCGGCGCCGCGTCCGGCTCGACCTCATCCTCGCCGGCTCCCTCGCCCGCCGGATCGTCCGGGTCCTCGCGCAGGCCCGCGGTGCCGGTCAGGTGCAGCTGCCATTTTGCGCGTGTGCAGGCGACGTACAGCAATCGCTGCGCCTCGTGGGCGGCGGCATCGCGCGCTTGCCGGCGCAGGAACTCGAACAGCCTGTCGGGCTGCGCGCCGACTGCGGGACGCGCGGCCAACACCATGCCGTCGCGCCCGGCGCGCGCGAACGGGTGCGCGAGCAGCAGTTCGCCGCGCGCGGGCTTCGGGTGACGATCGAGCGCCGGCAGCACCACCATGTCGAATTCAAGCCCCTTCGCCTTGTGAATGGTCATGATCTCGACCGCGCCCGCCGCGCCGCCTTCGGCATACAGATCGGCAAAGCTGAACTTAAGGTCCGCCGCGTCCGGCAGCCCGCGCTGCTCGAGCTCGCGCAGGCGCTCGAGGACCGCGTGCGCATCACCAAGTTCCCGCGCATCCGTCGCGCAGCTTGGGCCGCCCATGGCGAGCCACGTCCGCTCCGCCCAGCGCGTGATGCTGCCGTGACCTTGTTCGCGAAAGGCGGCCTCGAGGATGGAGCGCGCCCGCCGGCAGCGCATGCTGCCCTCCTCGCTCATTTGCGCGAGCACCGCATCATCGCAAAGCGCGTCCCACACGATCGGGCCGGCGCGCGCCACGATCAGCAGATCCGCCAGGGTCAGACCCACCCAAGGTGCGCGCAGCACGGCCAGCCAGGCGGTGCGGTCGCCCAGGTGCTGCAAGGCGCAGATGAGCATGACCAGATCGCGCACCACGGCGCGATCCTGCAACGGCTCGATGTCCACGGCCCGAAATCCGATGCCGCGCGCGCGCAGGCAGCTCGCGATCTCACGCGCGTGGGCCCTGGCGCGCACCAGCACGGCGATGCGCCACTCGGGATGCTGCCGGCGCCGCAACGCGATCAGATCGGCGATCGCCAGCGCCTCGGCGCCACGATTGGCGAAACCGTGCACGGTGACCCCGGGCTCGGCCGCCACGCACGGTACGACCGCCGATTCGCTGGGCCGAAAGGCGATGGCGCCGCGATCGCGGTCATCTGCCTGAGGCATGACTCGGGCGAAGCAGTCGTTGACCCAATCCACGATGGCTGCGGCGGAGCGGAAATTGCTGCAGAGCCTCTGCAAGTCGAATTGCACGTCGCCGATGCCGTCCTCGGCGAGCTCCAAGAACGCTCTGACCTCCGCCTGGCGAAATCCATAGATCGACTGCATCGGATCGCCCACGCAAAACACGCTCCGTCCATCGCCGCGCTGCCAGCCAGCCGTGAGCAGCTGCACCAGTTCCAGCTGCGCACTCGAGGTGTCCTGGAATTCATCGACCAGGATGTGCTGCAGACGGTAGTCCAGCCGCAAGCTCAAATCCGTGGGCGCCGCCTCGGCGCCGAGCGCCCGCAGCGCCGCCATCGACACCGCCGGAAAATCGGCCGCTCCCTGCTCGCGAAAGACCTGCTCGAGCTCCGCCGCCGCGAGCACGAGCACTTGCGCGACGTCGCGCACGCGCGCCCAGTCATCGTCCGAGTAGCGCGGATCGGGCAGCGCGCGCAGCTCCCGGAGCGCGGTCAGCACCTCGGGATCGCGCTCGAATGCGGACAGCAGATCCATCATGGGCTGCTTCTCGGCGCATTGCCGGGGGAAGCCGTCCGCCCGCGTGAGCCGCCTGCGCACGGCCGGCGGCGAACCGTTCGTCAAGCACGCCTGCGCAATCGCGCGCCAGCGCGCCAGGTGACGGACGTCCGGCTGCAGCGGGTCTTGCTCGATCCGCCACTCGGCCATGGCCGCCGGCGGCCCCTCGAGGCGCTGCGCGGCTGCGCGCAGCAGCGGAGCGAGCGCGGCAATTCTTTCGCCGCCGAGCGCGGCGTGCGCGGTGCGCAGGGTACGCGTCACGAGCAGCTCGAGATCCTCGTCGAACTGCGAGCGCACGCGCCGCAGTTGCGCCTCATCGAGCGCGCTCGCCGCCTGCAGGTGCCCGGCGAGCAGCGGCAGCCAGCGATCGCGGCCGGGAAGCATCTCGGCGATCAACTGGACCAGCCGGCGCCAGCGCTGATCGTCGAGGGCGAGCACGCGATCGACGGCAAGGCCGAACGCATCCTCGTCCTCGTGCGCCAGAGCGCGCCGCGCGGCCTGCTCGTACAGCGGACCGGCATTTTCGAGCAGCTGCAGCCGAGCTCCCGCTCCCGCGGTGATGGGCAGCTGGCCCGCCAGCCATGCGTTGAACGCATCGATGGTCTCGATGCGCAGCCGCGACGGGTGACGCTCGATGTCGATCTGCAGGGCCTGCATATGCCGCTTCGCGGCGACCGCCAACGCCCAGGTTTGCGGATTGGCCTGATCTGGACACGTCGTGAGCGAAGCCGCCTGCAGTGCGTCGAGCACGCGCTCGCGCATTTCCTGCGCGGCGCGGCGCGTGAACGTCAGCGCCAGGATGCGCTCCGGCGCATCCACCGTCGTGAGCAGGCGCAAATACCGCTGCGTCAGCAGCGTGGTTTTGCCGCTGCCGGCAGGGGCTTGCACCAGGACGGAAGCTCGCGCCGCGACCGCATGCTCGCGCGACGCGCGGTCTCGGACGCGGTCAGCCGTCTTAGCAGCGGTCACGAGGCGTCCACATCGTCGAGAACCGCGGCCATGTCGAGCGCCGAGGGCACCCGGCACAGGCCGTGCAGCCGGCAAGACTGGCAGGCGCTCGAGGTGGGATCCACCGCCGCGCGGCCCTCGGCGAACTGCGCGGCGAGCCTCTCGATGCGCCGCGACCACACCTGCATCAGATCGGCGAGGCTCGACATACCCTCCAGTCTGGTCTTGGCGCCGCCCGGCTTGAATATCCCGCTGCGCTCGGCCTCAGGCACGAAGCAGCAGTCGGCTGCGTTGATTTTGCCGTACGCCACGGCCACCAAACCCTCCGGCAGCAGCAGTGCATAGATGGGCAGTTGCGGATTATCCGGCCGCTCGCCGCGCCAGTCGCGAGCGGCCGAGCCGCTCTTGTAATCGATCAGCACCCGCGCGCCGTCCTCGAGGCGATCGACCCGATCGATGCGCACGGTGAACGGCAGGCCGGCGTACTGCGCGGTTTGCGCGCGCTGCTCCAGTCGCTCGACGGAAAAGGGCGCGCGCAGGCGCTCGGCGGCCAGCCATTTGCCGAGCAGCGCCTGCATACGGATCCGCTCGCGCTCGCGCCAGCGTGCGCCCGGATCGCGGCGCCGGCACAGCGTGTCGATGGCGAGCGCAACGCTATCGCGCAGCAGGGCGGCCTCGGTCAGCGCGTCGATCGCCATCAGCCGGCGCGAGTCGCGCACCTCGGACCATATCTGCTCCAAGGCGTCGTGCAGCAATTCGCCGCGCTCGCGATCGTTGAAGCCCGGCAGCGGCCGATCGAGAACGGAGGTCATCAGCCGCGTTTCCGCGAAGCCGCGAAACGCACAGCGCGACTGCGCTTTGAGCGTCGCCACGCCGCGCGTAAGCTCATCCGGCCCGAACGCCGGCGCCTGCTCGTCGATGAGCTGCTCGAGGCCGGGTGCGCAGCGGTAATGCTCGAGCCAATGCGGCTGCGCCGCGCTCGCGAGCGGCGAATCCGTGGCGGGGGGCGACAGCTCTCGCAGCAACGGACTCAACGCCGCGCGGCGGCCGTCGCCCGAATCGGCGCAGCTGAACACGCAGGCGACGGCCCGGGCTTGCCAGCGCCCCTGCAGATCTTCGGCGAACTGCAGTTGCGATTGGACCGCCGACCCGATCACTCCGTATTGCCGTTGCAGCGGCACCGGCAGCAGCGGTATGGGATCCGCCGGCGGCGGCCAGCGCTCCTCGCCGCACCCGGCCACCCAGAGCCCTTGGTAGGCGAGCCACGGGTCCATCAATTGCCCGCTGACCCAGATGGGCGGGATTCCGGTCTGCGCTTGAAATGCCGTATCGCGCGCCGCGCGCCGCAGGATGCCCTCTGCCGAGCGGCGCGACTGCGCGCCGAACAGGGGATCGGCCGCCGCGAGCGCCGCCAGCAATTCGCGAAAGCGCTCCGCGGATTGATACTCGGCGCTCGACCAGCGATGCCGCAAGCTCCACGGGCCGGCTTCGAAGGCGCGTATCCACAGCGCGATCCAGCGGCTCATGGGATGGTTGCCGCGCAGCTCCGCGAGAATCCGTGCCGCGGCGTGCAGTCGCTCGAGCGCGCCAACCGGGCCCGGCCGCTCGGCCTCCGCGACGCGCCTGGCGAGCGCCAGCCACTCCCCGAGCGTCTGTTCACTGGGTGCGCGGCTGCGCAAGGCCACGTCCAGCCGCGCCGCCGCGACCGCTTCCGCCGCACCCGCCTGCACATCCGCCGCGCGCAAAAGGGCACTCCACTGTTCGAACGAAACCGCTCCCTCGCCGGCCGACAGCACGCTCAACGCTGCGCGCGCCGGCGGATAGTCCGCGAGGGGTGTACCGCCCGCGACGGCATAAGGCGCGCCCATCTCGGCGCCGTCGAGCGCGAAGCGCCGCGGCGAGAGCGCCGCATCGAGCGCATCCACCAGTTCGGGCCGGCGCAGGTTAAGGTCAGGAATGCAAATCCACGCCCGAAATCCCGGCATCGCCTGCAAATTGGACCGCGCCCACTCCCCGATCGCCGCCAACTCGGCGTCGGGCGAGCCCGCCCGCAGCAGCAGCGGCGAAACGCAGTTCACGGCGGCGCACGGCTGCAGCGGGACACCGGCCCGGGAGTGCAGCCAGCGCCGAGCAGCCGGGCGCCAGGCCGGACTTTCGATCCACGCGACGGGCTCGGCGGTGCACTCGACGGAGGTGCGCGTCCGGTCGGCGATCCTCAACAATTGGTCGGCGCTGATGCAGTCGAGAGCGCGGCAGCGCTGTGCGAACCGCTCGATCCAATCGAGCAGAGTACGGGATTCCTCGCTGCCGTAGTCGGCGACGGCGCGCAACGGGATGTCGTATTCGAAGATCGTCCGGCGCGCGTGCGCGGCCGCGCGCGCGGCGCCCGCCGGTTCGAGGAACTGTTGAGCTGATGCGCCGTCGAGCACCACCGCGCGCCACAGCTCGCGCTCCTCGACGTCGGTCAAGCAGCGCGGCGTCGATGAGTCCGCCAACTGGCCTCGAACGTGCTGCTCCTGGAGCCAGCTGCCGAAGTCGCGCACGCGCGGCGTCGGCCACAGCTCGCGGCCCGAATCGCGGTGGGCACGTTCGATCGCATCGAAGAGCGTCGCCGCAAGCTCTGCGTTGGGAGCCAGGATCGTGCAGTCCGCGTTGGCGGCCTCCATCAAGCCGAGTGGCACGCGTCGCGCTCCTGAATTCAACGTTATACTTGGCCGGTCGAACCGACGATCTGCAGCGCGGGGGCGGCGGCCGCGCGCGCATCGAGCAGCTCCTCGATCCGCTCGAACACCGTGGCGAGCACTTGCGGCTCCGGCAGGTTGGTGATGCGGAAGCAATTGCGGTAGGGCACGTTGAAGCTCACGCCCGGGGCCACCAGCACGTGCTTGTTCTCCAGTAGATCGAGCGCAAATGCCTGATCGTCGAAGTCCGGCAGCACGTCGCCGCGCACTTCGACGAAGGCATACAAGGCACCCATCGGCCGGGCCAGCTTGAGGTACTTGCTGCGCGCGACGCCCTCCAGAATGGTTCGCCGGGACTCGTACAGACGGCCTGCCGGGCGCGTCAACTCGCGAATGCTTTGATGGCCGCCCAGCGCGGTTTGCACCGCCCACTGCCCGGCCACGTTGCTGCACAGGCGCAGGGAGCACAGCAATTCCAATCCATTCAGATACTCCGCGGCGCTCTCCACGTCGCCGGAGAAGACCGCCCACCCCACCCGGTAGCCGCAGGCCCGGTACACCTTCGACAATCCGCTCATCGTGCAGCACAACGTACCCTGCACGAGCGTGGCCATGGGCACGAACTCTGCGTCGTCGTAGAGGATCTGGTCGTAGATCTCGTCCGACAGCACCAGCAGCCGGTGCCGCTCGGCGATTCGCGCCATCGCCGCCAGCGTCTCGCGCGGATACACCGCGCCGGTGGGATTGTTCGGATTGACGATGACGAGCGCACGGGTGCGGCGGGTGACGAGCGCCTCGATCTCCTCGGGGTCCGGCACGAAACCCCGCTCCGCGCGGCAGGGGTAATGAACCGCGCGCCCCAAGTTCAAATTGACCGCCGCCGTCCACAGCGGATAATCGGGGCTCGGCACCAGGACCTCGTCGCCCGCATTGAGCAGCGCGCGCAGCGCGAGATCGATGAGCTCGCTCACGCCGTTGCCGATGAACACCTCTTCTGCCGAGACCCCGCGCACACCGCGCTCCTGCTGCTGCATCACCACCGCCTCGCGCGCGGGGAATATTCCCTTTTGATGCACGTATCCTTCGCTGTGGCGAAGGTTCTCGATCATGGCGAGACGCATGGTTTCCGGCGTGCGGAACCCAAACGCGTAAGGATTGCCGATGTTGAGCGACACAACATCATAGCCCAGCCGCTCGAGGGCGAGTGCCCTGCGCGCCAGCTTGCCGCGAATCTCGTAGCGTACGCCCGCCAAGCCGTCGCTCGCGCGCAGCGGGCGCCGCTGAGTCATGCGAATTGCCGCCGTGTCATGCGCTCAAGAATACACGAGCTCGCGGCGCCTGTGGCAGGCGACGGCATGCTCCGCGGCCACCTGCTCGAGCACGGGGGCCGCCAGCGCGCAGAGCGGCTCGGCGTAGGCGCAGCGGCTGCGAAACGCACACCCGCCCGCCGCGCCGCCCGCCGCGCCGCCCGCCGCGCCATCGGCTGCGCCCGCGGACGCGCCTGCGGCCGCGGACAATTCCTCGCCCGCGATCCGCCGCCCGTCCGCCGGCGCCACGGGCGATACGCGCGTCTGCGACCGCGTCGGATCCGGCACGGCGGCCAACAGCGCTCGGGTGTATGGGTGCACCGGGGCGGCGAACAGCGCGTCGCGCGCCGCGACCTCGACGAGCCGGCCGAGGTAAAGGACGAGAATGCGATGGCTGAGATGCCTCACGACCGCCAGATTGTGGCTGATGAACAGCATCGCCGTGCCGAATTCGAGCTGCAGATCGAGCAGCAGATTGACGATCTGTCCCTGCACCGACACGTCCAGAGAACTCACCGGTTCGTCGCAGATCAACAGTTTGGGTCGCAGCATCATCGCGCGCGCGATGCCGATCCTTTGGCATTGCCCGCCACTGAACTCGTGCGGGTATCGATGGATCATGCCGGGCGCTAGGCCGACGCGCGCGAGCATGTCCCCGATCCGTGCGGCGCGCGCCTGCGCCGACAGCGCGCGCTCGAAGATCTGCAGCGGTTCGGCCAGCGTCTCGCCCACGGTCATGCGCGGATCGAGGCTCGCCAGCGGATCCTGAAACACGATCTGCAGGTCGCGGCGCAGTGGGCGCAGCGTTGCCGCATCGCACGACAGCAGATCCACGCCGCGCCACGCCACCGTGCCGCCGGACGCCGGTATCAATCGCAAGAGCGCGCGCGCCAGCGTGGATTTTCCCGAGCCCGACTCCCCCACCAGCCCGACGGTCTCGCCCGCCCCCAGCTCGAAACTCACGTCCTCGAGCGCCGCGAATTCGCCGAATTGCACGCGCAGATTGCGCACTTCGAGCAGCGCTTCGGTCATGGGAACAGCGGGTAGTGACAGGCCACTTGCGCCGACCCCTCCGCATCCTTCAGTGGCGGCCGCTGCGCCTCGCAGTGCGGCGTCGCGCGCGGACAGCGCGGCGCGAATGCACAGCCGCGCTCGGGAGCCGCCGGGCTCGGCGGCTGGCCCGGCAGACAGGGCATGCGCTCGAGTCGCGCAGCCCGGAAATTGGGCACGCACTTCAGCAGCAGATCGGTGTAGGGATGGCGCGCATGGCGCAACAATTCATCCGCACGGGCATTTTCCACGACCCTTCCGGCATACATCACCACGATGCGGTCGGCGAGTCCGGCCACCAGACCGAGATCGTGGCTGATCAGGACGATTGCCATCCCGAGCTCGGCGCGAAGGCTCCGCAGCAGGTCCATGATCTGCGCCTGCACGGTGACATCGAGTGCGGTGGTCGGCTCGTCTGCGATCAACAGATCGGGCTCGCCCAGCAGGCTCATGCCGATCATCACCCGCTGGCGCATTCCGCCGGACAATTCGTGCGGATATTGCCGCAGGCGCCGCTGCGGATCCGGCACCCGCACCCGCTCGAGCATCTTGAGGGCATCGCGCTCGGCATTGGGCCAGGATGCGCCGCGGTGGCTGACCAGCACCTCGCCCATCTGCACGCCGATCTTCAAATGCGGGGTGAGCGAAGTCATCGGGTCCTGAAAGATCATGGTGAGTTTCGAGCCGCGAACCCGGTTCAGCTCCCGCGGCGCAAGACCGAGAATTTCGCGGCCATCGAAGCGCACGCTGCCGCTTAATTGCGCATTATTCGGCAACAGACCCATCGCCGCCAGGAACACCTGGGTCTTGCCGGATCCGGATTCGCCGACGAGCCCTAAGCACTCGTGCGGGTGCACCGCCAGGGAGACGTCTCGCACCGCGGCGATCGGGCCGCCGCCGAGCGCATAGGCGATCTTAAGGTTCTCGATATCCAGCGTCGGCGTCAATCAGCGCTCCTTCGCATCGAACGCATCCCGGAGTCCGTCGCCGAAAATATTCAGGCAGAGCAGCAGCGCGGCGAGAAAGGCGCCCGGCACGAACAAAATCCACGGCGCCGCTTCCATCTCGCCGGCGCCCTCGGCGATCAAGGTACCGAGGCTGGCGTGGGGCTCCTGAACTCCCAGCCCGAGAAAGCTCAGGAAGCTCTCGAACAAAACGATCTGCGGCACCGTGAGCGTGCCGTACACGATGACCGGACCGATCACGTTGGGCACGATGTGCCTGAAGATGATGCGCGCGGTGCTCGCACCGGACGCCACCGCGGCCTCGATGAACTCCCGCCGGCGAACGCTCAGCGTCTGGCCGCGCACGATGCGCGCCATGGTCAGCCAGCCGACCGCGCCGATCGCGAAAAACAGCAGGTATGCGCTGCGGCCGAAGATGACGGTCAGGAATATGACGAAGAAGATCAGCGGCAAGCCGCTCAAGATTTCGATCAACCGCATCATCAGCTGATCGGTCCGCCCCCCGACGTAGCCCGCGATCGCGCCGTAGCACAGACCCAGGCTCAAGCTCACCGCGCTCGCCACGAGGCCCACCGCCAGCGACACGCGCGCGCCCTCGAGCGTGCGCACAAACAGGTCCCGGCCCAGGCGGTCGGTTCCGAACCAGTGCGCATGCGCCATGCCGGGCTGCGCAGCCACGTGCGACCAATCGAGGGTCTCGATGTCATTCGGGCTGAACCAAGGTCCGACCAGCGCCGTCGCCACCAGCAGGCCGATGATGCCGAGCGCGACGACGGCGCCCGGGTTGGCCCGCAGACGCCGCACGCGCTCTCGCCACAAAGCGCCGCTCACCGCTCGAACCTGATGCGCGGATCGAGCCAGGCGTACAGCAGATCGACGATGAGTCCCATGCCGACCAGCACCGTCGAATACAGAATCACCATCCCCATCACCAGGGTGTAATCGCGGTTGAGCGCACCTTGCACGAGATAGCGGCCCACGCCCGGCAGTCCGGCGATCGTCTCCACCACCAGGGAGCCGGTCATGATGGATGCGACCGCGGGCGCCAGATAGCCCGCAACCGGCACGAGCGCGGGGCGCAGCGCATGGCGCAGGATCACGATGTGCAGCGGCAGCCCCTTGGCGATGGCCGTGCGGATGTAGTGGCTGCGCAGCACCTCGAGCAGGCTGCCGCGCGTGAGCCGTGCGATGTAGGCGAGCGGCGGCAGCGCCAGGGCGATGACCGGCAGCACGAGATATCGAATCGAACCCGGCTCCCAACCGGCCACCGGCAGCCAGTGCAGCTGAATGCCGAAAAAGAGCGCCAGCAGCGGCAGCACCACGAACGAAGGTATGGCGATGCCCGACACGGCGAGCGCCATCGTGACATAGTCCGCCGCGCGGTTGTGGCGCAGCGCGGCCAAGGTGCCGATGAGGATCCCCAGCGCCAAGGCAACGCCGAGCGCAATCGCCCCGAGCTCCAGCGTGACCGGCAAGCCCTGACCGATCAGTTCGGTGACGCTGAAATCCTTGTACTTGAAGGACGGGCCGAAGTCGCCGTGCGCCAATGCTCCCAGATAGCGCGCGTACTGCGCCCATAGGGGCTGATCGAGACCGTATGCGCTTTGCAGGTTCGCCATGATGTCGGGCGGCAGCGACTGTTCGCGGTCGAACGGTCCGCCGGGAGCGATGCGAATGAGGAAGAACGTGAGGGTGACAATGATGAAGAGCGTGGGGACCGCCGCTCCCGCACGTTTGAGAAAATAGCGAAACATCGCGGCGAGTCTATCGATTGACCGCAAGGTGGACAAGCGAAGCGGTGATCCTTAAACTAACGGCATCCACTTTGCCGAGGTTTCATGGAATCGACCCGCCCCATCCGCGCGCTCATGCGCGGCCTAGATGCGCTTACGGTGCTCAATGTGCGCGACGGCGCCACCGTCTCGGAAGTCGCGCAGGAAATTCGCTTGCCTCGCACCACCGTCTACAGAATCCTGGAGACTCTGTGCAGTGCGGGCTTCGTGTTTCGCGACGGCAGCGACGACCGCTACCGCCTGACCATCATGGTGCGCTCCTTAAGCGGCGGATTCGGCGACGAGGCGTGGGTCGCGCAGATCGCGAGACCCTTCCTTCACGATTTGGGCCGCGACATCGTCTGGCCGGTCTCGATGGCCACGCTCTCGGGCATGACGATGATGACGCGCGAGACCACCGATCATGCGAGCCCGCTCGCCATCGAGCGCTATTCGGCCGGCTTTCGCCTGCCGTTGCTGACCACGGCCGCCGGCCGCGTGTACCTCGCGTTCTGTCCGGCAGCCCAGCGCGATACGCTCATCGACGCGCTGTCGCGCTCCGCCAAGGAGGAAGACAGGCTGGCGCGCAGCCAACGCGGCCCCGGCAACCCCGGCGAACTTACGCGAATGCTGGCCGACATCAGATCGCAGGGGTACGCGGTCACCACACGCATGCGGCGCATCGTCGAAGAGATCAGTGTGAGCGTGCCGGTCATGCTGGAGGACCGCGTGCTGGCGTGCCTGACCGTGCGGTTTGGCGCCGCGGCCGTGCCCTTGAAGACGGGAATCGAGCGTTTTTTACCCAAGCTGCGCCAGTGCGCGGCTAGAATCAGCACCTCATTCTCGAAACACCAGGCCGAAGCGCAGCTCGAGGGCGCGCCGAGAACGGCTGCTTAAGGAGACCCAATGCAGAAGATCATGGTGTGTATCAAGCGCGTCGTGGACTACAACGTGCGCGTGCGCGTCAAGCCCGACGGCAGCGGGGTGATGCTCGACGGCGTCAAGATGAGCGTCAATCCGTTCGACGAGATCGCACTGGAAGAGGCGCTGCGCATCAAGGAGCGCGGCACGAATATCGAAGTGGTGGCGGTGAGCATCGGAGTAGCCGATACGCAGCAGCAGCTGCGCACGGCTCTGGCCATGGGCGCAGACCGGGCGATCCTGGTGCAGACGGACCTGCCGGTGGAGCCGCTGATCGCCGCGCAGACCTTCCTCGCCGTGGCAAAAAAGGAGGCTCCAGACCTGATTTTCCTCGGCAAGCAGGCGATCGACGATGACGCGAATCAGACCGGACAGATGCTCGCGGCGATCTGGGAGCGTCCCCAGGCCACCTATGCATCCAAGGTCGAGATCACGGGCGCGAAGGCGGTGGTGACTCGCGAGGTCGACGCCGGCTTAGAATCCATCGAGGTGGATCTGCCGGCGGTCATCACGGTCGATCTGCGCCTGAACGAGCCGCGCTATGTGAAACTGCCCGACATCATGAAGGCGAAGAAGAAGCCCTTGGACGTCACTTCGCTCGACGCGCTGGGAGTGAGCGCAGGGCAGCTCATCAAGACGGTGAAAACCGAGCCTCCCGCCCAGCGCCAGAAGGGCGTGATGGTCAAGGACGTGGCTGAGCTCGTCGATGTACTCAAAAAGAAAGGCCTGCTCTGATGCACAAAGTACTCATCATCGGTGAACACGACGGCAAGACCCTGAATCCGGCGACGGCGAAATGCGTCACCTGCGCCAGGAGCATTCCGGACGCCGAGATCACCATCGCGCTGCTGGGCGCGGATACGGCGGCGGTGGCGGCGCAGGCCGCGGCGCTTGCCGGGGTGAAGGCGGTGGTACGTGTGGACCGGCCCGAGAATGTCCATCCGCTCGCCGCGATCTTTGCGCCGCAAGTCGCCGCACTGGCGGCGGATTACACTCACGTATTCGGGCCTTCCACCAGCTTCGGCAAGGATCTCATGCCGCGCGCGGCGGCGCTGCTCGGCGTTGCGCAGGTCAGCGATCTGATGGCCGTGGAGAGCGCCTACCGCTTTCGCAGGCCCATCTACGCCGGCAACGCCATCGTCACGGTGGAAGCGGATCCGGCGCGCAAGCTGGTCGCGACGGTTCGCGTCGCCTCGTTCGAGGCCGCGGGCGGCGGCGGCAGCGCCTCGATCGGCGCGAAGGGCCTCGCCGTCGAGTTGCCCTCGCACACCCGCTACGTCGGCGCCAAATCCGGATCGACCGACCGGCCGGATTTGCAGACCGCCCGGCGGGTCGTTTCCGGCGGCCGGGCACTCGGCAGCGCCGAGAATTTCAAATTGCTGTTCAGCTTCGCCGACAAGATCGGGGCCGCCGTCGGCGCCTCGCGCGCCGCGGTCGATGCGGGTTACGCACCCAATGAAATGCAGGTGGGCCAGACGGGCAAGATCATTTCGCCCGAGATCTACATCGCCATCGGCATCTCGGGAGCCATCCAGCATTTAACTGGCATCAAAGACGCGCGCACCATCGTGGCGATCAACAAGGACGGCGAGGCGCCGATTTTCGAAGTCGCCGACGTGGGGCTGGTGGGCGATCTGTTCCAGGTCGTCCCGGAGTTCGAGCGCTTGGTGAGCTCCCAGGCTCCTAAGTGAGCGCGTCGATGTCCGCCGCCGCGGCGTCGATCGCCGCGACCAGCAGGTCGGCATGCTCGGGGCGAAACGGCAGCGGCGGCCGAAGCTTGAGCACATCGGCCCCAGGGCCTTCGTAGCCGATGAGCACGCGCGCCCGTGACGCCAGAATATTGATGATCCGTTTGGCCCGCTGGCGCGCGGTGTGCGAGCCCGATCCGATCACCTCGAGACCGAGCAGCAGCCCGGCGCCGCGCACCGCACCCAGGCACTGATGCCCGGCGGCAGTCGCCGCCAAACGTTGGCGCAGGTACTCGCCGGTGCTCGCGGCATTGGCCATGAGCCGCTCGCGCTCGAGCACGTCCAAAACCGCGAGCCCCGCCTCGGCCGCCACCGCATTGCCGCCGAACGTAGAGAAAAAGCCGTACTTCGCTTGGAATGCCTCGATCAGCGCGCGGTTGGCGATGACCACGCCCATCGGATAGCCGTTGCCGACCGGCTTTCCCAGGGTCACGATGTCGGGTTCAATTCCGCGGCGGGCGAATCCCCAGAAATGCGAACCGCAACGTCCCAGCCCGTACTGCACTTCGTCGGCGACGATGAGGCCGCCGGCCGCGCGTACTCGCGCTGCCACGGCGAGGGCCCAGGCCGGCGGCGGATCGCAGATGCCGGAGCTGGTCAGCGCGGAGTCGATATAAAATGCAGCCGGCGCGAAGCCGCGAGCCGACAAGGTTTGCACCGCCTGGTCGGCATCTTGAGCTGCCGCGGCAAGCTCGGCATTGCCGAGCACGGCGTTCACGCTCCAGGCCGGCGGCGGTATCGCCAGCGTGACGACTTTGGAATCGCGCGGCTGCCCGGAGCCGGGCGTGAGCGCCGCCACGGCATCGGTGATCCCGTGATACGCATGCTGCAGCACCAGCGCGCCCTTGTGGCCGGTGGCGAATTGCGCCATCCGCCACGCCACATCATTCGCTTCGCTGCCGGAGTTGACGAACAGGCAGGCATCGAGATGGCCGGGCAAGGTCGCGGTGAGCCGCTCGGCATAGTCGAGAATTGCGCCGTGCAGGTAGCGGGTGTGCGTGGCCAGCACGGCGGTCTGTCTCTGGATCGCGCGCACCACCTCAGGATGCGTGTGCCCCACGTGCGCGACGTTGTTGTAGACATCGAGATAGGAGTTCCCATGCGGATCGTAGAGCCAGACCCCGGATCCGCGCACGATGTGCAGAGGCTGCTCGTAGAACAATTCGGCACCGGCGCCCATCAATCGCCGGCGGCGCGGCAGGTCGACTGCGCGTAGCGATCCGCCGCCGCCGTGCGCCGCTCCCGAGGGTGCGGTGCCGGCCGCATCGCGCCACATCCGAGTCAGCGACTCGCGGCCGGTTTGCAGCAGCTGCTCGAGGGAGCGCGCAGCATGTACCGCTGACCGGCCGAGCACCCGCGCGCCGCCCGCATCGTGCCGCTCTCTCCAGGCATGCACCAGAATGGTGACGGCATGGCGTGCCGCGATCAGATCGAAAAGCACCTCCACCTCGGCGTCCTCGAGCGGCTGGCACTGCACGTAGCCGTGCAGCACCGCCGACAGCGCCTCGATCGGCGCGAGATCCTCGGTGAGCAGCTCCGACATGGCAACCGCGGGCTCGAGCACCACGGGCGCGTGAATCATGTCGCCGAAATCCAGGATTCCGCTGATTGCGCCGGCCTGCCCATCGACCAGCAGGTTGTGCGCGTGACAATCGCCATGAATCGCCTGGCTGCGCAGGGCGCGCAGCGCCGCAAGGCGCTCCTTGATCGCGGCGGATACGCGCTCGACCGCCTTGCGCGATGCGACCGACTCGATGCAGGGCGCGAATTCAACGAGCTCAGGAAGGCGGCGCACATCCCATGCCAAACGCTGGGCCAGGGCCGGATGGAAAAACCCCCGCAGCGCGCGGTCGAGGCGCGCGAGCCATTGCCCGAGATCGTGCAGCAGAGACGCGGCGGGACGCCGATGCGACAGCAGTTGCCCCGGCAGATACCCCATGAGACAGACCGCGTAGCTGCCGCCCGGGGCCTCGATGCGGCCGACGTCCGTACCCGCCTGGGTCGCAAGCACCCGCGGTACCGGGAGCGCCGCGTCCTGCTCGACCAGGTGGCGCAGCACGCGGATCTGGCAGTCCGTCGCTTCGGCGCCAAGCCCAAGATCGATGAGCTTCAGGACATATTCGCGCTGATCGGCGGTGCGCAGGTGGAAATTGCAGTCGCGCTCCCCGGGCAGCGGGCGGATCGTGCCCACAAGACCATAGATGTCGCGCGCGACCCGGTCGGCTTCCGCGACCGAGAAGACGGGCGGCGTGGTCCGCAGCGCCAGCAAAGCGAGACTAAAGCTGCTTCAGGACGTATTCCGCCGCGGACACCTTGAATTCGCCCGGAGCTTCAACGTTCACGTGCGTCGCCACCCCGTCCTTGACGATGATGGCAAAGCGCTGACCCCGGGTGCCCATGCCGAAGCCGGTGGCATTCAACTCGAGTCCAAGCGCCTTGGCGTACTCGCCATTGCCATCGGCCAGCATCAGGATCTTGTCGCCGACGCCGCCGGACTTGCCCCACGCGTTCATCACGAACACATCGTTGACGGCCGTGCATGCGATGGTGTCGACACCCTTCGCCTTGATCTGATCGGCGAGTTCCACGAAGCCCGGCAGGTGCTTGGCATCGCAGGTGGGCGTGAATGCGCCCGGCACCGAGAACAGCACCACCTTTTTGCCCTTGAACAGCTCGTCCGTCGTCAACTTCTGTGGGCCGTCCTTGCCCATACGCGTGAATTTGCCCTCAGGCATCCTATCGCCCGCTTTAATAGTCATAGCAATCTCCTCAAGCGTTGCTGCCTTAAGCGTTACTGCCCTACGAGCCGAGCTTCTCCGCGTATAGCTCCATCAGCTTCAGCACTCGCGGACTTATGTTCGGCACGCTCTTCAAATTCGCGAAAGCCTTCTTGGCATCCGCGTAGTTCTTGAGCTGCGCATCGGCGAGGCCGAGATAGACGTACGCCTCGTCGAGATGCTTGATCTGGCCCTTCTGGATGCCGGCATTGATGGCATCGGCGGCCTTTTGAAAATCGCCGAAGCCGTAGTACACCTCGCCGAGCTTCACGCTGAGCTCGCCCGCCGCGCTTTTGGCCGCCTCGGCGTCCTCTTGAGGCAGGCCCTTCCGATCGGCATCGGCACGGCTCTTCAATGAGGCCAGCAGGCGCGTCGTGCGCTCCTTCTGTTCGGGCTTGATCAGCCCGCCGCTCATGGCCTTGTCCAGAACCGCAGCCGCCTCGCCCGGCAGCGCCGCATCGCCCAGCAGCTGCGCCATCTCGATGTAATCGCTGCCCTCGTTCATGGCGTTGGTGTTGTACATAATGCGATAGATCATCAGCAAATTGTGATCGTCCCGCTCATCCTGGCGCTCGATGCGCAGCAGCGTGTTCCAATAGGTCGTCTTGTTGGTAAGCTTGATCAGATCCACCAGCACCGTATCCATGGTCGCCGTATCGCCGGCGTCGGATGCGCACTGCAGCTTGAACAAGTAGAGGTTCTCCTTCGGCGCCTCGCCTGCCTTGCGGCTGGCGGCGATCGCTTTGTCGGCCCAGACCGCCGAACTCTTGCAATCCTTCAGCTGATAGTAGCTCTGCGCGATGATGGCGAGGTTATCCGGCGTCGCCGTGCCGGCGTCGACCATCTGTTTCCCAAAATCGATGGTCTTCTGATACTGGCCGGTGCTCGCCGAAATGCCGAACAGCGTGCGGGTGATGCTGGCCGTCTCCTCCGGCGTCGCCGCGCCGGTGGCCAAGGCTTTCTCGAATTCGCCTTGCGCGACCTTCAGGTTGTTCAATTTCACATTGGCAAAGCCCTTGAACTGGTAGATCGTCTTCTTGTCGAAGGCGGTGAGCCCGGACTTGGTCTCGGCCTCATCCAAATTCTTGAGCGCTTCGGCCCACTGGCCCGCCTGCAGCGCCTTTTGCGCGGCCGTCATTTCCTTGGCGATGACCCGGCTTATTTCGGGCCCCTTGGGCTTGTCCGCCGCCGTCGAAATGCCCGGGGCGGCGAGCAATGCGATCGCCAGCACCGCGCCGAGACTCGCGCGCACGGCCCAGCCGCCCGCGGCCGGGCGCTTCATGGATTTATTTACCTTGTTGTTAATAGATTGCGTCATGATCACACCTTCACATGCTTTACGATCTTTTGAGAGCTTGGGGGGCAGGCCGGTCAAACAAACGGCGCGTGAACCCGCAATTGACCGGGCTGACGCGCCGCAACACCCGCCGGGAACCTAGTCGTTAGAAATAGTCGTTGTTCACGAATCCAATCTTCTTCAGGCCGCGGTGCTGCAAGTCGGCCAGCGTCTGCGCCACGATTTCATACTTCGCAAATTTGTCGACCGTGATGTGCACTTCGGGCTGCGGACTCTTGGCCGCCTCTTCGCTGATGTAGCCCTGCAGCGTGGCACGGTCCACCGCAGTCTTGTTCCACAGCAGCGTGCCGTCGAAATCGATCGACAAATCGATCACCTCCGGCGGCGGCGGCGGCACAAAATTGGGCGGCGGCGGCAGCGGGTTGTCGATCTTGACCGCGTGCGTCTGGCTGGGAATCGTAATGATGAAGATGATCAGCAGCACCAGCATGACGTCGATCAGCGGCGTCATGTTGATGTCGGAATACGACTGGCCCTCGCTCTTGACGTTCATCGCCATGACTTGTCCCTCCTACGTCCCGGGGCCGAAGTGATCGGGCGTGGTGATGAACGCCACTTTGCGTATGCCGATTTGCTGAGTCGTCACCAGCACCTGCCCGATGTACTGGTAGCGGGCACCCGCGTCACCGCGGATGTGCACTTCAGGCTGCGGCTCCTCGCGCACGATGCCGCGCAGCCGCGTCTTCAGGTCATCGATGCCGCTCATCCGCTGGGTGTTCCAAAAAATACCCCCCTCCTTGTCCACCGCGATGGTGATGTTTTCCGGCTTGGTCTGCGTCGGCAGATTGGTGGCCTTCGGCAGCTCCACCGGGACCTGCTGGATGATCACCCGAATCGTGATGATGAAGATGATCAGCAGCACCAACATCACGTCCACCAGGGGCGTGACGTTGATGTCGGCCATCGATTCGGATTCCTCTTCGGTGCCTACGGACATCGCCATGGACGCAAGCTCCTAGCGGGCCGCGACCGGTGCGGGCTTGACGACCGGCGGTACGGGTCCCTTGTCCATGCCCAAGCCCATCTTCGCGCCGGAGATCAAATAGGCATGCAGCTCGTGGGTGAAGTGACTCACGCGCTCCTGCACGCCCTTGTTCCGGCGCAGCAGGATGTTGTAGCCCAGCACCGCAGGCACCGCAACGGCCAAGCCGATGGCGGTCATGATCAGCGCCTCACCGACGGGTCCCGCCACCTTGTCGATGGAGGCCTGTCCGGCCACGCCGATGGCGATCAGCGCGTGGTAAATGCCGATGACGGTGCCGAGCAAGCCGACGAACGGCGCGGTGGCGCCGACCGAGGCGAGCACCGGCAAGCCGGACTGCATCTTGCTGATGACGGTGTCGGCGGTGCGCTGCAGCGACTCGGTGATCCATTCGCTGGTGCCGATGGCGCCCGACAAGCGGCTCTTGTTGGTCTCGTGATACTCGTACGCCTGCTTGCCGGTCTCGGCGAGCGCGCGAAACGGATTCGAGCCGCCCTTCAGCTTGCTGATCGCGTCAGTCAGGCTCGAGGAGCTCCAGAATTCCTTCTCCGCCTCGATTGCCTGAATGCGATGCCGGCGTTGATCGAAAAACTTGGTGATCATGATGAACCACGTCAGAAACGACATGATCAACAAGATGACGAGGATCGACCGGGCGACGATGTCGCCGTTGGCGATCAGCGCACCAAGGCCATATGGGTTTTCAACAGCTGTCTCTTGCATTGACCGATTCCCTCTACATTAATTTAAGCGTGGGTGAGTAACTGCCAGCAATTGTGTTGCGTTCATTCCATGCCGACTATTTATTCGTCAGCTTCCAGACAATAGGTATGGACACCGTCTTCTCCACAGGCTTGCCCGCTTCGGTGGCCGGCAACATGCGCTGTCCGTGCACCGCTTTCAGGCACGCCTCATCCAATCGGGGAAAGCCGCTGCTCGTCTGAATCGTCTCGGAGGCAACGTGCCCGTCGGCCGCAACGGTCATCTGCACGACGCAACGGCCCTCTTCGTTCGCGCGCTTCGACGCGTCGGGATACCATTCTTCGCCGATCTTCAGCGGATGCTTCGGATCCATGCGCGGCGGTGTGCCGGGTATCGGCGGCGGCGCGGCATGCACCACGGGTGCCGGCGCTTGGACCTGGGTGGTCTGGGTGATCGCCGTAGTCTCTTGCTGCGGGGCCTGGATATCGACGAATTCCGGGGGCGGGACGTACGGCTTAATTTCTTCGAGCTTGGGCGGCGGCGGCGGCGGCTTGTCGACATCTTTGGGCTTGTCGATCTGCGCGATCTCCACCGGCGGAATGATCTTTTGTACGAGCTTGCCAGCCAGTCCGGTGTAAAAAGCCCATACGATGACGACATGGAGCAGGATGACGGCGATGAGAGCCGCCCCCCGCCTGCCCGAAAATAGTGATGGCTCTTCGAAAGTATACATAAGTCAGCTTGCGACCCTGCCCCTTATAGTACTGCTGCGCCATACGCCTTAAGCACTACCCGCGCCGTGCGTACGCCATGCGTCGCGGATACCCGCGCCCTTATTGTCCAGCAGCGTCCCTTCGAGTACCCGTACAGCGAATAAAGAGCCTGACACATATCCCGCCCGCACTGCAAGCGCGAAATCGCGGCCGCGCTTCACTCCAAGTCCGTCACCGCGCCCAAGGATGCACTGCTCACTTGCCTAGCGTACTTTGCCAGCGCGCCGCGCCGTGCATAGGGTCGCGGCGCGGTCCAACTCCTGCGCCGGCGCTTCAGTTCAGCGGCGCCGACGTGCAGCGTGATTTCACGACGCTCTGCATCAATGGTGATCGCATCACCGGTCCGGATGAGGGCCAGCGGCCCGCCGAGCGCCGCCTCCGGCGATACGTGCCCGACCACGAACCCGTGGCTGCCGCCCGAAAACCGGCCATCGGTGATCAGCGCGACCGATTGCCCCAGGCCCTTGCCGACGATGGCGCCCGTCGGACTCAGCATTTCGCGCATTCCAGGGCCCCCTTTCGGCCCCTCGTAGCGAATCACGACCACATCGCCGGCCCTCACCCGGCCCCCGAGAATGCCCTTGAGCGAGGCCTCCTCGGAGTCGAACACGCGCGCCTTGCCGGTGAAGCGCAGCCCTTCCTTACCGGTAATCTTGGCGACGGCGCCATCCGGCGCGAGATTGCCGTAGAGGACCACCAAATGGCTGTCCTTTTTGATGGGGTCGCT
Source organism: Steroidobacteraceae bacterium (assembly GCA_052326345.1). Taxonomy (GTDB): domain Bacteria; phylum Pseudomonadota; class Gammaproteobacteria; order Steroidobacterales; family Steroidobacteraceae; genus Bog-1198. Next base: position 4,895 of record JBKQOZ010000009.1, on the reverse strand, counting down.
CATCGGCCGGATGATCTGCTGACCGTCCGCGTACGGCGCGACGTCGCGCAGGTTGTCCGCCAGGCTGGCGCCGGTCACGGTCACACAGTCGCCGTGCAGCAAACCGGCCTCGAGCAGCGTTTTCATCAGCGGCTGGATGCCGCCGATCGCCACCAGCTCGGACATCGAGAACCGGCCGCTGGGGCGCAGATCCGCCAGCACCGGCACCCGCTTGCCGATGCGCGTGAAGTCATCCAGCGCCAATTTGACATTTGCTGACGCGGCCATCGCCAGCAAGTGCAGCACGGCGTTGGTCGAGCCGCCGAGCGCAATGCAGACGGTGATCGCGTTCTCGAAGGCCCTGCGGGTCATGATCTGCCGGGGCCGGATCCCACGCTTGATCAATTCCACGACCGCACCGCCGGCGCGCGTGCAGTCCTCGCGCTTCTGGTTCGAGACGGCGTCTTGAGCCGAACTGTTCGGCAGGCTCATGCCCAGCGCCTCGATGGCCGATGCCATGGTGTTCGCCGTGTACATCCCAGCGCAAGAGCCGGGTCCGGGAATCGCCGTGCGCTCGACGAACTTGAGCTCATGTTCCGAGACCGTGCCCCTGGCATAGCCGCCGACCGCCTCGAACACCGACACAATGTCGCGTTTGTCCGTCCCGGGCCGGATGGTGCCGCCGTACACGAAGACCGCGGGCCGGTCGAGGCGCGCCAGTGCGATCAAACACCCCGGCATGTTCTTGTCGCAACCGCCGATGGCCACCACGCCGTCGAAGCCCTGGGCGCCGACCACCGTTTCGATCGAATCGGCAATCACCTCGCGCGACACCAGCGAATAGCGCATGCCCGGCGTGCCCATCGAGATGCCGTCCGAGACGGTGATGGTATTGAAGGTCAGGGCCTTTGCGCCCGCGGCTTCGACGCCGGCCGCGGCCAGCCGCGCGAGCTCATCGATGTGCATGTTGCAAGGAGTCAGGTTGCTCCAGGTCGAGGCGATGCCGACCTGCGGCTTGGTGAAGTCGGCGTCGCTGAAGCCCACCGCATGAAGCATCGCGCGGGCGGGGGCTTGTTTGACGCCGTCCACCACCGTCCTTGAATAATGGCGGGAATCGATTTTCTTCTTCACAGTCACTCCGTGCCGTAGCGCTCGAGCAAATAACAATACACTCCGCGCATCGCTTGCGCCTCTGCACCGACACCGCGGCCCGGACGCTCCTTCGCGTTCCAGCCGTAAAGATCGATGTGCAGCCAGTGGGCCGTTTCGGTGACGAAGCGCTTGAGGAACAGCGCACCGAAGATCGCGCCGGCGAAAGCCGATGCCGCGACGTTGCTGAGGTCCGCCACCTTGCTGCCGAGCTCGTCGTCGTAGCCCATCCACAGCGGCATGGGCCACAGCGGATCATGTGCGGCGGCGCAGGTGCGCGCGAGCTCCGCGACGAGCCGCTCATCGCTGCCGAACAGCGCCGGCAACTCCGGCCCCAGAGCGACGCGCGCGGCGCCGGTGAGCGTCGCGAAATCGATGATCAGATCGGGGCGCTCGGCGTCCGCCAGCGCCAGCGCATCGCACAGCACCAGGCGTCCTTCGGCGTCGGTGTTGCCCACCTCGACGGTCAGGCCCTTGCGCGTGGCGAGCACACCGCCGGGCCGATAGGCGCTGCCGCTGATCGAATTCTCCACGGCCGGGATCAGCACGTGCAGCTCGGCACGGACCTTTGTGCTCATGAGCATGTGCGCGAGCGCGACCGCGGCGCCGCCCATGTCCTTCTTCATCAACGCCATGCCGGCGATCGGCTTGATGTCCAGGCCGCCGCTGTCGAAGCAAACGCCCTTGCCGATCAGGGCAATGCGCGGCAGTTTCGCCGCGCGGGGCGGCGCCCAGCGAATCTCGATCAGCCGCGGCGCATCCGCGCTCGCGCGCCCGACGGCATGAATGGCGGGAAAATTCGCGCTGCGCAGCTCCTCCCCCACCCATTCCCGGAAGCCCGCCTGGTGGCGCATCGCGAGCGCACGGGCGGCCGCCGCGAGATCGCTCGGCCCGAAATCCGAAGCGGGCGTATTGATCCAGTCGCGCGCCATCGCGAGCGCCTCGGCCGCGAGCGAGGCGAAGCGCACATCGGCATTGACCGGCGGCTCGATGCTCGGCGCGCGCTCCGCCTTGACCGCCCGGTAGCGGTCGAACCGATACGCTCCGTAGGCGAATCCCAGACACAGCTGCGTGGCCTCGGCGCCGCTCCAGCTCTGCGCCAGCCGAAAACGGCGCGGCGGCAGGCGCTCCGCAAATCCGGCCGCGTGCCACAGCGACAGCTCGCCCTGGCGTTTGCCCAGACCGCCCACGGCCAGAGCCAAGGCGCCGGCGGCATCGGGCAGCAGCGCCACCCGATGCTTTTCGCCCCTGAAATTTTGTTCGCAAAGCCAGTTCGCGATGCTCGCCGGTTGGCTCGCGCGCCAGGCATCGATGTCATCCTCGTACAGGAGCCACAGCGGAACTGAAGCGGTGCCTTCGACGGTCATGAATTACAAGTCCTTGCAGCACGGCGCGAGTCGCCGCGGGCCTTGCATGATAAGAGATTCTGTGTTGCTATTTACGGCTACTTTCACGGAGCATTACATGCATTTATATTCGCAAAAGGACGTCGACAAGAAAGCGCTGCGCGCAGTGCGCATCGCCATTTTAGGCTACGGCAGCCAGGGTCGTGCGCATGCGCTGAATTTGCACGACAGCGGGTTCGACGTCGTGGTCGGCGTACGCAAGGGCGACAGCTGGAACAAGGCCAAGAAAGACGGCCTCAAAGTGATGGAGCCCAAGGCGGCGGTCAAGGGTGCGCAGCTGGTGGCGATGCTGGTTCCCGACATGACGCAAAAGGCGCTCTACCAGGAATTGAAGCCGGTGATCGAGAAAGGCGCGACGCTGCTGTTCGCCCACGGCTTCAACGTGCACTTCAAGCAGATCAAGCCGCGCAAGGATTTGGACGTGGTACTGATCGCTCCCAAAGGTCCCGGAGATTTGGTGCGCCGCCAGTACCAACAGGGCCGCGGCGTTCCGTGCCTGATCGCGGTTGCGCAGAATCCGTCCAGACATGCCAAAGCCAAGGCGCTGGCCTACGCCGATGGTATCGGCGGCACGCGCGGCGGCGTGCTCGAGACGACCTTCGCCGAGGAAACCGAAACGGATTTGTTCGGCGAGCAGGCCGTGCTGTGCGGCGGCGCCACGGAGCTCGTCGTAAAGGGCTACGAAACCCTGGTCGAAGCGGGATACCAGCCGGCGGTCGCTTACTATGAGTGCTTGCACGAGCTGAAGCTGATCGTCGACCTGTTGCACGAGGGCGGCATCACCAAGATGCACCGCTTCATCAGCGAGACGGCCAAGTACGGCGACCTGACGCGCGGACCGCGCATCGTCAACAAGGGCACCAAAAAAGAAATGAAAAAGATCCTGACCGAGATTCAACAGGGCAAATTCGCTCGCCAATGGATTTCGGAGACCAAGACGGGCCGGCGCAAGTATTCCAAACTGCTCAAGGCGGATCTTGCGCATTCGATCGAAAAAGTCGGCGCCAAGCTGCGTGCCCGCATGCCCTGGTTGGAATCCGGCAAAGCGTAGCGGCGAGTCATGAGCGCTCGCACGCTATTCGACAAGGTCTGGACCGCACACGAAGTGGTGCCGGAGACGGCCGATGCGCCGGCCGTTCTCTACATCGATTTGCATCTCATCCACGAAGTCACCTCGCCGCAGGCATTCAGCGTCTTGAAGTCGCTGGGCCTGCCGGTGCGGCGTCCCGATCGAACGTTGGCGACCATGGACCACTCGACGCCCACCCGCAGTGAACAGGTCTTCGGCAATGTGCCGATCAAGGTCGATGCGGCCGCTCGGCAAGTGCGTCAGCTCGAGCGCAACGCCGCCGAGTTCGGTGTCGAATTGTTCGGCATGCGCGACGCGCGCCGCGGTATCGTACACGTCATCAGCCCGGAGCTCGGGTGCACCCAGCCCGGCATGACCATCGTCTGCGGCGACAGTCATACCAGCACGCATGGCGCGTTCGGCGCCCTTGCCTTCGGTATCGGCAGTACGGAAGTCGGCCACGTGTTTGCGACCCAGTGTCTTCTGCAGGCCAAGCCGAAGACTTTTGCCGTCAACGTGGAAGGCAAGTTACGGCCCGGGGTGGCCGCCAAAGACCTGATCTTGAGCATCATCGGCCGGATCGGCGTTTCCGGCGGAACCGGCCATGTCTTCGAATACCGCGGCTCGACCATTCGCGGCCTCTCCATGGATGAGCGAATGACGATCTGCAACATGTCCATCGAGGCGGGCGCGCGCGCCGGAATGATTGCGCCCGACGAGAAGACTTTCGAGTATCTGAAGAACAAACCACGCGCGCCCAAGGGCGCGGCTTGGGATGCTGCGGTCGCACGCTGGCGAACACTCGTCAGCGACCCTGGCGCAGCCTTCGATGCGTCCATTGACATCGATGCGTCGACGCTCGAGCCCATGATCACCTTCGGCACGAATCCTGGAATGGTCGTACCCATTACGGCCACGATCCCGCAGGCCTCCGGCGGCGCGACGGCCGGCCCTGCATCGGCGGGCGCCCCCGCTAACGCCGTCTACGACAAGGCCCTCGGCTACATGGGATTCCACGGCGGCGATGCCATGTTGGGCAAGCGCATCGACGTCGTGTTCATCGGCAGCTGCACGAACGGCCGACTGGAAGACTTGCAGGCGGCCGCGCGGATCCTCAAGGGTCGCAAGGTCGCGGCCGGCGTGAAACTGCTCATCGTGCCCGGTTCGCAACAGATCAAGCGGGATGCCGAGACCCTAGGTCTCGCACAGATTTTCCAGGACGCCGGTGCCGAGTGGCGCGAATCGGGCTGTTCCATGTGCTTGGGGATGAACGGCGATACCGTGGCCGCGGG